>CAZJRB010000222.1:0-2433 GCA_964547995.1 uncultured Planctomycetaceae bacterium | reverse complement strand
AAGCACGAAGACAAATCGCCGTTTCGTATTGCCCCCTGAAAAAAGGGTGACTGTCTGACTGTCCCGGGTTTTGGGCGGCACCCGGGACGGCTGGCGGAACCGACGATGTCCTGTCCCGCCTGGCAGCGATCAAGGACGACGGCGGCACGCCCGTCCTGGCCTCCTACGAATACCTCGGCGCCGGCACCGTCGTTGAAGAGAACTACGAACAGCCCGATGTCAAGCTCGATTACACGGGCACCAGCCACTCGTACAGCGGTTTCGACCGTTTCGGGCGCGTCGTCGATCATCTCTGGCGCGACTACGGCGCCAGCGCCGACGCCGACCGCTTCCTCTACGGCTACGACCGCGCGAGCAACCGCACATGGAAGGAGAACGACGTAGCAGCCAACCTCGGCACGCCGATTCACCTCGACGAGCTGTACGATTACGATGATGTCTATCAATTGATAGCCGCCGACCGCGGCGACCTTAACTCTGGAAAAAATGGCTTTGAGGCCGACTCCGAGAACTTCGCCCAGGATTGGACCCTTGAAGCAACGGGCAACTGGTCGGAGTTCGATGAAGATGCCGACGGCAACGGCACCAACGAACTCGAACAGACCCGTGCTCACAATGAGGCCAACGAAACCGGGACCATCAGCGAAGGCGAGGGGCAAACTGCGTGGGCCGATCCTGTCCACGATGCTGCCGGCAACATGATTACGCTGCCGAAGCCGAGCGACCTGGCCAACAGCATTTCGGCCAAGTACGACGCCTGGAACCGGCTCGTGGAGGTCAAGGACGGCACTCACGTCGTCGCGGAGTTCGAGTATGACGGCACCGGCCGGCGGGTGTTGAAGATCTACGATTCCCAAAGCCCTGGCAGCCCCGACGGCGTGGACGCCTGCGAGCATTACCTGCACAGCGGCCAACAAGTGATCGAAACCCGCCAGGACGATCTTGAGGGCGGCGAAGCCCCGGTCGCCGATTCGATCGAGCCCACGTACCAAAACGTCTGGAGCCCGCGTTACATCGACTCGCTCATTCTCCGCGACGCGGACGAACAGCGCGTCTTCTACCTTGCCGATGCTAACTACAACGTCACCGCGTTGATCGGGGAGGTGGAAGTCGAACCGGAGGTCTTCGAGTGGCAGCCCGTCGAACGCTACCTCTACACCCCGTACGGCGTCGTCACCATTCTCGACGCCGATTTCACCGACGACGCCGACGGTGTTTCCGACTACAACAACACAACCCTCTACACCGGCCGCGAGTACAACCCAGAAACCGGCCTTTACTACTACCGGGCAAGATACTACCATGCAGAGTTAGGAAAGTTCATCGGCCGGGATCCGATTGGATATCTTGCGGGTGACTCCAACTTGTATCGATTTGTCCGCAATCGGCCATGTGTGTTAGTCGATCCATTTGGTACTCGGGATCAACTTCCCATACACATACTGGTAGCGCCTGCGGAGTCTAAGCTTGGTGAGGAAGAGAATATATTGGATTTCAGAGAAGTACGCATCTCCGAAGTAAACATGAGCCGTATAGGCGCCCGAGGTAGATTCTTCCGCGGTTTCCTGGGCATGGCTATAGCCGAGACTGAAAACCTGGGTGACATTCTAACGAAATCTTTTTCAATTGTCCAAAGAATGCAGGGCAGCCAAAGATTACGGAATGATGTGTCGATTCGGAACTGCGATGTATGTATAAGGATATTGGAAATAGATGGCCACGGGAGTTGGAAACGGCAATATTTACACAGCTCACGCGGCCCGATCCCCAAAGGCGAAGATGCGGCGCCCCGAATTGCACACGTCGAATTTCCCGCTAATGCTTATGATATCAACGTCATCACCGCCGGGAATGTAAAACAAGTCGGAGTTGAACTAAAAAAACTTCCTTGGTGTAGTAGATGCACAATCATATTGGGGGGGTGCAATACAGGGATTGCCAAGAATGCTTGGCCGCAGATTCTTGCAGATGTTACGGGGTGCAGAGTAGTAGGATCAGGTGGTTATTCGCGGGGGGCCTTCTACAGTGGAGACAAGGAGATCACAAAGTACCTTCCTCCCCCCCCGGGAGGGTGGGATCAGTTCTGGTTGGAGTGGTATGATGTGCGGGTTTGGGAAAGAGAAGACCAAAAGGAAACCACGGATCACTACGCGTCGGAAGATGACAAGTTCTACTATTTTACCCCAACACTAATTCCATGAGTAAAAGGTAAAAGAAAGTGGTGATTTCATGTACTGTTATGACTGACAGGGTCGTTATTGGCGTCGAGGCTTCAGAGCCCACAATTGTGGCGTTTCCGTGCTTACTGTTTGTCGCAGGGCTTGTCTTTGTGACTTGCCTTGGGTGCAATGGAAGTGGAAGTGGGGACGCCAAGAAGCCTAGATGTCCGTTTCGTAAGTTCCTGGCCAGTTAGGCCGCGATTCGGGTGTAAGG
>CAZJRB010000221.1:0-2498 GCA_964547995.1 uncultured Planctomycetaceae bacterium | reverse complement strand
TCCGCGACTTCCTCACCTACGGCGGGGCCCGGTTCATCTGCCCGGTGGCCGGCAATATCTCGCTGATGCCGGGAACGTGCTCGAATCCCGCTTATCGGCGTGTGGACGTGGACGTCGCGACCGGGAAGGTCAAGGGGCTGTTCTGAGGTGGGGAATTGCAAATTGCAAATTGAAGATTGCAAATTGTAAATTGTCCGGAGAGCGTCAAGAAGCATCGCCCTAAAGCCCCCGCACTGCGTGCGGGGGTTCGCGGGGCGTTGAAAAACATGACCCCGATCACAATTCTCCGTCGCGAATTGTGATTTGCCGACAAACCAACAAGGAGTCCTACATGACTGCCGAGATTATCAGCGGAAAGGAAGTGGCCAAGGCCATTCGCGCCGAACTGAAAGAAGAAGTGGCCGAACTGAAAGAGAAACACGGCATCGTGCCGGGGTTGGCTACCGTGCTGGTCGGCGAAGACCCGGCCTCGGTCTCGTACGTGACCGCCAAAAACAAAACGTGCAAAGAACTCGGCATGAACTCGAAGCAGATCACGCTTCCCGCCGAGACCGGCGAGGAGGACCTGCTGAAGCTCGTCGATGAGTTGAACAACGACGACGCCGTCAACGGCATCTTGGTCCAGCTCCCCTTGCCGAAGCACATCGACGACAACAAGGTCCTTTACGCGATCAATCCCGACAAGGACGTCGACGGTTTCCACCCGGTCAACGTCGGCCGGCTGGTGATCGGCGAGGAGCTGTTTCCGCCGTGTACCCCGGCCGGCATCCAGGAGCTGATCCTCCGCAGCGGCACCGAGACCGAAGGGGCCGAGGTCGTCGTCGTCGGCCGCAGCAACATCGTCGGCAAGCCGATCTCGATCATGATGTTGCAGAAGAAGGCCGGCGCAAACGCCACCGTGACCGTCTGCCACACCCGGACCAAGAACATGGCCGAGCACACCCGGCGGGCCGACATCCTCATCGTGGCCGCCGGATTCCCCAAAGCGGTCACCGCAGAGATGGTCAAGCCGGGGGCCACAGTGATCGACGTCGGCGTCAACCGGGTCGGCCAGAAACCGAGCAAAAAGGACCCCAACCGGATGGTGGCCATTCTCGAAGGCGACGTCGACTTCGAGCCGGTCAAGGAAGTGGCGGCCAAAATCACGCCCGTCCCCGGCGGCGTCGGGCCCATGACCATTACCATGTTGATGAAGAACACCGCCCGGGCGGCCAAATTGCGGTTGTGAAGCCTACCCGTCGGGGCATCCTATGAGTATAATTGAACGATCGGTGACTGGACAATTGGGGTTGTCCCGGCATTTCGCTGCCCGGTGGCGGGTATTTCTGGAAACAAATAGGGTTCGCACTGGCAGGTGGGAAAAAATGAGATTGAAGGTTATTTTCGAACCAAGTGAGGAAGGCGGCTATACGGTGTACGTTCCGAGCCTGCCCGGGTGCATCAGTGAAGGGAATTCCAAAGAAGAAGCTTTGGAGAACATCAAGGAAGCGATCGAGCTTTACCTTGAACCCGCGGAAGATGATATTGCGCACGCATCCGGAAGCGAGGTTGTGGAAGTTACCGTATGACGAAAGTACCGAGTCTTGGCTACGAACAAGTTATTAACGCGTTGCAACGAAACGGCTGGGTCGTGATTCGTCAGCGTGGGTCGCACATTCGGCTCGAGAAACATGCCCGTACCGAAGTCCTGAGGCTCACGGTTCCCGCTCATCGACCTGTCAAGCGATCAACTTTGGCGCACATCTTGAAGCAGGCCCGCCTTACGGTCGAGGAATTCCTGGCATTGTTATAGGGAGGAGTTGTTTTCACAATGTCCGACGGTCTGATTTCAACTCAGACGGCCCCCGTCCGGCCCGATTCCGCGTTTCTGGCGGACGTGAACGCCCAAAGCGGCGAGAACGTCTCGCTCTGCTACCAGTGCCGCAAGTGTACGAACGGGTGCCCGCTGACCTTCGCCATGGACCTGATGCCCAACCAGGTGATGCGAATGGTGCAACTCGGGTTGGAGGACGAGGTGCTGCGGTCGAAGACGATCTGGGTCTGTGCCGCGTGCCAGACGTGTACGGCCCGGTGTCCGAACGACATCGATATCGCCCACCTGATGGACACGCTGCGCCGGATGAGCCTGGAAGCGGGGATTCCGCCCGCCGAACCGAAGGTCGTCAAGTTTCACAAGGCCCTGCTGCACTCGGTCCGCCGCCACGGCCGATTGTTCGAGTTGGGGATGGTCGGCCGCTACAAGCTCACCTCGATGGACCTGTTCAGCGGCACGAAGCTGGGAATGGGTTTGCTGGCCAAGGGCAAGCTGCACTTTCTGCCCGAGCGGATTCGGGGCAAACGCGAAGTACGCAAGATGTTCAAAAAAAAGGGTTAAGCCTCCGGCGCATCAGACGTATCAGCCCGGCTGTTTGGAGCAGCCGGGCTGGTGGCAACAATAGAAAATAGGGTATTCAGGGATTAGGGTGGCGGGAAGATGTTTGAAGTAGACGATGTAAGGG
>CAZJRB010000220.1:0-2546 GCA_964547995.1 uncultured Planctomycetaceae bacterium | reverse complement strand
GAGCGGCTGGGCCCATCGCCGGAACCATGCACCGGGCACGGCCCGCGTCGCTGGTGAGCCCCTATTGCCCCTTCGGGGCTGAAAGATGTTTCTCGACCGATCTTTGGCCGCCTATCGGCCCTTAGCCGCAGGCGGCCAGATCGCCGGGTCACGGTAGTAATTCACATGCAACCGCTGAAGCCGACCGGCGTGCAGGCTCATGCGATGCTTGAAGTCGTCCCAGTCGCGGAGTTCCTTCGGCGACCAACCCACCTCGGCCAGCGCGATCAGACGCGGAAACACCTGGTGGTCGACGCGGGCCAGCGTCCCGGTCCTTGGCCGGTATTGGGCCCAGTTCCGCCAAGCGTCCATCCACATCGGGCCTTCGACGCCGAGGATGTGCCGCGCCTTCCCGGCCGGCAGGTCGGGTGGGATCGGCTCGAAGGAGTACGACCGGGCCACGGAAACCCGGCCGTAGCTTTGATCGAGATAACAGTGACTGGCAGGCGACATGACACAGTCCTGCCCGCGCCCGGCGGCGGCCAGCCCCGGCCCGGTGCCGTGCCAGGATTGAATCGTCGCCCCGGGCGACAGCCCGGCGCCGCCCACTTCCTCCCAGCCGTAGAGCCGCTTCCCCTTGCTTTGCACGATCTTCTCGACCCGTCTGATGAAGTAGTTGTAAAGCCCATGCACGTTGCCGAGTTTTTCCGTCTTGATTCGCGTCTGACAGCGGGAGCAGACCGCCCAGGATTGCATCAAGGGCTCGTCCCCACCTACGTGAATCCAGGGCGCCGGAAACAACTCGGCCACCTCGGAGAGCACACCGTCGATGAACTCATAGGCCTTGTCGTTGCCGGCGCAGAAGGCGCGATTGACCAGGTGCCCGGGCACACGCCCGTTGAGATCGACGCAGGCCAACATCTCCGGATAGGTTTCGGTGGCCAGCCGGGAGTGGCCGGGCATCTCGATCTCGGGAATCACCATCACGTGGCGGAACCTGGCGTAGGCGATGATCTCGCGGATTTCGTCCTGCGTGTAGTATTCGCGGACGGTCTTGCCTTCCGGAAGCGGCTTCTTGTCGGCGTCGGTGTTGTGCATCCCGTGGCGGATCAACTCGGGATACCTCTTGATCTCGATCCGCCAGCCTACTCTTTCGGTCAGGTGCCAGTGGAAGCGATTCATCTTGTAGTACGCCAGCCGGTCGATGTATCGTTTGATCCAATCCGGGTGGTAATAACACCGGCCGGTGTCGAGCATGAGCCCACGCCAAGGAAATCGGGGCTGGTCTTCGATCTCCAACTGCGGAAGGGTCCATTCGATTCCTTCGGTTTTCTCCTGATTGGCCGGCACAGGGGGCAACAATTGGAGAACCGTCTGGCAGCCGTAGAACACGCCGGCCAGCGTGGGTGCCTCGACCAGCACACGGTCCTCGAGGATTCTCAACTGGTAGCCTTCCGCCCCGAGGTGTTTCTTGTCGGGGTCGGTACGCAACACGATGGCGCCCGCCTGCGACGGTTTCTCGGCGGCCGGTTTCAAATCAAACTGCAAGCCGGTGGCCCACTTCAGCCATTCGGCCAGGTACTCGCCCTCGTTGCGGACGTCTTGGCCAAAGAGAATCACCGTTTTCGGCTTGAAGACAAATTCACCATTGCCGATTTTCATCTTCGCCGGACGCGGAACGACGGCAATCGGCCGGGGCTCTTCTGCCGAGATGGGCACCGCCGCCACAATAATCGGTACCAACAAGAACAAGATTCTCACTACCATCACGGGGCTCCTTTCGGTGCATCATACGTCCGGGACGGGTCGTTTACAAGCACCGGGCTGCCGGGTTCGACGCCCCGGAGCGATTGATTGACGCGGATGTTGGGATCGGGTAGAACCAAAGTCGAATGTTGGTAACATTTTAGCCGGCTGCAGTACGATGGCGCTGCGAGGCCGTCGCTGTGAAATCCAATCGCTCGACGGCCTCGGAGAGCCATCGTACGAAGCGTTTCGCAAACCGCTTGAGAATACTTGGGGAGGGACCCCATGCAGAAACGAATCGTCGGCCGACGCCGAGGTTGCACAGACGGGACCCGAAAATCCCTCCCGGACCAACCGCGGGGCCAGACCGCAATGGTCGACGTGGGCGTGCGTCAGCAGCAAGGCGTCGATCTTCCCGGCGTATGCCATGGGCGGCTCCCAATTGCGTTCCAGGAACGGCCGTTCCTGAAACATCCCGCAATCGACCAGCAGCTTGATCCCGTCGGCCTCGACGTAATGTTGCGAGCCGGTTACCTGGCGGGCGGCTCCCAGAAACTGGAACTTCACGGTGCGTTCCTTTTGGGGACGATCAATAGATTCTCTTGGAATTATCGACCTCTTGCTGCGGCAAAATGCACTTGGGAAAACGCATCTTGATCAAGCCGACGACGCAATATAGCCCGTGACCTCGCCGAAAGAGCCGAACGGCTCCGGGACGTAAGTCCTTCTTCCACAACGACTTACGGCAGCCGGAGCCCCGGGGCGACGCCGGGATTTTCCGCTTTGTGCGGCGTTGTAACCTCTTGGCCCACAATGGGTTA
>CAZJRB010000219.1:0-2813 GCA_964547995.1 uncultured Planctomycetaceae bacterium | reverse complement strand
AGCATGGCCGCGCATGACGTAACCCATTGTGGGCCAAGAGTTTACGACGCCGCACAAAGCGGAAAATCCCGGCGTCGCCCCGGGTCTCCGGTTGCCGTAAGTCGTTGTGGAATAAGGACTTACGTCCCGGAACGAAAAAGGGGCCAGGACCCTTTTGGGCATTCTGGGTAACGTTCTATTGCTGTGTATTCCTCGTGGATCGAACATTTCGCGGGCGTCGCAGAGCGTCGGGGCATGGGAACGAGGATGCATGGTCATACGATGCTACTTTCCGCCGTAAAAGCTCTTCTTGTGCTGTTCGGCGAGTTTTTTGAGCCGGGCGGCCACCTCGGGGTTGTCGTCGATCACGTTGTTCTGCTCCTTCGGATCGGCCTTCATGTCGAAAAGCGACAGCTCGATCTTCTTGCCGGCGTAGCGCCCCGGCTTGCCGTCTTTGCCGGGCGTGACCAGCGTCCGGTAGCCGTGCGGAAGATGCAGCTTCCAGCGGCCGTCGCCGGAGATTACACCCTCGAAAGTTCGGCCCGTCGAGAACGGGTAGTACTCGTGCGGATTCTCGGCGTCCTTCTTGCCGGTGATGATGTCCCACACATCGCGGCCGTCGATCGGGTTTTTCGGCAACTCCGCGCCGGCCAGCCGGGCAAAGGTCGGTAGCAAGTCGACCGAACAGAAAGCCGTGCTCGAACGGGTGCCCGGCTTGATGTGGCCGGGATACTTGATGATGCAGGCCGAGCGGATGCCGCCGTCGAAACCGGTCCCTTTCGCTTCGCGGTAGGGTGTCTTGCCGGCGTGGTTGCCATAGGAAATCCAGGGGCCGTTGTCCGACGTGAAGACGAAGATCGTCTCGTTCTCCACACCGGCGTCCTTCAAGGCTTTCGCGATCTGGCCGACCGACCAGTCGATTTCCATCATCACGTCGCCGTAGAGCCCGGCGCCCGACTTGCCCTCGAACTTGTCGCTGCAGAAGATCGGCACGTGCGGCATCGAGTGGGGCACGTAGAGCAAAAACGGCTTGTCCTTGTTGCGCTTGATGAAATCGACGGCGTGCTCAGTGTACCAGGTCGTCAGGTTCCGCTGCTGCTCGGCCGTAACGTCCTCGATCACAACCTTGCCGGCGTCCCAATACTGTAGCGGGTACTTTCCCCAGAATCCGGGATTCTGCGGGTGGTGGCGCCACATGTCGTTGGAATACATCAGGCCGCAGTTTTCGTCGAACCCCCGGGCCAGCGGGCGCTGTTCCGGGACGTCGCCCAGATGCCACTTGCCGAAACAGGCGGTCGCGTAGCCCTTTGTTTTGAGGACCTGGGCCATCGTGGCGAACTTCGGATCGAGGCATTTCCGGCGGGGGGCATGGGCGCCGAACACCTTCGTCCGCCCCGGATAACACCCGGTCATCAAGGCCGATCTCGATGCCGAGCAGACCGCCTGGGGCACATAGAAGTTGTCGAAGCAGCATCCCTCCTTGGCCAGCTTGTCGACGTTCGGCGTTTCGTACTTCGTCTCGGCAAAGGGCCCGAAGTCTGCCCAGCCCGAATCGTCGAGAAACACAAGGACCACATTCGGTGCCCGGTCGGCCGACCGGGCCGGACCGGCGCAAACCATGGCCATCACGAGAACAGCAAGCACATAAAGCGGGCGATTCATACGGACATCTCCTTCAACAACACGGCGTCGCGGCTATTTGGAATCGAGTACATCTTCTAGTTTTACATCGTTCGGAGCTTGAAGTCCAGTCACTACCGGAACGTCTTTGCCTGCTTTCGTGCTGCCGTGCAACGAGCCGAAGCCTATGGGACGCCGGATTGGGTCATGTTGGGCCGGCCCAAAATCCCAAGGCATCTTGACACGATCGGCAAGACGTTGCATTCTACAGTGGGGAGAGGGCGTTGGAGCAAGCCGCCAAGAACCTGAGATGCCTGAACCTGAGTAAGTTCGTGTGAACGATCCTGACGGATGGGGTACATGAAAGAAGGCTGCAACAAACTCGGTTTCTACCCGCCTTCCGACTTCCAGGAACGCTGCCATGAGTCATCTTGCCGATCGTCGTGAATTCCTCCGTCAAGCGTCCGTTGCCGGGCTAGGCTGCCTCGCCGGTGTGCTGCCGACGGCAATCGCCCGGGGCGCTGAATCGGCCAAGGGCCGGAAGTTGCGCGCGGGTACCGCACAGGTTGAAGTTACGCCGCAGAAGTTCCCCGTGCTGGTCTGCGGAGGTTTCTTGAGCCGGTCGGCCACTCGCGTCAGCGATCCGCTTTTTGCTCGTTGCCTCGTACTTGACGACGGCACGAAGAAGCTGGTCCTCATGGTCGTCGACACGATTGCCATCCCGAATCCGATGGATGAGAAGGTGAAAGCGGCGGCATCGAAGGCGACCGGAATCCCCACCGAGAACATGATGATCTCGGCGACGCACACGCACGCGGGCGGATCGGTCATCAGTGCGTTGGGTACCAAGGTCGATCCCGCGTACAGCGAGTTCCTGCCGGGTAAGCTGGTCGAGTGTATCGAGAAAGCGGCGGCAAACCTTCGACCCGCCAAGATCGGGTGGTCGGGCGAGGATCATCCGGAGGGCACACACTGCCGCATCTTTATCCGGCGCCCCGATTGCATCGGCACCGACCCGACCGGCCGGCGAAACGTCCGCGCGATGATGCACCCGGGCTATCAGAACCCGCAGTACATCGGTCCGTGCGGGCCGGCCGATCCCGAGGTTTCGATCCTGGCGGTGCAGACCGCCGCCGGCAAGCCGATAGCCCTGTTGGCCAAGCATCGTGCGGGAATTTAGTGTCGGTGGTTTGAGGTGGTTTTGTTAGAATTCG
>CAZJRB010000218.1:0-3076 GCA_964547995.1 uncultured Planctomycetaceae bacterium | reverse complement strand
CGCGAGGAGTTCGGCTTCAACTTCGACCCGAGCCACCTGATCTGGCAGGGCGTCGATCCGGTCGAGTTTATCCGCAGATTTCCCGACCGGATTTACCACTGCCACATGAAGGACGGGATCGTGACGCTCGACGGGCGTTCGGGCATCCTGTCGAGTTACCTCAACTTCGGTGATCCGCGCCGCGGTTGGGACTTCCGCTCGCTGGGCCGCGGCGGGGTGAACTTCGAGGAGATCATCCGCGCCCTGAACGACGCCGGCTACACCGGCCCGTTGTCCGTGGAATGGGAAGACAGCGGCATGGACCGCGACCACGGGGCCCAGGAGGCCTGCGAGTTCGTCCGGGGCGTCGATTTCGAATCGAGCGGCCGGGCGTTCGACGCCTCGTTCGACAAGGAAGAGCAGTAAACGACGGGGCAAGCAACAATCTATCTCTGGGGTCGGGCCCTCCCCCCTGGGGCTCGGCCCCATCTTTTTGCGCCCGTTGCCCCGTTGCTTCAAGTACCGAGAAGACAATTGCCCCCCATTCGCATGGGGGTGACTGTTGCTATCAAGGGTGGGAACTGGTAGGATGATTGGCGGTGAACGGGTGCAGGGCGTTGGTTCTATACCAGAGCGGTCTGGCGTTTCACCTTGAGCCAGGGGTGTTCTCATGATTCCTTTTCGCTCGCTCTTGTCGGGCGGCCTGCTATTTGTACTTCTGTCGCAATCAGCATCGCAAGCGCAAGATCAGCAGACTGCCGAGCGGGATTTGCCCGAGAAGAGCCCGGCAGCGAAAACGCCCGAACAAATAGACTGGTCCAAACAGCCGTTTTTGGGCAAGGGCTTCGTTACCGCGGTTATCGCCGGGCGAGACGGTTCGGTATGGGCGGGCGATGAAGAAAACTCGCTGTTTCGGATCGGTCCCGGCGGGGCGAAACGCGTCGCCGGCCCGTCCGATGCCTACTGCTACGCCATGGCCGAGGACGCCCACGGCCGGCTCTGGGTCGGCACGGGCAGACACGGCGTTGCGGTCCGCGATGAAACCGGCTGGCGCATGATCGATCCTTCTTGCGGCCTGGGCGGCTGGCACGTCTATTCGATCCTGGCCGCTTCCGACGGTTCCGTATGGGTTGGCACGGAAGTGGGCGTCTCGCAGATCAAACCGGATGGCACGATCCGCACGCTGCTCGAAGACGACGGCCTCCCTTTCAACCAGATTGTCAAGATGGCCGAGGACCGCGAGGGCCGGATCTGGTTTGCCGGCTACCTCGGCGGCGCCGCCCGGATGGACGCCTTGGGCGCGATCCGCCCCATACCAAAATATCGGCTGGTCAGTGACGAGTTGAACGATCTCTGCCTCAACCGGGCCGGCAAGGTGTGGCTCTGCGGCCGCGGCGGCGTCACCGTGTTCGATCCGGGCCGCTGGCAATCCACGACGTGGCTCGTGCCCAAAGACTCGAAGCTGGCCGACCGGAAAGAGATCGTCAAAATCCTGCCCGACCGGCGTATCACGACCGTCTGCCCTAAGGATGCGGACCATATCTACCTGGGCACGTGGCGCTCGGGGTTGTGGGTGCTTGAGACCGAGAAACAAAAGCTCAGGAAAGTCAAAAACGTCAAACAGGATTTTATCTATCGGCTGGTGCCCGACCCGTCGGGCGGCGTTTTGGTGTCGAGTTACGGCGGAGGTCTGATGGGAGTCCCGGGCGAGCCGCTCGACACGGAACCTCAAGCCCCGTCGCAAGACGATCCGCCGCCGAAGATTCCGTTGGAAAAGATCACCCCGCTTGCTTCCGGCGTTGCCAGGCCCGCCTCGCGTCTGTTCAAGAACCGCCTTGCCACGATCGCAAAGACCCCGCCGCCCCCGGACAACCCCGAATCTCCCGGCAATCCTCTCGTGTCCCCAGACGCCGCGCAGGCAATCTACCTCGGCGAGGACTGGGTCACCATCGGCGACTGGATCGGCAACTACGGCAATTGGGCGTACGTTCTGTGTGCTATGAATTGTCCGTTTGACAAGCACGGCAGCGCGATATGGGCCGGCATCGACTGCGACCCATATATCGGCGAACACACCAAGAAATTCAAGGTGACACAAGGCGAATACTTCGGCACATATCTCGCCAGGATCAAGGGAATGAAGCCGCCCCCGCCGCCGCCGGAACCGGTTGACGACAGCCTGCGCAACTGGCTTCACTGGCTCTACACGGACAACCCCAAAGTGCTGCGGCTGCCGCCAAAGGACCGTTCCGCCAACAAGCCCAAGAACCGCCGCCATGCCGAATGGGACGACCATGCGGAGGCGTACCCCCACACCTGGTCCGGCCCGCATATTTACATCGACCTGGCGCTCAACGGGTGCGACTCCCGACATGACGACATCTACGTCTTATCGCTTTATTTTATGAATAAAGATGGACACAAAAGCAAAAACCGGTTCCGCGATTACCGCATCACGGTCAAGCCCCTCGTTCAACCGTGGGAGCACAAATCCGAGGGTTGGGAAAAACGCTTCGAGCAATTGAAAACTCTTGCCACGGCGAGGGTCCACGATTTTCGTGGCGGCGTCTACCAGCGCTTCCTGATCCGCGAAGGCAGATACACGATTCAACTGCACAAGAGCGGCAGTTTCAATACCACCATCGCGGGCGTATTCCTCGATAAGGTCGAGGGCCACGGTCGTGTGAAACCGACATTCGATGTGGCTCGCGATCCCGCGCACCACAAACCATGAGGGGCGGTTCCTATGTTAGAAAACAAGCGACTTTCCGCGTTCGTTGTCTTCTTCGGTCTCTGCGCGCTGAGCGGTCTTTGGACGCTTGCGCAAGCTTTCGGAGCCGAAAAGCCGGAGCCGGACATCTTGATTGAAGCCAAACCCGAAGAGCAAATAGTGTGTCTCTGCGATCAGGCTTCCGTTGCGTTTACGCAGGATTTCAACGATAAGAAACTTGGTGTTAAAGAAGAAATCAAGCTCGATGCCGACGAAGTCACGCAGACGATTGTCTTGAGCTTTGGTGGGCCTGACGATGAAGGGCAAATCACCGTGTTTTGATTCCCTTGGAACTGGAATTCTCCGTGGTTTGAATTAGCATCGAAC
>CAZJRB010000217.1:0-3216 GCA_964547995.1 uncultured Planctomycetaceae bacterium | reverse complement strand
CAATAGGGCTACCGTTGGCTCAATTCACCCCGGAAAAGGGAGAAGAACCTTTTTTCTTGGGTGTGGCTTTCGTCGCGGCCGGTCCCACCGGCTTCGCGTCAACGGCGAACAACTGATACTCGTACGCAGATGCCCAGCGGAAATACTGCGGCTTCCGGCCAAATCCGTAGACGCGATCGCTGTCACGCACGAGAATACGCCCCCCGATGCCGCTCCGGCCAGACCTGTATCCGCCGATGGTCCCATTGTAGGAGTTTCCATAGATCCAGTAGGTGCGGTGGAAGCCCGTCTGGTCCAGGAACCCGAACGGAGCGAACAGATGATCGGCACCTTTTTCCTCGCGCTTTCCTTTCAGATCGAACATCTGCGAGCGCATGAACAATTTTTCCCCATTGCTTGACATGATATCGGGAAGTGCGACGGGCATGCTGAGGCCCTTGATACGCGTCTGGAGACTGTTTCCCGTCATAGGATCGCGGTCGTCGAGTACGTTCTCGACCACCACGTTCCCCGTCTCGGGATCAAGACCATAAAGACGGATGCCACCGTCCAGGAAGTACGATCGACCGGCAACGAGATACGCAACGTTTTCTTCGACAAGCACGCTGCCATGCACCGGCCATACCGATTCCATCTGGTCGCAACAGATCAGGCGCCGGTCGACGGGTGCGGCCTGGAATCGCCAGCAGAGTTACCCATCCTTCAGGCGCAGGCAGTATACGTACCCATTCGCCGACCCGAATAGCACGCGACCGTTGTAGATTGTGGGCGGCGAATCGACGCGCCCCCCCACAATGTACTCCCAGAGTCGTTGGCCCGATGCGGCATCGAACGCGTAGACCACGTGCTCGTCGATGGCGGCGACGAGCAGGACCCCGTCCGCTGCCACCGGCGGCGTTGTTCGCGAGCCCAATCCGACCTGTATGGACTTCCGCTGCTTCAGCGCCGTCGGCAGTTGGGCCATAGTATGACCGCTGCGAGCCGCATCCCGGCGGTACGTAGGCCAATCGGTTGGGCCTAGTTTGCCTGCAATCTGCTCGCCGTATGCGGGGCCTTTCTCAAGGCGTTCGGCCTTTTGTGCGACTTCGCTTACCTTGCGGCTGGGTGATTCCGCGGCCAGCGCGTTGAAGCCGAACAGCTTCGCCTGACCGTAGCAGGAACAGGGGTGGGGTGGGGTGTAGATCAAGCCGTTGGCCGGCATGATTCCATACAAACATCCGCCCCGGACCCAATGGTTGATGGTCCACTGGCCCGTCTTCGTGTCGATTGTCTCAATCCCCGTACGCGATGTCAGGAAGTACTTATCCGTTGCTTTTGCTCGATGGCAGCGATGGTGGAACCAGTACGCTTTGAGCGTGGGCACCAATTCCTTCTCTATCTTGCCTGTAAGGAGGTTGCGACCTTGGAACACCCCGTCGCCATCGCCCTTGGCTATATTCGCAGCCCACACCAGCCCATCGATAACCATCAGATCTTCCGGAGACTGGTAGCCGCAAAACGGGTGTTGGCCTGTCCACCGCTTCTTGCCGGTCTCCGCCTCGAAGGCGGTCAGGGCGTCGACGCCGCTGCCGCCTCGCCAGCCCTGCGAGCTGTGCGGAACTGCCTCGCCGCCGGCAAAGAGGACCGTGTCCTGATGAACGACCAGCGTCGGGGCGAACCACGATTCGATCCTCCGAATCGGTAAGTTCTCGGTCTGCCACACATCTTGGCCGTCGGTTCGGTGCAGCGCAACGATCTTCTCGCCGTCGTGGAAGTAAACGCGATCGGTGTCTGCGGCCAGGGTCAGCGGGACCACGCGTGACGCCTTCTTCCAAACGGGTTCGCCCGAGTCGGCCCGGAAGGCCCGGATCGTGCGCTTGCTCTTAAGCCACTGGTCGGATTGGACTTGATACCACAGCTTGCGCCCGAACGGATACTTCGTGACCCGGCTGTCGGAGAAAAACCCCGCGCCTTCGTCGACGGCGACGTTTTCGACGTCGGCGCTCAATACGGCATCATTGACCACCACGAGAAGCATATCGTCGATGAGAATGATCTCTTCGGCGCCCTTCGTATTCTCGTACGTGCGCAGGGCCTTCCCGGTCCCGGCGTCGAGCGCCGAGATGGGGACATCGAACCCCAGCGGCGCGTACACCGTGTTCCCTCTGGCAGCGAGACGGCGCGGCAGGTTGGCCGGGCCGCTCTTCAAAGGCCACAACGTCTCGTTCCACTTCCCGATGTCCCGCTTCCAGAGAACGACACCGTTGAAGGCATCGCGCGCGACCAGCTTCCAAACCGGCGGCAGAAGAATCGACGATCGTGCCCCCTCGTCCAGGATGTAGAAAACCTTTCCGCCTGCCGAGACCATCGCGCTGATGCTCGACATGTGGTCGTGATGACGACTCCACTTGGGTCCGGCGTGCCACTGCAGATGGCGTGGTGGCCCGATCACCGTATCGTGCGCCACCGCGTTATTGTCCGGGCTATGGAGATAGTGTGTCCACTGGTCCATGCCCGCAGGCCACGGTTTTTCCCAGAGTTTCTCTTTTTTCTCCGTCATGGCAATCCCGTAAGGGGCCAGCACACGTTTCATCTCATCGCTGATGCCCTTGCCGCGCGACACAATGACGTTAGCCGTACTGTCGACAAGCGGAATCTTCCTGCCGTCCCAGAGGTCGACCGTCACGCGGCTCGACCTGCCCACATCCACAAGCTTCTTCCGCAGGATAGTGACCGTTTTCCTCTCACGTACCAGCCCATGCACAAGAAACGGGCCCTGCGCCTGCAGATCTGCGAGCTGACTTTCGTCCGAGGGGTCCAGGACCACGATCAGTCCACCGTGGACCTCGCGGTCGCCGATGTTCATCTGTCCCGCCGCTTGTGCAATTGGGATCGCGATGGATAGCAGGAACAGCACAATCCATGTTGGTCTGGTGGCATGCTTCATTAGACTCACTTTCCCTTCCCAATGCTGCTCTTCCCAAAAAACCCGTCCGTCTTACCCTGTAAAGACTTAGGGGCGGCCGATAAATAACTTCCCGGATTCAAGAACAAAGAAGGGGGCACCTGCCCCCGGCTCGTAACCGAACGAACCAAGTGCCGGGGCGGGTGCCCCCTACTTTCAATCCAAATCGGAAAGTTATTTATCGACCGCCCCTTACGTCATTTGGGAAAATCGGGACCTTAGTTCGAGTTTTGCACTTTTTAGGGCGATTTTGCTATTTCTGAAAATGCGGC
>CAZJRB010000216.1:0-3299 GCA_964547995.1 uncultured Planctomycetaceae bacterium | reverse complement strand
GTGGCCGGTTGTTCCTGGACGTCGAGCACCCGTACATCACATGCAAGGCCGGTTCGACGAAGAACAAGAAGGATGCGAAGCAGTACATCCGGCCGGAAGTTGCCGAGGGCTTGAAGCAGTATCTCGCTGGGCGCCCGTCCGAAGGGCCGGTGTTTGGCCTACCACACCCCTTCGAGATGGCCAAGATGCTGCGTGCCGACGTGGCGGCCGCTCGCAAGGCCTGGCTCGCCAAGGCCCGAGGCAAGGAACGCACTCGCCGGCAGCAAAGCGACTTCCTGGCCAACCCGAACCATGAGGGCGAGATCCTGGACTTCCACTGCCTACGTCACACCTGCGGCGCCTGGTTCGCCCTGGCGGGCGCCCATCCCAAGGCCGTGCAGTCGATCATGCGGCACTCGACGATTACGCTGACGATGGATACGTACGGGCACTTGTTTCCGGGGCAGGATGCTGAGACGGTGTTGCTGTTTCCGGCGATGGTGGGGTGAGGTCGGGGCCGCGTTGGCGGCTTGCACCATCGGTACACGCGGCGTGCTGCGTGACGGTTGAAACTGGTTTGCCTTTGGGTGCGACGGTAGCTGCATGCGCCGATGTGCAAAAACCGCGTTTCTTCATGCTGGCCAACCGGTTTTCGTGTTCGTTCGTGCCATCTCAAATACACTTCCTACCCGCCCTTTGGCTCGTCTCGTTCCCCTCGGATAGGTTTTTTAGTAGGGACAACTATACCGATGCACACAGGCAGCAGCACAACATAACGCCAACAAGTATTCGTGTCTTCAAGGTTTCTCCAACCCCTTCTTCTTGCTCACTCTCCAGTTCTTCAACCTCTCGTGGAATAACTTGTAAACGCTTGGAGGATCGGGTTTGGCCGGTTCTGCTGCTCGTTTGCGCATTTGGGCCGCCTCTTCCTTGCGTCCGAGCTTATCCAGGATAACGGCTTTGGTAGCCCATAGTTCCACAAGAATGTCGTCCGGCTGGTTGACCGTAACCGTGGCTGCTTCCTTTCGCCAATAGGCCGGGTTTTTGTTTCTTCTACCCTGGAAGTACTGCAAGCTTTTTGCGTCAATCGCCTTATCAATGGACTCGAGTGCGGCATCCCAATCCTTCAGGCCCATGTGGGCCAGCGCCTGTCCATGATACCTGGGCGGTCGCCAGCCGAAGCGATCGGGGGCCCACGGTAGATAAGGCCCGCCGAAGACACGTGCGGCTTTCTTGAAATCGCCCTGTTCGAGCGCCTTGAAAGCATGTTCCACCTCGCACACCTCGATCTGGACTTTCGCGGCGAGCAAGTCTACCCATTCCTCGCCGTCGGCGTACGGGAGTCCGGATGCGCGCCAGGCGACGGTGCCGTCGCGGCGGAGCAGGAAGACGTTTGGGATACGATCCGCCGAAAGAACGCCCAGTCGGCGCACCATCGGGTTCGCGAGGCTGCCCGGCACGATGGCGGCCTGGCAGGTCAGTTCCCTTGTTTTCATCAGGGCATCGATGCGTTCCGCGTCGTCGGACAAAAAGGCCGCGATCGTGACGACGTCTTTATTGACATGCCTGTCGGCCAGGTCGCACGCGTATTTGAGAAAACTATGTTGCGGGCCCTTCTTGTCATTACCTTCCCCGTCGGCATCTATGGGGAACTCCGCATTGGGTTCAGCGGACGGCTCGACAAAGACCAGCAGGGTCAACTTGCCATTCGTCTCCTGAGGGAGAGTCAGCGTGTCGCCGTGGAGGGTCTTGAGTGTGATCGTCGGCAGGCGGTTTGACGTCGGAGCGCCCCCGAGATTGATGATGTGGATCCGCATCGACGTGCGTTCGCGAAGACTCATCCGCCAGATGTAGTTGGCCCGCAACACGTCATATGTATGGACCCGGTCGCGCAGAAACGCGGTCACTGGCCACAGCATGGGATTATCGCCGTCCGGAAGGGCGAGGAGTTTGGCGCGGTAGCGTTCGTACAGATCGCGGGCGTTGGCATCCAGTGCCAGGATGGCCGCCGCCGCAACAGCCGGCGCGGGCGCGTTGGTTCCGCCGCATTCGGCCAGGAAGCCGGACACAACCGACTCCGTTTTCGCCGCCTCACTCGAGCGAAGCTGATCCTTCGCCAGACAGAACCGCGCGACCACATCCGCACCGGACGGCAACTTCATGGCAAGTACGGCCTTTGCCTCCTTAACCGCTTCGGCCAGGTACTTCGGCTCGCCGGCCAGATTCCACAAACCCAGCAGGGCAATGATCCTGTGGTTGCGCACGATCCAGAGATCCGTCCCCTTGGTATTCTCTTTGATGGCCGCAGCGCAAAGCTTCGCCGCCTTTTGATAATTCGCCAGCGCCTCCTCCCTTTTCAATCGATACCTGAAAGGTGGCGGCCTGAAACATGCCTGGATGGCTTCTGCCTTGGATGTTGGCCTGCCCTCCATAGCCTTGGCAACGGAGGGTTGTTGGGCGTTGGGCGTTGCGCGTTCCTTCCCCACTCCTACCAGAAAGTCACCAATAAACAGCGACTGCAGTTGCGCCAGGTAGCGTTCATTGTTGATCCGCTCGGCGGGGAGCGTGAACTCTTCTTCGAGCTTCGCCTTCGGCGTCAGCAGGGCGCGTCCGTACGCATTGACGAAGATGCCGACCGGATCCTTCTGTGCATAGCTACGGAATGCCGGATGGTTTCTCCCGCCCGGCAGACGCATGACTGTCCAGTCCAGTTCCAGCTTGCGTAGGGTCGCCATCCCGGCGTCCGGCAATTCGTCCAGGTTGAAGCTGAAGACATCGAATCGGTGTGGGTACTGGACCTCCAGCTCCTTGACCTGCTTGAGGTAGAGCTCGAACCCCGGCGTTTCCCGCGACCAGAACACCATGATGCACAGGTGCCCCATCCGATCGACCGGAAAATGCACCGGAACACCGTCCACACGGGTATAGGTGCCCGCGAACATGACTTCCAGCTTGCCGAGCCCGGCATGTTTTCGACGCCACTGAATGACATCGTGGCCACTGGGAAAACGCTCCCTCATGGTGTTGAAGAGGGCTTTCTCCAGGTCGAACGCCTGAAGCTTGGCGGCAATAAGCGAGGCAATCATCAGGCTCCGCGGTTCAGCCGGCGTCCCGCGGTATCGCGCGAGGATCTTCTCGAGCGCCTTCGCCCTTTCCTCCACGGTGGCCTCCGCTGCCGCCAGGTCGCGTTCCGAGAGCAGCATCTCGGCCTCGAACCGCGCCTCCGCGTATTCGTTCGGCGCATCCATCAGCTTGCGACAGGTTTCGAAGATCGCGGCGCGGTTCTCCTCACTGTTTTCCAGGCCGAGCAGTCGTTTCTG
>CAZJRB010000215.1:0-3394 GCA_964547995.1 uncultured Planctomycetaceae bacterium | reverse complement strand
CGATCAATGTACGCGCCCATCTAAAAAAGCAAATTCGGCCATGACAGTGCTTTTCCTCTCCCGTTTCCTCTCAAAGTGGCTTATGCTCACAACTTTGACCACCCAACGAAACGGAGGCCGTACATGAAGCGTCTGATTGCGGCGTTGTCGCTGTTCTTGACCGGTCTGGGGGGGGGCCGCACAGAATGTCAAATGTGACGAGATAGTGCTGGTTCTGGATGACGCGATTGAGTATGTCACGAAGTCTGGACAGCCAGCCAGGGACGACATTGAACTTGTGTTCGTCATGCACGACGAGCAACCGGCACCGGAAGTATGGGGTACTTCTGTGTTCTTCCACCCGCGCTATGGCATTCGGACTGCATACAACAAGTCTGAGGTAGAAGGGCGCATTGAGTCATTTGAGGAATCGGGCGGGCGTATCCGGATTCGGGTGCGCGTGAAGATTCCCCGGGATATCTGGGGCACTGGTGGGGTTACCGCGGAATACTCAGTCAACATCACACGCCGAGGCGACGAATTCGAAGGCACGTTCACTGGCTCGTGCGACAGCAAGCCTGTGCAAGGCAAAGCGAACGGTCAACTTCAGCCGCCATTCTCGATTCCCCTGGATGGTGTCCTGCCGGCTGTGTCGCGGGAGCATCCGCGTCTGGTGTTTCGCAAGACCGAGATCGCGAGATTGCGGCAAAACGCGGGTACTTCGGAAGGTAAGGTAATCCTTGCGCGATTGCGGGAACTGCTGGACCAATCGCTTGACAACTACAATGCCGGATACCATGCGGCGGGCCACGGGCTTCTCTACCTGCTTAATGGTGATCCGGCCGAAGCACGCAAGGCTCAGGCGATTGTCGCCCGACTCATCTTCGGCTCTGGCTACGACGGAGCGAATCCCTGGCACCGTGGTCAAGAACGGGAACGTCATCTGCGCGTGCCCACTGCTGTAGGTGTCGCCTTGGCATTCGATTTCTGCTACGACGCCTGGCCCGAGGAGTTCCGCAGCAAGGTCGCTGCCCAGTTGGAATGGAAAGCGAGCGACTTGATCGAGGGCTTCGGGCGCGAGGAGTACAACGACAACTATCCCAGCAACCATGTGGCCATCTGCCAAGGCGGCGGTGGCGTGGTGGCAATGGCGCTGTTGGGTGAACCGGGCGAGTACTTCCCCAAGCCTATGCCCCCCACCGCCAATCTGGAAGTCCCCATTGATCCGCCGCAAGATTACGAGCCGGGCAAAGGTGTGCCGGTCGTGAAGCTTGTACCCGGCAAGATGCCCGTCAAATGGCTCTTCGCTGGGCCGCTGAAGCCTGGAGACACGGATCGCGAGTTCCTTTCCGGACTGGGTGGCCGGGAGAAGGCCCGACCCGAGGTCGGCACGAGGGTTACAGCCGAGGGAAAGACTGTCATCTTCGAGCCGCTCGACGAATCGAAGGGCATTTGGAATTCGAAGTACACCGACCACATGGATGCCCTGGACCTCGTCCTACCGATCAATCGCAATTACCATAGCACGGTCTTCTACTACACCATCATCGAGAACGACTGGCCCCGGTTGCTGCAATACGTCTGCAACCACAGCACGACCCGGGCGGTGCTGGCCGGCAAAACGCTGCCGCCGAACGGCTTCGTGAAGCTCCGTGCCGGCAGATACCCGTTCTTGCTTCAGGTCCGGGTGGGGTCGACTGAACCGTGGGGGAGAATCTGGACCATACCGCGTTTCGTCGGGACCTCGGAAGATCACGCCAGGCAGGCCGCCGCGCGCTACGAGCGGGAATTGGCCGACTGGCAACGCGGGCGGGAGGAATGGATCGCTCGCGGGAAAGACATGCCCTCGATTCCGCGCCTGCTGGCAATGTCGCAATGGCGGATGCGGCGCCACACCGAATACGCCGTCGGCTCCCGCGGCTGGTACAATGAGGGGGAAGGCTACAGCCGGTACGCACACACGGTGGGCACATTGCCCTTCGAGGTGGCTTGGCGCACGGCAATGGGAGAGAAATTCGGCGGCTCGCGTGAGGGTTGTGGTTGGTACGTGCCCCTGTGGGCCGCCCGCTTGCAGAACTGGGACGGCCGTCCCGTACATCCTTGGTATGGCCCCGGCGGCTCATGGAGCAATGACCTCTATCGCAGCGGCGATTTCGTTCTCGGCTTTGCCCTGGTACCCGAAGACTTGATGCCGGCCTGCAAATGGGTCTTCGACCGACTCTGGGGACTCCAGGGAGACAAGACCTTTGGAATCTACGAGCCACACCAGGCGGCGTACGCGCTAATGCATTATCCTTTCGGCGTCCGTGCGAGCAACCCGGGAGAAGTGTTTCCACGGGCTCTGCGTGACGAAGAAAAAGGGTTCTGCCAGTTTCGCAATCGCTGGCAGGACGGGGACGACTTCGTTGCCTGTATCTACGGCAAAAGTGAGCCGACCGGCGGTGGATGGTCGTATGCCGACGGCGCAAGCTTCCGGCTGTTTGGCTTGGGAACGATGTGGGCGGTCAAGGGCGGTGGCAACAAGGATGGTGGGCAGGACGTTGAGAACGTCGTAGCGATTCCCGGCACCAACGGATGGCTTGGTGCACGGATCGCTGACTGGGAACCGCGGCCAAACGGCGGTGCGGTGACCTTCGACACCAGTGATCTCTATCTCGCCAGGCCAGACGGGAAAGGCGGTTCGGCCAGCGATATCCTGTCGGAAGCACCCCAGGGTGCCAAGTTGGTGAAGAACCGCTATCTGGACTGGGGCATCCGCGGCCTGCGGAGCTTCGCGGTGGACTACAGCGGCGCCGGCGGTGCCGAGGCATTGGTGGCTGTGGTTGATCGTATCGGACTGGAGCCGGGAGGGAAGTTCCCCAGCGGCGATCCGGTCTGGCAGATGCACACCGGCGGAGCCCTTACGGTTGAAGGGAATTCATTCACCATCTCCAGCAAGGACAAGACGTCGCTCCGCGGTACCTTTCTGGTCCCGGCCGGTGTGAATCTCGCTGCCAATGGCGGCCGGCTGACCGCCACCGGCGGACGCGATTTCTTCGTCCTTATGACCGTGCAAAAGGGCGAGGCCCCGAAGGTCGAAGCATCAGGCACGGGATTGAACATTCAAGCGCAGGTCGGACGCCAACACGTGTCGTTCGACGGCAAAGGAATCTGCATCGAGTAATAGAGTGTTGAAATGCGCAATGAAGAACCTGTCACCCTGGCGTGTTTCGGTCGGTCTTGCATGAATCGCGTCGCTAATTGCCACGCTGGCCGACGCCTACTCCGTCAACAAGTTCATCCGCCTCCGCCATGGATGGACTCGCGTCGAAAGCACGCTAAAACTCCAATTCGACGAGTTCGCCCGGGGGAAATAAAGGGGAAGTAAATATCCTCCCGCGTAGCGGGAGGCTTTAGGAAGGCCCCCCAAGGGGGC
>CAZJRB010000214.1:0-3563 GCA_964547995.1 uncultured Planctomycetaceae bacterium | reverse complement strand
GCTGATGGTCCTTGCTGTGGTCACCATCAACGACTTTGACATTAGCAGCCTCCTGGCACTTGCCAGTAGCTTTTTCCAGCTAATGACCCTTGCTGTGGTCACCATCACCATCAGCAACATTGACATTGGCATCCTCCTCCGCCCCCAGCCAGAGCCGAGAAAGCCAACCCGCCGGTGCGCGCTGGCAATACGGCGGAACTCGCGCCTGTGTCGAGATCCACGGCGTATACATTGGTTTCTCCGGCCACCATGAGCTTGCCCGGAAAGGAATGCGTGGTCGCAAGATCCATGGCATCTTCTTCACCGATGGACGCCCACAGCATCGGCGCTGGCGAAGAATGGGTTGTGTCTAGCCTGAAAATATCACCCAGGTTCGTGCTGGCATAAAGCATTGTCCCAACTAGTTCCAGCCCAAGTGGAGTGCCACTTGGCAGCGTGGCAAAGGTTTCGACGCTCCCGTCGGTAGCGATTCTCACGACTCCGTTACTACCGGCACTGCCTGCCGTCGAAAAGATGTTGCCTGCACTGTCGACCGCAATTCCTCCGTAGGGCCACGTCTGCTCGCCCTCGTTGATGTGAGCAACTAGCCGATCAGTGAATCCGATCTCGTGAATAACGGTCTCGCTTTCCACGGCTTGTGCCGTGCTTGCCAACGCAACCAAGATCGCCAAACAATTCATCAAACGAAACATCATGCGTGTCATCGGGCGCGTTAAAACCAGCCACTTATGGGCGCGTTAAAATCGACAGGTGAACGGATTTCTCCTATTGGTTATCTGCTCTTTTCCGGTCCTTGGCAAGAGGGGGCTTTTTGAAACGGTTTTGTCGGCTTTCTTGCGTGAGATGGGGGGCTTTCCGACGTGTGTTGCGGTTTGTGACGGCCGAGGATCGACAGCCATGGAACCGCTATACCCGGTGGGCGCGTTTGGCTGGTTTTGAAATTGGTTGCTCGAAAGACGGCTTTGGTGATCGCGGATTATTGGTACAATCGAACATGCCCGGTGAAACGGAGTTGGGCTCTGCCGAGGGGCAACCCAACAAGGGATAGCCGGGCCAGGGCGGGAGAATGAACCCGCGGAGGCCTGGGGTAACATAACGCCCCGGGCCTTCTTTGATTTGCGGAACTTTCCGTAACGTTCCGAGTCTCTTTTCTCGTCGATCATTCTTTTGCCCTGCCATACCTTAAAAAACCTGCCTTCGATAACGTGCGCCTTTCGCTCCGGCCGCAACAGACCGAACGACGCGGGAACTCAAGTGCGTTTGGCCTTGGCCTTCTCGGCGGTTGCTTTTTCGGCCGTCGTTTGACGCCGCATCCGATAGCTCTTGCCTTTGACCTCGATAACCTCGGCGTTTTGCAGGAAGCGGTCGAGGATGGCCGTGGCGGCGGGCACGTCGCCGATCAGCTTGCCCCAGTCTTCGATGGGCCGATTGCTGGTCATCATCATGGCGCGAAGTTCGTGGCGACGCATGATTATCTCGAACAGATACTCGCCGCTCCGCTTGGGCAGATGCTTCATGCCCATGTCGTCGAGGATCAGCAGATCCGGCTTCAGATACTTGGCCATGATCTTGTCGTGGCCGTCGAAGGCTTCGTCGTGAAGGAAGTCTCGCACGGCATCGAAGATCGAGCGGTACAGCACGGTGTAACCGGCGTGGATCAGATTCAGCCCGATGGCTTGGGCCAAATGGCTTTTGCCGGTTCCCGGCGGGCCGACCAGCAGCACGTCTCTCGGCTGGCGAACGAAGCCGCCGGCGGCCAGGTCGAATATCGGTTTTCGCTTGATCGAACGGTTGAAGTCCCAGTCGAAGTCTTCCAGAGTCTTCTGATCGCGGAACGAGGCGGCCTTGGTACGCCGGGCGATAAGCCGCTGTTGGCGCACCGCCAGTTCGTCCTGCAAGATCAGCTCCAGAAACTCAAGGTGATCCAGCCGATTGGCGGTGGCTTCCTGAAGCCGCACGTCGAGCGATTCGGCCAGACCGCTAAGCCGCAGCTTTTTCAGGGAGTCGGACAACGGGGCGTTTACCATTTTAGCGCTCCTTTCGGAATTGATGTAGAGATTCGAGCGAGTAATCGCTCAGGGGACGGATAATCGGATGCTCTTCGATGAACTCGAACTGCCGCTGCTCGGATGCCGACCGTTTCAACAGCGTGCGAATGCTTCGCAAGCGGTAGGCACCGTGGGAAAGAGCGATTTTACAGGCGTTTTCCAGGGCTTCTGCGTCATTGGTCCGCGTTAAGGTCTTCAAGCCGACCAACACGCGAACTCCCTCGACGCCCCTGGCCTGCGTCATGGCCTCGGCCCACTGACGCACGTGCGGACCGACCAGGGCCAACTGGCCAAGCAGGCTATCGGTGCCGCGTTCCACGGCCGAGAACTTCTCCTTGGGGATGTGCTCCGTGGCCGTGCGGAAGTAGCCCGGCTCCGTTCGAGCATGAAGGGCGATCTGCTCCCAACGGTCGTTGAACAGCCGCACCAGTCGGCCGTCCCAACGCACCCACACGCGACGCGCGACGTACTCCGGTGGGGCGCTGTAATAGGCCTTGGCCACCTCCACGTGGCCGTCGCGATGCACGCTTCGGCGGCCTTCGTTGAAGAACGGGAACCGCTCCGCGGGCAACGGCAACAACGTTTCGTACTCCACGTCGGCGAACAGCTTGCCCACCTGCCGCTTGGTGGTGCCGTGAATCCGCGTGTCGGCCACGTGCGATTCCCAATGCAAGAGGAAGTCGTTCTGCTCGGCAAGACTCTTGAAGACGCGGCCTTTCAGCGCGTTCTCCTTGACGTAGTCCACGCCACTCTCGACCTTGCCCTTGTGACGGGGCGTGTATGGCTTCGTGGGCAGGAACACCGTGCCGTAATGGGCGGCAAACGACTGTAGCTTCGGGTGAAGTTCGGGATCGTACCAGTCGGCCCGCTTGACTGCGGCCTTGAGATTGTCGATCACCAGGCACTTCGGCACGCCGCCGAAATATCGCAATGCGTTCTCCAAACATTGGATGAACGATTCGGTGCTTTGGCGATAGACGGCCTCGCTGTAACCCTTGCGGCTGTGGCTGAGTACGATGCGAAAGACCCACGGCCGCCGTCGCTTGCCCTGGGGAGTTTCGACCGGCGCGGCTGTACCGAAATCGACCTGGGCTTCCTCGCCCGGCAAGGTCTCCAAGCGGCGGAAGGGCAGCTCCGAGGTCTGCTTCAGCCGCCCCACGAAACGGCGGACGCTGTAGTAGCTCGCCGAGAATCCCGGTTCTTCACAAAGATCCTGATGAATCCGCACCGCCGAAAGACCTTGCTCGATCTTTTCGAGGATCAGTTGGCGAAACGGTTCGCAGTCGCTATCCGGCCCGGTCGCCGGTTGGTTCTCCTTGGTCGGCGGGCTTTCCGTCGCGGGCGGTGGCCCGCCGCCACCGCTGGCCAGTTCCGACCCGGTGGGCGCGTTTGGCCGGTTTTGGGCCTTCAGCCCGTTGACATACTTGCCAACCGTCTCGCGGTTGACGCCCAGCAGCTTCGCTATCTGCCGGTTGGAGTGTTTGGACTGATGAAGTGTAACGATTGCGTTGACTT
>CAZJRB010000213.1:0-3680 GCA_964547995.1 uncultured Planctomycetaceae bacterium | reverse complement strand
ATTTCGAGATGGCACTCCGGATGAGCGTCGTGCCAGTGATCCGGGAGCAGTGAAGTCAACTCATCCACAATGGCCGGGGCGAGCCGCGACGAATCTCGCATCACCTCGATCAGCGGACGCGGACGGTCCTTCAGCACGCGCAGGCAGTCGAGTGCCGATCGCAGCGTTGCCGGTTTCGGATGTGTCCCGTTGCTGAGGCGAACCGCCGTGCAGGCCTCCTGAAGCAGAGGCAGCAGCGAAGCGTGTTCGCGGACCGCCGGCAACCGTTCATAGACATCCTTCAGATAGTGATACGGATGGACTCGATTGGCCTTGCTCGATGCGACCAGCGAATACAGAATTGCGCCGGTATGACCGCCGCCGTCGCTGCCGAAGAACATCCAGTTGGACCGGCCAATGGCGATCGGACGCAACGCCCGTTCGCTGCGCGTGTTGTCGATCTTCAGCCAGCCTTCATCGCAATAGCGAATGAACGCCTCCCACTGATTGAGTGCATAGCCAACGGCGGTGGCGATTTCTGTCTTCGGAACCACCGTGGGCGCCAGGGCATCGAGCCAAGCCTTAAACTCGTCGAGGATCGGCAACGCCCGTTGCTGTCTCACGGTGCGGCGATCGTCGTCGGAGACGTCGGCCAGTTCCCGTTCCAGCATATAGAGATGGCGGAAGTAGACCAGCGCACGATGTGCCTCCAGCGCCGCCGAGTCACGGGCCTTGTAAAAGTAGCGACGCATGTGCGCCCCGCAGGCGACCTCCAACACCGGCCCCTGAAGGTAAAGTTGATCAAAAACGCTGGCTGCATCCGCTTGGAGATAACCCTCGTAGCCTTGAAGAAATCGCTGAGGCGCTTCCCCTTCGCCTGTCGGCCAGTAGTCGTAAATCAAATAGGGGCAGACCTCCGACTGCCCACAATACGTCCAAACGGTTCCCTTGCGAACCTGGCCGGCCCCCGGCTCCAAAACCGCAACACCGGTCGCATCTGTGCCAATCAACTTCCCTTGCAGAATCCGGCTGGCCATCCACGCGTAGAGAATCACCGCCGTAATGGCCGTCTGCCGCAGCCAGCCCGCTTGCGTACTCCGAGGAATCCACCACCCGTTGCGCAGGCTCACCTCTTCGTAACGATACAAAGGCAAATGGTCGCCTTGCTTGCTGGTCGTCAAGTGGGAAAGCAGGCTGGCGTCAGCCGCTCCCTTTTCAATCATCGACGGCGGACTGTCGGCCACCACGACATGTTCGTGGCAACAGTTGCAAAAACCCTTCTCAAGCATGTGTTGAATGCCAAAAATCTCCGCCGGCTGATAGGCCCAGCAGAGCTTGCCTTCGACCAATGCGATTGTCAGGACGGCGCCACACTTGGGGCAACGCTTCTGATCGTCTCGCAAACGGTGAATCCGCTGCACGCGTCGGGCATTCGGATCAAGCCGGCGACGTCCACCGCCTCCGCGTCGCTTCGGGGACGTATCCTCCGTATCCGGCGGCTCGGCGATCGGGGAACTCTCCTCGTCCTTGATTTCGAAGAGCAACTGCTGATCGGGATCGTAACGCTCGCTCTTGGGCCGATACCGGGCCTCAATCAACGCCTTGACCATCTCTTCCAACTGATGGATACGCTGGTCTTTTTCGGCCAACGATTCCAACAGGCCCTCGACAATCGCATGGCAAGAAGCGACGTCTTCCGGGAGAGAAGTCGGGCGTGAGTCGTTGTCCGTCGACATGAATTGCATCCTGCGGCAACCGATGTTCCTTGAACGCCGATAAGTATAACAAATCCTCGAAGATCGCGAAAGAGGTTCTGTAAAAAACAGGCAACTATTTTTCGCGCCGGTTCAATCGACGGTGGCGGAACGCCGCGCGCAACATCGCTTGAACTTCAAACCGCTGCCGCAAGGACACGGGTCGTTGCGCCGTACTCGCTGTTTGGAAGTCAACTCGTGCTTGGCCGGCCGTGTCTCCTTGTTGTCGATGACCGCAGGGGCGTGGGGCTTGGAAGTTGCCGGAAAGCTGCTCGCACCAACGGCCTTGATGAGTTCATAGCGCCGAGCATATTCCCGGAAGTGAACGCTGCCGCGACGAACCCAGGCTCGCAGCAGATGCTTGGTCGTCGAAGCAGACTCTTGGCTAAACCGTGTCTCCACCAGTTTCCCTGCGAGCGTGAAAGTGGCCATGAGTCGCTGATCGACGTTGATGCGGCGTTCCGGATGGACTTTGTGAACGTACTCCCAGAACTCCAGATGCACTTGTCGGCAGTCGCAGTCCGGATTCGCACAGTAGTGGTCCTCGACCAGAAACTCGCGGCCCTCAAACACGAAGAAGAAACTGTGCTCCGTGACGCCCTCGCGGACGCCGCCCCTTGCATCGTTCAGGCTGGAATACGTCACCAGTTCGTCGCGCGGGCCGGACAGCGACAAAGTCTTAACCCGCCTTGCAATTGCCCTCGCTTGCTCAAAATCTTCTGCCAACTCCTCGATCCGCCTGGTGGGGAAGCGAGCCAGGAACTCGCGGGCCAGCGAATCCACCTCCAGGCTGCGAGGCGGCGGATCCTGCTCGGTCCACGTTCTCAGGCACACCCGCAACGTGAACTGCAGGCGGTCGCGCGGCGCAGATTCCGGGGGAACCAGCTCCGACAACGTCAGCACCGTGATGGAGCAAGAACAGTCCAAATCAAGGCACGGTGCGGCCTCGACCAAGAACGGACGCTTCTGCGAGGCAAAGCGAACGACGTGTCCCGTTTCCATCGGAGTGTTTCCTGAAGACTGAAGATCGCATGCAGGTCTTCAGACTAAACGATTGACCGGAAATCAGAAAGGCGGCTTCAGGAATGTTCGTATCGCGGGCGCCGCTTTCGTCCCTTCAGTTCGATGCCGTCCAGGAGCATGGACAACTCGCTGGCACGGATTTGGACAGTCGGTGAATCGGGATCGCTCGGCACCGGGAATTCGAAGGTGCCGCGAGAAAGCTGTTTGTAATAAATTACGTAGCCGTCGCCGTCCCAGAACAGCAGCTTGATGCGGTCACGGCGGCGGTTCCGAAACAGGAATAGGTGGCCGCTGAGCGGATCCTGGTCGAGGGTCGTTTGGATCTGCCCAGAGAGGCCTGGAAAGCCGCGCCGCATGTCGGTTGGCTGCAGAGCGACAAAGATCTTGACTTGCCGCGGTACCGTGAGCATCGGTACGGTCCTCAGTCCGGTTCGCCTACGGCCCGCAACACTCGCCGCACGTGATCAGTCGTTGCCGTTTCGCTGACGCGGATTACATATCCATTGCCCGTAACGATTTCGACCGGCGCGGCGCCGTTGCGGTCATCAAGCAGTTGAACAGGCATGAATGTCGTCGGGTTGGCGGAATTCAGATTCGGCGCCGGCGACTTGGCGTCGCGTCTTACGAGTTCCCGCCGCCAATGATAATAGGCGGATTCCTTCACGCCTTCCGACAGACAAAATGCCCGTACCGACTGGCCGCTTGCCTTCTGGCGTCGGATTATCCTTCGCCAATAGCTGGCCCTCTCCGTCTCCCGCTTCTTTGCTCGCTTCGCCATAACATGGTCTCCAAAATTCGCGTGAAGAATAAACAACATCACACCAACCAGTAGACCATGCCCGTCAAGATGCGCTTCCTGGCGCGCTTACGGTTTTCTCGCAAAAACGCCGTATGTGCTGCTGCTCAGCGTGACCGGCATCAACG
>CAZJRB010000212.1:0-3735 GCA_964547995.1 uncultured Planctomycetaceae bacterium | reverse complement strand
CGAACATCTCATAGCCGTGCATCCGAATCACAAGCCGCCTGATTTGATCGTTCCGGCTGGCGGCGATTGCGTTGTGGTCGCACCATTCGGCGAACACAACATCGGCGTGCTCTGCCGGGGGGCCGGAATACTTCGTGTCCCGTAGCACGCGGTTTGTTTCTTGCAGGTGGGCTTCGATTTCCTTGGTGAATGAGCCGAACTTATCGACCAGGTAAATGACCTTCGGCCGTCGGCCCTTGATCCGCTCTCCGATAGACTTGGCAAGGTTGTCGGCGACAGACCTTAGAAGTTCGTCTCCCGGCCGGAACTCAAGCGCCCGCTCCGCGCACGCTCGCGCGGCCCCAAGATTCCCTGCCATTGTATAGGCTTCGGCCAGCTCCTTGAACGGTTGCCAGCTATAGGCCGGGCCGCTTAGGGTCATGTGTGATAGGTGCGGCTCCGGCATGTGCGCAGCGATATTGAGATACCGAATGGCCTCCCCCGCGTTCCCGCGGCACTTCTCCGCGTTGCCAAGCAAGATCCACGGCTCCCGGCGGTCAATGTAGGTCGGGAATGCGAGGCGACAGGTTTCCGCCGCTTCCTTGAATTCCCCGCGCTTCAGTAGTTGCTCGACGACATTGAACATCGCCGTAAGCCACCGCGGGGCGGTCGGCGGAGCGTTGTGCACGATCGTATGCCACTGCTCGAATGCCCCGCTATCATCGCCCTCATCTTCTAAGGCGACCCCCAGATAGTAGCGCGCCCACCAATGCTCTGGATCTTTGTCGATAATGGCCCTGAAGTAGTCCGGCCGATTCTCCTGGTTCTGTTTTTGCCTTGCGAGTTTTCGACTCTCGGGCTGCAAGTGCTCGATGATGATATCCGCCGACGCGATAGCGCGAGGGCGTTCGGCATCGCCCATCGGGATTTGGTTGTGCTGTGCGTGCTTGTACCGCAACCCAGACGCCTTGCGAATCAAGCGGGCCTGGGAGCTGAAGTCGCCGGGGTTGCCGTATTCGTCCGGCCGGTGGTAAAGCCTGGCGTGGATTTGGTCGAAGCGGTCGGCGACCCGCTCAAGTGCCGGGCGAATCGCCGCCGCGCCCTCTTTGCGCAAGTACTCATGCCCGTCTAGTATGAGAATCCAGTCGCCAGACGCCCGCTCAATTCCGGCGTTGCGCGCCCCGGAAAAATCCCCGGTCCAGTCAAAACGGTAAAGGTCAAGGGGCACGTCTCTGACCGATGAACGCACTATGTTTTCGGTATCGTCAACAGTTGAAGAATCAATGCCGACCACGAATTCATCGACCACGGACCTTGCCGAATTGATTGTCCCCTCGACGGTCATTCCTTCGTCTTTCAGGATCATGCAACAGCTAAGCTTCACTGCCCCTCCGTGGTGCGTGGGGGCGGAGCCGAAGCCCCGCCCCCATCCGAACTATGCGCCGCTTGCATCGACCCAAAGTACAACCAGGTCGGTGCCGTCACTGTCGGCCTTAGACCCACAGGTCATTCCACCTGCGGCGGCCGTATAATGCGACGTGACGTCCGATATGGAATCATTCGCCTTGTACTTCAAGACTGACTTGATCGTATCGGCGGCCGTCATCCCGGTGATGGCGGAACAATCGCCTGTACCGGGGCAGGTATCTACAACTGCAATCTTGTAGCCCTGCAACTCAGTAATCACAGACTTGATGTCCGCAGCGCCAGACAGGGCGTCGTCGAATCCGGGCCCGGCCTTCTTGGCTGCGGTGCTAATGCTTTGAAGGGTCATCTATTTTCACCCCTTGGGGGATTGGTGTTTTAGTTTATGCCGTGGTCGTGGAATCGACGTAGTACAGACAGCCGATCGGCGTAACGCCGTGGGCGCTCGTGCCGGAGCCGGACACGTCCTTGATCGTCTCTTCCAGCGGCATGAAGGTTGACCGGCAAGTCGCCCAAACCTCGGACGAATCCGTGGCCTTGATCGGGTAGGAGTCAACCTTGATGTCGCGCCGCTTGCCTACAACGAATTCCCGGTGGTTGACAAGGAGCGGACAACTGTAGTCCGTGGTGCTTCCGTCGTAGACCCCGCTCGCGTTCAGGTCTTCTCTTACTAGCTCGCTAACGATAATCGCGATTCCGCCGTGGTTTCCGAGTTCCCCGGAAACGTTCGTCGGTCGCGGGTACTTGTCGGCCGTCTGCACGGTCGTATCCCGCATGGCCTGAATCCACGTCTGCGGACCCATGAACCACGCAAGATCCTTCGGATTCGCGGCGTATTTGCCCATTTTCCCGCGGACGATGTTCGCCAGCGTTGCGGAAAATGCGGCCTTTGTCGCGGGGGTCTTCGTCGCGGTTCCGGCGGAGTTCTCTACGGCAAGCGCGAAGAACCGTAGCCCGTCCCACGCAACCCGAACGTCGGGGCTCACGGGGGCGTCTCCGGTATCCTGGTGGGTGCCGTTGTCGTCGCCGTCAAGAATGGCCCGCTCTTTGCCGTACTGGAGCGCCTTGGCAAGATCGGCCTTGACCCACGGAAGCTGCGCGGCAATACCGTCTTCGTCGTAGATGTCCGAGTAGACGGTACGCGCAGCAAGCAGCGTGGTGGTGAGGGTCATATCGTCCGTTGCCATCGCCGATGCGGTGTACTTCGACGGGGCATTAGCGGTCGGCTCCGAGTGAATAAAGGCGGTCGCTCGCGAGGTTTGGACGGGGATCTTAAACGGGTCGCGCGGCATGTCAATGTTCTTGAACATGGGCTCGACTTTGCCGAACAGTTCCATCGTCTTGAAGATCTGGTTTGACCACCCGGTCGGCACCCATTCATCACCGGAACCGGCAAGGGTGGAATAGAGCGGGCCATCGCCCTTGAGTTCCATTCCGGTAAGGCCCTTGAGTTCCTGCGCCATCGCGACGCCAGCGGCCGAGGTAAATTGATCCGGGGATTTCCCGAGCAACAGTGACATCAGGTACACATCATCGTTGAGCTCCTGAATCCGCAGGCTCTTCTCGTCCCATGCTGGCCGGTCGAGCATGGCCTTGTAGCTGAGCTGGAAGCCGCCCGCCTTGTTCTCGGTGAAGATGCCCTTGTGTTCGGGCTTGGCCGCGCTGTCAACCTTCTTGACTTCCGCGTCGGCCTTTTCTTCCTGGGCGTCCTTCTGCTTCGCCATGATGTCCGCAACGGCGCGGTTAATGGCGTCCTGCATGACGGGATCTACTTGTCGCTTTTCTTCTTTTTCCTGGTCTACCAACGCCTTCGCGTCGGCGACGGCCTTGACGACGAGCTCGTTGAGGTCGGTCGATTCTTTGACCTCAACCTTCGGCTCCTCGGCCGTGGGGGTCTTTTCGTTCTCTGCCAAGTGAAATCACCTCATAGGTGGGTTGTATTCCGTGGTTGTGTTGCGTGGAATGTTTGGGTGTGGGTTACGCAGCGCGGAGCTGCGCGGCGATCATTTTTACAAAGGCGTCGTAGTTTTCTGGGGTGAGTGCGGCCGATTTCCCGGCGGCCTCCGCGACTTCTTCGGCTGCGCCTTCAACGTCTGCGGCGCTTGCGGGTTCGGCCTCTAGGATAATCTCTGCTAGTGTCTGGACGGCTTCTTTGAGCCGCGTGAGCCGTGCGCCGGAAATCTTACGGCCCGCCTTCGTCTCTTCGGGGAACAGGCCGAACAGCTTCACCACGTCGATGATGCGGTCGGCTTCGGTGTCGAAGTCGAAGGGATAGGATTTCTTGTTGGGGGTTTCACTCTCCGGGCCGGTTTCACCGTTTGGTGAAATGGC
>CAZJRB010000211.1:0-4023 GCA_964547995.1 uncultured Planctomycetaceae bacterium | reverse complement strand
CCCGGCGGTGGCCGGATGGGGAAGCGGCCGGTGAATGAGGAATATTGAATATTGAGTGATGAATGGCCGTGGTAGTGGTCAATCATGGCTCCACCGGGGCAAGCCCGGCGGTGGCCGGATGGGGAAGCGGCCGGTGAATGAGGAATATTGAATATTGAATATTGAGTGATGAATGGCCGTGGTAGTGGTCAATCATGGCTCCACCGGGGCAAGCCCGGCGGCGGCCGGACTGTACGTGCGGGTGCCACTCAACGCCGTTAACCCTTTTCGCAACTCGTTGCGATATCGTGTTTTCCGTCAAATCCGTGTTTCCGATGTGAGGACGTGCATTTTGCCACACGTTCGTCGAATGCGAAAACCGCGGAAAATAGGTAATCCCCTGCAAGAAAGGGTTAACGGCGTTGGGTGCCACTGCTGGCTTGCCCAGCAGTGCCTCAAGGTCGCTCGAACAACACTGCTGGACGAGCCAGCAGTGCCACCCGCCCGGTGGCCGGACTGTACGAGCTGACGGCCGAGGAGAGCGGGATCGTGGAAGACGCCACCACGGGGCTCGTCCCCGTGGAGCGGTGATTGGCCACGAAGGAAGCTGCTCAAGCCCTCTGCGTTCGTTGACGCCGGGACGGCCGGGGGGGTAGAATGACCCGTGGGTTTGGAACGTCCGATAGGATAAGCGGCGGAAAGCCGGGGGAAGATCCGTGACGGTCGCCGGAAGAATTAGGCGAAAGGTCCCATCCACGACGAATGCGTAGCCATAGAATATTGCCTATATCACCAAAAAGGGTCCTTGACTCTTTTCTCCTCGAAGAGGCGATTCCCGTCAAGATAAATAGTTCTGACCCCTGGTATGTCCCCAAAAGCTAATTGAATTTGAAAAAGGACCATCCGAGCGCTTTTCTCCTCCGTTATGCCCGAGAGGGCGCACCGAATGCAGCCAGTAGCCGATAGGAAGCCGTTTCAGTTTACGCTCCGGCACCTCTTCGCGCTGGTGACCGGGACAGCCGTGGTCTTGTCTGCCATCTTCTCTTTCATCTGGATCAGGGAAGAGGCCGATCGTCGCGATACATGTGTGAACAATTTGAAGCAAATCGGCCTCGCCTTGCACAGTTACCACGCGTGCTACGGCCGCTTCCCACCCCCGTATGTCACCGACGCTCAGGGCAAGCCGCTCTACAGTTGGCGCGTGCTTATCCTTCCGTGGATGGAGGAAAAACCCCTCTACGACCAATGGCGGTTGGACGAGCCTTGGGACAGTCCGCACAACCAGCGTCTCCCGAAACCCGGGTGTCTATGTTCTTATCCCCTCTACGAGTGCCCTGTGGCCAGGCGAAATCGCCAACCTGGAAGCCCTCCGTACACGGACTACCTGGCGGTTGTCGGACCCGGGATGGCGTGGGAGGAGGGCAAACGCCTTTCGCTGGCTGACTTCGTCGACGACCCGAGCAACACGGTCATGGTGGTGGAGGTCCGCGGCAGCCAGATCCACTGGGCTGAGCCGGTCGACTTCGATGGGACCGCCTCACTGAAGATCAACGCGCGCCCGGGTCTGTCGATCGGTTCTCACCACTCGGGTGGCGCGAACGTTCTTTTCGCCGACGCCTCGATCGTTCACCTGCCGGACACTACGTCAGAAGAGGAGTTCAAAGCCCTGCTGACGCGAGATGGCGGCGAGAACGAGGCGTGGCGCGAGCACGGTCGGATTAACGATGACTATTGGTTTGGCGATCTTCGCTGGACGGGAGAATCCTGGGAAGGAATTCACGAGTGTGTTGATAAAGAACTGCCGTTTTCGATTGATCTCGATGTTGTCGACCCAACGAGCAAAGAACAGGGTCTCGCACTTGTTGCCGCCAGGAAGGTTCGTAGTCACATTTCGGATTGGGGTCTGTTCTTAGACGCTTCCTGGGAAGAGAAAGCGAGGCTCGACGCGGCCAATGAGGTGATTGAGGCCACCCATGGCCAGCCCGATGACACTCCAACGGATGAAGACGTCCACCAATTGGCTGACGACATGACTCTGGAGTCGTGGGGTATAACGTACTCCGTCGACGATGCGGCCGTATTTCCGTACCTCGTCTACACATCTCCCAAATGCCTCCCAAACAGGAGGATTCGCGTTCGATTCTCAACCGACCCTGCGATCAGCGAAGTGCACGGCGAAATGATGGTAATCGATGCAATCGACGAAGTGACGGTAATCAACGAATAGTCCACCACGGGAACAAGTCCAGGTTGTCGGGGGCATAACAAACGCTTGCACTCGGAGCGGCGGGTCCGAGTCGACACCGATGGAAAACTCCCGGGCCGCCGCCTGGTGAAGCGTACCATTAGGCTTGTTGCCTGCGGGTTCCATTGACGAGGAGATTTCTTAGATGCACATCATGGCCGTTTCGGGGAGTTATCGTAGGGGTGGGGCAACCTATCGTATGGTCGAAGCTGTGGCGGACGGGGCAAGGGAAGCTGGGGCCGAGGTCGATGTGCTGCATCTCCGTGATATCGAATTCGCGTTTTGCACCAATTGCCATACGTGCTGGGACGCTCCGACTCTCGAAGCGGCGTTGGTAAAGTGTCCCGCAAGAGACGAGCTGACTCCCTGGATTGAGCGTCTTGCGGGGGCCGACGGCCTCATTCTGAGCAGTCCGGTCAACCTGGGCTCCATGTCGGCCTTGACGAAGAAGTTCATGGAGCGATGCGCACCCATGGCGGTCTTCAAGCCGATGCCGCTGCTTGCGAGGATTCTGGTAGCGCCGTCCCGGTGTCCGTCGCCCCGTTTGGAGAAGAAGCACCGGACCCTGGTGTTCATCACGGCTTCGGCCACACCGGCCAGGGTGGCCCGGCTGTTTATGAGGATGCCCAAGAAGCAGCTTCTCGCTTTTTGCGAAGTGTGGCCTGCGCGGCTTGTTGACTTCATTTGGGTGGGCGGGACTCTCGCGCCCGGGTGGAAGCTGTCCGAGCACGATCTCGCGCGTGCCCGTGCCGCCGGCGCAAAAATGGTCCGCCGGCTGAAGTGAGACGGAAGATAGAAAAGGCGAAAAGGGCCGTGGTCCGCTTTCCAGGACGATTGGCAATCCCGACCCGCCGTCCCGACGAGCGCCCGGGAGAAACGGCCTATCACGCCGGAATCGGCTTGACACCGCAGTAACCACCGGCCACAATTCAACTTACGGCAATCCCCCACCTGCGCGTTAGGCCGCAAATGGGCGGTCTACAGGTGATAGGCAGAAACTACCTATAAACAAGTTAGGCCCAAGACGCACGGAGGGTATGGTGAAATCGACAGCACTTGATCGAGTATTGTTTCTTCTGATTAGCGCGGCAGCAGTTGGCGTGATAGCTTCTCCTCATGCCCACGCTGGGACACCAGAGGACACGATGCCCAAGTCATTATTTGCCCATATTAACAACGTAACCGTGTTGGACATCGCTACCGACCGTCCGATTAGGGCGTATCGTTGTCTGATCAATGGCAAAGCGATCAATGGCAAAGCCGAGCGGCAGTGGTCCCTCAAGGGCAATTCCAAGCATCTGTATGTTGCTGTTGTCCGGTCGAGCGTTTATCGCGGTTGTGTAGAAATTCACATGGCGATCGGGAGCACCGGCTGCCTTATCGCGACTCCTTTCAAGTATCACCCCGACAAGTCGACCCAGACTGGATCTGAGTATATGCCCCTCGAAAGAGAGGTTGCCATCAAGAACTGGACCACAATCTACCGCCTTGCCGTGCATGAGGGTGACACCACCGTGCGCTCACTTGAACTGCAAATTAGAGGAGATCCCGATCCACGAAAGAAGCCATGACATGGGTAGCGGCAAGAGGTACAGTCGATTTGGAGGGGTATTCACGAAGTCTCCCAAGGCAGGTACTATCCGAACGGGAAGGTGGGCCTAAACCAGCGCACGCACGCGGAGTCGGCGGTCGGGCCGAATAGCAATGGAGAGTCACCACCGCCGACCCGGTGAAGCGTACCGCTAACTAGTCCTCAATCAAGCGTGATTTTTGGCCAAAAAATGGAAAACTCGAAACCT
>CAZJRB010000210.1:0-4560 GCA_964547995.1 uncultured Planctomycetaceae bacterium | reverse complement strand
AATCCGAATATTGAACAAGAATCTCCCGCCGATGCTAGCACCTGCATAATGTTGCTGCGTGCCGGGGTTCCGCGTAACCTTTGAACAGCAGCCAGTCCCGGCTGATGCATCTTTGTCGATGAGTCGACCGGCGAACGACCCGCACGTGCGACCGCCGGGTCCCCCCATCAGTATGGCCGTTCGATCCTGTGTTGGCAATCCGCGCCGGGATGAGGCAGGGGTATTGAACAGGCGGGCAAAGATGGTATATTGAGTTGGTGGTCTATGGAAAATCCCCGATGCCGCGCGTAGCCTTGTCCAACGCACAATACTGTAGGGTTATTCGTTTCCCCCACCCTACCTCTATCGAGGCAGGCGCAACAAGAAATACTGGTTGACTTTTTGCCTTATTCGGGGTCGAATACGGGAAGGGATGGGCAAGGTGTGGAAATAGGGAGGCCCTGTAAAGGAGACTAGCGATGAAATGCCCCGTTCGCCCTCGTCGTTCGGATTTCACTCGGCTGCGCGGCTATACGTTGGTGGAGATGCTGGTTGCCACGGCACTGACGCTGGTGTTGATTCTTGCGGTGGCGGAGATCTTCTCGCGGATCGGTCGTACGGTGAACGATACGCGGGCGACCCTGGAGACGATGGATCAGTTGCGTGGCGTGGCCGCGAAATTGCAGAAGGATTTGGAGGGCCACACCTGCCCGCCGATGCCGCCTTGCCGGCCTGATGACGGCAGCGGGTATATCGAGATCATCGAGGGTGCGTATTACGACAATCACTCGGTCGCTGCCCCCGGTGCGATATCGGTTGACAGCGATTCCGGCGGCACTGCCGACACAACGGTGGGCGACCCCGACGACATCGTGATGCTCACCACGCGTACAACGTCGCAGCCGTTCGTGGGTTTGTACAACAGCAACCCCGTCGAGTCCGACGTTGCCGAGGTTGCGTGGTTTATCCGGGGCAACGTATTGTACCGGCGTGTTCTGCTGGTTCTGCCCGGCGGCACCGGCATGCCGCTCGACTACAACTCGCCGGGCCCCGGCGCCGACTACAATGAATTCTACGACGTCTCCGCCCGCACCGATAAGTCGAAAATCTATCCCAATACGCTGGGCGACCTGACGAAGCGGGAATGGCGTTACGGTCACTCCACCACATTTCCGTTCTCGGTCAATTGGGGCGCTGCCCGATTGCCCACGCTTAGCGAGAGCACGCGTGGTTGGCCGGACGCCATCAGTGTCTCCCCGCCTTCGTACCCGATGGACTACTGGCGGCAGCAGCCGTCCTTCGGTTCCAATCCCAGGGCCACCGAAGACGTCATGCTGACGAACGTCATCGGATTTGACGTGAAGGTGTGGGATAGCGGGGCGGGAACCTACGTCGACATCGGGGGGCCCGCTGCGGTTACGATGACGGGTAACGGGCTCGTCTACGACACCTGGTCCCTGCACTACGAGCACAACGGGATCGACGAGGACGGTGTTGCGGGGGCGGACCAGGGCACCAACGACTTCGACGACAATAGCGATGGGGTCATTGACGATATCGGCGAGCGCGAGACGATGCCCTTCTATCCGGTTCCTTTGCGGGGAATCCAGGTCAAGATCAGGGTGTTCGAGCCGGACAGCCGGCAGATCCGCGAAGTGACCGTCGTGCAGGACTTCTTGCCGAAGTAGCCGGCCAAGCCGCGACCGTTGAGGTTGTGACTTCCGGGAATCCTACGGAGCGGGAACCCCGTAGAAATCGGAACAATCGGTCTGGTTGGTCACTTTCTGTGCGTGCATGTCGCAGAAACCGATGATGCAGACGTTGGGATGGTCCGAGGAGAGGCAGTCTTTGACCTGCCCGCCCCAGGTGAAGACTTTCCCGGGGTCGTCATGCCATTTGCCCGCGTCGACGTTCTCGCCGAGTAAAACTGTTTTGGTCGTGTTACTGAGGTCGGTTGGAGAAATGCCGGGGACGCCTCCCGTCCGGTCGATGCAAATGGCATCGTTCACCGCGTAGCTAAGGACGTCCGGATTGGTGTCCGCATCGAAGGCATCGTCGTTCGGACAAACAGCCGCCTTGAGCATAACGGCAGGCGTACCGCCGCCCCCGCGGCATTGTTCCCAGAGGTCTTTCTGGCCGAGTTGTTCGAGAATGACGACAACCCAACCGCCACTTGGATTCGTGTGCCCCGGAAAATAGCCCGAACTCGTCGAGAAGCTGACGAGCCCCGTCAGGAGTTCCCTGACATTGTTCATGCACCGTCCCTGTCGCGCTGATTCCCGGGCGGCATTGACTGCGGGGACCAGTAAGGCGACCAGCATCCCGATGATCACGACCACCACCAACAACTCAACCAGCGTAAAACCGCCGCGGTTTTTATGCAACATTTTCCCTACCTCTCCCATTGTGAGTCAGATTCACCCTCAACCTCATTGTTTCAGAAATTGAGAAAAAAGGCCAGCGACATTCCCCAAGCTGAGGGACTGTAAGCATAAAATGTTGGTAGAGGGGCGTAAATAACCCCGCAGAGTTATTTGGCTGCAACCCATGAGTTTTGCAGCCCATCCCTGCCCAGTCGCAGGAGCCGTGAAGATTTGGAGGCCGGTCATGCAAGGGCCTCAGTGCTACTTTTGGGTGGGTGTGGCCGCACCCACAGTTGTAGTTTTTGTGAAATGCGGAATATCCGCGCACAAACACTAGATTTTTGCGTGGAAATCTGAGAGAATGCGAGTGGGTAAGTGTCTCTTCATTTGAGTTCTTTTGGACAGAAAGCGAGGCTCATCATGAACCGTCGTAGAAAACATGGGTTTACGCTCGTTGAGCTATTGGTGGTAATCACGATCATCGGCATGCTGATGGCCTTGCTGATGCCGGCGGTTCAGGCGGCGCGGGAATCGGCCCGCAAAGCCAAGTGCATGAACCATCAGAAGCAGGTTTCTCTGGCCGCGTTGAACTTCGAGGCGTGCAACGGAAGATTTCCCGGCTTCAAAAACGCCCTAAACGGCTCCGACGTTTCGTGGGTGGTGATGTTGTTTCCCTATCTCGACCGCGCGAAGCTGTGGGAATCCTGGGCCAATCTCCCCGCTGGAGACCCGGGGGAAAAGAAACCCGTCTACATAAAAGTGCTGGTTTGCCCGAGCGACCCGGGCGAGGCGCTTAGCGCGGGCGATGCGCCCTGCTCGTACGTCTGTAACACGCAGATATTCGCGGATGAAGCGGGTGGAACAAGATCAAAGGGGATCGACTTCATCAACAGAAAGGATGGAACTGCCCAGACGCTGATGATTTCGGAAAGGATTAATGATGGTGGTACGAATGCTTTCGACTGGGCCACCACGACGGCCGAAGGCAGCGTGGGGTTTCCGGGCACGGGTTCGCTAAAAGACGAACTCACTTCCCGCCACGGCGCCGGGGTGATTGTTGCATTCTGCGACCACCATGTGCAATTCCTCCGCGACGACATCGAGCCGGACGTTTATAAGGAGTTGGTCAACCCCGATGGTGAAGTGATTGACGACTATGACTACGCCCAATAGTACGCGCATGTCGATTGTCTTTCGGATACACGCCGTGAAGCATCCCAAGAGAAGAGATGGCGGATTTACGCTCACCGAAATGCTGGTGGTGCTCGGCATCATCGTGATGTTGATGGGGCTGCTCATTCCGGCCGTCCAGGGGGCCCGGGCAGCCGCCCGGAAGGCCCACTGCCGGAACAATCTAGAAGAACTCGGCCTGGCCGCGCTGACGTATGAGACCAACAACGAGCGGTTCCCCGGTTTTCAGCACGATTTGGCAGGCAACAAAGTAAGCTTCGCCGTGATGTTGTTCCCCTACTTGGACCAGATGAAGATCTGGGACAATTGGGAAGACGATGCCATTGCAGTCGAAGACAAGGAATCCGTGTATTTGAAGATCCTCATCTGCCCCGGCGACGTCCCGGACGCCCCGGGCGAACCGCCCGAACCGGACGAACTGGACATGGCGCCGAATTCCTACGTGTGCAACCGGGGTGATCCGCCCGATCCGCCACCTGTTCCGCCCGAGGTCATGGATCCCAATGCTCCGGTGGTTATTGCGGGATCGCACGAGGACTCCAGATCGATTAACTGGCTGAACGAACGAGACGGCCCCACCCATACGTTGCTCTTCTCGGAAAGGATGTTTGACGAGAGCGTCGCCGAAGATGAGGATCGTTACCGCTATTGGAGCAGACTCGACCAGGCCGGCGGTGATGTCGGGTTTAAGTATGGCGAGGGGTTGAAAGCCAGCATCAGCTCTCGCCATGGTGATGGGGTTAACGTCGTGTTTTGCGACGGCCACGCGCAGTTTCTACGCTATACGGTAGGTGACGGCATCTACGATTCTCTCTGTCACCCCGACGACGGCTACCGCGACCCGGCCGAGTACGAAGAGTAACTTGTCTTGGCGCCGATTTGGCATTTCCGGCAATCTCCCGGTTCTGCCACCTCGCCTTGTGCGCCGGTTCCGGGTCCTCATTCCCTTAGGGGCGGCCGATAAATAATTACCGCTCTTCCGGGATTTAGGTGGGTTGGGGTAGCAGGTCGAGGTCGCCACAATGGA
>CAZJRB010000209.1:0-4648 GCA_964547995.1 uncultured Planctomycetaceae bacterium | reverse complement strand
CGGCCCCCTTGGGGGGCCTTCCTAAAGCCTCCCGCTACGCGGGAGGATATTTACTGTGGGATTCGGAGCCCCCACGGTAGTGCCGCCAAAACTCGCTGGGCTAGTTCACCACCAGGTGGAAACCAAAGCGTCCTTTCCCACCCAAAAGGCTGCAAAAAGTCGCTGGACCAGCGCACCGGCGAGCAAGATTCAGAACGGTCGGGAAAGCAGCGGGGCGGCAAAGCGTCTTACGGTCTCGAACGCACGATCCAGGTCGAACTCGCCAAATTCCCGTTCTCTCAAGACCGGTTTTAGCTGGACGTCAACCTGTTTCCTCAATTTCTCAACCTTGTCGTCTGAAACGTCGATCCGTTCGTTTCCCGGAATGGCCAGCTTCTGACGCACCAGATCGATCAGCTTCTGGTCGGTCCGACGGATTCGCTTTGTACGGAAGGCGTAATCCGCGTCGTAGAAATCCCGGACCGCCGGATCACGACGCGTCAAGGCCGCGCGGAGTTTTTCTGCATACGCTTCGCGGCATGATAGGACCGGTATCACGATCGCGTCGACAACCGGAGTCTGACGGAACGGATCCACCAAGAGCGTCCTTGCCGGGAGTCGTTCAACGGGTTCGACGATCGGCTCACGTACGCTGATCTCGACCTTGACTGACTCGTGCTGTCCGGTGATGGAGGACAGATAACTAACGCGTCCGTTGTACTGCGTCGACTTGTTGTATCCCTGGAGCAGGTCAACCACCCGAAAGCACGGGACCCGGCTCGGGAGTTTCGCAAAATATCCTTTCAATACGTCAACCCGCTTGCCGCGCGCTCGGCGTGGGGCATCCGCCGGAGTCGAAATGCCGAAGTCAAGGTCTTCACTTAGGCGATAGAAATCCCCGTGGACTTTCGCGAGGCTGGTCCCGCCCTTGAATGCGAGATCGGGCACCCGAGCGGACAGAAGGTCCTGAAGGAGAAGGGAGCAGTAGTAATCCTTCTCGACGAGGTGCCCACTGAATCCGGTTTCCGATTGCGTAAAGGACAGAGCGTCGCGAAAGAGATCGACGTCTTCGTGATATGCGGGATCGTCACGCTTGCTCATTGAAGAGAACTCCCCATCGCCGGTCGACGCTCCCCCGCTTTGGGAAGGTCGGGATCCACGGGATCAATGCCGTGGAGCGCGAGATTTGCCGCTCGAGCTTGCAGAGCAGCGACTCCTCAACTCCCTCAATCTCGAGCAGTTTGCCGAGGCGGCGGATCGTGCCCACGTTTCCGTATCGTAGGGTGCTCCTGACGATGCGGGGGGCCGACTTCTCATCGCCGGCCAACTCCACCCGAATCCACTCGTAGGCCTGTGGCAGACTGCCGAAACGTGACCAATCGTAGACGGCATCCACCAGGCTGCGGGTCCGCGACGAGTAGATCGCTTCGGTACCGTCGGGTGTCTGGAATACGTCGGTTTCTCCCAGCCGCCCCGAGTCCACCTTGATCAGGGTGAGTGCGACTGGGCCGATCTTCCGCTCACCTGAGATCTGGTTGTTGTAGGCGTAGACCCGGTTGGGAACTTGTTCGTTCCATCTGTATCGGTAGAATGCGTTTGGGCCGCAGATCTGATACTGGGCGTTACGGTCCTTCATCAGAGTCGCCAGGGCCAGAAACTCGCTGGGGCTCCACTTGCCGCCCGGCGGGAGCCGCTGGGGGACGAGGTAGAGGCCGCGACGAACCCGGGCGATCAAGTTTCGCCGCGCCAGGCGACTGAATAGTTCCTTTTCCTGGGTGGGCGTGATGCCAAGCGCCTGCGTCAGCTCGCCGGCGCGGACTGTCTCCGACTTGCGCAGTTGGGCGAAAGCAAACAGCTGCGTTTCCAGGTTGCCGAGTGCCGCAGACATATGTGTACTCTATTTCTGGATAATCACGTATGATGCAAATACTATAATATAGAATACACTATGCCGCAGAACCGGTCAAGCCCGACTGCGCCGGCACACCCCGAAGGGCGTGATGGCCCCAATGTTTCTATGTTGCCCTATTGGGTGGAGATCACGCCATATCTTTCCACCCAACAGGGTGGTGGAAAGTCAGGTAGTGTCCTAACGGAACCCAGAGAACCCGTTTTGCGGGGCTACCGCTTTCCATGAGGTCCCCACCGCGCCCTGCCCCCCACAAGAGACCTCGAATCTCTTCGCCGTCGTACCGGTCGTTTCCCCGCTGGCGAGCGTCTGCGCGATCCTCCGTTTCCGGCGCGGAAGCGTCGTCAGCCAGCGCCATTTTCTGGAACAAGCCGGAGACGCGGAAATTTGAGTTGGGTGGTTTGCTGGCCCACCTCATGCTTGCCGGGAGATCCCTAGAGACGCCATGGTTCGCGGTAGGGGACATGGAGCATGCGGTTCGCCTCCTCATCGCCTGGGAAACGCTCAGTGGCCGGGTCCCACCGTAGCTTGCGGCCGAGTAGGTAGGCCATGTTGCCCAGGTGGCTCCAGCACGTCACTCGGTGGCCGACTTCGACATCCATCACGGGACGCCGGCGAGCGGCGATGCACTCAAGCCAGTTCCCGGAGTGGCTGTCGCTGCGCTTCAGATGGAGTTCATCGTTGCGGGTCGGCGAGAGGTCCGCCTGCCCCTTGGTAACCTTGAAGTCCCAGAAACCACTAAGCGTGGCATCGCTGCCGACGAAATCTACGTTCAGTTTGCCACCGCCCGGCTGGTTCCAGATCATCGCAAACGGAGGATCTGCGAACTCGTAGCGCACGCTCATTTCGACGGGCGCGTCGAATAGGTTGTTTGGCTCCTGGCTGCCGGCGGCCTCGATGGTCGCTGGCCCAGTGTGGTCTGTGCCCATGGCCCAGGAGACAACCCCGAACATGTGTACGCCATTGTCGGCGATGGCCCCACCACCGTAGTCCATGAACCAGCGGAAACTGAAGTGACATCGCAGCGGATGGTACTCGGCCCATGGTGCGGGTCCCAGCCACAGGTTCCAGTCCAGGTTGGGCGGTGGCCGACGCCCTGGTTGACACGGGTGGGTGCGGTTACAGGGGTGGGAGAGTCGAACCGTGTGTACCTTGCCGAATCGCCCGTTGCGCATCCACTCGCACGCCTGACGGGTCCGCGCCATGGAGCGGTATTGAGTGCCCATCTGGACTACGCGGTCATAGCGGCGGGCGGCCTCGACCATTCTCCTTCCTTCGTCGATCGTGCGGCAAAGCGGCTTCTCACAGTAGACGTCCTTCCCCGCCTGACAGGCCATGATGGTGATCGGCGCGTGCCAATGATCCGGCGTGGCGATCAGGATGGCGTCGATGCCCTGGCGGTCCAGGATGTGGCGGAAGTCCTGGTAGACGTCGCACTCCCCGACCTGCTTCTTCGCGGCAGCCAGGCGGTCCCGGTCCACGTCGCATACCGCAGCGATTGTACAGCGCGGGTCTTTGTGGATGCTCAGCAGGCTCTTCCCGCGTCCACCGCAGCCAACGAGCGCCGCTGTCACGCGATCGCTCGCGGGCCGACGGCCAGCGGCCCCTAGCACGTTCGTGGTCATAAGGGACGGTGCGACGAGGCAGGGTCCCGTATTCCTCAGGAAGTGACGTCGGCTTAGTTGATTCTTGTCGGCGGTCATACGGTGCTTTCGAAGTGCTAGCGGTCCGCTTCGGCTTGTGATCACTTCTCTTTTTTGTCTTTCCGCAGGATCTTCAATCCCTCAACAATCGGGGGAAAGTCCGTCAACTCCCCTTTCTTGACGGACCATGTCGTGAAGAGGTGCCCCAACATCAAAGGGCTCTCTTGTTTTCATTGTACCGGGTTTCTGGGTTTCTTGCAGGTTCTTTGCGAGTTAGCTATTGCACGTCGCCCGCATCCGACTTGTCAACGAGCCTTGCTCACTTGAATCTTCAGAACACAGACTCGTCGTTCGTCCGAACTGATACTCGGATCTCCTGACCAATCATTCCCCTCGTTTCCCGAGCTGTCGGTGCTCACACGCATTGTCATACCCGTCTGGGTGTCCTTCACGAACACATCAGAAGTCCCATTCGTGTCGTCCCGTTACGTGGCATTTCATAGCGACGCGAGCAACTTGGTGGCGGGGGACACAGGCGGGTATGAGGATATCTTCGTGCATGACACCCAGGCGGGTGTGACCACGCGGGTGAGCACCGATAGCTTGGGAATCGAGGGAAACAGAACGTCGAAATGCCCGAGTATCAGCTTAGACGGCCGTTACGTGGCGTTTTATAGCAACGCAAGCAACCTTGTGACGGGCGACACGAATGGGGCTTGGGACATGTTCGTGAAGGACACGCAGACGGGGGCGACCACGCGCGTGAACACCGACAGTCTAGGTACCGAGGCGAACTGGCCGGGACAGGTTAACAGGAGTGGACGGAGCATCAGTTCGGACGGGCGTTACGTGGCGTTTGAGAGTGCGGCGAGCAACTTGGTGTCCGAGGACAGGAATGGGTGTAGCGACGTGTTCGTCAAGGACACACAGACGGGCGTAACAGACGCAATGTCGTTTCGCGACCCCACAACGCCTCCCCAGGGAGGGGGCGGTGGTTATTCCTGGAGGCCGAGCATCTCCAGCAGTGGTCGGTATGTGGCGTTTCATAGCCATGCTAACAACCTAGTCCTCAATCAAGCGTGATTTTTGGCCAAAAAATGGAAAACTCGAAACCTTC
>CAZJRB010000208.1:0-4652 GCA_964547995.1 uncultured Planctomycetaceae bacterium | reverse complement strand
ATCAGTCGCTGCAAGCGGTCTCGCGCCACCGGCACAACCTGGTCAAGCAACGGTCGCGATCCCGCTCCGGGAACAGGGACACGACCCTGCGGTATAATGGCCGTGTCCCCCGTTTCCTCCCCTGTTTCTTCCGCAGTGCCGTCCTGTTGATTCCCGTCCTTTACTCGCTCGCAGGTTCCTCGTTCCGGCCGAGTTCTCTCCGGGCACACTGGCGCCACCAGTCGATGTTTCTTTGGATCCACCGGAAGCGGACCCGTTCGACGCGGGGAAATTCGGCACAGACGGCGGCGCCGAGTTCGTCGACTTCCTTCCATCGCTCCTGCCGGGCCAACAAGCTGAGCTTCATGTAGAGACCCGTGAATCGGGCGGTGCGGTTGTCGTGTTTGGCCAGCCGGTCGTAGTAGTCCATGGCCTGCTTTGGCTTGTTCTTGCACGAGGTATCGTGCAGCCAACCCAACAATACGAGTGCTTCGACAGGTTCGGGGATCTTCGGGCCGGACGTTTTGGGGTCGGGATCCCGGCCGGCCGGCGCCGCGTCGAGCACTTGTTTCAGCAGCGGCTCTGCCCGGTCGAACTTGCGCATGGAGAAGAAGACCTTCGCGCGGTCCAACGGCGAGAGCTTCGCGATCCGTTCCTCTTGTCGCTTGCGATACTCCACGGTCGTCATGGCGCGGCCGCATTTTCGCGCGGCGGCCTTGAAATCCTCGTTGCGGACATAGCCGACTTCGTCATGGCCGAGCCAGACTCCATCGCTTGTGCCGCAGATGGTGTCCTCCGAAACGGAGAGCGGGCCGTACCACGTATCGGTTGCCGGCTCGTAAGCAACCGTGTCATCATTGTATCGAGAATAAAGGAGCGGTCCTGCCTGCGTATGGTCATATCCAAGAACGGGCGCCGAGGGATACGTTCTGACATGTCCAACGTAACCGGCGAGGGTCACTTTGTTTGGTGCCCACCAGCTCCGCAGAACGCGTCCGTCCGGGTCGAATTCGTGCAAACCCCAACGCCCGGCCACGAAACGCCGGCCGCCGACGGCAAACGTCTTTTCAAGGTCGATGCTCTGGTAGCGGCCGGGCGGCCAGCCATTGCCCAGCTTCCCGTCCAGAAACGGCTGCTTCTGGAAGTCCTTCGATAGGGGCCTGCGGTACAGGGATGCAGAACCGACGCCAAGCCAACGGTCTCCATTGCGCCAGATACCGATGAACCCCGGATAGTAGATATCCCGTTGCGGGTCGGCTTGGCGGATGATGGTTACTTTGCGGGTCTTCAGGTCGACGGTCCAATGGGACCCGCGCGAACACCCGAAGATCGTATGATCGTCCAGTTCGAGAATCGGGCCGATCCATTCGGGCATTCCACTCGTTTCGCCGTAGGTTGTCCATTGTTCGGTTTTCGGGTTGAACGTCGTCAACGGACGTTCGTTGCCGGAGACGAGGCAGAGATGCCCGGCTGCAAAGTATCCTTGTGTGTCCCCGGGAAGCGGCGTCTTTGTAATCCTTTTAACAGGTTGCCAGGCCTTGTGCTCGATGCCGGCGACCTCGACCTCGGTAATGCCGCCGACGGGTCGCCCTTTCTTGTCCAACGCCAAGGTGCCGCAAGAGAGCGGCGCCCGGGAATAGTCCTCCCGTTCGGCCTGGAAGCCCACGTAGAGTTTGCCCTGACCGACGACCAGCGGGCGTGCCCTAATCCCGGTAAGACCATCCGTGAGGGCCACCGCTTTGAACCAGAGGGAGCTTACCGGGGGTATATCCTCTTGCGGCAGAGCGTCGAAGACATCGATCTCGGGCCAGGGAATCGGCACCAGGCCTACCACGTTGGCGCCGGCCTTCCGGACCCAGCGGTCGAACTCGGCCAACCACTCGGGATCGTCGGCCGCGCAGAGGATCGGGCGAATCCGCTTCACGTCGATTCTGGGTGGGCCGTTGCGCTCGTAACGCTGCTGCAACTCCTTCAACAGCCGTTTCGCCCGGTCGAAACGCCGGTCGGCGATGGCAAGCTCGATCGCGCGGAAACGAATCCGCAGGTAATCCTCGTGGCTGCGCCGGTCCAGTTTGGGGTCGAGGCCCGACGCAATGCGGTCGCATCGCCGATCCACGCGCCGGAGTCGCTCGTCGAGCCATTGCTCCCGTTTCTCCAGGGAAACGCCGCTCTGCTTCATGCCGTAGCCGATTGCGGCGAAAAGGTAGTCGTGGTAACTGGAGGAGTAACCGTTCAGATTATGCTCGAACGCGTGGTCGTAGAGGTACTTGAGCGCACCGACGCTTTCGGCAATCTCGTCCGAAACGCCGGTAATGCGGTACTGCTGCCGCCGAACGCCGACCTGGACCCGGACACGCACGTCCTGGTGAATCGAGCCGGCATGGTCCGGGTTCTTCATGCCGAAGCGTTCGAAATACCGTTGCGCAAGGGTGCAAAGCACATTGGCATCGATGTCGTCGCGGCACCACCAGCCGGACCTCAACGCTTCCAAGTGCTCGAAGGCAATCTCTTCGCTGGCGGGGTCGAGCTGAACAGCCCTTTCGGCGTGCTTGATCCGGTCGTTACTTGCTTTCTCGTCGCGTTTGCCGGACGGGTCGTACAGGCTTGCCGCGAGCTTCCGCTCGGCCTCCGCTCGTTTGCGGCGCTCGGCGGCCTCATCGGGCGTTTTCGGCAACGGCAAAGGCGGCGGAAGGACGTACTTGGCCACGGGTATCTGGTCTTTCGGCCAGGTGACCTTGGGCGCCACCGCGCCGCCGGGTCTTGTCGTAAACCGCACATCCGGCAGGTACGCGTCGGGTACGTACGGTTCCAGCCACCAGGCTATGTGCCCGGGATTCCTGAATTGCTCCAACCATTGCTTCTGACTCACTTCCAGGCGGGGAAGCGGACAAAGGCCTTCGATGTACGTGGCTCCGCCGTCGAATTCCGGCCGCTGTTCGACGGCGCCGTCGCGATAGAGATACTCGCCGAGTTCGAGGTACTCCATGCCGTGATAGGCAGTACACAGAAACACCCAGCGCCCGTACGTCTCGACGGAGCCGATCTTCGGCAGCGTGGTCCGGGGCGGGCCGAACCCATCCGGAACGGGCCGTGCGCGACGCACTTTCAGCAAAACATGGCCGACCATGTATTTCGCCCGGCCGTCGACCAAACCGCCGTCGTATCCCGCGTAAGGATACAGCTCCGGCGCCACGAGATTCAGACCGGCCATCGTGTGTTGGCCGATGTGCCGGGCTGCGAAACCATCGGGCGTCAGCTCGCGGATACGCAAGAGCAGGTAGCGGAGCCGGTCGTGGCGGTCCTTGCTTTGACCAAGCCACTTGTACGTGGGCTCGGGATCGGCGCTGGTGAGCATGGCGATGGCACGCATGTCGCCGGACGTCTTGCGGAACCGCTTCCAGTACTCCGGCAGCAACGCGCCGGCGTGCCCGCGGTACAGGCGAGTCAACCGTTGTCCGGCGGGTGTGGCCCTCCAAGCCGCGTCCAAGGATTCCACGATGTCGGCACATTTTTCGCGGACTTCCCGGTCGCGGCTCTTGCGGGCGAAGGCAATGATCTGATCGACGCGCCCCTGGCCTTCGGCTGTCAACCGAAAGACGGCTTTCCGCGCCTTTTGCGGCGACGCGAGTTCGTCGAGCAGGCTTCCGGCTTCCTTTTCCGAGAGCTTCGCATCGAACAGCTCCTTCTCGAGTTGCACGATTTGCTCGCGCACCTCAGGTTTTAGTTGGTCGCCGGCCAGCGCAACCAACCCCGCGCCCCCCCACGCCGCCACGACAACGAGTAGCCTGTTCATGGTCACACCTTTGTGTTCGCATTGTAGCATCGGCGTCTCTCCGGTGCACCGCCTTCTTCGTCCCCGGCGCCGCTACTTGCGGCCCAGGGCCAGGACCTTGCCGGCGACTGTCTGAAAGCCTTGTTCGTCAAACTTCAAGACGCTGCAATCTATCCCACGAAAAACACCGCCAAACGCCGGACCTTCGGAGTGGCGACGGACTGGGTGGCTCGGAACCGCAACTTGGAGACTTCTTGGGGGTCGAAACGCTCGATTCGCTTGTGCCCGATCGAAATGCCGTCGCAGAGTTTCTGCCACTTATTGCCGGGCACAAGACCTTCGATCTCGTACGCACGAACGCGTTCGCCGTGCTTGATGTCTTCCATGACGATGACATGGTCGATCTTCGCAGGCTTTCTCAACACGAGTTCGACCGTCTCACCCTCGCCTTTGGTTTCAGCCACGGGCGTACCGAAACGGCGGCGGATCTCCTTTCCGAAGTTGGCATAGTGCGGCAGAATTACTTCCGGAATCAAGCCCGTTGTGTCAGGCGTGGCGTTCAACAAAAGATTGCAGTTTCGCCCTACCGAGCGATAGTACATATCCATCAGGCTGGCCAGCACCTTCTCCTGTTGCTGGTCGCTTGGCTTTCCGGGCTTTGCTTCTCCCCTCCAGAACCATCTGTGGCCGGGCAGCGGGACATCGCATTCGCCGGGGTTCCAGATTTTGCCGTCCGGGTTGCCCGCTCCTTTGTCGTTCAGTTTCTTGACCGTACTCCAGCAAGGATAGCCAGCGACTCCGCGTTCATTGCCGATCCACCGAATCCCTCCTGGAGACGGTCCTTGGACCACAACTCTGTCATCATCAGCTCGCAAGCTGCGATGTAGTCGGCTTGTTTCTT
>CAZJRB010000207.1:0-4659 GCA_964547995.1 uncultured Planctomycetaceae bacterium | reverse complement strand
CCCTACAGACTGAACGTGTCAAACGCCAAAAAGTCACAGCCTCGGTGGTCGCGCCGGGCGTCACCGAAGACCGTTACGGCCGGTGATTCGGCGCGGTCACCGGTCGCGGCTTTATGGCTTTATCAGGAAAATGTCGAAGTTATTGTCTGAGCGGTTCCTTACGGTCCTTCTCGGCCATGGTAGACCCGAATTCCGATCTGGTCCAGGCCCCCGAATTGCCGCTCGAGGCGCCACTCTACGCCAGAATTTCCTTGCTCACCCCACCAGGGACCTCGCGAACGTAGTGCGGCACGGCATAGCCCGGAAGACGGGTGCGAAGCAGCTTCGTTAGTGCAACGCCCGTCGTTTCTGGCACCTCGAAATGCATCGCCCCGGCCACTCGATCCAATTGGTGCAAGTAGTAGGGCATCACCCGCAGATCTACCAAACCCTCACACAACCCCGCCAATACGTCCGGTTGGTCGTTGATGCCGCGGAGCAAAACGGCTTGATTCAGGACGGAAATACCCGTATCCACAAATCGCGATAGGACCTCCGCGACGCGGGCATCGACCTCCCCCGGATGGTTAATATGAACAACCATGATGAGTGGGAACCGGCATCCTCGCAAGATCCCCAGCAACTCCTTGGTTACCCGTTGCGGGGTCATCACTGGAAACCGAGTGTGAATTCGCAATCTTCGAAGGTGAGGAATTCCCTCTAGTGATTGGATAACTTGGGCAAGCTGGGAGTCCTCCAGGCACAACGGGTCTCCGCCGCTGAGGATTACCTCGTGGATCGAATCATCCCGGGCGATGTGTTCCAGCGCGGGCAGCCAGTCGCTGGTTGTTGCGGGTGTTGTTTCGTAGGGAAAATGGCGGCGGAAACAGAAGCGGCATTGGACGCAGCAGGCCCCGGTTGTTACCATGAGACACCGGCCTTGGTACTTCTGGAGCAACCCGGGGGCGGAACAGGCGCTGCGCTCCCGGAGTGGATCGCGGCGGAACTGGGGCGATCGGGCCAGTTCGGCGGCCTGTGGCAGGACCTGTAGCAAGAGGGGGTCCTGCGGATCACCCGGCCCGATCCGCCCGAGGAACGTCCGCGGAACCAGCAGGGGAAACTCGGCCGCCGCCGGCTCCCCTTCCCTCGCGACAGAAGGATCGAGCCGAAGCAGCCGGCAGAGTTCGTCCAGATCGCGGACTGCGTCGGACAACGCCGATTGCCAGTCCGGATAGTCCGGGGCAACGTACCGCCCCGGCGACGATTCCTTGGAAACAACAGAGCTTGCCATAGCGGCAGATCGTACCATAACTTCACCCTTCCAGAAAGCGAAACGGGAAAGCAATCGTGGGAACGTACAACTCCAGCGACTTCCGAAAAGGATTGAAGGTCCAGATCGACGGTGAGCCGTACTTGATGATCGACATGAACTTCCGCAAGCCGGGCAAGGGCCAGGCCCTGTACCAGTGCAAGCTGCGGCACCTGATCCGAAATACCGTCCTCGACCGCACCTACCGCAGCGGCGACACGCTCGAGTCGGCCGACGTCGAGGAGATCGACGCCCAGTTCCTCTACCGCCAGGCCGACACGTTCGTCTTCATGGAAAACAAGACCTACGAGCAATACGAACTCGGCAAGGAGCAGATCGACGAGAACTGGAAGTATCTCAAGGAGGGGATGGAGTGCAAGATGCTATTGTACAACAACAACCCGATCGGCATGACGCCGCCGAACCACGTCGTGCTGAAGGTCGAGTACTGCGAGCCGGGCGCGAAAGGCAACACGGCCACGAACGTCACCAAGCCGTGTAAAGTCGAGACCGGCGCCGAGTTCCCCTGCCCCGCGTTCGTCAACATCGGCGATATGATCAAGATCGACACGCGGTCGGGTGAGTACGTCGAACGGGTGAAAGAGTAGTGGTTCCTTCACGCATTGAAATAGAAGGAGTTCTCCCATGGGGCTAACAAAAGTGACGACGAAGCTGACATGCCTCGGCGATGGCGGCGGTTCGTACGAAGAGGTCTTCCTGGTGGACGCCGGCGCGACCGACTCGATAGCGCCGGGAGACGAGTTGCGCAAGATCGGCGTTGCGGAAGTGGGTAAGATGTCGTATGAACTCGCCGACGAAACCGTCAGGGAACTTCCATACGGCCTCGTGCAAATCGAGTTCATGGGAGAGATCACGGCCGGCCGCGTCGTTTTCGGGGACCCCGGCGCCGAGCCGATCCTCGGCGTAACCGCATTGGAATCGGTGGGAATCATAGTCGATCCGACCAACAAGACGCTCAAGCGACTGCCGGCTATCCCATTGAAGTAGGCAATCGCCGGTGAAGATTCTCATGACGGAATCCGAAGACATGCCGTCCGGAGATTCCAAGCCCACGGCGAGTTGGGACGCCTTGCGACTCCGTGCCGCTTTGCTGCGGAAACTTCGGGAGTTCTTCGACGATCGTGGGTTTCTCGAAGTCGAAACGCCGATCCTTTCGGCCGATACGGTGGTCGATCGGCATCTTGATCCGTTCGTGACAAGTGTGCCCGGCAAACCGGGGAAACTGTGGCTGCAGACGTCGCCCGAGTTTGCCATGAAGCGGATGCTGGCCACCGGGGCGGGGCCGATCTATCAGGTCACCAGGTCGTTTCGGCGCGGGGAGCTCGGCCCGTTGCACAACCCTGAGTTTACCATCGTCGAGTGGTATCAGCCGGGCGACGGCATGGCCGAGGGCATGCAACTGACCAGCGATTTGTGTGAAGCCCTTCTGGATCGCGGCCCGGCTGATCGGGTCTCGTATGCTGAGGCATTCGAGAAACACGCGGGCTTGAATCCGCACACGGCCGAGACATCCGCCTTGATCGCGAAGACGAAAGAACACGGCATCGTTCCGCCGGCGAGTCTCTCGAAAGAAGACCGCGACGGCTGGCTCGATCTGTTGCTGGTCGAGCGGGTGCAGCCGCACCTCGGCGTCGATTGCCCAGTGCTGCTTTTCGACTATCCGGCAAGCCAGGCGTCGCTTGCCCGGGTGCGACAGGACGATCCGCCGGTCGCCGAGCGCTTTGAGCTTTTCGTCGGCGGGATCGAGCTGGCCAACGGCTACCACGAACTGCTCGACCCGGCCGAGTTGGAAGATCGCAACCGCTGCGCCAACGCCCAGCGCATCGAAGACGGCAAGGACCCGCTCCCGGAGCAAAGCCGCTTGCTCGAAGCGATGCGTGCCGGCCTGCCGCCGTCGGTCGGCGTCGCGCTGGGCTTCGACCGCGTCGTCATGCTCGCCGCCGGGGCCAAAAACCTAAGCGAGGTAATGGCATTTCCGTTCGATCGGGCGTAGCGCTGACGGCAGACAAGAGAAGGGGTTGCATCCCCATAGGGTTTGGGGTATCTATGATGATTATGTGAAAACGCTTCGTGCTCTGGGGCCGGCACACGGCGGAATGAAAATATGACACCCGACTTCACGATCAATCGAGAGCACCGCGAGCGGTTGGCGGCGATCGTCCGTCAGTACTTGGACGGCGAGATTTCGGCGTTCGCCTTCGACGAATTGACCGATCCTTTTCGCGGTTCGTACGACAAGACCGTCAAACACGTGGCTTCCACCGTCTGGTTCCATTACGACGACTGCAAGAACCACTTCGTCAATCTCACAAAGCCGGAATGGGACTACTTTCAACGTTTGCTTCTGGTTCTCGATTCCAATGATCACATTGTTAAGACGACGACACTCTGTTGGAGGTATTCGCAGTTACTCGCGTTGCTTTCGTTCATTGGTTTTGCGCTGGCCGCTTGGTACTGCGGCTTCGGTATTCATCTGTTGCTCATCGCGATACCGTTCGGCATCGTTTCCATCGGCATCCAACGGTATCGGAATTGCGCTCGACCGGATTTACCGTATTCTGAAGTTCTTCTTCCGTTCTCGACGTTCTCCGAATTAGCGAGCACGTACAAATCCGTTTCGCAGTTTCGCAAGAAACGGCATCCGAAACACCTACCTGGTCCGCGAATACGCTCGGTGACGATGGAGGTAGTTGTGAGCATCCCGTTGTATTGCGTCTGGGCGGTGCTGTCGCCCGTCGCCCTGTTCTTCCAGATGTTCCCGACCACAACGACCCGCACGCGGGTTTGCGAGGCATAACCACCCAACACTCACAGTCCACGAGGGCCTTCTGCTTGACCACTTCACGCCAAACCGTCCGCGTTGATCTCGGCGAACGTAGCTACGATATTGAAATCGGTACCGGCAATCTGCCCGGCGTCGGGGCCTTTTTGGCCGGGCGGGGGAAGGTCTCGCACGCGGTGGTCATCACCGATGAAAACGTCCGCGACCCGCACGCCAATAACGTGTCTGAGAGCCTGGCCGAAGCGTCGATCGAGGTCGACATGATCATGGTCGACGCCGGCGAGCCGTCGAAATCGGTCGACATGGCCGACGGGCTTTGGAACGGCATGCTCGAACTCGGGGCCGATCGCCGGTCGGTCGTCGTGGCGGTCGGCGGGGGTGTGGTCGGCGATCTGGCCGGATTTATCGCGGCCACCTACGCCCGCGGCGTCCGGTTTCTCCAGGTGCCCACCTCCCTGTTGGCCCAGGTCGACAGCTCGGTCGGCGGCAAGGTCGGCATCAATCTGCCCGGAGCCAAGAACATGGTCGGCGCGTTCAAGCAGCCGCTCGGCGTGCTGATCGACACCGC
>CAZJRB010000206.1:0-4778 GCA_964547995.1 uncultured Planctomycetaceae bacterium | reverse complement strand
TCAAGCGGGATTGCCAAGCCGGCCGAACGCGCTGCGTTGAGTGAAACCTCTCGGCCCATGTCCCGGCGCTGGGCCGCCCAGTGATCAGCCTGGTCACGGATTCGATTAGTGACCACCCGGTTGAGGTATTTGAGGAACGCGCCCTCAGTTCGGAAGTCGAACGACTTCACCTTGCGCAGGGCGTCGATCATCACCTCCTGGACGACGTCGCACGACTCCAGCTTCCTGCGGAGATTCGCCCCGAGGCGGATGCGCACCGCGGCCGGTCTCCGTGGCCTAGGTCCTGGATGGGAAGTTCGCAGATTCTGAGCATCTTTGCGTAGGTTGCCAAGAAAAATCCCCTCGGAAAGCCTGATCACTGGATCTCGGTTGCCGAGGGGTGTACTCCGTAGGGTTTTCCACACCGGTTCGGAGTACTCTACGATGTACCATGATTTGCTTCGCGATGCCAGCTTCTGGTTGTTTCTCTTGTCGGTCGACAGAGATCTCGCAGGGATCGCCCGTCAGAACGCGTGTCCGTGTGGCGGGCGTCTGCACCGCGCCAACTACCCCCGGAATCCGCGGGGCGGTCCTGATGATCTACCCGGGGAATACCGGTACCGTTTCAGCTTCTGCTGTGATCGGGACGGTTGCCGGAAGAGGGTGACACCGCCCTCGGTTCGTTTCCTCGGGCCAAAGGTCTATCTCGGTGCCGTAGTCGTCTTGGTCGCCGCCATGCGGCAAGGGCCCTCGCCACGGCGGGTCAGCGAGCTGTCTCGGCTCTTCGGCGCCGACCGACGGACCATCGCTCGGTGGCAAGTCTTTTGGCGCGACCACTTTCCGCGGACACCGTTCTGGAAGGTCGCCCGCGCACGTTTTGTGCCGGCGGTCGACATCACTGCTCTCCCGCGATCGCTCCTGGAAGCGTTCGTCCATCGCCACGATGACCGCAAAGGTTGGAGGAATCTGCTTCGCTTTCTCTTGCCAATCACGACTACCGGAGGCTTAACGATCGACGTCTCGCGATGATTTCTGTCGACCCGCAGAAGATGCATTCTCGACGATCCTGACGGGCCGGCATATGGTTCTCACAGTTGTCTTTCACTTGTTGGAGAGGAGCTGTGATGACCCAAACATCCCCCCGATCGACTGCCATCTTGTGGGCCCGCTTTCGTTTCTCCGTGGTGGGCTCGCTGCTCGCTGCGCCCCCTGCACGCGGAGAACTCAAGGGAGCCATCGAATCCCTTGCCGCGAAGACCTGGACGCATCCGGTGAGTGGACGCGACGTCCATTTCGCGGCCGTTACCATCGAACGGTGGTACTACCGAGCGCGGCGCGAAAAGGACGACCCGGTCGGCGTGCTGCAACGCGCGGTGCGCAAGGACTGCGGCAAGGTGTCGCTGGCGCCATCACAGGCCGAGCATCTTTTTCGCCAGTACCGCGACCACCCGCACTGGAGCTACCAGCTGCATTATGACAACTTGGCCGCCCTGGTGAAGGCCAATCCTACACGGGGGACGCTACGTTCTTATTCCACCGTGCGGCGGTACATGAAGGCTCACGGCCTGGTTCGCAGGCGGCGACCGGCGGCGAAAGGCCGCCCCGGGGAAGTGCGTGCCGCGCAGCGACGCGAGACTCGAGAGATCCGCAGCTACGAGGCCGAGTATGTCGGCTCACTCTGGCATCTGGATTTCCACCACGGATCACTCAAAGTGGTCACGGACCGCGGACAGTGGGAGCGCCCGATCGTACTGGGAATCCTCGATGATCACTCGCGGCTCTGCTGCCATCTTCAGTGGTATCTCTCGGAGACCGCTGAGGATCTGGTGCACGGGCTGTCTCAGGCGATCCAGAAGCGCGGTCTGCCGCGTGCACTGCTGACCGATAACGGCGCGGCGATGGTCGCCGAGGAAGTAAAAGAAGGTCTGTTGCGGCTCGGCGTGATTCACGAGAAGACCCTCCCGTATGCTCCCTATCAAAATGCGAAGCAAGAGCGTATCTGGGCGACGATGGAAGGCCGCCTGATGGAGATGCTCGATGGCGTGGCGAAGCTGACACTCGACTTTCTTAACGAAGCAACCCAGGCGTGGGTCGAAATCGACTACAACCGGGCCGTACACCGCGAGATATCGTGCTCTCCGGTCGAGCGATTCTCCCAGGCCCCGGACGTGCTCCGCCCCAGTCCTTCCAGCGACACGCTGCGCGAAGCGTTTCGCCTGGATACCACAAGGCGTCAGAGAAAAGGGGATGGGACCATCTCGCTGGACGCGGTGCGGTTTGAAATCCCGGCTCGGTTTCGTCACTTCGAGGACGTCACGGTGCGTTACGCGCGCTGGGACCTCAGCCGAGTCGATCTAATCGATCCGCGCACCGGAACCATTTTGGCTCCCCTTTATCCTCTCGACCGCAGCCAAAACGCCGACGGCCACCGTGCCCGCGTCCAGCCCGCAACCGGTGACCTGCCGACCGATGACCGCCAGCAGCATGGCAAGGAGTTGCCGCCGCTGTTGAAAAGAATGCTCGACGAGTACGCCGCCGGTGGATTGCCACCAGCGTACTTACCCAAGAAACCTCATCCCAGGAAAGGAAAAGAATGATGAATGCCAAGAAACTTCTCTCGCTGTGGGGACTGAAATGGAACCCGTTTTCGCCAGAACTCCCCAGTGAAGGACTGCTGGTGACCGCCAAGATCGAGAGTTTTGCGTGGCGTGTCGAACAACTTGTGCAGGAAGGCGGTTTCGCCCTGATCACCGGCGAGTCGGGAACCGGCAAGTCGGTAGCGCTGCGGATTGTCGCCGAACGACTCTCGACGCTGCGTGACGTCGTGGTCGGCGTCCTTGAGCGGCCCCAGTCGAAAACGGCGGACTTCTATCGCGAGCTGGGCGATGTCTTCTCGGTGAAGCTCAGTCCATCCAATCGTTATGGCGGATTCAAAGCCCTTCGAGAACGATGGAAAGTCCATGTGGCCTCCTCGCGCATCAAGCCCGTGCTGCTGGTCGACGAAGCGCAGGAGATGGCACCGGATGTCCTCAGTGAATTGCGGATCCTGTCCAGTGCTGACTTCGACGCCACGTCGCTATTGACGGTGGTGCTTTCGGGAGACGTGCGACTGCCCGAACTGTTGCGTCATCAAGACCTCATTCCGCTGGGAACGAGGATTCGCACACGACTGACCATGGAGCCCGCCTCACGCGAAGAGCTGTCCGAGCTCCTGAGCCATTCGCTGTCGAAGGCGGGCAACGCATCACTCATGACGGCCGAATTGATGGACGCGCTGGTGGACCACTCGGCCGGCAACTACCGGTTGCTGATGACCATGAGCGGCGAACTGCTGGCCTACGGCATGGCGCACGAAGTCGGACAGCTCGACGAGAAATTCTATCTCGAGCTGTTTCACCCCAAACGGTCACCGTCGAAGAAGAAAGCGAGGGTTGCATGATGGCTGCCCCGTGTCAGACGCTTCCCGTAGTGCGCGTCGGGGAGATCCCCTGCGAGGACCGCGCCAAGCGTTGGCTTGTCGAGCAGCTCTGGGGCGCCTCGTCGGTCGGTCTGATCGGCGGTGCCCCCAAATGCTCGAAGACTTGGTTGGGGCTGGACTTGGCCTTGAGCGTGGCAACCGGCACTCCCAGCCTGGGTACATACGCCGTCCCGGAGGCGGGACCCGTCCTCGTCTATCTGGCTGAAGACGCGTTGCCGATCGTGCGTGAGCGCGTCGCAGGAATGGCCCGGCATCGTGGTCTCGATCTTGACCGTGTCGAGATCCACGTGATCACCGCGCCGTCGCTTCGTCTGGACCGCGATCCACACCGTGGGCAGCTGATGGAGACCGCCAGAAGGCTGCGTCCACGGCTCCTGCTTCTGGATCCTCTGGTGCGACTTCACGGCGTGGACGAGAACCACGCCACCGAAGTGGCCGGGTTGTTGGCCTACTTTCGCTTGCTTCAGCGAAAGTTCGATCTTTCCGTCATGCTGGTCCATCACACGCGAAAGAACGCGGCGGCGGGAGTCGCCGCCGGACAGGGACTGCGAGGCTCCAGCGATCTCCACGCTTTCGGCGATTCCAACCTCTACCTGCGGCGCGCGAGGGACCGCCTGGTTCTGTCTAGCGAACACCGTGCGGCGCCCGCATCACCACCCGTGTATCTGGAGCTTGTGGCCGACGCGGAGACCACCCGTCTGGAGGTCAAGGCAGAAGTTCAGAAGGAGAAACAAACCAGCCTCCAGGAGCTGGTAATGGCATTACTGACCAGCGGCACAACGCTCACACGAGCGAAGCTCCGTGACACGCTGTCGGTCAAGAATGAACGCCTCGGGGAGGCACTGGAGTCCCTGGAACAAGCTGGACGGATCAGTCGCACCCCTATTGGCTGGCAACGCAAAAACTGACCGTTCCCCGTTCCCCATATAGAAGAGGGAACGGGAACGGCCCTTGACTCCAGAAAACAACCATGCCAGGTATTGACTTTGACCGGCTTCGCCGTGAGATCACGATGGAGCAAGTCCTCACCTTGATCGGTTTCGAACCGACGCGTCGAAGAGGCGATCAATGGTACGGATGTTGTCCCTTTCATGATTCCACATCGAATCGACGTACGTCGTTTTCGGTCAACGTCGCGATGCGAGTCTATTATTGCCATAAATGCCGGAGCCAAGGCGATCAGATTCAGCTCTGGGCCGCCTACACGCAATTGGGGAACCGTCCGGCAGCCATCGATCTGTGTCGGGAAATCGGCCGAGAAGTCCCTTGGATTTACCGCTGGTAAACGAAAACACAACAAGAGAAGAGGCCACTGCATGCG
>CAZJRB010000205.1:0-4807 GCA_964547995.1 uncultured Planctomycetaceae bacterium | reverse complement strand
ATTGCGGCTTCTCCGTTTTCTGTTTTCCGGCGACTGCACGGGTCCAGCGGCGATGAACCTCCAGCGGGGCACGCCGGAAGTAGGCACGGTCGGGCGCCTTGGTGGCAGCCTGGGCCAATACCTCCAATGCCTCCCGATAACGTCCCGTGCGGCACAACTCTTCCACCCACTGATGATGGACGTGGACGTAGTTCAGCGCAAATGCTTCATAGGCCGGGGCAAACGCCAGTCCTTGCCGCAGCAGATCGACGGCTTCGGCGTATTGATTGGCACTGCTTAGGGCGATGGACCAGTTGTTCAGCGTGGCGAGCAGGTTACCCCGGGCGGTGCTGCTGGCCGGATCGAGCCGCAGGGCCTTGGCGTTGGCGACGGCCGCCTCACGGAAGCGATCTCTTGCCAGGAGATCCACGCCGCGGTTGTAGTAAACCATGGCGGCGATTTCGATCGGCGACACTTCGCGGGCCTGCGAGCGGGCCTTCGCCGAGATCGTCCCAACGGTCTTTTTCACCGCGGCCGCCTGACGCTTGGGATCATCGATCAGGCGAAACCAGCTCGGGCACGTCGTCTCGACGTCGATCGAACCGCCCCGCAGGGAGAGCCGGCTCGTCGCATGGCCGGGCATCTCCACACCGCACACCCTCAATCCAAATTCGTCGGCTAGGCAGTTGTAGAGCACCGTCGCACTGATGCAATTGAACCGGCCCTGATCGAGCGCAATCCGGAGATCGGTGCAATCGACCCCGTATCCGGCGTGCAGTATGCGGCGGTGCATGAACCGGAAGATCGCTTCCGCCTTCCGGCGCGGCGAGCCGGTCACCTTGCCCGACCGGCGCAGTTCCTTGACGAACGCGGCGAGCCGGGCTTCGTAGTGTCGCAAGGTCCGCACATCGTCCACTCCGCCGGCAATCAGCGCGGTATCGAGCAGCGAGAACTCATCAAGCCGCCCGTCGGCGGCATCGTCGAAGAAGCGTTTCTCCAAAGGGCCGAGCCCGCCGAAAAAGGGGATCGAAGGCTGCCCCGAGAGTCCGAATGCTCCTTGGTGGGCGCTGAACCAGATGATTCCCAGCAACCAAGTTCCCCACAGGATTCTTCGCATGACGGTTTACTTGTTGCGGTTGCGCCGGTCGCACGGTTTGCGTGCAAGACTGACAACGGTGGAATGATAAACAATCGCAACAACTATACGTTGCAGAAAGGCAACAGGGCGGGAGAAACGGGAGAAAAGAGGGGGTTTATCCCGGTTGCGGGCCCGCTTACGACGATGGAAACTTTGACGAGGGTGATATGGATTCCCAATCGTCGGGGCTCCTGGCAATCCCGGTGATCCGCCCGAAATCGTCGGTCTTAATCGTCTCGACGATCGTGCCTTGCTCGTTGGAAATCCTGCACCCGCTCAAGCGGTGGCCGGAGTATTCGTACTCGATGGTTTTCTTTCCATCGCTCGCACGGATCAATTCGTGATCTCCGTACTCCTTTTCGAGCCCTGTTTGCCCCTGCCGGGGGGTCGAACGTGAGAAGTGATGCGTCTTGTTCCAATCTTCAAACACCTGCCGATCCGCGATCAGGAACTCGTCTTCGGTGAGCCAATTTCCCAAAACGGCGGAGGCCGGCGGTTTCCGCAGCTTGTGCCAGACGCTTCGCCCATCGGCCATTCCGAGCACGACCCAGCCCGGGACATGGAACGGCTTGGTCATCATAACGACCCGCTGCGATTCCACCGAAGGCACGAAATCCCGCTCGTTGAGGTATTCGAAGTCCGAATGGACCAGTCGCTTCAAACGGGCATCCCAGGCTGCCCGGTCCCCCGCATCCTTTCGCGGCCTCCCGTCGAACACGGAGGCATCGATCAGGTCTCGCAGCCCGTACAGGGCGTAGTCCGGACCGCGTTCATGGAAGGGAAAGGTGCCGTATGTGGCGCGGTATGCGTGCAGGGCCTTGAGGATCCGGTCCATGTGGTATTGCGAGGTATAGCCGATCTCGCGCCGGCCCGCCGGACGCGTCAGGTAGTATTGTGCCAGACTGACTGCCACGATCAGCAACAGGACCGCGCCGACGATGGCCGCAATCGAGAAGGGTCGCGATAGTTTCCTCGACTCGGCCGGCGACCCTTCTGCAAATATGCGATATCGGCTCCAGGTCCAGGCCGCCCCCTGCTCGAGAAACCACACGAGCACGTATACGGGAACGGCCAGAATCAGCGCGTATTTCAGGCTGCCGACGACGGTGGTCTGGTGAGGGACTTCCGACTGCAAGTTGCTCAGGACCCAGGCAAGGCAGAGAATCGTGCCCAGCGAGTACATCGCCCGCATTGCCCAACGCATCGTGGGATCATCGTCGAACAACGGGAAGAGCAGCACGCCCAGGAACCCGAGATACGGAGCGACCCACACCCGAAAAAAGTCGACTGGGGGGAAACCGCTCGAAGTCGCCGCCGGCAAGCTCAGCGCAAATTGGGCTACCACCGCTACGATCAACAGCGGAAAACTCACCTCCGGCGTACGTGGTATGACGATTCGCTTCATTCGTCACTCCACCCGACCCCTACGGCAGCTTGTGGCCCATCTTGTCCCGCTTCGTGTGCATGTACCGGACGTTGTGTTCGTGGATCGGGCCGATGATCGGTACCTGGTCCACCACCTGCAAATCGAACCCGTCGTAGATGAAGGCGTCGGTTTTCTTGGGGTTGTTGGTCAACAGCCGGATTTTCGAAAGGCCCAGGTCCTTCAGGATCTGAATGCCGATCCCGTAATCGCGGCTGTCGGCCTGATGCCCCAGGGCCAGGTTGGCTTCGACCGTATCCATGCCGTGATCCTGGAGGTTGTAGGCCTTGATCTTCTCGATCAACCCGATCCCGCGGCCCTCGTGGGGTAGATATACGAGCACCCCGGCTCCCTCCCGGCCGATCATCTCCATGGCCAATTTCAACTGGTCGCCGCAGTCGCATCGCAGCGATGCGAGCAGATCGCCGGTGAAACAGGAGGAGTGCAAACGGACCAGGGGCGGGTTCCCCTCCTCTTCGAATTTTCCCCACACAATGGCAATCGGCTGCTGGCTCTCGTACTTCACGCCGTAAGGGATGATCTTCGCCGCGCCGAATCTCGTCGGCAACTCGGCCTCGGCCAACCGGTATACGAGCTTCTCGCTGTGCCGGCGATAACGGATCAATTCTTCGATGGTGGTCACCCGCAGGTCGAAACGCCCGGCCAGCTCGAACAGCTCGTCCCGCGTTGCCCGATCCCCTTCCTTGCCGAGGATTTCGCAGAGAACACCGGCCGGTTTCAAGCCCGCCATCCGCACGAGGTCGACCGCGCATTCCGTGTGGCCGGCGCGCCGCAACACGCCGCCCTCCTTGGCGACCAGCGGATAGAGATGGCCCGGCCTCACGAAATCGGAAGCCTTGCTCGTAGGATCCATGATCGCCCGAATCGTCGTCGCGCGTTCCTGGGCAGTGATCCCCGTGCGGCACGTCCGATGGTCGACCGGCACCGTGAACCCGGTCTCCAGCGGTGCGGTGTTGTGTTCGACGATCGGGGGCAACTCGAGCCGCTCGCACACGTCCGGCAGGACCGGCATACACAGCAGCCCCTTGCCGTGAGTGATCATGAAATTGACGATCGCGGGGGTGACGTTCTCGGCAGCGCAGACAAAATCCCCTTCGTTCTCGCGGTCCTCGGCATCGATGACAATGACAACTTGACCGTCGGCAATGGCCTCAACCGCCTCGTCGATCGTCGCAAATCGGCGTGACACGCACTATCTCCGCAAAAACGGGCCGAAAATCCAGGGTTGGTGGAAGAATCCCGGCTATTTTTGAGGAACCCCTCCGTCTGGCAGGATATTACCAAATCCCTATCAGGCAGGTAAGACACTACCCTATTATAGCCGGTTTTCTCCGAGCTTCCAGCCCCCCACCGGCAAATCCCATTTTTCCGGCTTCTCCCTTGGCAAGCGAATCTGATAGAGGCAGCGTCTTGGTCAGGCTGTACCGCGATTGGATCCGGCCAGCAGCACCGCCCGGGGTAACCTGCTCGCCACGCTGAACAACTGGTCCATCGCCGCTGGACCCGTGCAGTCGCCGGAAAACAGAAAACGGAGAAGCCGCAATCGAAGTAGGACGGGTTGGTAACCCGTCCAAGAGAACAACCCGAAGTACAACGGGTTTGTAACCGTTTGGGAGAGGTTATCAACCAGTCCTACGACCGCTGAACTCGCCCGGGAGGGCGGGGTTGGCCGAGCAACATTGACGACATCTTCTTCAGAGACGAGTCGACCCCGCCCTCCCGGTCGAGCCGGCAAAATACTTCTTGAAACGGCGACGCGATATCGTCAATCAACAAGATCATCCAATTATTCAAGTCGGCGGTCCCCGGGGTTGCAGAAACAAGTGCTCGATTGCCCGCCGGCGGTAAGTCTTTTTGTTGCAATGACTTACGGCGATCCCGCACCGCCCCCCAACGTCGCACGCCCGGAGACTCTGCGACGTAACTTGTTTGGTGCCAACGGGTTGCGGATGTGTTGCCATGGTTTTTCGGGGCGCCGGAAAACGGTCCGGCGGCGCGCATATCTCCCCCGGCAACGACCCTGCACGATTCGCAAATCTCCCTAAGTCCTTTCAGGGGTGGAACTTATGGGCGAGAGTCGCTCGCCCAAAGCGTGGGCGTCTTCCACCGTCCCGCGACGGTGGGTGCGCGGCAGGCCGAAGTGGTGAAGGTGCCGCGTGGCGGAGCCGTACGACGGGCTTGTGGGCGTACAACGGGCTTCCAAGCCCGTCGAGGGGCGGCGGTCGACGGCCTTGGAAGGCCGTCGT
>CAZJRB010000204.1:0-4826 GCA_964547995.1 uncultured Planctomycetaceae bacterium | reverse complement strand
TGAACCCTCAGCCGTCAACTTTCCTCCTTTGGTTGCGGCCTCGGCCGCGCTAAGTGAATAATCCGGGTTAGCGGTCGGGCTTGCCCGCCGTTGCCATAGCTGCACTCGCCAGGGTGCGGAATTCCCACGGTCTGGCGACCGTGGCTACCCCGAAATTAAGACTTGACAAAGCACCAGCCCCCGGTCTCTCGCCCCCCAGTCTCTATGTCTCATACACTTCCCCGCTGCGGAAGCTCGCCCAGGCCGTCTCGAACCACGTGTCGGTTTCCGGAATCGAACGCCGCGGGATCCACGCGTTCTCGACAGTGCCACGAGGGTGGGCAATCGTCTCTTGAACCTGCCGGCGGAAGTCGGTGTTCTCCGGGGTAATGCACCACTGGTGGCCCAGTTTCTCATGCACCGGGGTTCCATCCGGATCGACCACCATGGCCGAACCGCGACTGCCCGTATCGCTCTGGAGCATGAAAAGCACTGCTTCGAGGTAAACGGCATGCGCGAAACAGAGATGGCGATTCCTCAGGGCCTCGGCCATCTCGCTCGCATTGGCCGCACCGGAGCCGGAACTCTCAATCCGCCGGAACTGTCCCCACGCTTCGCCGACCGCCTCTTTCAGCACATCGGCCGAGCGAATATGAGCACCGGCCTTTGACATCCGTTGCTGGAACTCGTCGCGGTCGTCCCGCCAAGGTCTTTCGGCCGATTTCGCTTTCTCGATCCAAGCGAGCAATTCGCCGGCGTTCTTGGCAGCCGTCTCTTTCACGACATCTTTGTCGACGGTCCACGCGGCGTACCGGTTGGCGATGAACTCGGCCGCCCGAAGGGAGCCAACCTGCCCCGAGTTGAGTGCCGACCCGCCGGGGCGATAGGCCCCGTGCGAGCCGTTCACCTCGCCAACCGGGAAAAGGTGCCTGATGTTGGCCGATTCCCACCAGTGGTTGCCGGCCAGGCCGCCGTTGTTGTGCTGGGCACAGACGGCGATCTCCAGCGGCTCGGCCGTAATATCGATACCATGCTCCGCGTAAAGCTCGATCGCCGCGGGGTTCATCTGTCGCAGCCGCTCGATCGGCGTGCCGTGCAGGGCATTGGAATTGTCCAGGTAGTCGAACGCCTCTTTGCTGAGGTCCTCGAACCGAAACCCCTCGCCGTTGCTGCGGAAATCCAGAAACACCCGGCGCCCGCGGATGACCGTCTCGATGTAGACGAGGATGTCGATGATCGACGAGCCGCCAACGACCTTGCGGCTGTCGAACGGCCACTGGTAGCCCTTCAGGAAGACCATCGAGTTCATCGTGCCGGGATGGTCGAAGTAATCGCGGAGGAACTCGCGCTCGTCGCTTATGCCATCCGCTTCGGTGCTGATGAAACGCGGGACGACCTGCATGAACGTGCCGGAAACGTTCCAGCGAAACTCGACAGACGCCATGCCGTATTGCGATTCGGGCAGGCCCTGGGCCTTCGCGCCGATCAACAGGGCCAGCCCGATCGCGCCCGTATGGACTTCCGGGTAGACGCTCGTCTTGTAGAGCCCGCCGGGCCCGCCCACGGCGAAGACCACGTTTTCGGCCCCGATTGCCTCCAGCGAGCCGTCCGCCCTCACGACGATCGCCCCGGCAACCCGCTTCTCGTCTCCCTCACCGAGTGCCAGAAGCTGCACGACGTTGCGGCCATCCCAGACCGGGATCTCCAGGCGCCGGACCTCGCGGATCAACGCCCTGCACATCTCGCGCGACGTGTACGGCCCGATCGAGGTCGCCCGCTGCCGCGGGTCGTGGTCGGTCTTGTAGCCGACAAACTGGCCGTACTTGTCGCGAGGAAAGGGGACGCCGAGATTGACCAGGTTCATGAATCCCCGGGCGGAGAGCGCGGCCTCGACCAACGCAAGGTCGCCGTGCATGCTCCCGCCGTCGAAGAATGTCTCGGCCATGATCCGCGGGGCGTCGGCCTCGTCGCCGCAGAGCGACAGTTTGTAATAAGTTTGCTTGTCGCTGCCGGTGTTGATCGAAGTGCCCATCTGGAGCCCTTCGGTCACAATCAACACGTCGTCGACCCCGCCGGCGCGAAGCTGCACCGCGGCGTTCAGCCCGGCGGCCCCGCTGCCGATGACCAGGGTATGGACGAACGTCAGCGGCAGATCGAGTCCGCCGCCTGCCGGAGCCGTGATCTGCAGCGTTTCTTCTCGCATGTTCGATTTCCTCCCGGATCGAGCCGCTTGCGGGTTCGCACGAATGGCGCTGTTTGCTTGCCCAAGAATAGCGTGCTTTCTGCGGCAACGCAAGAACCCCGGCACGCACCCCGGCACGCAGTGCCGGGGCTTTTGGCAGATCGTCTTGTCAAGCTGCGAACGGCACGGGCGCCGCAACCTACAACGTCCGGATGTGAAATCCCCCGTCGACGTCGATGCAACTGCCGGTGGTGAACGGGAAATGGCCGGTTACGATCGCGGCAACCGCCTTCGCGATGTCTTCCGGCCGGCCCCAGCGGCGGATCGGCCAGAGGCCCTCGGCGATCAGGCGGTCGTACTTTTCCTTGACCGGGGCGGTCATGTCGCTGGCGATCACACCGGGGCAAATCTCGAAGACGCCGATGCCGTACTCGGCCAACCGCGTGGCCAGCAGCTTGGTCATCATGCCCATTGCCGCCTTCGTCATGCAGTAGTCGGCCCGGTTGAGCGAAACCGTGTGGGCGGAAATCGACGAAATGTTGATGATATGCCCGCCGGAAATCTTCTTCCCGTCGATCAACCGGATCATCGCATTGGCGGCCGCCTGTGCCAGGAAGAACGGGCCTTTGAGGTTCGTGGCGAACACGACGTCCCAGCTCTCTTCGGTGGCTTCGAGCACGTCCTTGCGTCCCTGGGAGGTGATGCCGGCGTTGTTGACCAGCAGGTCGAGCCGCCCGAACTCGTCGAGCGCCCGGCGGACGAGATTCTCGCGGTCGTCGGCCGCGGCGACGTTTCCCCGGGCGGCAACGGCCTCACCGCCGGCGGCGGTGATCCGGGCGACCACCTCGTCGGCGGCGTCGGGCCGGGTGGCATAGTTGACCACCACCGCGTATCCCAGCCGGCCAAGCTCCAGACAAATCCCCCGGCCGATCCCGCGGGATCCGCCGGTGACCAACGCAACTTTCTTCGTATTCGACATGCCGGTCTCCCGAAATCGTTACTTTTTCCATAAAGCCGCGACCGGTGGTCGCGCCCTGCTGTGCGAAGCCGCAAGCGGCCAATAGATGAAGCCGCAACCTGCAATCGGCCGCGGGTTATTTCTTCTGCGTTTGCAGCGTTCCCACCGGGCGGCCGTTCGCCTTGATCTCCTCGTTGTGCTTCTTCAACAACGCCATCAGCCGTTCGACAACCTCGGGGTTTTCCGCGGCGACGTTGTTCTTCTCTGAGATGTCGGTCGAGAGGTCGTAGAGCTGGGCGTTCGGGCCGGTGGGCTTCTCGCCCTTCTTTGGACGTTTGCCACCTCCTTGGATCAGCTTCCACTTGCCCGCCCGGACGGCCTTGCCGCGGTAGAAGAACGCCTCGTGCGGGCTTTTTGCCCCCGGCTTGCCTTCCAACAACGGCACAATGCTGCGGCCGTCGATCACGCGGTCGTCGGGCACCTTGCAGCCGGCCAACGCGGCGAACGTCGGCATCAGGTCCATCGTGGCGGCCACCTGGTCGCAGGTCTTCCCGGCCGGAACATGGCCGGGCCATCGCATAATGCAAGGCATCCGCATCCCGCCCTCGTAGACGGTGAATTTGCCGTCGCGAAGCGGCAGGGCGCAGCCGCCGGCCTTGCCCTTCGAAAGCCACGGGCCGTTGTCCGACGTGTAGACCACGAGCGTATTGTCGTCGACGCCGGCGTCCTTCAGCGCCTTGAGGATCTGGCCGACCGACCAGTCGATCTCCTCGATCACGTCGCCGTAGAGCCCCCGGGCGCTCTTGCCTTTGAACTGCTCGGAAGCGAAGAGCGGGACGTGCGGCATCGTATGCGGCATGTAGAGGAAGAACGGCCGGTCCTTGTTCGCCTTGATGAACTTGACCCCTTCTTCGGTGTAGCGCTTGGTCAAGAGCGACTGGTCGGTCGGGTATTCGACGACCTCGTCGTTCCGCAAGAGCGGCACCTTGTTTCTCCGGGGCTTTTCGTTGCGCATCTTTTCTTCGGTCATGCCCTCGCGCCAGACGCAGTTCTTGGCGACCGACATCTTCGGGTTGACGCTCATGTCGTTGGAATACGGGATCCCGAGATAGGAGTCGAACCCCTGGCGGATCGGCAGAAACGGCTTTTCGTCGCCAAGGTGCCACTTGCCGATGCAGATGGTCGCGTAGCCCTTCTGCTTGAGGACTTCGGCGACGGTGACCTCTTCCGGGTTGAGGCCCTTGTAGCCGCGATTGGGAAAGAAGACGCCGGTCACGCCGGTTCGGGCACAGTAACAGCCGGTCATCAGCGCCGCCCGGGATGCCGAACAGACGGGCGCCCCGCAGTAGAAGTCGGTGAACTTCATGCCCTCTTTGGCCATGTTGTCGAGGTTCGGCGTCTTGATATTCGGCGAGCCGAAGCAGCCGATGTCCTGGTAGCCCTGGTCGTCGGTGAAGATCAAGACGAAATTCGGCAGTTTTTCCGCGGCGACGGCCCGGCCGGCTAGTGCCACGACACACAACGCAACGAGTGCCGTTGCGATCAATCGGATTGGGTGTTTCAACATGGTTTTCGCTCCTTGGTGTTAAGAGGCAGCAGCTTGCTCGGGTGCCATGCTCACGCTCGCGTGAGCATGCTTTCTCACAACTCCGCATGGCCACGCAAGCGTGGACCATGGCACCCAACGCGGGTTTGCCCGGGTGCCAT
>CAZJRB010000203.1:0-4871 GCA_964547995.1 uncultured Planctomycetaceae bacterium | reverse complement strand
GCTACATCGACACGGGCTGGCAAGCAGCCCGTGGCACCCGGGGCTACATCGACACGGGCTGGCAAGCAGCCCGTGGCACCCGGCAGCCCGTGGCACCCGGTGGAGATCAGAGATGCCTCGTCGGCGTGGTGTCTACGGCGACCCCGTCCCGCGGTGCCAGAGCGATTTCCAGTACTGCTGGTCGAGTTGGTAGGGATCGACTTTGGAGTTCATGTCGTGGTCGGGCGGGAGGATGCCGTAGCGCTGCATCTCGCGAAGATACTCCGGGCGGGGGCGGAAGTGCGGCATGTCGAAACGCGTGATCGTTTCGAGGTTCTCCTTGCCGGCGGCGACCATCGCCAGCAGCTTCTGGTAATCCGGATCGCTGGTGTCGGCAAAGACCGCCACGGGCTTGTCCTTTTCGCGGCACAGTTCCAGCCCGCCGGCTTTCTTGCTCAGCGGCGCCAACAGCAACAGCGATTTCTCCGGCCGCGTCAGATTGAAGACAATGTGGCGGCTGAGCTTCAGCCGCGGGTCGTTGATGTTGAAATTCCAGAAGGAGATGCCCCGCTCGTCGGACATCGACTTCGGCAACACGTCGTGGCCCTTGTGGCACGACGCGCAGCGGCGCCGGATCACCTCGGCGCCGGCCTTGGTCGTCGGCCAGCCGGGATCGGTATTGACCAGCCGGTTCTGGGCGTAGCCGCCGATCGACCCGCAGCCCAGGCCCGCATAGGTGCCGGGATACGGGCCGCCGACCTCGATCCACAGCCGCAGCATCCGCTTTTCGTGCCCGGTCGCCTTGACGCCGTAGTGCGAGCCGTCGAGCATCTTGAGAATCCGGCTGGCCGACGAGCCGAGGGTCCGGGGCGGGTAGTTGCCCTTCGGCAGGTTGCGGCCGTCGGAGAACAGCTTGCGGACGGTCATCGTGAAATAGGCGTGCGAGAACATGGGCCCGCGGTCGCCGGTCAGCGCGATCTTGCCGTCGTAGGGCCCGCCGCGAGCGGTCTTCTCGTAGCCGTGGCAATCGACGCAGAGCCGGTCGAGGATCGGCTGCACGTCGCGGGGGAAGTCGAACACCTCGGGGCAGTCCTTGATCGGCTCGATGCGGCTGGGGCGCCGATTCATCGCCGCGAGGTTGGCGCCGGGCATCAAGGTCTCGGTCCGCTGCTCGTGGCACCCGACACAACTGGTCACCTCGCCCGGCTGCACCGTCAGGAAACTCTGCATCCGCTTGACCGCCAGGTCGTTCTCGTCCAGGGCGATGAAGAACAGCGGCCGCATGGCCGGCAGCTCGATCGACGCCGAGCCGTCCGGCTCGACCGGCACGGTGCCGAGGACCCGCTCCAGGGAGAACGACCCGCCGTAGGTCAGCGGGTCCATGCCGCCGGTGAAGTTGATCGGCTTGGGCAGCGATTCGAGCACGAGCAGCTTTTTGATCTCACCCCGCCGGACCCCGGCCATGTTGCGGCCCGTGTAGACGTCGGCGAGGAAGAGGGTGCCGGTTTCTTGTTTCGGCTTGGTGCGATCGGGGATCACGCGTTCGCGCCGGCGGACGATCAGCGGCCGGGGTTCGTGGCACTGCAATCCGGCCCCGGCCTCCTCCGGCGTGCAATCGTAGATCGGCACCGCCCGGCCGTTGGCGCCGACCAGCACGATTTGCCTGCCCCGGGCGACCATGAACGAGTCCTCGGAGAACGCCCAGGGATCGCGGCAGCTTTCGCGGCTTACGGTTCGGGCGAATCCCCGCTCGTCGGGGCCCTTGCGGGGATCGACGACCGTGAGCACCCCGTCGTGCTCGCGCCGCCCGTGGCCCGGCGAGAAAATCGCCACGATCTTGTCGGTGTCCGGAATCGGCTTCGCGTCGATCATCACGATCCCGGGGTGCATGTTGCCGAAGTAGACCATCTGGGCCGTGCCGTCCGGGTTGGACGTCCACAGGTGGTGGTAGTGGACCTGCGAGCGGTCGATGTACTCCCACCGCTGGTAGAGCACGCGGCCGTCGGGCAGGACCCAGGGCGTGTTGTCGTGCTCGATGTTCGCGGAGATGGGTCGGATGTTGCGGCCGTCGGCGTCGCACCGGTACAGCACCCCGACCTGCGTCACCCAGCAATTGACCCACCGCTTACAGCGGCTGGAGATGAACATGATGTCGCCGTCGGGTAGGTAGGTCGGCTCGATGTCGTCGAACGGACCGTCGGTCAACTGCCGCAGATCGGACCCGTCGGTGTTGATCTCGAAGAGGTTGTAGAACTGCGAATCGCCGGGGCGATAGCTGAACAGTATCTTCTCGGCGTCGTAATGGACGACCGGATCGCGGACGCCGCCTTTGGGGTCCTCCAGAAGGACCTTCTTCTCGCCCGTCCTGAGGTTCAACCGGCAGAGCTTGCCGCCGTCGCCGTAGGTGACCCGCTTGCCGTCTTTCTCGTGCGGCGAGAAGTAGGGCTTGGTCACTTTGCTGTCGGCGTAGTATCCGAAGTTGGCGTACCAGTGGCCGTCCTTGCCGGGCTGGCGCAGTGCGAAGACGATCTCCTCGACGCCGTGTTCGGCCAGGCGCTCGGCCACGCCGGCGTTGGCTTTGGCTTGGGCTTGTTGAGCAGCTTTGCGGGCGACCTTGTCCGCTTCGGCTTTGGCTTTGATCGCCTGCTTGTCGAGCAGCTCGACCTCCCAGATCGAAGCCAACCGGTAGGCACCAAATTTCAGGCACATGACGCGGAGGTATCGCCCCTTGCCCGAAAGGCCCTTGACGACTTCCTTGCCGCCCTTGCAGGCCTTGTTGTGATAGAGGGTTTTCCAGTTTTTGCCGTCGCTGGAAGCCTGGAGTTGGTAATCCGCGGGATGGGCCCTTTCCCAGTGGATCGCCAAGTGCTCGATGGGGATCTCTTTGCCGAAGTCGATCCGGAGCCATTCGGGCGAGTTCGACGCGCGACTGGCCCAGCGGGTGTTCTCCTTGCCGTCGAAGGCGTTGACCGGGGCGTACGGGCCGGGGTGGGTCGACGAAGCGGTGATGTTTGCTGCCGTGGCCGTGCCGCCGACAACCCGAACCGCCACAACGACCGCGGTCAAGGCAACCGAGAGTCCGATGCCGATGCGCCGTCTCACCATCGTTCTGCCTCCTCTGGGAACAGCCGCTTCGGGGGGCTTCAATAGGTATGCCGATATGGGGGGGATATTTATTATACCAAGTCTGCCATCCGGCGCCAAAACCAGCCGGCAATGGGCGTTCTGCTCCCTCCTTTCGGGCTTAATCCTTTTGGACTCAATTGTTGCCGCCCCTGCCCCAACGCCGCGCATCCCGCGCAACGTAACTCATTGTGTAAAAACGACTTGCATCGACGATTCCCGCGTTAAACTAGGCAAGGCACCGCGCATTGACCGGGGAATGGTCGTTCCCCGGCGCGGTTTTTGGTCAACAGAATCTGAGGTTTCCAAAGTGGATCGTGGATTGTGGATAGTTGGTCAACAAGTTTGCCGTTTTCCGGGCCTTCTTACTGTCAACATTCCAGTCTGCAGTACGATGGCCCTCCGAGGCCGTCGCTGTGACATTGCAGGCCCTCGACGGCCTCGGAGGGCCATCGTACGAAGTATTTCGCCATTTGGCTGAAGTGTTACCAACACTCCAACGTTCCAACATTCCAATACTCCACAACCGTCAGGGGTCCGTCGTCAAAGCGTCTTTGGCGGCCCCGTCCAGCGTCAGGACCAACCGGACCAGCTCGGCCAGGGACCGGGCTTTCATCTTCTGCATGACCTTGGCCCGGCGGGCTTCGATCGTGCGGATGCTCAGGCTGCACCTGCCGGCGATTTCACGGTTCGAGCAGCCTTCGACCAGCAAGTCAAGGACCTTGCGTTCGCCGGGCGCAAGCCCCTCGACGCGTTGCCGGACTTCGGCCTTGCGGGCTCTCCATCCGCGATTCTCGGAGTCCCGCTTCAGGGCTTCCTGGATCGCCTCCCAGATTCGATGGTCGCGGCACGGCTTTTCGAGAAAATCCAGCGCGCCGGCCTTCATGGCCCGGACCACCACCGGCACGTCGCCGTACGCCGACATGACAATCACCGGCAGGTGAATCTCCTCCGCCTGAAGGCGCTCGAGCAACTCGAGACCGCTTGTCTGCGGCATCCGCACGTCGAGCATCAGGCAACCCGGCTTCGAACGGTCGCACTTCCCGAGGAATTCCCGCGCCGATGCGTACGACTCCGTCCGGAGACGCATCGATTGTAGCAACGTCTCGAGGTGTTGGCGCACGGCCGGATCGTCGTCGACGATGAAGACGGTGGCTTCGGCGCCCGGCGGCGGGGGCTCCACCGTCTCCCGCAAACGTTCCTCCCGGTCCAGGCGGGCAAGCGCCTTCTCGATCACCGCCGGCAAGAGGTTGGTGAAGGCCGTGCCCTTGATGAGGTAGTCCCGCGCCCCGCGTTTCATCATCTCCACGGCCACCGTCTCGCTGCCGTGGCCGGTGGCGACTACGAAGGGCACTTCGCGGCCCTGCGACTCCAATTGCGCGAGCAGATCGTCGCCGACCATGTCCGGCAGGCTGTAGTCCAGCAGCATCAACCGCGGCGAGTTCTCCGCCAGCCAGGAAAGGGCGGCGGCTCCGCTGCCGACCCCCTTGGTTTGGAAGCCGCACTGTTGAAGCCGCTTCTCGATCAGTCGCAACAACGCAAGGTCGTCCTCCACGACGAGAATCGTCGCAGGACCGCGCTTATGGCCTTGCACGGCGGTCGTCATTTCCATTTTACTCAACGCCAACTCGCTCCTCTGATTCCTCTCGAAGACTCGCCCCCCACAGAAGAATGGTGCGGTTCCCCATTATTGTGTCAATACGCCTGGCAGGAATCGAACCTGCGACCTACGGTTTAGGAAACCGTCGCTCTATCCCCTGAGCTACAGG
>CAZJRB010000202.1:0-4886 GCA_964547995.1 uncultured Planctomycetaceae bacterium | reverse complement strand
CGGGTCATCGTAGAACGTACGTCCCGAGCCGGAGGAAAACACCCCAAAAAATTCCGTGATTGTTTACCGTCCACGAAAGTGGTCTTGGCAGTTTTGGGGGAATAACGGTAGTCTTTCCGCGTCATGGACGCGGAGAAACGAAAACTGATCGAGGAGAACCGGCGCCTGCGGGCTCGGGTAGACGAACTGGAGGGAGTCATTCGCGCCTTGCAGGAGCAGGTTCAGATCCTCTCGGCTTCGCTGGAGGAAGCGCGGCGTGCCGGCAAACGACAGGCCGCGCCGTTCCGAAAGGGGAAGGTTGTCCAGAAGCCCAAAAAGCCCGGCCGCAAGCCAGGAAAGGACTACGGGCAACACACTCACCGGGTGTTGCCGGAGGAGACGCCGATCGACGAACAGCACGACGCGCCGCTGCCGCCGGAGTGCCCCAAGTGCAGTTCGTCCCATCTGGAAGAAGACGAGCCGCCGGACGAACAGTTTCAGACGGAGATTGTCTGCCATACGGTGCGCCGACGGTTCACGATCCACCGGGGTCACTGCGTTGACTGCGGGGCGCCAGTCCGCGGTCGGCATCCGTTGCAAACCTCGGCGGCCACGGGCGCGGCGGGCGAACAGCTTGGTCCCAAGGCCCACGCCTTGATGAGCGTTCTCAACAAACGACTGGGGCTTTCGCACGGCAAGATCGCCTGGATGTTTGAGAAGGTTTTCCGACTGAAAATCAACCGATCGACGTCGGCCCGGTCCGGCATACGGATGGCGCGGCGCTTGGCCGGGACCTACGAGCAGATCCGTGACGAGGTGCGAACGGCGGAAGAAGTCACACCCGACGAAACCGGCTGGCGGGTCGGTGGAGGCAAGGCTTGGCTGCACGCGTTCGCCACCACCCACACGGTGTGCTATGAAATCGATCCCACGCGTAGTGGCGATGTGGCCACGCGGTTGTTGGGGCTCGATTGGAGCGGGCGGTTGGTGCATGACGGCTGGAGCGTGTACGACCGATTCCTCTGCGCGATCCACCAACAGTGCAACGCCCACCTGCTGAACCGCTGCAAGGAATTGTTGGAGGTGGCCCGGCGTGGGGCAGCGCGGTTTCCCCTGGCAATCAAGCTGCTGCTGCAAAGGGGATTGGCTGCCCGCGACCGCTTCGACGAAGGTGCAATCTCGTCCCACGGCCTGCTGGTGATTGCAGGCCGGCTGACCGCCCAACTGGAGCGCGTCGTCGACGGACGTATCACCCACGACGGCAACAGGCGCCTGGCAAACTTTCTCAAGAATCATTTGGGTGAAGTGTTTGCGTACTTACGTCATCCGGGCATGGCTGCCACGAACTATCGAGGCGAACAAGCCATCCGGCCGGCGGTGGTCAATCGCAAGGTCTGGGGCGGCAACCGCACATGGCTCGGCGCCTGCGCACAATCGGTGATCACGTCCGTAATTGGTACATGTCTCCTCCGTAACATCGAACCTCTGACTTTCCTCGTCGAAACCCTCACTTCTCCCACCCCTTTGCTCCTCGCCCAACCTCCGCCATGAGGCGGTAAACTATCACAAAATTCCATCAGGAGGCCTTGACACGAATCGCTCTTTCAGAGACGGGTTACTTCAGGACAACCTCATCGATGCGGCGCAGGCGGACGGCGCCGTTGTGGCAGCCCTGCCGCCACCTCTGCCTAGCGTTAGCTGGCAACAACAATCGCTGGTGCATCGTCGCCTACACGCCATAGTGTTTCGTCAAATCGCCCATCTATAATCATCAATTTCCTCGCTTGAATCCGAATGCCCTCGTCAGCTCTTTGCGATTCCTCTGAGAGGCTCGATAACGTCTTGCATCAATCGTTCGCCAATTGCTTGCAGCACTTCCGCCGATACGTTCATTCCGTTCAAAATGCCGACGTCCGTGGTCTTTCGAACTTCTTCAATCACATTCTGATCGTGGAGCAATTCGTTGAGTCCGTTCCCAAGCTCACCGAGTAATCCCTTCCACTGTTCAGGGAAGCACTCTTGTGTCGCCTCGAGCCACAGATCATGCCATGCTTCGGTTTCCTCTCGACCGGCGAGATAGGCGAGAGCGATTACTCGTCCCAAGTCTTTTGCGGATCGCAACAAACCCGTCGTCGAACCCGATTTGATCCGCTGTGTGCCGACCTGTGGGTGAGACAAGAGGTTGGCCAGTGCCATCATTTGCGGGGCGGCATATTCGAGACCGACATGGGAACCGATGCGGTCAATCGACACAATGCCGAGAAACCGGAAACTTGGAAGTCCGTACCAACCGTCCGCTAGTTTAAGCGGAATCCAACGCCTTGCCTCAATTTGGTCTTTTTCGGGGACGTTTAGAAATTCAATGAAATACGTATTTGATTCGGGCGGGAAAAGTCGGATTGCACGCAGATCATTCACAGGCTCAGGTATTGGTTTCGGATAGCACTCATCGGTGCAACGCCAGCCAGTTTCGAGCAACTGTTGCGACATTTCTTGGCAAGACATGACGTGTCCTGCTGGATGGACAACAAGATCGGCGTCCTTTGTGTTGTAGTGTTTCACGCCAAATGGCACAGTGGGTAAGGTAGGTGACAGTCTCCTCTGGACGGGGTAGGATATTCCCAGGAAGGAGGAAGACCATGAGTGAGAGAAGGAAGCGTCGGAGGTGGACGGCTTCGGAGAAGCTGCGGATCGTGTTGGCAGGGATGGAGTCGGGGGTAGAGGTGTCGGAGTTGTGTCGTCGGGAAGGGATCAACCCGACGATGTACTACGGCTGGAGGAAGAAGCTTCTGGCCTCTGCGACGAAGATCTTTGACGAGAAGTCGAAGAGTGGCAAGGCGGGGCAGGAGCGATCCGAGAGGGAGTTGTCCCGGATGAAGGACGTGATAGCGGAGATCACGGCGGAGAACTTGGATCTAAAAAAAACGCTTTTGGATTAGAGGATCACGGGAAGATGCGGTAGAGTTGCGGGAGCGGGTCCACGAAGAGGTGGAATTGACGAAGCGTCGTAGCGGTTGGCCGGTGGCCAAAACACTGGCGGCCTTGGGCGTTTCCCGCCGGACCTACTATCGCTGGGTTCGCGAGAAGGCTTGGGCGAAAGAGGGTGATTCGGCGCCCATCCGACCGATCCAGCCGTACGAGGCACTGCCCGAGGAGAAGGCGGTCGTGCGGGAGTATGCGTTGCGTCATCCGGAGTTACGGCACCGTGAGTTGGCTTGGCGGATGGTAGACGCGGAGGTGGCCTATCTGAGTCCATCGACGGTTTACCGGGTATTGAAGTCGGAAAACCTGGTTTGTCCTTGGAGAAGGAGGACGAAACGTCGTCGCGAGGAGGAGGAGAAGGCCAAACGCCCGAACGAGGTCTGGGCGACGGACCTGAAATATGTGGCGGTGGGGGATCGGAACTACTACCTGGTGTGTTTCCTGGACGAGTATTCACGTTACATCGTGTACCACGAGTTGCTGTTGAGCATGGACGGGCTTTCGGTGAGCATCGCTGCCCAGGCGGCGTTGGAGACATTGCCCACGGACGCGGAGGGGAAACTACGCGAGAAGCCGGCGATACGATCAGACAACGGGGGTTGCTACATTTCACGGGAGTTTGGTGGCGTATTGGACGAGCACGGGTTGAATCATCGACGGATCAAGCCTCACTGCCCGGAAGAAAACGGCACGATGGAGCGAGCGAACCGGACGATTGACGAGGCCCTGGAGGGGGAAGAGTTGACAAATTACCTGGAAGGAGTGAGGGAGGGAGGGTGATCGACAAGGTGATAAGTTGGTACAATGCGGAACGGTTGCACAGTGCATTGGGTTTCCTGCGTCCGGTGGACTACTACCGGGGCGATCCGGAAGCGTTGTACGCGATCCGTCGCCGCAAGCTCGTGCAGGCGCGACACCGCCGGAGAGAAAAGAATCTACAGCTTCGGCAGCCCACGCTGCCATTTACCAGTGAGGAGGGTGTTGCTTAATCCGACCCGGGTTTAGTGCCAAATCCGTTGAAACAAAACAGTGTTAATGGCTTGTTCTTGGAGCTGCGCCTTGTAGTGGTAACCGGCGGCAAGGCTCCCCGTGACGAATAGATGTTGGTGCAAAGGTTGTGGCACATCTCCAGCGATTCGTTCAAATAGTTCTATTGGATCGAGTTTGTTCATTCGAGCCTCGTCTCCGGTCGGAGATGCGTAAGTAGCTGGTTCGCCTGCACAGTAAGAGACATGTCATTTAGGTCAAGCACCGTCTCGACCGGGTCGGCCCAAGGGAAGAATCCGCTGGTGTTCTCAACGAAAAGGGAAGCTTCTCGAACAATGGGATGAATTACAAGAACTGGTGAAGACGCATCGTCTAAAGCTAATGCTGGGTCGAGCTTTTTCACAAAACCGAGGTCCGCTTTACCAGCAGGTGCATGGTAGACCAAGTCGAGTCTTGGCGTTCCATGAAGATCGAAATCTGAATGCCAGCATCTTGCTGCAAAAACGCCGCCCAATGCTAGGTGGGGTGGCTTGATCTTCTCCAGCCGCCTCAACAATCCTTCGGGGTTCGGCCTGTCTCCCGATCTATCACGGAATCGGAATGCGTGTCGCATTGTTTGCGACAAAGCCAACAACTCGTTCCAGGCATCATGTGGAAAAGCTTTAAGTTCAACCGAGCGACTCGAAGTGAATCCAAGAGACTTCCGAAGCGACACCCGTTCAAGAGATTGTCTTACTGTCGGGTAGCTGCATCCCACGTCGTCTGCCAGCTTGCCAAGCGGGATTGGGTTCTGTCTTCGTAGCCATCGACAGATCAGCAGCTTCAGTATCTCGTAATACTTTTGCCCTGCTCGTGGTCTTACCGAAACGGAGAGCCCGTAAAGTAGCCCATCTCTGAAAGAGCGATTCGTGTCAAGGCCTCCTGATGGAATTTTTTGG
>CAZJRB010000201.1:0-5032 GCA_964547995.1 uncultured Planctomycetaceae bacterium | reverse complement strand
CGAAATGATACCAAATACACCAATTTCACGCTATATGAATGTCAACACGACCTAGACAAGACCAATTGCCGCCCACAACGGCTCCTGGTAGCTGTGTGACCACTCTCGCCCGTAGTGGTCGAACGCAACCTTTGGCGTGTCGCCCATCAACTCGCCCAGTGTCTCTATCGAGCACCCCACACCACCGTTCCAGAAACCGGACAACATACGATGGGCGAAAGTATGTCTAGCCGTATAGCACGAGTAATGCCGCTTCACAGAATCCTTGTCCCAACCCAGCCTCTTCTTGATCCCGAGGAATCGCCCCACGGCGGTCGGTTTCTTCCAGGGATTCCCTTGTGCGTTCCTGAGAATCGCAATTCCGGAATGCAATGGCGCAGTTTCCATGAGCCGCCGGGTCAGTTCCGCTACTTCAGACTGCACCGGAATCTTTCGGGTCTTCTTTGTCTTGGACGAGTAGACTTGCCACATCATGCCGCGGTCCGTCTCAACCACGTTGTCCGCCGTTATGCGGGCCAGTTCGCAGAACGGACGAAGGCCCGTGCGAATCGCCACGAAAAGGAAGTCGCCAAACGGCTCGTCCGTAGTCCCGTAGATTGCCGCTTCATCCTCTTCCGTGAAAGAAAGAAGTCGGGGCCGGGATGGTGGCTTCTTCAGGCCTTTCAGTCCATGCGAAACGTTGTGCATGTTCTGGGCATGATTGAAGGCTGCCAACACAATACTGATCGCGCTCCGACGCGTTACGGGTGACCGCCACGTCTTTTGGGTTTCGACCCAGTGCTGGATATGGCCTTTCTGCAATTGGGTAACCGGCAGCAAGCCGCAGTATTCACACAGCTGGTTAAGACGCCGGACGGCCTCGTCGCAGTATCCTTCGCTGATCGTGTCATTGGCTACGCCCCGCTCGCAGTACTCGATGTATTCCGAACAGACTTTGGCCACCAGCCATTCGCCTTCGGTCACCGGTTCAGCCGCAGGACGCCATTGGCGGGCCAATTTCACACGCGCTAACGCCAATTCCGCGGTCTGGCGGTTGTCCTTGCCGCGGATTCGCTTTCCGTTCTCATCCAACAGCGGCACGCGCCGCTTTGTCCCCGGTGGCGTGTAATACCAAGAGTCCGTCTGCCGCCAATGCCAGGCTGAGCCGCGTGGTCGGCGTTGATGTCTGCCGTTTGTCCCCATTTTCCTGATCGTCTCAATCGTTGTGCTGGAGTATTGTCATCGCTAATCCCGCTTCCGTCGCGTCGTAGACTTTGCAGATGGTTTTTTTCGCTGACCTTTTCCGCGATTAGCCGACGAGTCCTTGCGAGAGGGGACGCTCTTGCGCGAAGCAGTCCGGCTCCGCTTCCGCTTGCCACTGGGTTTTGAATCCTCGCCAATCGCCGCCCACAGTGGGTCTTGGTAGTGCTGCCCCCATTCCCTCCCGTAATGATCGAAGGCAACCTTGGGCGTGTCGCCGATCAGTTCTGCCAGTGTCTCGATGGAGCAGCCCACTCCCTCGGTCCAATAGCCAGACAGCATCCTGTGAACAAAGGTGTGCCGACAGGTGTAGCACGAGTACTTCGCCTTCACGTCATCGCGGTCCCATCCCAGCTTCTCCTTGATCGCAATGAACCGGACCACGCCGGTCATCCGCTTCCAGGGCTTTCCTCTGGTATTCCGAAGCAGCGGAAGTCCCGATCCTTTCGGCGCTGTCTTCATCAACTCGCGAGCCAACTTCGCAACCTCGGGGCGCACCGGGATATTGCGGGTCTTCTTCGTTTTCGACGAATACACCCTCCACATCATCCCTCGTTGACTTTCTTCCACATCGTCGGCCGTGATCCTGGCCAACTCGCAGAACGGGCGTAGGCCGGTGTGGATTGCCATGAAGAGAAAGTGCTCGAAACACTCCTCGGTGGCTCCGTACAGTGCCTTCTCATCTTCCGGGCTCAAGGACTGCAGTCTGGGCTGCGATCGGGGCTTCTTGAGTCCTTTGAGTGGGTTGGGAATACCGTACATCTCCTCGGTACGGTTGAAGGCCGCCAGAACAACCGCGATAACGCTGCGCTGCGTTGCAGGGCTGCGCCACGTCGTGTGGCGTTCCATCCACTTCTGGATGTTTCCCTTCTTGAGTCGGGTGACGGGACTCGCTCCGCAATACCGGCACAGGTCATTAAGCCAACTCACTGTGTTGTCTCGATATCCCTTGGTGATTGCGCCGCTTGCGACGCCGCGATCACAATACTGGATGTATTCCGAGCACACCCGCGCCACCAGCCACTCCCCGTGGCCGCTTGGCGCACCCGACGCCTCATTCTCCCATGAGAGCTTTTCCTTGGCCAGCGCTAACTCGGCCGCCTCCTTGTTGCCTTTGCCCCGAATCCGCTGACCATTCTCGTCGAACAGCGGAATTCTCTTCCTCGTGCCGGGCACCGTGTAATACCAGCAGCCCGTCTGCTTCCAATGCCAGGCAGAGCCATGAGGCTGTCGACGTTGCTTTCGCTTCCGTCCCATGTCATTTCTCCTCCTTCGAGAACTGCCCAAGTGCGGGCCGAGGTGCATTGACCAGAGGTTGTCGGACACCGATACTGAGGTTGTAGTCCAACTGTGCGTCAACCACTGGAGGTACCCCGATGCGACCCGCGTCCACTAAGGCCAAGTCGGCCCCCCCTGATTTACTAGGTTATTTACTACATAGAATTGCTACATTTATACTTACCATCTTTGCGGTGTGTTTATCAATAGGTACCGCGTACTCTGCTGAAAAACCCCTGGAACACGGTGTACCAAATATTGTACTAATACTTGCCGACGACCTGGGCTGGACCGACGTCGGTTGCTTCGGCACGAAGTTCTACGAAACGCCCAATATCGACCGGCTCGCCAAAGAGGGGATGCGTTTTACCAACGCGTACACGAACGGGCCGAACTGCGCCCCGACCAGGGCGTGCCTGATGAGCGGTAAGTACTCGCCCCGGCACGGCGTTTTCACGGTCGGCGATCCCTGGCGGGGGGCGAAGAACCGCCGCAAGATGATACCCGTACCCAACAACACCACGCTCGCGTCGGAAGAAGTGACGATTGCCGAAGCCCTGAAAACGGCCGGATACACCAGCGCAGCCATCGGCAAGTGGCACCTCGGCGGCCAAGGGAACTTGCCAACCGATCAGGGTTTCGATCTGAACGTCGGCGGGAGCCATTCGGGTTCGCCGGCCGGGGGATACCATCTGCCCAACAGGATGAAACTCCCCAAAGCCAAAAAGGGCGAATACCTGACCGACCATCTCACCGACCGCGGCGTCGAGTTTATCGAGGAACACAAGAACGGTCCGTTCTTCCTCTACCAGTCGTATCACAGCGTCCATACGCCGATCCAGTCGAAAAAGGAGTACAAAGAGAAGTACGATAAGAAACCCGTGCCGGAAGGATCGAAGCACTCGCACGCCGCGTATGCCGGGATGGTCCAAAGCCTTGACGAAGGCGTCGGCAAGATCCTCGAGAAGCTTGACGACCTGGGCATCGCCGACCGGACCGTCGTCGTCTTCATGTCGGACAACGGCGGCGTGGGCGGCTACCGTGACGCCGGCATCGGCGGCACCGAGATCACCAACAACGCCCCGCTCCGCGGCGGAAAGGGGATGCTCTACGAAGGCGGCATCCACGTGCCGATGATCGTCCGCTGGCCCGGCGTCGTCGAGCCCGGAAGCCAATGCGACGTGCCGGTCATCACGACCGATTTCTACCCGACCTTTCTGGCAATCGCCGGTGCGAAAGGCGACCCGAAACACAAGCTCGATGGCCGCAGTCTCTTGCCGCTGCTTTTGCAAACCGGCAAGTTCGCCCGCGACGCCATCTACTGGCACTTCCCCGCATACTTGCAGGGCTACGGCGGCGACGACCGCACCACACCCGCCGGCGTCATCCGCTCGGGCGACTACAAGCTGATCGAGTTCTTCGAGGACGGGCATGTCGAACTGTACAACCTTGCCGAAGACATCGGCGAAAAGAACGACCTGGCCAAGAAGATGCCCGAGAGGGCCAAGGAACTCCACGACAAGCTCATCGCATGGCGAAAATCCGTCAACGCCCCGATGCCGAAGCCGAACCCCGACTACAACCCGGCCGCCAAACCCGGAAAGAAAGGCAAAGGCAAAAAGAAAAAGTAACAACGTCCTGTGGATGAAAACAATAGGAGCGGGCACCTGCCCCCGGCATGACGGTGCCGCGGTAATGGTTCGGGGGGTGGTACCCCCTTCTTTGTTGTTTTCGTATCTCAACCATCAAGGAAAAATCCCATGTCTACGCTCTCACGCCGGCGTTTTCTGGATGCGGTGGCCGGTACCATCGCGATGGGCGGCGCGGCGCCGCAGATTCTTGCGGCGGCCGGCGACGACGCACCCGATTTGCCCCGCCCCTTGCCACGGCAGGTCGTCTGGCAGGATTGCGAGGTGGGGGCGATCTTCCATTTCGACATGCCGCTGTTTGCCCCCGGCGGACGCACGAACAAAAACGCCATCCACGAAACCTGGGACCCGAAGATCTACAACCCGAAGAAGCTCGACACCGACCAGTGGGTCGCCACGGCCAAGGCGATGGGGGCACGCTACGCGATCCTGACGGCCACGCACTTCAACGGCTTCATGCAGTGGCAAAGCGACCTCTACCCGTACGGCGTCAAACAGGCGGCGTGGCGCGATGGCAAGGGCGACCTCGTCGCCGACTTCGTCGAGTCGTGTCGCAAGGTCGACATCAAGCCGGGCATCTACATGAGCTGCTTCCGAAACGCGTACTGGAAGGTCGACCGGTACCGGGTCGACTACGGCAAGGGCGGACCGAAGCAGGCGGAATTCGCCCGAACCTGCGAGAAAATGTTCGAGGAATTGTGTACCCGCTATGGGCCGCTGGTGCAGATTTGGTTCGACGCGGGCAACATAAGCCCCGAAGAGGGCGGGCCGGATCTCTTGCCCATCGCCGACAAGTATCAGCCCGGTATGGTCTTCTACCACAGCCCCCAGCGCCGCGAGCACCGCTGGATCGGCAACGAGTCCGG
>CAZJRB010000200.1:0-5411 GCA_964547995.1 uncultured Planctomycetaceae bacterium | reverse complement strand
GTCTCGGCAACTTCAGCGCAAGAAACGCGATTTGGCTTCGCTTGTTTGAGGGCTAATCGCGGTCCGGGGCAGTCCGTGCCGTTGACGCTCCTCTTGAACCTTGAGAAAATTCACCAGCTCGCCGATGTCCTTCTTGATCAGCTCCAAACCGATCAACCGGTCCAACTCGTCCATTGCTTCGGCGAGCATTTCTTCGGGCGGCTTCCGGTCTCGCGGTACGGGTTTGTCATCGACAACCGCCGCCGATTGTCCATCCGTGCCGCGTCCGCCTCCCGGCTGGGCTTGGACAAGCTCGGCGACCTGCCCTCCAACTCGGGACACGTTCGCTCGCGCTTGTTTGGCGCGCGCACCGCGAGGTCCAAGGGCGTCTTCCAATGCGACTTGGATCGATCTGAGGACCATCGCCTCGCGCGGCAACACGTTGCCGTCCGCCTTGGCGATCAGATTGGCAATGCGCATCACGCACGTGTTCAGCTCGGCCACCTGGTCGGCCAGCGGCGGCATATCACGAAACGGGCTCAGCAGGCTTTCCCATTGAAGCGTCTTGGAATGCTCGCTCACCTTGCGCAATACTCCGATAAGTCTCTCTCTGCTGACATCCGCGCCCCAGATGTGATGGAATAGCTCGAGAGCCATGTCGCATTCTTCCGTCTGCCAACAGCGATCGGCGGAGGCAATCTCGACGAAGATCTTCACCAACAATCCGCGATGGAGGTCGCGCATCAGCGCGGGAAATTTGTTCGGATCCCCGTCAATCCTCCCGGGGCACGTCCGGCGGCAAAGCTGCGCCCCGTCGCGGTAAAGCGCTTCGCACTCCTTCAGCTCGTAGCGGAGATTGAGCAAAAGTTCCTGATCCGCGCGGCGCGACTTGGTGTCGTTGCGCGTGGAACGGAAGAGATTTGTGATCCAGTCAATCATGTTGGGCTGTGCGAGCTGTGCGAACGACTAGCGTTTTTCCGGCCACACTTTCAGACTGAGCTTTCCCGTTCCGGGTTTTTCAAACGGGCCGGCGGAAGGATTCTGCTCGCTTCTCTTCTTGGCGAAATAATCGGTGTCGACCTTCAAAGGCGTGCCGTCGAAGTTCTTGTATGGCAAATCCGGTATCTTGGCCTTGCCGAGCAATTCGGTGGTGACAAGCTTGTTCCGCTGACCGGCCTTGGCCGGCGGCAAGGTCAAGTTCAGATAAACGGCACCGTCTTTTTCAACGAGCTTGATGCCCGGATCGAAATCCGGCAGCCTCGCGAAGTCGGTTTCCCCCTTGTACGGGGCCGCGCCGTTGAAGTACACATTGCCGCCGGCCTGCATGGGAAGCTTGGCTCCGTTGTAGGCTTGCAGCCCGTTGCCGCCGGCGAAGATGTTGTTGTAGAACCGGTCGTCTCCTCCGCTGATGTTGCTGAGGCCCGCAATCTCCGTCGAGTGTTCCTTGTGGTACGGGGTCTGGCGGCCCTGCGGACGGAGACGCAGATTGCCCGTAAACAGATTGTGCGCGAAAGCGCCGCCCTGGGACCAGTCCGACACCGCATTTCCGGACAGGAATATATTGTTGTCGACAAGGTAGGGCCCGTGATTCACCTCGAGGAAAAGGTCCTCGCTGCGGTTGTTGTAGCACAGGTTGTCGGTGACGCGGGTGCCCTGGGCCATCCAATCGAGCCAGATGCCCCGGCACGTGTTATTGATCCGGTTGTTCGCGATCAGTGTGTCGATGGCGGCGTGCAGTTTGATGCCGGCCATTTCGGCTCCGCTGAAGGGTTTGTCGATGTGGATGTTGTAGATGTGGTTTCCGGTAACCTGGCAGAAGGCCCCGCCCATGCTGCCGCAGATTCCGGCCGCCCCGCAGGTGTGGATCGTATTGTTTCTGACAATGTGCGAACCGATCTTCTCTTTCGACCAGCCATATTTCTCCAAGGCCCGCTTGACGACGATGTTGTAGCCGCCGGCACTTTGAGCCTTATTGTGCCCCGACGCCCTGTCCTTCCCCAAGGTGACTCCGACGCACTTGGAATCGCTGATCACGTTGTTCTCGATAATCCAGCCCTTGCTCCAATGGGTGCCGATCAGTGCGATTTGCTCCGCGGTGGGTGCGGCCCATTGGGTGGCGGCCTGCCGCATGGTGAAACCCCGCACGGTAATGAAGCCGCGGCCGGGTGCGTCCGGGTAGAAGCACGCGGGCCTGGCGTTGATCTCGACCAGCCCTTTGTCCGGGTCCGAATCACCGAAGTTCGCCCAGATGTTGGTGTTCTTGTCGTCGCTCTCGCAATACCAGGTCATCTTCTTCCCGGCGATCTTGTCGAGAGAAACCTCTTCAAAAAGCGCGGCGCCGTTGAGATAGACCTCGCCGGTATGATGGATTCTTCCCCGGGCGTTGAACCAATCGCCCGCAATGGCATCTTTGTAAGGGTTGTAATCGCCGAAAAGCGCGTTCGGCAGCGTTACCTTCCAGACCCCTTTTTGTGTTTGTTTCCAGCCGGAGACGACCTCGGAGCCCTTGATGACGACCTTCTCGCCTTTTACCGCCTGATAGGTGATTCGCTTCGCATCGGACGTGCCCCCGCGCGGCGGATTGATCCGTTCGCGATAGGTCCCCTCGTGTACCGTAATCACATCGCCGGGCTGCGCAACTTGCGCCGCCGCCGAGATCGTCTTGAAGGGCTCTGCTTGAGAGCCGGCATTCGTGTCGCGCCCTTGCACCGAAACGTGATATTCCTTTGCAGCGGCGGAGTGAACGAACAATACCACTAGCAGTATTAGTGTAGCGTGTCTCATTTTGACTCCTTTGCTTACGGTTTACGATTGTGTTGTGGGCGATACAATATCAACACCGGTATTGAGGTAAGCTGATACTACAGCGCTAAGTTGCCACCGCAAAGTAACGGAAGTTGTTGTTGAGTAACAACTTGCATTAGCGGCATGAAATGTCGTTTAGCGGGCGGGCTTGCCCGCCGCTGTACATCCGATTTCTCACAACCTCAGTGGCGGGCAAACCCGCCCGCTAAACCGTGGTGACACTCAACTTGGCGCTGTAGTACTGATTAAGTGTACTGCCGTGCCTCTTGGTTGTCAATCATACCGGAATGCCCGTACGACGGGCCTCCGAGCCCGTCGAAATGAAGCGGGGCAGCGACGGCCTTGGAAGGCCATCGTACGAAGAACGCCCCTGGGCTTTGTTGTAAGACCCCTGCGGGGCGGGCGGTATCCGAGAGTCCCCAACCACGAACCCCCGGCCCCGAGTCCCCATGAGCGGCACGACCTCGGTCACTTCGCTTTGAACTCGAACTTCTTACGGGCGGCACCGCCGTAACCGATGACGACGAGGCGGTACGGTTTGTCGAGATCGATTTGCGTATGGGTAACGAGGCAATTCACTCTCATTGTGGTGGACTCGCCCGGCTCGACCGGTCTCATGTCGGGTCCTGCCTGCTGCTGGTCTGTGAGGATGAACAGCGGTTGGTTTCGGCTGTTGAAAAGGAGGAAGCGGAGGTCCTGTTTCGTGACCGGGAGCATTTCCGAGCCGTTGTTCGTCAGGGTGGTCTCGATGTGGAACCGGCCGCCGGGCGCTCCGGGGTTGTCCGCTTTGAACAAGCGTGCCCCCTTGATTTTCACGGAAAGACTTACAGGCGACCCCTCTTGGCCGGTCGCGTCGGCCGCGGCGAGGGCCATGACGATGACGGCCACCAGGGACGTTGGGACGACAAAACGGTGCAACATGTCCAGATCCTCCAGGTAGAGTGAAACCGCGGTCGGATCGGCCACCCCAGCCGAACAACCGAGGATTGCCATACCAAAGTATAGGTCAAGGCGGATGGCCACCCGTCCCGGTCAGTTGCTTACGGTGCTGGAGTGGGGTGGATTCGATCTTGTCCGTCCGTACTACTTCAGCCGTCTGTAGTACGACGGCCTTCCAAGGCCGTCGCTGCGACATCGCAACCCCTCGACGGCCTTGGAAGGCCGTCGTACAAAGTGTTTCACCATTCGGCTGAAGTGTTACGTCCGTCCGAGATAACGGCTACGATCACCCGCCCGGCATGGAAGTCAAACGGTCTGTATTACGGCGTGTATCAGATGGTTGTGCGACAGTAGTCTGCCATTATTACCCGCCGAAGCAGTCAGCCTCGAACCGACACGAGGAATGACTGCGCCCATCCGCATGGTGTGCAATAAACACGGACCTTCTTGGGCCACGTCATCCCCCACGCAGCAAGTGCAATGACTGGGATCAGCGCAAACCATTTGATGAACGCCCCCAACACGATGTAAACCGGGGCAAGGAAGACAAAGAAACCAATCGTAATCATTCGGTACCGTCTGCGGTACAAACGGTGATAGAGCGTGTCGCTAAACTTACGCCCGCACTGCGGGCATGTGCGCGGAAGTTCGGAATAACGGCAGACTCGACGGTTTACCGCTGCCGTTGCCGAGCCTGTTGTTGAGCCCGTTGTCATTGGGGCCTCGTACGGATTGTCAGCATCATTCGTCATTGTGGTTTGCCGCATAACGGTGTGCGTGAGTGGGTTTGTCCGCGTCCGCCTCCGCGCTATGGCGTACGCCCGGCATGGGCGCGAGCTTGTGAAGTGTAAGTCCTCTGTACGTGAACCTGACTGCTTTGTAGTCGAAGTTCTAGCCGGAAGCAAGGACGGCAGCGCGACCGACTCCCCCGAAATCCCGCCGGCTTGCCCGGCGGATCGTTCCGTTTCCCAATGGGTCGCCACTGACTACCCGCCCCGCGCGGGCAAACCATCCTGAACCGCCCGGTGCGGACCCGCATGCCGCGGTGGTGTGGGCAGCGCCGGGGAAAACCCGGCCCTTACCCGATTCGCCCCATTTTACGTGATTTCGGCAACGAATGACATGATTCACTTTTCTCGTCCTGATGCCTTGCGGTACTTGGCCAGGACGCCAGGGGCAAAGTGCGAGACCAAGTCGCTGGCAAGCCACTTTGTCCGCCCAACCGTGTCGCATTCGTGTGCTGCCTTACCATGAAAGCAGTAGGAAGCAACCCGACAACCGACTTTCCGAGAGGGAAACCCAATGAAAAGCCTGATCCTGACCGCCGCCACCGCCCTGATCGTTGCCGGATTCTTCCTCACAGCTTCTCCGGCCGCCGCCGCAGACTCCGCCCCCGCCTTCTTCCCCCCGTCCTACACCACCCCCCAATGCTGGGGCAAGAGCGCGGCCGACGCAAGGAGTAAGGCCCTACAAGACACCGCAAACTTCTGGAAGCAATTCGGCATCGATTGGAAGATTACGGCGGAGGAGAAGGACCACGAACCTTGGAAGCCGGGCATCTACGATTACTGGCACGTAATCACGTCGGAGCCGAAGTAAACGAGGTAAACCCCCGGGCTAGCCATGAGTCTAATCCTAAAACAAGCGTGAGTTTTGCTGTTCAATAGTTTGCGTCAACGTGGTTGTGG
>CAZJRB010000199.1:0-5703 GCA_964547995.1 uncultured Planctomycetaceae bacterium | reverse complement strand
CCATCGTCGCGTCCTTGCTGGGCGGGTCGTCCGGCTTGTCGTACTGCGTCTTGATATCGCAGCCCGACTTGAAAAGCGTTACCAGGGCGTTTTCCCACGCCTCGGCGATGCAGTTGCCCTCGGCGTGCAGGACGGGGATTCCGTTCATCAGCGGCTCCTTCCGGCTAACGGGTAAGATCAGGCCGGGGGCGGGTGCCCCTCCTTTGTCTATCTAGCTGGGGCATTGTCGGCGGTCGGAGCGAATCGTGCAATCACCCCCGGCAGAGGGGCGGCAGGCTTGCCACGGGTGGGCATCTCGACGAAAATAGGGATATGGACATCAAATGTGCGGCTTACGCATTGATCTTGGCGGCCGTCTGGCCGGTGGCCGACGCATGGCCCGCCGGCGGCTCGATCCCGTTTACGCCGGGCGTGAAAATCTCGAAGCCGAACCAATGGGCGTTGATCGCCTACGACGGCACCACCGAAATCCTGTTGCTGGTGACCGATCTTCGTGCGTCAAGGCCGACCAAGGTGCTCCAGGTCATCCCCTTTCCCTCCGAACCCAAAGTGACCAGGGGCGATACCGAACTGTTTGTCAAGGCCAACCGCCATGTGAGCGAGACGCTGAATTCCCGGTCGAGACGTCCGGCGGGCGGAACCGCGAACTCGAACGTCGGCGAGGTGACGTTTCAGAACAAAATCGGCGCGCACCATATCACGATCGTCCGCGCGATCGATTCCCGGAAGTTCGTCGGTTGGGTGAAAACGTTTTTTGAAGGACAGGGCGTCGAGGCCCCGGTTATCCCCAAGGTCCTCCATGCGGCTGTCGAGGCGTATCTCCGCGACCAGTGCCGCTGGTTCGCCTTCGACGTCATCGAGTTGGGCACCGATACCGTCACCAAGGACGCCGTCCGATACCGGTTCGAAAGCCGGTTTCTCTACTACCCGCTGCGGATCACCCGCGCGGACCACGGGAACACGTCGATCCGGCTGTTGTTGCTCAGCCCGCGGCTGGTGAGAATGCCTAACGTGGGCACGCCGAGGGTCAGACTGTTGCACCGCCCGGTCGAGGTGCCCAGAAAGACCGTGGAATACTGGGACAAGGAGATCGCATCGCTGTTCGACGACGACTCGACGCTCTTGCTGCGTGCCTGGGGAATCAAGGGGCGATCGTCCGCGTTCACGCGGGATGTGGCCACGACGTGGTTTAAGCAGTAAGTGGGTAGTGGATGGTGGGTAGAAAAGCCCCTGCACTGCGTGCAGGGGTTCTGTGTTCAGCGTTGACTTCCCATATCCGTTGCCGCAGCCCTGTTGCCGCGAGTCTCATTTCCCTTCGGCGTCGGCGGCGACTCGTTTGACGGTGGCGAGCTGGTTGACGGGGATCGTGATCTTGCCGAGGAGGGTTTTTATCGGCAGGTCGGCGGCCTTGACGGTTCCGACCAGGACGTCGCCGCGGCGGAAGACGACTTTGGCGGGGGCGGCTTCCTTGCCGAAGGTGATACCGGCGACTTGATCGAACGGGACATCGACCTCGCCGAGCCCTTCCGTATCGAGTTTGAGTGCGGGGATGGCGATCCGCCCGAGCAGGTGTGAGCCCTCGCGGAGATCGACGGCGAAGGTGGCCTTCTTCTTCGTTCCGTCCGGCGGCATCGCCGCGAGTTCCCGCCGCTGCTCGTCGCTGAGCGCGCGGTTCCAAATCTTCAACTCGTCGTAGACCATCGCCCCGGCAAATCCGTTGCGGTTCCGGTGAAAGGTGAGCCAACGTCCCTCGCGATTCGGCAGAAACAGGTACGTGCGGCGGCTGCTGGGAGTGTACTTGCCGTGTGATTTGCCGTTGATGTAAAGGGCCAGCTTCACATGGTCGGTCCCCTGGATGCCGTCGTTATTCCAGACGATTGCATAATGGTTCCACTCACCCGGCTCGCCCAGCAGGTCGGTGCTCTTGGTGCCGGCGAAGAACTCGGTGTAGACGAAGTGGCCGGAGGTGTTCAGCGAGAACTTGCCGTGGCTGCACCCGTCGTTGGCGTTGTACTGGAGATGGGCTGGGCCGTCGAAGAAGTCGTAGATCGGCCCGCTCCCGTGGCTCACGGTCGGCGGCTTGCGGACCACCTTCACCCAGAACTCGACGGTGCCCTCATTGAGGTCTTTCAGCATTTCCGAGGGAACGCGGAAACCCCAGACATGGTTGCCGGCGAGCCGGGCGGCCTGACCTGCCTTGCCGGGGACGTACTGCTCGACCTTGAGAAACTCGACCGGCGGCCCGACGACCGAAGGGCTCCCGTCGAGCCGGTTCCAGAGGATCAGTTCCGCCGGGGCCTCGGCCGGGACGACCGTCAAGCGTTTGATGTGTGGTATCGGGACGGTCAGCTTGCCGAAGACCGTGGCGAGCCCCAGCGGCCGCCGATCGACCGCCCCGCGGATGCGGTCGCCCTCGCGCAAGACGACCTGGCCCGTCTCACGGTCGGCGTCCAGCGTGACCGTCTCGATCAGCTTGAGCGGGATTTTCGTCTTGCCGAAGGATGCCTGGAATGCCATTTCGTCGATGTCCGGGGCGCCGCGGACCCGGCTGCCGTCGCGCAACTCGACGATCAAGGCACATTGGCCGGAGATTTTCTCCGCGGTTTGGCCTTCCGCGGCCCATAGGGGGCCGAACAGGGCCGTCGTCAGGATACGGTGATACATGGGTTGTTTCCTCGTGCTGTGTGGAAGGGTACGTTTTTCGGGCAAGATGCGCCGGCACTTCTGTCGTTTCCGGCGAAAAGTCGCCCAGTACCTACCTCTTACCGACGCTTCCCCGGGGGGATTAGTTCCGGAAATCCGGCACTTTTGGGGCCATTTCGAGCTGGCACGCGCAAAAAACTTGCCTCAAATAGCCAAAAAGCGGTAAACTGGAGGTAGGGCCAGAGGGCTTTCTTATTCATGGAGTTCTCCCATGAATACTCTCTGGGAACGACGCGTTGAGATCTATATCTACCTGCTGCTTGCAGCATCGATGGCCTGGTGCGTCCTGCCGTTCGTGGACTTCCGTAACGATGCCGCCGGAGCACTTGACGGTAAAACCGCCTCGACGCCGGTTGTGGAGAAAAGCGACCTGATCGGCAAACTCGAAACGAGGGCGAAGGGGCCCGAGTTCCGGGAAATCGTGCGGCTGGTGGAAGAAACCGTCGGCTCGCCGCCCGAACCGCTGTGGCCGGACCAGAACGTGAATGTGGGGGTCACGTTCCGCGTCGACCACGAATTGGTCGAGCAGTCGATTATCCCTTGGCAATGCGAACTGCTGGGAAAAGAGTGCTACCTGTTCCGGCTCAACAACAGTCCCGGCATGGACGATGCCACCGACCGCCTGGCACTCGTCCCAACCGCCGATGTCTACGAGGTCATCCGCTTGGTGGGTACCAGCGGAAACGGATTCCGGTACAATGGAAAAGAGCTGACCACCACCAGCATCATCGGCTGGCTGAAGGAACTCGGCAAGCGGCAGCCGCTCCAGATCACGGGCATCGGGGCCGATTTCATCGAGGGACAGTACCTCACGCCGGTCAAGAATCCCGATGAGCTTGCCGAGCGGATCTACAAGTTTTGCCCCGACATCGTCGATCAAAGGAACTATACCGTGAAATGCCTGGCCGACGAGCTAAGGGATCGCCAGCTTTGCTTCTGGTGGGATTAACGCGGATTATTCGTGGGGTCGTTTAGCGGGCGGGCTTGCCCGCCGTTGCCATAGTGTCACCGATTGGCATCCAGTCACAACGGCGGGCAAGCCCGCCCGCTGAACGTCGTAACTTATGTCACAACACGCTGCTACAGCAGCAACACGAGTGTTCGTGAACAATCCGGATTAACGCATCCCGGCTGTTGGCAGCAGCCGGGATGCTTGCCCGGCCGCCCATGGGAGCATGAGTAATGGACCAACCGGAAGGAAGCTGCATTACCCATCTCTCCTGGGGTCGGGTGGAAGTGCGCATCGGCTCGCAGCGGCTGCAATTTCGCGACTGCAAGATCTGGCCGACGGGCGCAGAAGAGTGGGATTGGAATACCTCGGGCACTCGTCACCAGCCGGGTATCCGGCTCGCCGCCGTCGAAGAAATCCTGGAGCGGGGCGCCCGCGTGGTCGTGCTCGGCTGCGGCTTCCACGGCAGCTTGGGCGTCTGCCCGGGCGTGGGAAAAGGTGGAAAGGAGCAGCCAGCCCCCAATAAGGGTGGTGGCCCAGGTGGATTTGCGTGTGATAAGCATGTTCGCCAGTTTTGGGGATCAACGGCAGTGGGCCCTTGATTGTATTCTACTTCTTTTTCGGCGTCTTTTTCGGTTGCAGCCATTCGCGGTCGCCGAGTCTTTCGCGGTCCAGTTCCATCTTGTCCCATGATCCTTTTTCTCCCCTAATTCTCGAACCATCATTTGGGAGCTTCCTTCTGCGGGAACGACTCGGCAAGCGTTTTCTTGACATACTCCTGATCCCCCTTGCCAAGCTGACTAAGTGGCAGACACATAACCTTGCCGTCGGCCTTTTTCAGCCAAACGTTGCCTTGCTTCAGTTCGACCAGTCTTGCCTCACTCCTGGCTGCCCATCTCGATCTGGATCTATTAAATGTTCGTCTCTGTTAAAAAATCCGCTTTTTTTGTTAAACAACAAATGAAGACCTTCATGTGCAATTTCTCCCATTATAAATTCTTTTTCATTATCTATTATTGTTGAGTCTTTAACGCACTTAACGCTATCTCCCAAAGTAATAACCGATCCTCGTTGAAAAAAGTCAGGTCATCTTCTTTGACTTTTTTATCTCCAGTGAGCCCGTATTGCTTGTTCCATGCTAGAATTTGTCGTTTTTCATAAATATCGGCGATCCCATCCTTGTCTTTGTCCACAGGGATTCGCAACGAGCACGTGGCTATCGTTTTCGTGCCTTTCTTGAAGACGGCAGTCACCGCGCAAAGACCGCCGTAATCCTTGCAGAAGAAGTCGATGGATGCTCTATTACCAGCAATAGCGCCCTCCACAAAACCACGCTGGTTCATGTCCGCACTAAATGAGAAGTCATTATTAAAACGCGCTTCTTTGATTCGGTCATCTGTTTTGTTACTGCAATAACCATTGTAAGAACTTGTTCGAAAACTAAAAATAACCTTATCAATATCTTCTCCCGCGGGAAACTCGGCGATGAGCTTCATTTGTTGCGGGGTGAATCTGGTCTCGTTAAATTTCTTCTTTTGTTCGTCTGCAATGAGCTTTTTGATATTGCCTTCTTGGCCGGGCAGATAATTTTCAACGCCATCACGCACCTTGCCGGTGCCTTCTCCGACCATATCATCAAGATCGTCATCTCCATCGACGCGAAGAAAGATACCGAAGACATTCACCTTGGCCGTTTTCTTTCCGGTAAGGGTAAACGTTTGCGTGCTAGTCTTGATCTCAACTTTGCTTTCCATTTTCACTTCGTACGTGCCGGCCTTGGGAAACTTGCCTGAGACGGCGACGTTGTTGATGAGCGCTTTCTTGGCGGTGAGTTTCTTGTTGGTTTTCGGATCTTCTTGATCGGTCTTGGTGATCGTCACGGTCGTTTTGTTGTTGCTGAACTCAATTGTAATACCCTCCTTTGGAAGTTTCTGGCCGTCTTTCAACTTATCAAGTTCCTTCTTTGTAAACGATGTACTATCGACCACCAGCCCGGTTGTCTTGGTTCACCGTAAACTGGAATCTCGGCGGGTCAGAATAAGCAACAATTG
>CAZJRB010000198.1:0-5972 GCA_964547995.1 uncultured Planctomycetaceae bacterium | reverse complement strand
GCCCGCTATCCTTGGGCCACCTTGACGGCACCGTTGCCCTTCCGCAAGTACGGCTGCAATCGGCTCGGAATCTGCTCACTCGACGAGTCGCGCTTTCCGTTCGCGACTCCGCCGCCAGCTAAGACTGACATCGGCTTGGGGGTGCGAGCTTCGACATTTCGGATACGCGCTTGCAGAAGCTGAACCTCGCGAAGTTTCTGCATCGCCCGCGTAGCCAGCTTCTCTGCTCGCTCTATCCTCTCGTCCCTGGCTCTGGCCAACCGCGTGTCATCGAGGCCAGGCACCGACACCTCGTGGCCTTCGAGGTACGCCACCCGAAGTTCGCAGGTGACGATTCGCTCAACCATCGCTTTCTCCAACGCCGTGAAATCGTCTCCCAACAACTCCTTCTGCCGCGATTCGACGTACAGATTCATCGACTCTGCGACAGTGTCGTCTCCATCGGCGAGGAGTCGAACCCAGCCACGCTGCACATTGCGCGCGATGTCGCCAACGGTCTTCCAGACCTCGGGGCTTTCGGTAAGCAATTCGCGCAGGCGGGGCACCATCTCGCGGTGGCCTCGCTTGACGAGTTCGACTGCGGCTTGCAGAGCAGTGAGTTGCTCGGCGGCACTCTCCTTCCTCTGTGGCCTCCTCTTCTTTGGCTTCTTACCCGATGCCTGCGACGAAGTGGACTTCGTGCTGGTACGCCCTTTCGTCTTGCGTTGTTGGCCCTTCCTGTTTCCAGTGTTCTTCCTTGGTCTTGTCTGCTCAGGCACAGTGCTTCCTCCTCCACATACCGTGATGCTCGTGTAGGCCACCGACGAGTAGCGTGGCCTCGGTTAGGATTCTGATGTATTTGTGGAGTTCCATCATCCAGCCATCCAGCCGAATGAGCGGACCCTCAAAATCTTGAAGTCGCTTGCGTTCCTCTCGTCGTCTTGCCCTCGCCTCCCTGTCCTGTTCGGCAGCGATTTGTGCAGCCCGTCCGTTTCCGAAGTAGACCTTCCTGACTGCATTCCCCTCGCGGAAGGATCGGTAGTAGTAGCTCTTCTCACCTCTCTGTTCCCAACCCACGCGCATTTCCTCTCGGTCGGATTGTTCTACATCCTTCAAGTTCCCCGGTTAGGTCAGCTTAACACGAAATCGCCCACGTTGTCACGACGTAAATCCTCACACAGGCGTGCCACAACAAGCGGTATTCAGTGTGTCCGGAAGCAGATCTGCAAGGTGCGACGTGTCGAAGTCCCCTGAAACGGTTGATGGTTTCCTGGCTAATAGCCTTGGGTTCATTCCGCAGATCCGATCTACCCGGGCGCCCATCTTGTCGATCTCAGCGTCGGTAATCTTCTTCCCCGTAAGATGCTTTCTGCCGCACCGGACGACGTCCCGCTGGAGTCGCTCCATTTCGTACTGCTGGACCGCCGGATCTCGTATCGTGTCGATCGCCTGCAACCGTTGATGGATGATGATCTGGATCTCATCGCCTCGCCGGTCGGAGCGAATGACGTACCGGGCGACAAGAGCCTTCACGTTCAGGGGGACTTCACGCCGCAGATAGACTTCCAGCTTTGGTGGTTTGCCAGGACGCAAGTGTTTTCGGTACAGGGCAATGAAGAAATCGAGAAGCAGGGAGTCCTCTACAATCGCTAGCCACGTCCAGAACTCTCGAACTTGACGATTCCGGAATCCAGAGTGTTGGGCATGCCAAACGAGGTGGTGGAGCATGTAGTTGGTAGCTGTGAGCTTGGCGCGAATGCGAAGGAAGATCCGTTCGTAGATCTTAACTGCCTGCGGCGTCACATCGCATAGACGGGCGATTTCCATGTCGGACTGGCCGGCGGCAAGACGCGATTCGAGTTCGGCCCGCTTCAGACCGTTGTCTCGGTAAATCTCGTGAGCTTCCTGGGCAGCCTCGCCCGGGTTGGCTTCGGGATCACCGCCGAGATGGCGTCGAATCGCAATCGCCACTCGCAATGCCTTGTCGTCGTTTCCTGGCGGTTTGGCTCTACCCCGGACGATCTCGCCGGCAATGGTCCAGGTGGCGTCCGGGCGGCGATACGGATTGTTGTCCGGTGTGTTGCTGAAGGCCATAAGATCCTCCCTACCGAAATCCAAGTGCTTTCTTCCTGCTCAATCAGTGTCAGGATCTTGGCCGAATTATCTGACCGAGTTCCTCAGGGGTCAGGCACTCCTCTCGGGCACGCGCAAGGAACTTCCTAGTGCCGGTCTTCGCACTCATAGCTTTCGTGAGATGATCCACTGAGATGGACAAACCGTTAGCCATCGGAGTGGTTGCCTCATCTTCGACTTCGTCCCGAGTATATTCGCAGGAGAGATTGCGCCACGTATACAGGTTGGTCTTTCCACCGGGATGACGCATCAGTGCTCCAATCCGCTCGATGGCATCCGAGCCGTAAGTCGCTTCGCGCACGACAGCGAGTGATATGAGTTTGCCAACGTCGTAGAAGACCAACGCTTTGCCTCGATTCACTATCTTGAATTTCCTGTCGAACCTTTCTGCGATCCTGCGAGTCTTTGGGCTCATTTTGTCGAAGATCGCCGACCGTTCCTCCGGTGATGGAAGTTTGCTCTTGCGGCTCTTTCGAGTTGGGAGAATCAGGTTGCGTTGATGGGCAGACGGGGGCTCTCGTCGCTGCGTCCGCAGCATTCGCATATCTCGTCGAAGCTGCCCGGGTGACAAACCGTCTGACAGAGTCCGACCCATCAATTCCCTGCGGTCCCCCTCTGACTCGATACCGGCAATCTCCAGAAAGTGCTCCAGGGTGAGGTAGCGATCGTTATCGAAGGCCAATCCCACAGTTCTTTCGACATACTTGCGGCTGAACGCTTGCACAAAATCCAGCAGTTTGAGCAGGTAATCCCGATGATTGAAACCGAGGTACTCGCCCAAGAGAATCACGCCGTCTTCTCCGTACAATTCCTTGCTCCTCAACATCGTGTCGACACGTCTGCCGAAGTTGTGCATCAGAAGGGCGTTCGTGCTTTCGTAGAGGCGTAGTTTCTCCTGGACATTCTTCGCCAGCCTGAAGGCCGGCGTGGTCATGTTTCGGAGAAGCCTGTATCGCCGGCGACGGGCGTTCTTTCGTGCTTTGTTCATCTTTCAGTTTAGGGACTGATCTCAAAAGTAGTTTTGAGATTATAGCAAACGAGGTTGTTGAAAACAATCGTCGAATACTCACCCCGAGTCATTCGCGTGATAATCCTGAGAACCTTGGTACTCGCCGACAGGATAGGGGAAAGCATGTTAGAGGTCTTCAATAAGTTCGCTACGGAGTCGCCGTTGGGGGCACAGAATCCCTATCCAAATCCCATCGCCGGCTAGTTAGAAGAAAGATCCTATACCATTGTCAACGAAGATAGTCTCCGGAAGCCTCCTCGGTCGCCGGTAGTAGTTCGTTCGGTCAATGAGTTCTGCTACAACTGCCTGAAAACCGGCCAAAACAGATCCAGTGGAGCGAAGCGGAACTGGATCTGTTTGAAAGACACCGAGTTTGTTTGAAACGGTTTATGTAGGAGTTATATGTTATCTGTATGTTTGTGCGGCGAAATGGGCCGCAGGGAGGCGAAATGGGCCACCGTGAGGCGAAATGAGCCACACCGTGAGGCGAAATGGGCAGGGCAATCTGGTGGTGACCAGACCACCCTTACATGCACTTGTCTTTGCGGAACGCTTCAACCTCATAGTCGTCAACGTCCTCAATCACTTGATGCAGACGGTATGGGCAAGGCCGTAGGTGCAGGGTCTTCCGCCCAAAGCACTTACGCTTGTGAAAATACCAGAGGCGGCGGTCGATGAAACCACTTTGCACCAGGTAGTCCAGCCATCGCCTGATACAACTCTCGTCTGGCCCCAGTTCGCGAGACCAGAGTCGCGGGGATTTGGCAATCCAACGGAAGCCATCGCGGACAATCTGGGGTCGTGGTCTACCATTTTCCCCAAGGCCAAACCACCACAGAATCTGACTCAGCAGATACGCCGGCCCCGCGTTGCGTTCACACGCCAACATGACCAAATCCGGGACGAATACCCCACGGACCACCGGTATGCCCACCATCGGGTTTCGGTTCATTGCATGCTTACTGGTCTCACTTTCTCCCCAACCAGGGATAATCTTCGACGCAAGGGGGCCGGATTCTGACTGCCACCGTTTCTGTTTCAGGATTCGACTGGGGTACGAACTGTCCGGCGCCAGAAACTCCTTGTAGGCGACCTCAGACTTCGTGATTCTATAGAAAGCCTTGGCTAGTGGTTTCGCAAGCGGGCGTACCAGAAATCCTTCATTTGGATCGAGATTCCTGTTGATCTCGACTAACGCCCGTCGTGCGAGGGCTAGTAGACCTCGACTGACGGTCGCACGAGGCAGGAGGATCTCCCGTGAAAGCTCGCGCTCGGAAGTCAGTAGCCACCGCTGTCCTTCTGGGTCAACGAAGCGTGCCCGAGGTTGGCCTCGGAATCTCTCCTCGATGTAGATGTCTCCCCTGTCTGCCTGGGGTGAATTACTGCCCGGCACGTCAAACCACCAGAGAATGTGTGAAAGCAACCGGGCCTGACGTGGATTGCGGAGGGACTTCCCGACCCAATGGGGAATCCAGATGCCGGTGTTGTTATTCTGGGAATCTGGCCCCAACCGCAGATAGGGATAGCTTTTGTGCCACTCTTGCTGCGCCTCCAAGTCTTGGCCTCTGTTGCGGCGTATGATGTCGGCGCTGTCGAGCGAGTCTTCGTCGTTGTCTTTGCTTGGCTCATACGATAATTGCGGATTCTCTCTTCGGTGCCAAGAGATACGACTCTTCCTTCGCTTCTTTGGTTTCGCCGTTTCGGCCCCAGTATCTGGGGTGGAATCTGCCTTGCGTCGGCAAGACTGAGATTGGCTACACGAAACACTCTTGTTATACTTACTCATTCTACACCACACTGGCGACACGTCCGTTGGCAACTTTGGGGCGTGTCGCCTTTTCTATTTGTCAACTCTTACCATGGCATGTGCCGATCCTCCGCATCCAGGCCCGCTTAGGCTTCTGGAACATCCCTTTCATGGTTCCAGTCCATCTGATTCCGAGCAATACCGGATTTCTCGTACACCCACGTCGGCAGCACGAAGCTGACGTTCATCACCGTCATCATGCTCGTGATGGAGCTTGAAAAAGGGCACTTCAACCAATCACCCCCTGGAGGGGTGGTCTTGCAGGGAAGTTAAAAACGGTTACTATAAGTTCGTTGGTTGGTTCAAATGTGTGTGGTGTGGAGTTGCATCGTGGCGAAGAAGCCAAAGCTAGTCAGCATTCGTGACAAGCGAAAGAGGAAAAAGTTCCAACGCGAAATGATTGAGGGCAGGTGGAACCGTAACCGCGTAGACCTGGAACTGCGCTCCCGTTTTGGCCGGCGAAAGAAAGGTGGGCGGAAACACGACATACCGTCCGGTACGCGGGAAGCTCTCGCGCAACTCGATGGGATCTGTCAGTCTCTTGAACACTGGGTAGCCCAGGTTCAGACCCCGCGAGACCGGGAAGAGAACGCTCCGAAACAAGTTGCGTTCGCCGATCTGCCTCCCGAGGTCCGGGAGCAACTCAAATACGTCATGGAGGCTGTAGGGACGTTGCGAAACTCCATCAAAGAAGGAACGTCACGGTAGACAGGCTCGTAGGATTCCGGACCACTTCTCAAAAGTGGTTTTGACATTAGCCGTTGGCATTTCCGACCCGATTGGCCCCGCTGGCTCGCTGGCGACGTTCTGCCGATGATTGGTGGGCGCGACGGAAGCAGTGTGCGCAGCGAGCAGCCGGCAAGTCACAAGTAGTAAGTCTTGTTGGTAAACATCACCGTCACGAACAACCAGTTGACGGAAGCATCTGCGTGGATGCCGCCTGCAACCAGGATACGACTGTGATGGAATACCGTGGCGTCTGGCTTGACGATGTGTAATGGTTCACCGTGAACTGGAATCTCGGCGGGTCAGAATAAGCAACAA
>CAZJRB010000197.1:0-6147 GCA_964547995.1 uncultured Planctomycetaceae bacterium | reverse complement strand
ATAGCCGGCGACGCCCACATTTCCACCCTGTTACTCGACCGCTTCCTCTCCGCCGCGACATCCCCATGGCCGCCGCCGACCGCCTGGCAAGCGTTTTGGGCTTGAAGCTGAGCGTCGATTGAGCCGTTCGGAACGTATAACCATTCCCATGTCGCTCTACCTCTTTAGTTCCTCCACATTCAGAGATACGTTCGCCCCCCCCGAGAGGAGGGGGAGAATGACCCCCCATATGGAACTGCGATTGACGTGCCTCCGTACGGGGGCTTGTCCTAGCCGTCAAAATATGGCATAATGAAACGGAATTCAGTTAGGTTGTATTTTCGCTGTACAAGAACTCAGGGAATCGTATGGGCATAATCCTTCTTAGTCGAGCTCGTGAAGCCCTCCAAGAATGCGAATCGCGCTTGCGGGGCCTCTTGGCCGACGCTGCCGCAGCTGGCGACTACGATGCCGCCCTGGAACTAACCGAATGGGCACGGCATGTCGCATCTTTGCGGCGCGTCAGCCCACACGTCGACCAGACTCCGGTCAATGCTGACGGGGTTGGATGCGACCAAGACGATGGGAATGCTTTGCTGCTCCCGCGTGTTCCGACACATACCGCGACTCCGGGACGAAGGCAAAGTGCTATCCGTCGAAGCAGGCGCAGACGGAAACCCGCCGCGCGTACATACCCGAAGTTTGTCCGGCTCAACGAGGACCTGCATAAGATTGGCTGGTCAAAAAAGGCAAAGAAGGAATACGAGCACAAGGCGCCGCGTGAGGTGGTTGACTTGCTTGCTGAGCGACTTGTTGAGGTCGGCACGTCCGGCGAGCTGTTCACGACGGAGGATATCTTTCCTCTGGGCCGACACGACGATTCGGAGATTCCATCGTACCAGGCATACTTAGCACTCGCGTGGCTAAGAGCCCTCGGGGTATTGGTTCAGCACGGGCGGCAGGGGTATACACTCGCGACGACACCAATCAAACCCTTGATTGAAGCGGCGTGGGCCAAGTTGCCCCGTCCCTGAACGGAGGAAAAGATGCAGCCTCAGACTCAACGTGATCTGTTGCGAGTTGATGGGAAGGATTCGGGAGCCACGCAACGTTTCTCTCTCAAGCACCTGACCGCGTATACCGTTTACTGGTTGGATCGCTGGGGAATCCCGTCTTTGTACGAAAACGTTACTGTTCTGAATGGTCGGTTGTTTCCGGATCGATTCACACTTAAGGGGTTTCCGGAGATACCCGACGCGGCTGCAACAAATCGCAGTATCCTTCAGATGCGACCCAAGTACAGCAACCTTGCTACCTCCAACAGCCGCAAGGGCGTGTTCCTTACCGAGCAGGGGCGAAGCGAGGCTGAACGTATCACAGCGACGATCGGCGCGCCGAGTCTTGACGGCACGGCAACTGCGCAGACGCCACGTGATATCGGCCTCAATACCGATCAATGTCCAAAGCGGACATATAACCCCGCTGCTGAAATTCGCGATCGACGATCTCGGCTACTGTTTCGGCGTTTCAGCGAAGGCCAACTTGACAACGCACAGGTCGTACATCTTCTTGGATTTCTGGGACTCTACGACCACACGAAGCCGCGCGAGGTGAAGCGGGAGTTCAAACGGCTACGAGATGCTGCATCCGAAATCGGCGACGAAGAGTTTCTTGCGTTCATGGATGCCGTGGCTCAGAAGTTCCACGCGTATCTAAACCGGCCTGATCCTTCCCGGAACAAGGAGTGAGAACATGCCCGAGTTCAAGCCACGTACTGCCGCTCGGGAGGAGAAGCGTCAGGCTAACGAAGCGTTGGGCCGCAGCTTCTGTAAGACGCTGGCGGAACCAATCACAAACAGCGATGCCAGCGCGAAGCGGAAGCACGAAATTCCTCAGTCAAGCGGGCTGGTGGACCTGATGCTGAAAACCGCCAAGGGAACGCAACTTGACACATCAAGTCTGCGCGGGACGTTGTCAGGCAGGTATCCAACGCGGAGGATCCTCGTGGACGTCGTAACGGCCAAGTCAAGTGGCCGCCCTAAGGGGGAAATTGTTGTCATTGACCAAGCAGAGGGCATGAGCGCTGCCACTCTTCGGACGGCGCTTGAAGACATCGCAGGAGATCGGGCAGACCTGACTGGCGGAATGGTGGGGAGGAATCTTTTTGGTCGCGGCTTGTCAGACGTTATGCGGGCTCATTCGGAACGAAGTCGACGCAAGGAGTCGCAACCCGTCGTGCAGACCTTCGACGGAAAGGAATTGACCATCGCGAGAGGAGAATGGCGCAAGGACGGCTGGTGGATCGAGATGTCCGAGCCCGTACCGAGACCGGGGGAAACCCAATTCCGAGACACGTTCCTTGACTTAGCGACATCAGGAACTGCAGTCCGCTTCGTGATTTCCGATGCTGCCCGGAAACAGGGGTGTCGGATCCCCGATCCTGATGGTATTGCGTACCGCCTCGCCAACTTCTACATGCTCCGGTTGATCGCCAGCGATCCAAATGTCGAGTTGATTCTGCGCCAGTACCGTGCCACAGGCGTCATCGAGGATCGTATTGAGTACGACTTCCCCGTCGGGCAGGTCATTGAATCGTTCTCGCGCGAGTTTGATGCATCCGGGCTTCATGCCGCAGCCAGATCACTGACCGTTGATTTCCTTGTAATTCGTGCCGATTCTGAACGCCCTTTGCGCGGATTGGGGTTGGAGCGAGACGCGCGAGAAAACGGAATGCTGATTGCTGACGATCTGGATGCGGTCTACGATCTGACGTTCGCCGATCTTGATTACGAACGCGCCGATTTCTTATCACGAATTTACGGGCTTGTCAGAGTCAATGGTTTGCGAGAGGTTTGCGAGCAATATCTCAATGATCCAGAAATACCGACATCGCCACTTCGACCTGACCGAGAAGGGTTCAACCGTGATCATGAGTTCTCGCGAGCACTGTTGGACTTCATTGGAGATGCCCTGAGACCCATTTACGAGAAAGAGCGAAAGCTTGCCCAGGACAAAGAACGAGGCGAGCTGTCAGCGGAAACGAAGAAACGCATTGATGATGCACTTAAACACCTCAACAAATACTTCCACGACATAACAGAACTCGGTGGAGACGCTTCCGGCACCAACCGTGGCAAGCCTCCTGCACCAAAGGAAGACGTGGTCTTTTCCCCCAAACAAACCAGAATAATCGCTGGTCGGGTGCGTCACGTTCTTCTTCTTGTACGCGACGATGTTATCGAGAGCGGTGCCGAAGTCATTGCCACTGCGAGTGAAGGCTTCAGCGTCCAGCCAGAAACCGAGCAGATATCCAGGAAAGACTGTCCACGATGGTCTCCACACGAGCAGTTTTTCGCCGTCCGTTTCTCGGTGTTTTCCAGCGACGTTGGCCAAAACGGAACAGTAGATACCGTGGTTGAAGGGAAGGATGGGGACCTTCTCGAAGCTACCCTTACCATCAGCGATGTGCTCACAGAGCCCGAAATCGAAGTTCCTGAGAGCCTCGAATTCAGGCCGGCCGTGGCAACCGGCCGACCGGGGCGGAGGAACAACCTCGTTCTATACGTGAATCCGGAAGTCATTTCAGCGGGGCATTACCTGCGCATCCAAATCACTGAACCTGTAGGCCGAATCGGGCTTCTCGACGATCAAGGCAAGCGCGTCGACCGAGTAGACGTCAAGCTGAATAAAGCCAAGCACCAGGTGAAAGGACAACATGTGTTCCGCTTACTTGTCCCGTGGAAGGGGACTAGTTGGAATCAACGCGCCCGAGTCTCTGCAAGCGTGAAGGTTGGCGGCGCCAAACCCTTGCTTGCCACTGCCAGAATATGCCTTGATCAACCCGATCAAGGTGGGTTCTTCGAAGATGTGCAGTACGACGACCTCGGCGAAGAAACACTCGCTCCGAGTATGTTTGCTGCACATATTATCACCGTCAACGCCCGAGACCCGTTGAATAGGGCGCTGTTCGGCGGTGGGCAAACAAAGGACGAGCTCAAGCGCAGCTTCGACCAGCAGTTGAAAGAGAATGCCGTGGCGCAGCAACGTTTGGCGCAACTCTTGCTCGAAGAGGCATCATTTCGGGCGCTTGAACACTTGCATTTGAATAACGAGCTGCTGCTCGCCGCTGGTCGTGAGGTCACCGCTGTTCACGATGCGATCAACAAGTACAAGTATGAGTCCGCTCACGCCGTGCATCGTGCGCTTGTTCGATCACCGTCCTGATTTATGACCATCCCGAGATGAGGGAAACGTTGTCAATGACGTATTGGCTGGAGGAGCGTAGACCGGTTTCCCCATCGGTCGGTAAGGCACGGTTCCCTTTACGGCCTGCCTTATGCGCTGCCGTGCAATGTCCAGGTAGTCTCTTACTAGATCAGCGCCCGCTACTCGACGACGGTGCATAACGGCAGCGACTGCGGTTGTCCCAACGCCAAGAAAAGGATCGACGACAATATCCTTCTTCCTTGTCAGAGCGAGGATCAACCGCTCGGGCAACTCTATGGGAAACTGGCAAGGGTGGACAGTTTTCTCCACATGATTGTTCTTGACGTTCGGGAATACCCATACGTCGCCAGGGTTTTTTCCTCGGGGATGGCTGGAATAGTCACCTTGACGGGGCCCCCTATACGCTTTCTTTCCAGGGTATTTCTGGGGAACGCGTACTGCATCGAGATCGAAGGCGTACTCGTCCCCTTTCGTGTACCAGAGTATCGTTTCATAGCGACCAGAAAACCGTCGTCTAGCATTCAAACCATGCTCGAAGTGCCAAATGATCCGGTTGCGCAGACGCAGACACTTGTGGGCAGCGAACAACGGGTGCAACGCGATATCCAGCGGAATCACTTGCGCTCGCCCACATACGTAATGTCCCACTTGCCAGCAGAGGCTACCACCCGGCTTCACGATGCGAACACATTCTGATATTACGGGCTCCTGTTGATCGAGGTATTGGTCGAACCGGAGACGGCGTTCATACTTTTTGCCGACATTGTACGGAGGCGATGTTACGACCAATCTCACACTCTTGTCAGGAATTGCCCGCAGAAGGGCAAGGCAATCCCCACAAAACAGCGTGATATCATTGTCGGTCGCGAAACGACTCCGAATCGTAACTCTCCTTGTCGTAGAGCTTCTCATGATCTCCAATCCTATCGCAATGAGTTGTAAGTTGACGCGCAAGATATCTTACCAGAAAGCTGTGGGTAGATCCACCGTATTTTGGGAAATGCATCGGGGCTGTATCGCTGTTTTTACTCATCGTGTATATCGTCCGCTTTCTGCTTGACCCGGCGGCGGGGGAGCTGGATGTCGCCGTTGGGTGGGGGCCGGGGACGGTTATCTTCTTCTGAGGGCGGCGGCACTTGTCGTTTGTCGTTCGTAGTGCGGGGTTTGCCCGTTGGGCGGCCTGAAGGCCGCACTACGAACGTCCTGCGGGAACGACCTCAGGGCGACACTACCGGCAAACGCCACCACGGGGCTCGGCCCCGTGGGGCGATGATTGGCTACTAGGCGGGCGCTGAATTTCCTCCCACGTTTTTCCCCTTCCGGCCGCCCCCGGCCGGCGGCGGCCGGAAGGGGCGAGGGCGTGGGTGGCGGCGTGGTAGTGGCCAATCATCGCTCCACCGGGACAAGCCCGGCGGTGGCGAAAAAGCTTCCCGTAGCGTCCAACGCAGCGATGGGGCTGAGAAACGGGGAACAGGACCGGCGGGGGCAACGCTATCGGCGGGCGTCGGGCTGTCCACGCCACCACGGGGCTCGCCCCCGTGGGGCGATGATTGGCTACTAGGCGGGCGCTGAACTTGCCCCCGCGTTTCTCCGCTTCCGGCCGCCCCCGGCCGGCGGCGGCCGGAAGGGGCGAGGGCGTGGGTGGAGCCGTGGTAGTGGCCAATCATCGCTCCACCGGGACAAGCCCGGCGGTGGCGAAGCGGCGGGGAAAGGAGAGGATGTGGATGGAGCCGTGGTAGTGGCCAATCATCGCTCCACCGGGGCGAGCCCGGCGGTGGCGAAGCGGCGGGGAAAGGAGAGGATGTGGATGGAGCCGTGGTAGTGGCCAATCATCGCTCCACCGGGGCGAGCCCGGCGGTGGCGAAGCGGCGGGGAAAGGAGAGGATGTGGATGGAGCCGTGGTAGTGGCCAATCATCGCTCCACCGGGGCGAGCCCGGCGG
>CAZJRB010000196.1:0-6170 GCA_964547995.1 uncultured Planctomycetaceae bacterium | reverse complement strand
ACCACGTTGACGCAAACTATTGAACAGCAAAACTCACGCTTGTTTTAGGCCTAGTGCTTTGTCAAGTCTTAATTTTGGGGTTGTCCGTGTCGTAAACCGTTGGCACTGCTGGACTAGCCAGCAGTGGCACCGTGGCACCCCAACGTGAAACGCACCGCAAAGCCTAGTAACTATCCATCGGGACCACCATGTCGTCGGCACGGTGTCCCAGCCTGTGGTGGATTTCCGGAGCAATGTTGTAGGTGATCGAGTGGACGGATCCGTCGACGAAGACGGAATTCCAGCCGCCGGGGTGCGGGCTGCCGAAGACGTGGGGGTTCGTCACGCCGGGACGGTCCCGCATCGGCATCCCGAAATTGGGGTGGGACCAGCGGGTGTTGTCGTTGCTGAACCCCACGTAGAGGTTCTTATCGTCGCCCGGATCCAGCCCCGTGCCGTAATGATCGGCGTTGAGGTACTTCTCCCCGAGGAGATAGGTATTGGACGCCCCGTCGGTTATGTGGTCCATACAACTATTGCTTTGTTGGGAAGAGATGCCGGAGTTTCCCCAGGCCCGCTTCCAATCGAAGGCCGGATCGTCGCCCTCAGCCAGGCTGGACGGTTGGGTCACGTCGTTATCCGTGTCGTAGGTGTCCGGCTGGCACGGTCCCAGGTAGTCGCCGTGGTGGGTTATGTGCGTCAGGATGGAACTTGCATCGACGGTGATGGTCTGAGGGTTTTGGGACGAGTCGTCCGGGAAATGGCAGATTTCCCCCTTATGGTCGAGGCCGGGTATGGCCGCGGCAATCAAGAACGCTTCGGCGGTTGACGTCGTGGCGGTGCTGGCGGCGCTTCCGCCGTGTGCAATCTGCGGCAGCGGGGCGCTCATGGAAAAGAGGGCGTCGAGATCGAGGTCGCCCGCCACTAACAACCGGACACCGTGCTCGCCCCCGTTCATGGCGTAGTCGCTGCGGGCGCCGGCAGGGACGTCCAGGCCGTTCGACGTGGCAGTGAGGTAGATCCCGCTGTTGTTATCAATAAAGGTCTGCGCCCGGCGGCGGCTGGGGCAGTTGAACATCGGCAAAGCCGTTTGAATCCGTTCAGCGATGGCATTGTTTCGATTCGTGGCGTCCAGTCCCAGCCCGGCATCGCGCACATTCGCTTTCCCGATGAATCCGAGGATGTTAAACGCCCAGCCGCCGGGTTGGTTGGCGCGGGTTCCTCGTTCAGGCTCACCGACCCAGTTAGGCCCCCAGCCCCCTGACGGAAAACAACTGTGCTTTTCGTGGTGTTCCAGAACCGCCAACCCCAACTGCTTCAAATTATTCTTACAGTGGGCGTTGCGGGCGGATTCACGAGCAGCCTGGACAGCAGGCAAAAGAAGGGCGATCAGAAGTGCGATGATGCTGATCACCACCAACAATTCCACCAAGGTGAAAGCGGTTTTTCGCCGCCTTCGGGCAGTAAACCTGGGCATAACAAACCCCTTGCTGTGTTAGACCAGAGAGGAACGAGACGTGGACACCCCACTCCAAGAGACACCTTATTTGAATTTTACCAATTCGCTACGTCTTTGGCGAGCACTTTATAGGGCGTTTCGGAGGAATTCTGCGAGATCCTACCACCACGGAAGCATTCGAGGCAGCCTGTTCAAGCATGTTGCAGGATGTTCGGGGACAAGAACGGCACCTCCGAGGCATAACGTTCCACTCTGATGTGTTGCCCTCCTTGGGGTTGTTGCATTGTAGCCGGGTGAGCGGCACTGGCGAAGGCATTCTCGGAAGTGCAGATTGACGGAGAGTATCCTGGAACCGTGCCCCTGAAAAAGGGACGCTACCTCTTGCATGTGGACGCGCACGGCAAACGGCAGCCTGGCACTTTGCGTGTTCGATCGTTGCGTTAGACGCCGACTTGTGACACCGCGCATCTTCCCAAAGATTCCGTTGATGGTCTGGGGCAATTTGGGTGGCGTCGATATTGGACTAGTAGACCTCGAACTCCCAGATTCTGGCGAGATCGCCCGGGCTGGCGGTGACTTCGAGACGTAGCCGGTCGGTGGTAATAGGGGGGAACTTCGCCGACCAGTCGGCGGTGCGATTACTGGTCGTCTTCGTGCCGGAAATGTCTTTGTAGCCAGAATCGTATCGTTGCAGGACGAAGTCGGTAATCGGGGTCCTGGGGCCAGCTTGCCCGGTAACGATGCGAACGGCGGAGATCTTCTGTGGGGTCGGCCATCTCAGTTCAGGCTGGCATCTTCGCGTCGCTGACCCAGCGGAGGCTGTCGTCGGAGTAGCTGACGCGGCCGTCGTTGATGTTGCTGGGCGGGTAGGCCTTGCTGTGGTTGCCGGAGACGGTCACTTTGGCCTTTCGGGCGAGGTTCGGTCCGGCGTCCTTCAGCCACGCAGGCGGTTTCGGCGTCGCGCGGGTGCGCGGTCCGAAGCCGGGCTTCCCCACGCCCGTCGCCCCGTTGGCCACGAACAGCACATCTCTGGATGCCCAAAGAGCGGTTGCCCGTCTCTCGCGATCCAGCCATGGCGCCTTCTCATGACACGCATTCGCGAAGGCGTGCGCAAGATCATCGGCGTCGAGCGAGGCGACTGCTTCCCGCCAGGCGGCGATCTGGTCCGTTCGTTTGGCGGCTTCGCCCATGGGGCCGAAGGGAAGGTCCAAGCCGGACAGAGTAGAAAGGGTGTTGAAGGCCGACTGCCGCACGCACCAGTGACGGTCCTCCATGGCGGACAGCAGCTCGCTGAATTGAGCCCTCGAACCGATACGTCCAAGGGTAATCGCCGCCTGACACCGCACCCGCCGGCTGGGATCATCGAGCCGCTGGGCCACTTCCGGGGCGGCATCATAGGAACGCATCAGGAAGAGATTCTCCAGGGCAACCACGCGCGTGCTGGCTTTGTCCGATCGAAGCAACTCCAGTTGCTCCTCGATCTGCGCCGCGTAGGGGTCTACGTCAAAGCCGGAGGGCGGCGGCGATACCCAGGGTGGAAGATCAGCACGACCGGACGGTTCTTTCGGAGGTGGTGGAGAATCTGGTTTCGGAATCTGATAGGGAGGTAGCGGTAGGAACGTACCGATCAACGAGTCAGGTGGGGAGGCATCGAACACCTGAATTTCCGCCGCGCCGGGATTGAGCGAGCCGAAAGAACTGGTGAACTTGATGCATAGCGTAGTTGCCTGGACTGTTTTGCCCAGCGGTATCCGTTGCGGTCCCTTTCCGCTTCTTAGATTGCCTTCTGTGACCGGCTCGTTCGCGTCGTCGAGGTAGATCTCAAAACCTTTCCAGCCCTCGACGGCGGCCGTCACGCGACCATAGTAGACCAACTCGGCGATTTGTACCGGCCGGGCCCATTTCATAATCAGCTCGGCGCCGTTACGGTGCGTTTCTCCCTGGACGGCCCATTCCCGGTCTTGCGCCTGGTCTCCTGATTCTGGGATGTGTCCGTCAGCCACAAAACGGGCACGGTAATGTGTGCTGTATTCTGAGTTCGCTGTAATCTCCGCCTTTGGCGCATGATTCATCGGTTCAGCGCCGGCCGACCAGATGGCGAGAATCGTCAGCAGGGCACAGCATGTGGACAATACGCTCTTCATAATTGTTTCCTGTCACGGTTAAGCCGTTGGTCTGAAACGCCGTTACCTATTTTCCCCTACCGACTGCATAATCGCCCTGGTTCAACTCCCTTTCCGTGCGAGGTGTTTGTCGTACCAATCCGCGAAACGCTCCATGTCCACTGTCTGGTTTCCCCAGCCGTGTCCCTCGCCTTTCTTGACGACAAGCTCCGCGGTGACACCGGCGGCCTTGAGTTTCGCGATCATCCTTTCGGACTGATCCAGTGGGACGAGGTCGTCCTTGTCGCCGTGGATGATTAAGGTGGGGGCCGATTCGGCCGTCACCCGGTTGATCGGCGAGTATTCTCGCAGCAGTTCTTCCACCTGCTTCGGGTTCGTGATCAGGACGTGCTCCTTGGCCGTCGGATCGAAGCGGCGGAAACGGAAGCCTTCGATGAGTCCGAGCCGCTGGCATACTCCCAGTACGCTGATGCCTTCGCGTTCGAAATTCACCCAGTCGGTACCGGGATAGAAACAGGCGACTGCCTGAACGCGACTCGACTGCCGCTCGACCGGATCGCGTGCCTTCGGATTGCTGACGCGGCCGGTCGTTCCGATCAACAGCGAAAGTGAGCCCCCGGAAGAGCCGCCGCTGATGCCGACCCTGTTCGGATCAATTCCGAAGTCTTTCGCGTGATGGCGAATGAATTGTACGGCACGGTGGAAGTCGGCCGTGATTTCCCGAATCTCGTATTTCGGCATCGAACCGTGAACCACCGCGAAGACCGTGTATCCCCGTTTCAGCAGCGGCTCGACGTACCGCACGAAACCGTCCCCCGCGATCATGCCGTGGTTGGACCGCAGACCGCCGCTGGCGACCCAGATCACGGCCGCACCGTTCGCCTCAGGCGGCTTGAGCACGTCCATCGTCAGCGCCATGCCGTCCTTGCGGCCGTAGATCACGTCGGAGATGCGCACGCGCGGCGCAGCCGCGTCGGCCGAATGAGCCGCCCGGGACGTCACGGCCCTCAATCGGTTACCGTCGACGGCCCGCGGCGGTTCCGCCAAGGCGAGCCGGCATACAAGAGCGAGGACAGCCAAAGCTGTCATGCGAAATGCTCTTCTCCCATTCGCGCCCATCACCCTGCCGGAGGTCCCGAGGAATCCCCGTCGGCTCATACCACTCGTATCGTGGCAGCACCCAGGTTTCTCTTGACTTAACATTTCTCATATCCTCTCTGTTCTGTGACATACCATCTAAGTCCATGCGGATCAGGTGAGGCTCCACCCTTTACGGTATTCAGGCCGCACGTACGGATTCGCCGAATCCAGGTTGGTCAAGCGCATGTTTTCCGCGTCCCAGCGGATCAACGAACCCGTGCGCATGGCCACCATTCCCAGGAGACAGATTTCCGTCAGCTTGGAACTGTACTCGAAGTCGGCAGCCGCAGTGGTACCGTTCTTGCAAGCGGCCAGCCATTGCTGGTAGTGGTTGGCAGTTCGTGGAAGGGTCTTGGGCGGCAAGTTCGGAAGAAACTCTTGCATCTTCGTCTCGGGAATGATTCGCGGGCTTGTCCCATACATTCCGCAGATCATTACACCCTTGGTACCCCGAAAGATGGTGCCGTCCGGCTTGTGCAATTGCCGGTTGTCCTCCAATTCACGCGGACGCGGGGGCAAAAGGCCTTCGTACCATTTTAGCGTAACAGGCGGCATATCGCCGCGCGCCGGGAACTGGTAGGTGACGATCGAAGCAGGGGGGAAGGTTTCCGGATGCGGCGCCAACGACGTTGCGGCGACCGTCTCGGGTGCGTCCAGCTTCAAGGCTCGCATCACAGGATCCAAACCATGAATGCCCCGACCGCCGAGCATCCCGGTGCCGAAATCCCACCAAGCCAACCACTTCCTGGGATGATAGCAGGGATGGTAGGGACGCATCGCAGCCGGTCCGATCCAGAGGTCCCAATCAAGAGTCGCGGGAACCGGGGGCGTCTCGGTGGGACGGTTTGGGCTGTCAGGAGCATATCCGATTGCCATTTCACTGGAGTACGTAGAGAGCGGACAGTACGCTTCCACCTCGTAGACATCGCCGATGGCGCCGGCCCAAATCCACTCACAGATGAGCCGGCAACCTTCCATCGAGTGACCTTGGATGCCCATGGTCGTCGAGACCTTGGACTCTTTCATGATCCTATTCCTTTCATCTTGCCGGTCAGGTTCCCGCCTTCCTTGCTCAACAGTAGGAGCATGAACAGGAACCGGGCTTGTCATCGTTCAGCGACAGGATTGGCGCGCCCGGCTCGCCCGGGGGCCTTTTTTGCACGACGGGAGCGATCTTCACCCCGGCCAGTTGCCCGAAGGCGTCGAAACGTTCGCGCATGTCGCCGAGCACGTAACTGCTGGTAAACTTGGTTTTCAAGTCGCACCGGAAGGTATGGGTGTCCCAATCGTCCAGGCCGTCTACTTGGAACTCGACCGCCGTCCGGCAAAGGAAGGCGGGCGGCTGGGCGATGTTCGAGACCACGTGGCCCGTTCCCACGGCGTACTCCTGATCGCTCTTGGCCTGGAATTGTGCACTAGTCCTTACAGAAGCGAAGTCAAAGAGGGCTTTTCTTGTTTGCCATGAAAGT
>CAZJRB010000195.1:1855-6291 GCA_964547995.1 uncultured Planctomycetaceae bacterium | reverse complement strand
AAGAAACTGCCGTAAAAAAAGAGCCACACTAAGTCTTTGGACAGGCACTAGCTAGGCTTTGTCTCAAAACGTGTCCGGACGGGTTGTACGACGGGCTTCCAAGCCCGTCGGTTCCATCAAAACGTTACTTCTCGACGGGCTTGGAAGCCCGTCGTACGGGTTTTGAGACAAAGCCTAGTTCAATTCCGGCCCTTCTCAGCCCCTTGGCCGGGCACGTGCTTCCACCCAACCACGAGCCAGCCATCCTTGGCCTGTACCTGGATCGGCTGGAACGTGCCGATGTGGCTCCACTTGCCGCGCGGGGTGAAACCCTTCCGGACGACTTCCTTTGTCAAGACGTCGCCGAACCAGTAGTCGAGGATGCTACAGATGATAACGTCGTGGATGGGCAACCGCTTGTCTTCGCCGCCGTAACCGGGCGGGAGGATGCGGACGTCACCTTGGCGGACCGCCTTGAATTGACCATCGCCCAGCTCGAACTTGTATTCGGCCTCAAGGTCCACACCGGGGTAGGCCGTCTTGCCGTGAACGAGGTGCTGGGCACGGATCGTCAGTTGCACCGAGTCGTCGGTAAGACGGATCGTAATCGGTTCCTCCTCGGCAAACGTGATCGCCCAAGGCTCTCCACTCTGGTCGGGACCGAGTTGCCCGGGCAGCGAGCCGAGCAGTTTGGCGGCGGCAGCCTGAACCGTTGCCTCGTCGAGGTGCTTCCCGGCCAACTCGGCCGCCGCCAGGTTGTTGGCAAACGATTCGTGTACTTGCACTCCCAGGTCGGGAGCCGGGTCGAATTCGGGCGGCGCGCTCAAGGCGCCCGCCTGCTCACCCTTCGCCCAAAGGACCTGCGCCCGTATCGCCTCCTTCGTTGTGCTGAAAAGGAGTTCGGCCGGGAAGAGCCCCTGTTTCTCAAGCGGCTGACGAAACCTCTTCTGAAAGGCGTCGTTGGCTTCCGCGACTTGTTTGTCGACCTCCTGGTCCATGTTGTGGTCGACGGTCTGCTCGGTGTTCTTCGCCACCATCCGATCGGTCCTGGGGCGTTCCGCGTCCGTGCGCCGCTCGGCAATCCGCTCGACGATCGGGCGCTTGGCTTCAATGCCCGTGGTTTTGGTATGAGTCACTGCGTTGGCGGTGGCAGGCAGCGACTTGATGCCGTCGGCATCGATCAGAACCCGCTTTCGGGCGGTAATCAAGGTTTTCCCGTCGCTGCCGATGGTGACCGGCCCGTGGCGGCCGACCGTCTCGCTCTCGGCGGTGCCGCGAAAAATGATGTCGATTGCCGCTTTCTTTGCATCGAGTGCAAATTGGGCGGTTGCCCGGCCGGTTGTGTGACTCGTACCCGTGACCCTCGTACCCAAAATCACCTCTTTCACCGGGGCGGTTTGGTCTACCGGCCTTTGCAGCCGGGCGTCGATCAGGCGGTTGGAGACCTGCACAAAGAAGTTCGGCTGTCCGAGGTCTCGCTTCGGCGTCGCATCGCGACCGGTGACGGTCCGGCCGGAAGGCGTCGGCTCCGGCCGCTTCCACTGGATGTAACTTATTATCACAAAAGCACTTACAGCGACAGCCAGAAGACACACCAGGACAAGGAATAACGGCTTCTTCATAAATCAACTCCTCAAACAGGGCCGGCATCGAACACGGGGAGTACAACACAATATCATGATTATAACCTATTCCGAGATTCCGTTTCTGGAAAAGAGGAGTGGGGGGCTTTATGCCCTAAAATAGCCTTATCGGGTTGACAACCGCCCCGCCAGGCACGAAACTGACGGGTTCGGTTATTTCCGCCAGTCCTGTTCCAACAGCCTGAACACCGAGGTGATCTCGTGGAAGTCATCGTCAAACAGTCGTACGAAGAGCTGGGCAAAACGGCCGCCCGCGTCGTGGCCAGGACCCTCAACGCCAAACCGAACGCCGTCATCGGGCTGCCGACCGGCTCCACTCCTTTAAGCCTCTACCAGGAACTGGTCCGGATGCACAAGGAGGAGGGGCTCGATTTCTCCCAAGTCACTACCTTCAACCTCGACGAGTACGTCGGGCTGACACAGGATCACGAGCAGAGTTACCACTACTTCATGCACGAGAACCTGTTCAAGCACATCAACATCCCCACGCAGAACATCCACATCCCGTCGGGAACGACGGACAACTACGAGGCATTCTGCAATTGGTATGAAGATCGGATCGTCGAGTGCGGCGGCATCGACTTGCAGATACTCGGGGTCGGCTCCGACGGCCACATCGCATTCAACGAACCGTCGAGTTCGCTCGGCTCGCGGACCCGGATCAAGACGCTGGCCAAGCAGACGATCGACGACAACGCCCGATTCTTCGATTCGCCTGACGAGGTGCCGATCTACGCGATCACGATGGGCGTGGGAACGATTCTCGAAGCCCACAAGATTCTGCTGTTGGCCAGTTCGACCAGCAAGGCGGCCGCAATCGCAGCAGCCATCGAAGGACCGGTCACCAGCATGATCACCGCCAGCGCATTGCAGTTGCACCGGGACGTCATATTCGTCCTCGACGAAGAGGCGGCCAGCGAACTGAAGTTGCTCAACTACTACAGGTGGATCCAGGAAAACATGCCCGGCGCCCCGTGATGCAAGCCAAAACGAAGGAGTTTTCCACATGCGACTGATTCTGCTGGATCGGGTCAACGAAAAGCGTTACCACTTTGATCCGCTCGCCCTGAGCCGCCCGATCTGGGAGTTGCGATGCGGGATGACATCGCTGGGTGAGAAACTCGTTGCCCGGTTCGGGACAAGCGATGTCGCGTGCTTCGTGCCTCCGTACATGGCCGCCGTGTATGCCGAGCAGACCGGCCGGCCGGTCAACGACCCGGCCACGCTCGCCGGCGACGACCTGCTGGTGGTCTCCGGGCGTGTGAAGGCCGACCGGCTCGACCTCGAGGGGACCGGGCCCAGCCTGGTAGCGGCCGACGCCGACGGCGAGATCCTACTTGCAAGAATCGCCCAAACCGACCTGGCCGGGCTCGAAACCGGTTCGATCGACGAACTGCTCGAATCGGCCAAGGCGGAGTTGCCGGCGGCCGGCGTGGAAGTTCCCGCCTGGAACTACACCTGGGAGCTGGTGCTGGAAAATCCCGAGCAGTTGACCAGGGACTTCGCCGCCGCCGGGCGAAGCGGCTTCGAAGGAACCGTCGAGCAGCCCGGCGCCGTCCGCGGCAGCAAGAGCGACGTCTACGTCGCCCCCGGTGCGTTGATCCATCCGATGGTCGTGCTGGACGCCGCCGAGGGACCGATCTACATCGACGAAGACGCCGAGATCCACCCCTTCACCCGGATTGAAGGGCCTTGCTACATCGGCCGAAAGTCGATCCTCTTCGGCGCGAAGTGCCGCGAGGGAAACTCGATCGGCCCGGTCTGCCGCATCGGCGGCGAGGTCGAGGAGTCGATCATCCACGGCTACGCGAACAAGTACCACGACGGTTTCCTCGGCCACGCGTACGTCGGCGAGTGGGTCAACCTCGGGGCAATGACCACCAACAGCGATCTAAAAAACGATTACACGTCCGTTTCCGTGACGCTGGACGGACACGCGCCGATCGATACCGGCTCGACCAAGGTCGGGTCCCTGATCGGCGATCACGTGAAGACCTCGATCGGCACGCTGTTGAACACCGGCGCGTACGTCGGTGCGATGGCCCTGATCGCCACCAACGGCAAGCTGCTGCCGAAATTCATTCCCTCGTTCGCGTGGTTCCTCGGAGGCGTGGTGACGAAGGGATTCGGCAAGCGGAAGCTTTACGAGACGGCCGCTGCGGCCATGGTCCGCCGCGGGTGCGAGTGGACCCCCGCCCAGGAGGACATGTGGAACGAAATCTTCAACATCACCGCGCCGCCACGGGACACGGCCGTCAAGAAAGGCCGTCGCATGCTGGCCGCTCAACGCTCATAGCCCACAGGAGACGCTTGCCATGGCAACTGTAGAAGAACGAGTCATTGCTGTTACCGCCCGAGTGTTGCAGATCAATCCCGGCGAGATCAAACGCGAACATACTTTCACCGTCGATCTCGGCGCCGAAAGTGTCCAGTCGATCGAGTTGGTCGCCATGTTCGAGGAAGAGTTCGGTATCGAGATGGACGAAGACGCCGCGTTAGCGGTCGAGAACATCGGCGACGCGGTCGATTTCATCGCCAAAGTCTGCAAGGAACAAGGGGTCGATGTATAATAAGCCACGCCGTGAAACCCTCGTTCCCGTGCTCTGCATGGGAAAGGACTACCGCGACGCTCCGCGTTGCAGGAGAGCGAGTACTGTCAAGAACGCAAATTGCCCCCAATATCAGGTTCCCATGCAGAGCATGGGAACCAGGTTGAAGCCACGCCGTGAAACCCTCGTTCCCATGCTCTGCGTGGGAACGGACTACCGCGACGCTCCGCGTTGCAGGAGAGCGAGTACTGTCAAGAACGCAAAT
>CAZJRB010000195.1:0-1755 GCA_964547995.1 uncultured Planctomycetaceae bacterium | reverse complement strand
TGCCCCCAATATCAGGTTCCCATGCAGAGCATGGGAACCAGGTTGAATATGTCACAAAAGAACAAACAACACCGAAGCCCGTACTCTAACATGAACCTCCGCACGCCGTGCGGGGGCTTTTGAGGTACCCCATGTCCGATGCCAAGAAGTCTTTCCCGCTGGTCGACACGACCGAACCGAATTTGATCGAAGAGACGTTCGACTACGGCTTGCCGCCGCTGATCCGCTTCGACGGCCCGATTGTCGAGTACATCGGCGGTGAGCCGGTCGAGTTCGATCCGCAGGCGCTGAAGACCCGCGATTTTTTCATCACCGACACGACGTTCCGCGACGGCCAGCAGGCCCGGCCGCCCTATTCGACCGACCAGATGGTCCACATCTACGACCTGCTGAGCAAGCTGGGCGGCCCGAACGGCGTGGTGCGCCAGACCGAGTTCTTCCTCTATACCAAAAACGACCGCGAAACGCTCGACCGCTGCCGCGAGCTGGGCCACGAGTATCCGCAGTGTACCGGCTGGATCCGCGCGGTCAAAGGCGACTTCCGGCTGGTCAAAGAAGCCGGGCTCAAGGAATCGGGCATGCTGACCAGCTCGTCCGACTACCACATCTTCCAGAAGCTCAAGTTCAAGAGCCGCAAGGAGTGTATGGACAGCTACTGCGAAGTGGTCGATGCCGCGTTCGAGGCCGGTGTCCGCCCGCGGTGCCATTTCGAGGACATCACCCGGGCCGACACCTACGGATTCGTCCTGCCGTTCGCCGAGCGGCTGATGCGGATGAGCGAGCAGGTGCCCGACGAGATGAAGGCCAAAATCCGCCTTTGCGATACGATGGGCTTCGGCATCAGCTTCCCGGGCGCCGAATTGCCGCGGAGCATTCCCAAGCTGGTCTACCGGCTCAACCACGACGTGGGCGTTCCGAGCGACCGGCTCGAATGGCACGGGCATAACGACTTCCACAAAGTCCACACGAACGCCGCCGCCGCATGGCTCTACGGCTGCGATGCCGCCAACGCGACGCTCTTCGGATTCGGCGAGCGGACCGGCAACCCGCCCCTGGAAGGCTCGATCATCGAGTACATCGCGCTGAAGGGCGATCTGTGCGGCATCCGGACGGAAGTCATCACCGAGCTGGCCGACTACATGCGGAGCATCGGACTGCCGATCCCCGACAACTACCCGCTGGTCGGCCGGGCGTTCAACACCACGCGGGCCGGCATCCACGCCGGCGGCCTCCGCCAGGACGAGCGGATCTACAACATCTTCGACACGGCGACGCTCTTGGGCCGCCCGCCCCGGGTTGCCCTGACCGACAAAAGCGGCGCCGACGGCGTCGCGCTGTGGGTCAACGAGTTCTTCGACCTGACCGGCGACGAGCGAATCAGCAAGATCAAGGTCCACAAGGTCGCCCGTTGGGTCAACGACCAGTACGAACAACACGGCCGCATGACCGCCATCAGCGACGAAGAGCTGGAGCAACAGGTCAAGGAGCTGATGCCGGAGTATTGGGAGAAGCACAAGGGGTAAACAAGCACTGCCAGCCCCTCGATACCAGTGCTCTGTCAGTCCTAAGAATTGGGGTAGCTACGCTCGCCAGAGCGTGGGATTCCCACGGTCTGGCGACCGTGGCTACCCCAAAATCAAAGCTTGACAGAGCACCAGGCTTCGGGCAAAACGCCCGCCCACTGCGTGGGTGGGGCCCCTGGGGTTGCAGAAACAAGTGCTCGATTGCCCGCCGGCGGTAAGTCTTTTTGTTGCA
>CAZJRB010000194.1:0-6349 GCA_964547995.1 uncultured Planctomycetaceae bacterium | reverse complement strand
TAGGCAAATACAGAAATGTAGCCAACTTGTCAACCCAGATTTGAAGAGGCACTAGCTAGCTAGACGTCACCAGCTTGCTCGTGTTTGCCGGACGGCCCGGGCATCTGAATCATCTTCTCGACCGTGCTGATCAGTTGGTCGATGCGGAAGGGCTTGTAGAGCACGGCCTGTAGGCCTGCTTGCCGCGCCTTGACGATCGAGTGCCCCGGGTCATAACCGAAACCCGTCATCAGGACCAGGGGTACCGGGTCCAGGAGTTCCTGGAGCTTGAGCATGAATTCGTAGCCGTTCATGTCGGGCAAGCGGATGTCGGCGATGATCGCGTCGTAGCCCCTGTCGACAGCGGAACGATCTCTGGCAAGGGTCAATGCCTGAGAAGCCGGGGTGGTCATCTCTCGGATCATACGAATCGCCTCGGCCCCGTCGTGGGCGGTCTCGACGACACAACCGTAACGTTCGAGCAGGGCGTGGGCGGCGCTGCGGACGTTTTCGTCGTCGTCGACGACCAGGATACGGCGGCTGCGCAATGCCGGGCGGTCCTCCACCTGCATTGCCTGCGGATGTGCCTGAGTCGGGGCCATCTTTTGCCCCACGGACTGGATCACCTGCTTGATGTCGCGTGCGTTGCGCAAGATGCGGCGCAGCCGCTCGACCACTTCCGGCTCGTGGCCGATATAGCGTTCCATGACGTTGACCGCCTCGTTGAGGATCTCGTCGACCGGAATGGCAACCGCGCTGTGGATGGCCTCGACGCTTGCCAGCGCGGTGCTTGCCTTTTCGGCCACCAGCAGTTCGAGCGTGTTCAGCGCAACGGCTACGTCGCGGCTGAAGATTTCCAGGAACTGCAAGTCGCTTTCGCTGAACGCCCTCAACTCAGGGCTTTCTACATTGAACGTACCGATAACCTCGTCGTGTAAAACAAGGGGGACGGTGAGCGAACTCTTCGCCCCCCGGGCGCCTTCCATGTAGAGGGGGTCCTCGGTCGTATCCTCGCACAGGTAGCTCTTGCCGGTGGCCGCAACAAACCCGGTTACCCCGTTGTTTTGGGGCAGGGCGTAAAGGACCCGGTCCACGGCTTCCGGCTCCATTCCCAAGGACAACAGTGATTCGAGCCTGCCCGTTTCTTGGTCCAACAGGCGGATCGCCACGACGTCGAAATGGAGCAGGTCCTTGGTGTAATGGAGAATGTTCGATTTGAGCAACTCGATCCGCTCGGGAACGGTCATGTGGAAGAGCTCGTCGGGTGCGAGATCGGCAAGTTGCATGCCGGCCTGATGGATGGCGGCCAGCTTCTGCTGCTGTTGCATCTCGACGGTGACGTCACGGATGGTGACGATGAGATGGCGGGGTTTTCCGCCGGCTTCGTGGACGGGGGCGGCGTGGACGTGGTAGTAGTTGTTTTCTTGGCTGCGAAGCGTGGAAACGGTTCCCTGCCCTGTTGCCAGGGCGGTGTGAAACGGGCAGAAATCGGGACCGAGGATTTCGGGGCTCCCGAGTGCCGTGTAGAAGTTGGCGCCCGCGACGGATTCCCGGCCGCTCCATTCGCGCAGGCGATCGTTACCCCATAGGATTGCGTTGTCGCTGTCGAGGAGGACGACGCCGTCGGACATGCCCTCCAGGATCTGCTCGTTCTGGAGCAAGCTCCCGATCTTGAAGGTCTCTTGAAGGTATTGGTCGGTCACGTAGACGGCGGCGAACTTCTCGCGGCCCAACAGCGCCAACGCCCGCATGGGACTTTGGACAACCACAACCTCGTGCGTCTCGATCGCCCGGGCCAACACCTGCTCGGCGCCCTCTTGGGAGTTGCCAACCAGCAGAATCTTGGGTTTTTCCGCCAAAATACCCCCCTCGCTTTGAGGTTCCTCGCTCCGGCAACGTCGGCAAGCCGTCCCGCCTTTTCATCCACCCCTGTCATTATAGACTTTTTGAACAAACGGAACAACTGTCTTCGGGCCACTTACCCTATGTCTTGGATCGGTTCCCTACAATTCCGAAATCGACCACGGCTTTCCCAGAAGCCCCCCTTTCTTTTCCCAACGGATCCTCCACATGCGATACCGTCGCTACGAACGTTACAGACGAGTCGAGTTGCGCGGTCATGGATGGAGCCGTGCCGAACACGCCGGCACACGTTCAGCCTTCCTCCAAGTCGGGCCGATAAACCCAAATGGGCGGCCGAAGCGGGTAAACGGGACGCCCACGCGGTCCTTCCCTCGGAGATAAACCTATGTGGCGTGCGCTATCTCTATCCATCGGAATCTTCCTGATGATCCTCGGTGTGGAGTGTCTTGGCGTGGAGACGTTTCACCTGAAGATGCGCGGCGATCCTCCCGAGAAGGTCTCGCCTTTCGACAACGAACCCAAGGTTGCGCCTGCAAAGACCTTGAAGCCCCCTGTTTGGATGCCCTGGAGCCTCTTGGCTACCGGTGCGGTGACGTGCCTCTACTCCTTCACGCTCCCGCGGCGGCACATGAAGAGCGAGTAGAGGCCGCTTAACTTAGGGAGCGGGCGAAAAACAGCTTCAGTGTATCGAGGGTTGTCGCCAGAAGCGGATGCACTCCTGCGAGAAGGATAAAGGAGGAGGCACCTGCCCCCGGGCTTTCAGAATTCAGCCCCGCACTGTGCGATTCATTGAGAAACGGACTGCCACCGAACGAGACCGGTTCATTGATGGTCCGGGGGGAGGTACTGATCGAAGTACTCTCGAACGTGCTTGCGTTGTTTTCGGGGGATACGGCGCGTGGTTAGCGGGTCGGTCGATCCCTTTTGGGTCGCCTCGAACTGTTCTTGGATTTCCGCTTGCACCTGTCCCTTCGTATTGGGGCCGTCCACCAGGTCGACGATATCGGCGGCGCCCCGCTTCACTTTCTGCTTAACTTGCGTATCGTAGAAAGCGGTTTCACTGTCGGCTTCGGGTCGTTCCCCTTTGCCTTGCCCGGCGCCCATGCCGGCCTGGGGGCCCTTGCACTGATCACAGCCGGCCCCACCGCAGGCCTGGCAGTTTATCTGGTCCTTGGCCTGGGCGATCTGCTTCATGGCGTCGTCGAGCATCCCCATCTCGTCGAGTTGCTGCTGGAGATCGTTCAGCCCTGCCTGAAGCTGGTCCATCGCTTTGCCGGCCTCGCCCATCTGGCCGTTGCGCATGCACTTGGCACACTCTCCCATTTTTTCGGCAAGATTCTGCATCTGCTGCATCTGCGGGGCTTGTTGCAATAGTTTCTCAAGCTGCTGTTCGAGCTTGTCGGCCTCGGCGTCTTGCCCGGCTTGGCGCAATTGATCGACCCGCTGTTGCAGGTCCTGCTGGGCCTGTTTCTGGGCATCGGCCAACTGCTCGACCTTTTGTTTCATCTGTTCGAGCTGGTCGGCCAACTGCTCTTTCTGCTCCGGGTTGAGCTTGGAGTTATTGATCTGGTCTTTGAGTTTTTGCAGTTCCTGGGCGGCCTGTTTGAAATCGCCCTTGCTCAGCGACTTGGAGAACTTGTCTGCGGGCCCGCGATCGAGGTTCTTCTGCAACTGTTCGAGCTGTTTCTTGATTTTATCCGCCCCGCCGATCTTTTGCCGGCGCTGCTTCAATTGTTCGGCGAGATCGCTCAGCTTGGCCAGGGCCTGTTTCCGGGTGTTCGGCTCGGTGAAGTCGTCTTTGTCGCCTTGTTCCAGCTTCTTGAAGAGATCCTCGGCGTCTTTGAGGCCCATCTTCTTGGCCTGCTCACGGCGTTCGGCCAGCTTGCGGCGGACCGCGTCCGTCGTTCTCTTGATCTGCTTCTTGATCTCGGGGTCCTCGGGCTTCGCCTCGGCCGGGTTTTCGACGACGGCGTCGGCGACCAGGACCGCCACGAGCACCGCCAGCACGGCAGGCACCAGCGGAAGCAGCATCCGCCGCGGCGGAACCACCGAAAACCGCGATGCAACGTCAACCCGTTCCACCCGACGGACCGCATCCTTCAACAAGGCCCGGCCCGCTTCCGTTTGAAGGTCCTCCTCCGGCATGGCAAGCGTGCTCGAAACCCGTTCCTTCAGCCCGAAACGTTGATCGATCTCGATCGCCGCCTCCAGCGGACCGCGACGGGTGAAGAACACCCAAAGGACGGCCACCGCCAACCCGGCGACGGCCATGCCGCCCAGCCAACCCCAGGCGCCCCAACCGAACGGAGACCAGGGGACCGGGTAGAACTTGTCGACCGCGATTACCACCAAGGCAATCAGCAAGGCCGCGAACCAGCACCACCCCAAGGCGCCGAAGAACCGCCGGACGCCCAACCGCCGGTACGCCCGGCCGACTTGTTTACGCAATTCGTCCATGGGACTGCTCCTTCCCCAAAAGCCCCCCGACAGAGCCGTATCGAAAGCGGCTCTGCCACGCACATTATATCGCACAACGGGGGATCATCGCCAGCAAAGTGGCAAAACCGGCACAAATTTCCCCCGATTTTTGACGTGTTATTATAAAGCCGCGACCGGTGGTCGCGCCGGCGTCAGTTGGGACAGTCGGGCCCATCTAGTCGGCAAACTGGGTGAAATACGTAGACGACCTCCACTTGCCGTGCAGACGCGACCCCCGGCAACGGCTTCATACCGGCCCCCTCAACTGGTATGATAGAAAATCTAGTTGTCACGTTCCCCCCAAAGGGCCAACCATGACCGATTTCCGGACAGAACGCGATTCGATGGGCGAAGTCCGGCTGCCCGCCGAGGTCTATTACGGGCCACAAACGCAACGGGCGGTCGACAACTTCCCCATCTCCGGACGCACGTTGCCGCCGGAGATGATCCGGGCGATGGGGTTGGTCAAATGGGCGGCCGCCACCGCCAACCGTGACTTGGGAAAACTGACCGGATCGGGCAAGAGCCCCCTTGCGGACAAGCAGGCCGAGGCCCTGCTGGCCGCGTGCCGCGAGGTGGCCGACGGCAAGCTCGACGCCCAATTCCCCGTCGACGTCTTTCAGACCGGCTCCGGCACCTCCAGCAACATGAACGCCAACGAGGTCATCGCCAACCGGGCGATTGAACTTTCCGGCGGCGACCGTTTTGCCGCCGAAAAGCCGATCCACCCCAACGACCACGTCAACATGGGACAGAGCACCAACGACATTTTTCCGACCGCAATCCATGTGGCCGTCGCCGTGGCTGCCAGCGAGAATCTCATCCCCGCGCTGCGGCGGTGTCACGAGGTGCTCGCGGAGAAGGCCGGCAAGTGGGGCAAGATCCTGAAGATCGGCCGCACCCACCTGGCCGATGCCACGCCGCTGTCGCTCGGCCAGGAGATTGGCGGCTTCGCCCGCCAGTTGGAGCAGTCGGTCGACCGGGCGTCGCGGGCGGTCGAGGCGGTACGGGAATTGCCCGTCGGCGGAACCGCCGTCGGAACCGGCATCAACACCCATCGCGAGTTCGGCCGTCGCGTGGCCGAGACGCTCGCCGCCGAAACGCAAATCCCCTTTGTCGAGGCGGAGGATCACTTCGAGGCCAACGCCCGGCGCGACGCACTGGTCGAGTGCCACGGGCTGCTGAAGACGATCGCCACGACGCTGTTCAACGTGGCCGACAACATCCGCTGGCTCGGCTCCGGCCCCCGCTGCGGGTTCTCTGAGATCAACCTCCCCGAGTTGCAGCCGGGTAGCTCGATCATGCCGGGCAAGGTCAACCCCGTCCTGTGCGAGGCCGCCATGCAGGCAGCCGCCCGAGTGATCGGCAACGACCAGACGATCACGCTAAGCGCCGCCGCCGGCGGACAGTTCCAACTCAACGTTATGATGCCGGTGATGGCCGACGCCGTCCTCGAAAGCATCCGTCTGCTGGCCCACGCCACCGCCGCGCTGACCGAACGATGCCTCAAGGACGTGCAACCCAACGAGGAGGCCTGCCGGTCGGCCGTCGAGAAGAGCCTTGCGACGGCGACCGCCTTGAACCCGTACATCGGCTACGAGCGGGCGGCCGCCCTGGCCAAGGAGGCCTTCGCAACGGGCAAGACGATCCGCGAACTCTGCCGCGAGAAGAAGATTCTCCCCGACGATCAACTCGACGAAGCCCTCGACCCCTGGCGCATGACGCAACCGGAAAAGTAAAGGGCCGCCCGGCCCAAAGTTTCCCTGTCTGGGCGTTTTCGGTCTGGCGGCGGCCGCCGCGTCGCGCCCCGGCTCGGACCAACAATTGTGCGAAATCCGGCCTCGTGCGGATTCCGCCCACACGGCCGGGGTCCGACTCCGGGACGTAAGTCCTTCTTCCACAACGACTTACGGCAACCCGAGACCTGAGCGCCGACGACGTTCTCTGCTTTGTGCGGCGTTGTAACCTCTTGGTCCACAATGGGTTACGTCATGCGCGGCCATGGTTTTTCGGCCGCGCCCGAACTGCG
>CAZJRB010000193.1:0-6491 GCA_964547995.1 uncultured Planctomycetaceae bacterium | reverse complement strand
GCTGACAGTGATGACGGTTGGCCTTCTGTTGGGTGCAACCGCTTTGCGCGCGGATGACCTGCGGATCGAGAACGTGTCGGTCGCACCGCGCGACGCGGCCACCGCGACCGTGACCTTTGACATCGCCTGGTCGAACTCGTGGCGCCACGGGAGCTTCCACGACGCCGCCTGGGTGTTCTTCAAGGTTCGGGCCGGCGACAAGTCGGGCTGGCAACCCGTTCGGCTCGTCGCGGACAAAGTAGTAAACCCGACGGGCTACGGCCAGGCACAAGGCGGCACGCCGCTGGAGTTCGTCGTGCCGGCCGGCGACGACGGCTTCGTCGGCATGTTCGTGCGGCGTGCGGGGGACGGTAAGGGCTCAGTGACGGCACGGGGCGTGAAGGCCGTTTGGGATTTCATCGCCAACAAGGGCGTCACCAAGGACGCGAAGGTGCGGATGCAGGCATTCGGGATCGAGATGGTATACGTGGCCGAGGGGCCGTTCTACCTGGGCTCCGGCGGGAAGGAGTTAAACGCGTTCTACCAATACACCGATGCCAGCGAGGAGCGGCCGCCGTACCGGGTCACCGGTGCCGGCCCGATTCCGACCGGCCGGCAGCCAGGTAAACTTTGGGCGGCGGGCATTGCACCGGAGGATGGGGGCGAGATCCCGGCGTCCTTCCCCAACGGCTACGCAGCCTTCTACTGCATGAAGTTCCCGCACATTACCCGGGTCCAATACGCCGGCTTCCTGAACACCCTGACCGAGTCGGAGGCGAAGGGGCGTTACTACCCCGGCTATCACGCCGAGGCGATCAAACGTTCGGGCGAGTCCCCGAAGTACGTCTATACGCCGTCGCTGCCCGACGGCCGTTGTCGGTGGCTCTCCTGGGCCGACGGCGCGGCGTACGCGGCTTGGGCCGGGTTGCGCCCGATGACGGAAATGGAGTACGAGAAGGCCATCCGCGGGCCGCAGGAGCCGGACCCCCGCTACGACGCGACCCCGTCGTATTGGGGTGTGGCCGATGTGAACCAGGCAGAGATCGAGCGTCCGATATCGCCCGGCTCCGCCGCCGGGCGCAAGTTCGCGGGCACGCACGGCCGGAGCACGGCGGCCTTGCCCGCCGATTGGCCGACGGACCTTTTTGGCTCCGCCGTATTTCGCGGCAAAGCGCCCCCGCGGTCATACTACCCCGTCTATCACTTGCTCACTTCAGGTCGCATTAAAGCGATCACTGTCAAGTTGGTTCGCGGACCGAACATCGGATGGCGCGCCGCGCGTACGGCGCCGGCAGGGGATACGGCCATGACATCGGTTCACGGCCGGCTGGACCGCACGGCGGCGCAGCCCGTGTCACGGCTGGCGAGTCCCGTCCGCGCCGCCGGCCTCCTTGACCAGCGGGGCAAACCGGCGCTCGCGCTCAGCGGACCTGTCAACCTCTTCCCGGTCTATTGCCGCTTCGTTCCGTTCGACTACTATGGCCGGCCGCTCACGCCCTGGCGAGGGCCCGAGGACATGGACGCCAAGGTGTACTTGGCCTGGGACGCCGAAGCCCTTTGTGTCGCGGCCGAGGTCACCGACGACCGACACTTCAACACGAAAACCGGCGACGGCATCTTCAACGGCGATGCCCTGCAAATGGGGCTGGCTACGCCGAAAGGCGTCACCTGGAACATCGGGCTGGCACTGACGAAGGACGGCGTCCGCTTCCATCAGTGGGAGGGCACCGGCGACGCGTTACTGAAGACCGTCGGCTGCGCCGTAGTGCGGGACGACAAAACCAAGGTTACCCGCTACGGGCTGCGCCTGCCGCTGGCCACCCTGGGTCTGGAACCCGGCGCGGAATTCGGCTTTAACATCGTCTTCTACGATGACGACGACGGCACGGGGATTCGCCATTGGCTCCAATTGGCGCCGGGCATGGCCCCGGGCCTGCCGCGCGATGGTGAGCCCGTGTCACTCCCAACGATTGCCGGCAACACCGCCCTGTATCCGCGGTTCGTCCTGGAAAAGTGAATGAAAGGAGCGAGTGATGGGTCGATCAGGTGGCAGCTATCTACTCACTCTCACGCGGGCAGTAGCGATCACCTGCGGGTTCCTGCTGGGCCCGACGGGCGCCCGCTCGTCTCCACTTGACGGAACTCGTTAGCTGAACGTGTGAGTTTTATCGTTGTGCGCCGCAAAAGTTAAGGAAAAGAAGAAAAGATTTGGCGGCGCTCATGTCTGTCACCTACTTCCAAATCGATTTGAGTTGATGCACGCGCAGGCGGTCAAGCTTGATCGAGCCGCCTTCGACGCGCAGATTGAGCTTCTTCGACGGAAGCGAGCGGAAGAACACGGGCATGTAGAAGAGCCCGTCGGCTCCGGCGTGGACGTCGATCGAGGTGTTGTCGACGAGGATCCGCAGCTTGAGCCGGCCGTTGGTTGCCGGCAAGGTGACGCTCGGTTTCCCGCAGCTCAGCCGACGGGCCTTCACATCGTAGACGATCTTCTGGCCGCGCACCGTTAGCTCGATCCGCTTTGCCTTTTTGACGTCGGCGTCCAGCTCGATATCGTATAGGCCGCCGTCGAACTGCGCTAGCGGATTCGGGTCCTTTTCTCCGAGTTCCCGGCCGTCGAATGTCTCCGTACCCGCGTAGAGGTTCGACATTTCCTCAACGGGCAAGGAGCACATGCGCAGGCCCAGGGGCGTCGTCCGCAGCGACAGTTCGATGGGCAGCGAGATCAGCGGGCCCTGCCAGCCGACTTGGATCCGGCGAGGCGGACGGCCCGGCGTGTTGCTGAAGGTCTGCGCTGCATAGTAACGGCTCCCATACGTAAAGGGGATTTTCTTCGGAGTTTCCGGGCGGAACGTTTTGCCGTCGAACCGGCCGATAAGATAGTGACCGCTGGCGCCGTACATGACCCAGCGGACGTTCTGCGGGTCGCCGTCGACGGCCAGGGGAAACAGTTCGGGACATTCGTGGAACCCCTGGACGTTGCCCTGCTTCTTCCATTGTTTGAGATTGTCGGACGTGAAGATTGAATGGGCGCCGTCCTCGAACAGCACCATGACCCAGTGGCCGTCCTTGGCCGTAGGGTCCATTCCCTTCGTGGGCGAGAACCAGAAGATCTTGGGATCGCGGCTGTGGTCGGTCTTCAAAGTTTTCAGGTGCTCTTTGCCGAGGACCGGATTGCCTTCGTACTTGGTGAAGGTCCGGGCCCCGTCGGTGCTATAGGCGATGCCCTGGACCTGAATCTTGTCCGGGCCGCCGAGACCTCGCGATCCGGTGAAGGCGGCGATGATCGCCGGTTTGTCGCCCTTCTGGAATCTGCCCGTATTGTGCCAATCGACGGCAGCCGAGCCGGAGTGCATTGAGCCGGTCGCATCGGGAAACAAGCCGATAGGCCGCTCTTGCCAATGCACCAGATCCGTGCTGACGTAGTGTGACCAGTGCTTGCCGCGCATGCCGTAGTAGTATTGGTGAAACAGATGGTATTGCCCGGCGTGGTAGATCAATCCGTTGGGATCGTTCAGTCTTCCGAACCGGCAGTGGACGTGGAAGGCGGGCTTGCTGTCGCCGGTCGCGTGCTTGGGGACGTCGGGTGACAACTGAATGAGCTTATTGGTTCGGCTCCCGGCCGTCTTGTGATAGGACACGCGCAGGGTCTTCCCCTGGTGGCCGGTCAGGTCGTAGACCGGCTGATAGTGTACGGCGTCGCGCATCGCGAGCGGCATGTCGGCAGCGAGCTTTTTCCGCCCGTCGATTTCGATGGTCACGGTTTGCAGAGGGGCCGCGTCGGCGTCGAGGGGCAAGAGCAGGAACGCTCCGTCGATTTTCGTTTCGAAGACGGCCGACTCCCACGCGGGCATCTTGCCCTGGGCCGCGTGCTTGGGTTTGTCGGCTTGAAACACGCGCCCCAGTTCCACCCAACCGTTGAAGTGATCGTCGCGCACCTCGAGCCGCGCTTTCTTCCCGGCGAACTCTCGGACATCCATGCTCGACGGCGAGGGGTTCCCGGATTCTCCAGGCGAGACGCGTCGCACGTCTCGACCGCCGATCACCAGGGCAACGCAACACTTCTCGGGATGATACGTGCCGCCGAGTTCCATCACGAGATAGCCTCGCTCGATGGTAAACTCGGGCGACGTGAGCTTGCCTGTTTGGTATTGTCGCTGGTTGGCCGTGGTTTTGGCCGCCTGCTGCCGCTCGGGACCCGGACTGCGCGAGCCGAACGCATATCCCTCCACCTGCCAGCCGGCCGGCAAAGGGTTGTTCCTGAAATCGGCGATGGCGATATCCTCCGCCCCCAGGGCAAAGCCCGGTGAAACGAGAGTCCATGCCAGGAGACAAAGACTGTTGGTCAATCTTCTCATTGCTTACGACTTTACTTTTAGGGGACGGGAGAACACCCCCCCGTGAAACAGTTCATCCGGATTCATTGAGAGCCTCGGCCAGGCATAGCGATCAGCGAGTAATTGGCTGTCCTTCCCAAAAACCTTATCCGGGGAAAACGAACATGCCACCGTAGATGGATGCTCAAAACCCAATATACCCGGAATGAACATCGCGTCAAGGAAAACAGCTTCGTCCGGTTCAAGATCGAATAGCCGAGCGGCGTTATCTTCATCGACGATATGGGCTACGGCAACACCGGGCCGTTTGGCCCGAAGCTCAACAAGACGCTAAATCTGGACCGGATGGCCGCCGAGGGAATGAAACTGACTTCCTTCTACGTCGCCGCGCCGGTCTGCACGCCTTCGCGGGCCGCCTTGATAACCGGCTGCTACCCGAAACGCGTCGGCATGGCCCGGAGACCGCCCGTCTGGCTCCAGCCCGGCGATACCGTCGAGGTGCGGGTCGAGAGGATCGGAATGCTCTGCAATCCGGTCAAGGGGGAAGGAGGATAGTGGTTGTGGATGGCGGCGGGTGGCGTCCGGCACGAGAGGCGGCGTAGTAGAAATCATCGCGCAAACGGTAAATTGCCCCGCTATTCTGCTTGCCCGGGAATCCCCAGAAGCCTTATGGGGAATGTGATCGGTTTGCGCCGCCCGCCCCGCCGTGATAGAATCCGGGTATGAGCGAGAAGCCCCAAACAGCGCCGAAACCCAAACTCCGGTGGTATCAGTACCGCCTGTGGCATTTGTTTGTACTGACAGCGGTGGTTGCCATTGTGATGGGCGTGCTGGTGGTTCCCGTCAACCGGGCAAGGCAGCAGCGGGCCGCAATCGAGGCACTCCGCGAACTCGGGTGGGTGGTAACGTGTCATCCCACGCCTTCGGGCCCTGCCTGGGCACGGAAACTCTTTGGCGACGAGATGTTTCTCGATGCCGTGGCCGTCGATTCGCCGCCCGGGGCTGCCGACGACGCGATGGCGCTTCTCGGCTATATGCCAAGGTTGGAGCGGGCGTTCATTTCAGGCGAGAAGGTCACCGACACGGGCGTAAGACGGCTGGCCAACCTGCCGAAGCTCAAGACCGTCTGTCTCAGTGGAACGAGCGTCGGCGACGAAGGGGTAAGCCATCTCGGGAGCCTTGAGGACCTGGAACAGTTGTACCTGACTCATACCCAAGTCACGAAGGAAGGAGTACGCCAACTGGAAGCAATGCTACCCGGCTGCAAGATTTGGCGGCTGGAAGAGATGACCAACTCGATCGGGATGCGGTTCGTGTTGGTGCCGGCGGGCGAGTTCAAGATGGGCAGCCCTGCCGGCGACGCGGACGCCTACGATGACGAACGCCCACAGCACCGCGTGCGTATCACGAAGCCGTTCTACCTAGGCGTTCATGAGGTAACGCAGGAGCAGTACGAGCAGGTGATGGGAAAGCGCCCGTGGTCCGGTCAATCGTACGTGAAGTCGGGCGCGGACTACCCGGCGACGTACGTGAGTTGGGAGGACGCGGTGGCATTCTGCGAGAAGCTCTCGGCGAAGGAAGGCTGCACCTATCGCTTGCCAACGGAGGCGGAATGGGAGTATGCCTGCCGGGCGGGTAGCACCACCCAGTTCTCCTTCGGGGATGACCGTCTGGCCCTGGGCAACCACGCTTGGTATTACGAGAATGCCGGAAATACGAATCAGGTATATGCGCGCGGCGTGGGCCGGAGGAAGCCAAGCGGTTGGGGATTGTACGACGTGCACGGCAACGTGTGGGAGTGGTGTTCGGACTGGTACGCCGAGGATTACTACAATGAGTCGCCGGTGGATGATCCAACAGGTGCGAGTTCCGGCGAGGGCCGTGTTCTTCGCGGCGGCTCCTGGGGCAACGATCCGTGGCTCTCCCGCTCTGCGTATCGATTCAGGCTCACTCCGGGCCTTCGTGACTGCGGCACCGGTTTCCGTGTTTCCAGGACTCCGTAATAATTTGGCATCTTGCTGTGTTACCCTTTGCGGTTTGCCCCTTTTGCCTTTTACCCGCGCCCTCGCGCACCGATGACCGTGTTTCCAGCCCCAATCAGTCCCGTAGGGACATTCGATAATAGCCCATCTCTGAAAGAGCGATTCGTGTCAAGGCCTCCTGATGGAATTTTTT
>CAZJRB010000192.1:0-6626 GCA_964547995.1 uncultured Planctomycetaceae bacterium | reverse complement strand
TCCCGTTCCTCTCTCTCTTTCGTTGACGCCGGGGTGGTCGGGGGGTAGAATCACCTCGTGTGTCGGGAACGTGCGGCAGCACCGGGGGCGGGAACCGCGCGGGTGCCACTGCTGGCTTGCCCAGCAGTGCCTCAAGGTCGCTCGAACAACACTGCTGGACGAGCCAGCAGTGCCACCCGCCGTGTGGTCGGATGGCGATGCGTATGGCGTGGAAATCACCGATTACCACTAGGAGCCAGACATGGTAGCAAGAAAGGTGCCGCCGGTTCATCCCGGCGAAATACTCCAAGTCGAGTTCTTGGAGCCTCTTGGCATAAGTCAGTATCGCCTTGCCAAAGATATCGGCGTACCACCAAGGCGCATCAATGAAATCGTCAAGGGTGTTCGATCGATCACGGCGAACACGGCGTTGCGGCTCGCAAGGTACTTTGCAACGTCTGAGCGGTTCTGGCTTAATCTTCAGTCGCACTATGATTTGGAGATCGAGCGAGATCGACTTGGCACGTCTCTGCAAAAGGAGGTCCGGACTCTCGCGAAGGCAGATTGATAAAGGATATCCATGCGCATCGAGCAGGATCCGGATTACCGCCGGGGCCAATCGATGTTTGACATTGATGCCAGTGCCAGGTGCAACGCCTGGGTGCCGTCGTGGCCGTGGCCTTGGGCCTTTAGGGCGAGGTAGAGCTGGTGGGCCAGGGCCAAGCCGGGCATCGACAGGCCCATCCGCTTCGACTCGTCCAGGGCAATGCCCATGTCCTTGATGAAATGCTCGACGAAAAAGCCCGGATCGAAATCGTTCGCGATAATCCGCGGGGCGAGGTTCGACAGCGACCAGCTTCCCGCCGCACCGGATGCGACCGATTCGAGCACGGTTTCCAGGTCGAGCCCTGCCTTGTAGGCGTACAAGAGCGCCTCGCAGACGCCGATCATGCCGGAGGCGATGAGCGTCTGGTTGACCATTTTCGCGTGTTGCCCGGCGCCGGGCCCGCCCTGGTGGACGATCGTCTTGCCCATCGCTTCGAAGCACGGCTGCAGGGCTTCGACCGTTTCTCGATCGCCGCCGATCATGATCGAGAGCCTCGCTTCGCGGGCACCGACGTCGCCTCCGGAGACGGGGGCGTCGATGGTCTGGACGGCGATTTTCGCGGCGGCGTCGGCAATTTCGATGGCCAGGGAGGGCTCGCTCGTGGTCATATCGACGACGATGTTGCCTTCACGGCACCCCGCCAGCACGCCGTGGGGGCCGAGGATCACCTGGCGGACATCGGCCGGGTAGCCGACGATTGTGAAGATGACGTCGGCGGTCTGGGCCACGGTTTTGGGGCTTTCGGCCCACGCGGCCCCGGCGGCCAGCAGCGGCTCGGCCTTCGCCCTGGTCCGGTTGAACACCGTGGCCGAGAAACCGGCCTCGATCAGGTGCCGGCACATGCTCGAGCCCATGACGCCGGTTCCGATCCATCCGATACGGGTATCGCCTGGGGAGACGTTCATAACGCGAGAGCCTTTCCGCGACCAGTGAGGCTGTGACTTTTTGTAGGGAACGCCCTCTGTGGCGTTCCGAAACCCGGAAAACACGCTCGTTGCTGCTTCCCGGAACGCCACAGAGGGCGTTCCCTACAGACTGAACGTGTCAAACGCCCAAAAGTCACAGCCTCACTGGTCGCGGCTTTACAACACGGAGTCATTCCCCTCACTGCCACCGGTCCAGGGGCCGGTTGAGGATTTCGGTGATGACGATGGCCTGGCGGATGTTGTCGGCGTTGGACAGCATGGCGGCGAACCCGGCGGCGGCGGTGGAGGGGACTTGGGCGCGGCGCTTCGGTTCCGGCTCGGACGATGCTTCTACTGTCCTTCGGGTTCCGGCCAACTCGCTGACCTCGTGGTCGAACGTGCCGTGGAGATGCTCGTCGAATTTCCGCTGCTCTTCGGTCACGTCGCCGCCGAGTTTCCCGGTGCTTTGTTCGAATCTCGACGTATCGATGCCGGTTCCAACGGCCCTGCGTCCGGGTTCGTCGGCGACGGCCACCGCCTCGACGGGTTCGGCGGCCAGGGGTTTACGGCGGGCGGGGCGGGGCGGCGGCGGTGCCTGGGGCTGTTGGGGGGCGGCCTGACCCTGCGCCGCACGCCGGAGAAACTCGGCAATCTCGTCTCCGATGCCGCCGCCGCGGCCGCCGCCCTGCTGTTGCGGCTGTTGTGCGCGGGGGGCGCCGCCGGGGCGCCGCTGCCCCTTCGCCTGCTGCTCGTTCATCTTTGCGATCATATTCCCGATCGCCGTGATGACCATGATGATCACGAAGATCGCCGCGATGATTCCTCCGACATCGACTGCCCAAAGCGGCTCGAACGGGATCATGCGCTTGATCCTCCTTCTCCCCCGACTCCCGCCTTGGCGATCGAGGTCCGCATGTCGGTGTCGGCCTGGACGTTACGGAGCTTGTAGTAGTCGAGTATCCCGAGGGTCCCTTCGCGGAAGGCCTGGGAGATGGCCTTGGGCACTTCTGCCTCGGCCTCGACGACTTTGGCGCGGCTCTCTTCGATCTGGGCGATGTTCTCCTGCTCGGCGGCGACGGCCTGGGCGCGGCGGCCTTCCGCCTTTGCCCGGGCGACGCGCATGTCGGCCTCCGCCTGATCGGCCTGGAGCCGGGCGCCGATGTTCTCGCCGACGTCGACGTCCGCGATGTCGATCGAGACGATCTCGAACGCGGTCTGCGAGTCGAGGCGCCGGGAAAGGACGATCTTCGAGATGCGGTCGGGGTTCTCCAACACCTCGCCGTGTTCCTGGGCGGAGCCGATGGCGCTGACGATGCCTTCGCCCACCCGGGCGACGATCGTCTCTTCGGTCGCTCCGCCGATCAACTGCTGGAGGTTTGCCCGGACGGTCACACGGGCCTTGACCTTCAACTGGATGCCGTTCTGGGCAATGCCGTCGAGCGATTCGCGGGCGCTGCCGCGTATGGGGCAATCGATCACCTTCGGATAGACGCTGGTCTGGACGGCCTCGAGCACGTTCCGGCCGGCCAGGTCGATGGCCGCCGCCAACTTGAAACCGAGGTCCAGCTTGGCCTTGTGGGCGGCCACAATCGCGCGGATCACCAGCGGGACGTTGCCGCCGGCCAGGTAGTGGGCTTCGAGCGATTTCGAGGTGATACCCGTCTCCTCCCCCAGACCCGCCTGAACCGCCATGATCTTGCTCTGCACAATCGTGCTGCACCGGACCTTGCGGAAGGTCATGCCCAACAGGTCGAAAATGCCGATACCCGCGCCGGTCGTCTTCGACTGGATCCAAAGGCGGAAGTAGCTGGCAAAGATTGCCAGCACAACCATCGCGAAAATCAGCACCACAAAGATGACGACGATCGTAATGATCACGGTGGGGCTCGGCTCTTGGGCGGCCAGAAGCAGCGGCTGCATGGCGGCACTCCTCTATTGATTGGCAAAAAACAAGATTCGATTAACGAGCTTGTGAAAGGATCGCAGCAGAGGGCCCGGCCCAAAAGCCGTGACTGCCCATCCGTCCTTGTTTATCCCTTTGGCAAATGGTTGTCAACCTGTTGAAAAAGGGGCTAGGGGGCCATTCGGGCACTCCGGAGAGGGGGCTACTTCTTCTCATCCTCGAACGGATCGGGGGTAAGCGAATCGATCGGCCGCCGCAGGGGATCCTCCGACGTCTCCGAAAGTTCTTCGTCTTCCAGGGGCCGCACCACGACCCGGTTTCCGCGGACCTCGAGGATTCGGACCTTCTGGCCCTGTTCGATGGGCATCCCCTCGCTGACCGCGTCGACGGTGCGGTCGTCAAGCGTGATGGCCCCGCCGGGCAGCATCTTGCACTTGGCCACGGCCACCCGGCCGATCATGCCCTTCAGGCGGGCCATTTTCGGGTCCTCCGGCAGCACGTCTTTGCTCTCCGGCGACATCAACAGGACCCGCCGCCCGATCGCCGTGCGGGGCCAATACTTGAACGCCAGGACAACCACCACCGGCAGGCCCACAATCGCCAGGGCAAGAATGATGAACCCGAACAGCGGGCCTTCCATGAACCCCAGGATGATGGCCCCGAGGATCGCGCAGGCCGCCAGGAACCCGAGCAACCCCGCCGAGGGGAAGAATATCTCCAAAATCACCAGCCCCGCCCCCAAGGCCAGCAACAGCACCGACCAGACCCACTCATCAACCATGATGCTTCTCCCCGGTGAATCAACTTTTCCCGCTGTGGGAGTCTCTATTTAGCTCACTCCAGTCTACCGGAAACTCCGGGGGAGTACAAGGAGGGACAGAGGGAATAGAGGGTTCACGCAGAGACGCAGAGAGTTGAGAGTTCGGGGTTGAGAGCAAAAGCCCCGGCACTGCGTGCCGGGGTTCCGTTGAAACTACAGCACGCGATCCACGATCTCTCCGGAGTTCATCATGAAAACGCAAACCATCGGCGCAGAGATCACCGAGCTATGCGGCGGCGGAGCCTTCGCCGGGATGCTCGAACTGGATCTGGTACAGCCGGCGATATAAATCGCAACGCCCGAGCAGGTCGTCGTGGCCGCCGGTGTCGAGAATCCGCCCCGATTGCATTACGGCGATCTGATCGGCCAGTTTCAGCACCGCCATGCGATGGGTGATGATGATGGTGGTGCGGTCGCGGGTGAACTCTTCGAGAACTTCCTGGATCGCCCGCTCGCTCTCGAGATCGACCTGGCTTGTGGCTTCGTCCAGCAGCAGGATGGCCGGATCGCGGAGGATTGCCCTGGCCAGGGCGATCCGCTGGCGCTGGCCGCCGGAGAGCCGGCCACCCATCGTTCCGACGACGGTATCGTAGCCGTCGCGGAGTTCGTTTTCGATGAAGTCGTGGGCCTGTGCCCGGCGCGCGGCCGCGATCACCTCGTCGTCGGCCGCCTGCGGAGCACCGTAGCGGATGTTGTTGAAGATCGTGTCGTCGAACAGCAAGGTCTCCTGGGTAACCAGTCCGATCTGCCGGCGCAGATCGCGGAGCCGCACGTCGCCCAGCGCGATGCCGTCGAGACGGATGCTCCCGGCGGTCGGATCGTAAAACCGCGGGACGAGATTCGCCAGCGTGCTCTTGCCGCATCCGTTCGGGCCCACCACCGCCAGCGTTTGGCCGAAGGGAATCGACAAGTCGACGCCTTGCAGGACGGGTTTGCCGGGTAGGTATTCGAAGCCGACGGCGTCGAAAACGAGGTCGCGGCAGTGGCGGCTGATGGTGACCGGGTGCTTGGGATTTCGGATGTCAGGCTCGCGGTCGAGGCGGCCGAAGATGCGATCGCTGGCAGCCGCCGCGCGTTGCAGCGCGGTGAAGACGTCGGCGAATTTCCGGATGGGATCGGCCACGCCGGCCAACATGCCGTAGAAAATCAACATGGCCCCGAGACTCAATGGCCGCGGACTCATGCGAATGCCGAACAGGTGCGTTTCGTTGGAGAGGACGAGCCAAGCCCCGGCCAAAAGCGCCATGGAAATGGCGACGACGCCCATCACTTCGTTGATCGGGCGGCAGAAGGAGTCGTATCGGGCGATCTTCATCGCCTTCTTGTAGTACTGTTTGCTTTGATCGTGGAAGCGTTTGCGTTCCTGGGACTCGTTGGTGAAGGCCTTGACGATTTTGATGCTTCGGAAGACTTCTTCCAGCGTGGTGTACATGCCGGCCATCTCTTCCATGGCGCGGCGGTTCGCCCGCTTGAGCATCTTGCCGAGCCATTGAATGAGCAAGGCCGCCAGCGGCGCCACCACCAGCGACAGCAACAGAAGCCGCCAGCAAATCAGCGCGGCGCCGGTCAGGCACGCGGCCATCTTCAACGGCTCGCGGATCAGCCGGCCGAAAAGGGTTGACACGCCCAGCGCCACGTGCTCCATGTCGTGCGTAAACCGGCTCATCAGGTCGGCCGTTCCGTCGGCGCCGAACGTCGCCAGGTTCATGCGCAGCGTGCGGCGATAGAAGAGCTTGCGCAACTCGAACGTGCTTAACTGCGCCAGGCGCGCAACCAGAATGTTCTGGCTAATGAGGAAAAGATCCTTGACGACCGTGCCCACCAGCAAGACGCCGATAATCAATGCCAGAGTCCTGAATGGGGACGTCGGCAGATACTTCCGGATATACGGTCTCAACCAGGTGTAGACCCGCTCGGCCCTTTGCTCGGCCTCGCATCGCGACTCGGCGATGGCGATCTTCGCCTGCACGGCCTTCTGTCCTTCGGGCGGGGTCTCCGCCAAATGGCTGTTGAAGTGCTGAATCACGCAGCTCTGCTCGGCCGCGGTCTGTCGGGCTTCGTCGATCTTGTCGTCGACCCACTTCTGAAGCGACTCGCCCTTGAAGGCGACCTCGATGAACGGGTAGAGCGCGCCGATATTCCCTCCCCAGAGAACGGCCACGCCCAGCGCGCAAGCGACCGAGGCCGCGAGCGTGATCCGGTAGCGAAACGCAAAGCGCACTACTCTCAGGAAGTTTTTCACGAATAATCCGTCCTTGGATATCCCTGGAGAGATGAAAGGAGGCCGGTCCCGCCTCCATAGGGAGGGGGGGCCCTTTTACCAGATTCCACGTTCCGAGCCAAGATCGAAAAAAAAGGGTTCTTCTCCCTTTTCCGGGGTGAATTGAGCCAACGGTAGCCCTATTGTAACTT
>CAZJRB010000191.1:0-6673 GCA_964547995.1 uncultured Planctomycetaceae bacterium | reverse complement strand
CTGGGAGCCAATCCGGTACGGAATCGGCGAACAGCCCCGTGAAGGCAACAAAGACGAAGAAGGAACGAAGGAAGGCGAACTACAATGACAATTCAAAGGTTCCTGTGTGCCTGGGGTCTTGTCGTTGGCTTTCATGTGTGCGGCACGGTTCAAGCGAAGGAATCGGGTCGCGTTGAAGACGCGTCTGCGCATCGGTCTTGGGATACTGACGTCTCCAACGCCTTGTGAAAGACCGTGATGGAATCATCCCCCGGCGAGCCGAACCCTCCAGGGAATGTGTGTGCGGTGGTGGCGAGGAATCGGGTACGAGGATCATACGAGTGCGAGATATCCGTATTGCTCGTACCGGTGATGTGGGCCTCTTATGCCGAAGCGCTACACAAAGCCAAGCGGTGGGTCCGGCAATAGGAGAAGTGGAAGAGCCCATACTACTGGGCCCCGAGTGACGGTCGCGGCTTACCTTCGGCCTCGGCGAACGGCCGCGAGGATGCTCGACATAGATCGCAAAACGATGTTAGAATAGGCGTCGACAAATGAAGTTTCCCCTTCGCCCTCAAATCCCAAACCCATATACCCATGTCAACCAAAACCTTACTGACCGCCGCTGTGACCTTGTTGAGCCTTGCACACTTCTCGAGCCTAGCTCGCGCCGAAAAGAAAGCTGCATCTGGCCGGACTGCATCCCTATCCAAGTCCATCAAGTACAAGTCCACCCCTGAGGGCGATCTGCACCTGAACATGTTTTGGCCGGAAGGCCACAAGGTTTCCGACAAGCGGCCGGTGATTGTGCTGTTCTTTGGTGGTGGCTGGGTGGCGGGCAAGCCGCAGCAAATGGCGGGTCACGCCCGATACTTTGCTCGGGCGGGTTATGTGGCCATCTCGGCCAAATACCGCGTTCGTAACAAGGACGGTGGACACCTGACACCCTACGACTGCGTGGAAGACGGCAAATCGGCCGTGCGCTACCTGCGACAGCACGCAGCGCAGTTGGGTATCGACCCGGATAAGATCATTGCCGGCGGCGGTTCCGCCGGTGGTCATGTGGCCGCATGTTCCGGCGTGATCAAAGGCTATGACGCCAAGAACGAAAACGCCGAAATCAGCTCGGTCCCCAATGCGCTGGTGCTGTTCAATCCGGTGATAGACACCACCGACAAAGGCTACGGCTCCGACAAATTCACCCCGAAAACCCAAACCGACTTGTCGCCTTGCCACCATGTGCGTGCGGGGCTGCCACCCACCTATATCGTGCATGGCACGGCCGACAAGACGGTGCCGTTTGAAAACGTCGAGCGTTTCGACCGCTTGATGAAGGGAGCCGGCAACGTGTGCAAGCTAGTTGCATTCGAAGGCCGTGGGCACGGCTTCTTCAACGTGCCGGGTTTCAAGAAAGGCACCAAGGAAGATTTCGCCGCCATCATGGAAGGCGCCACCGCTTTCCTCGCCGAACAAGGTCTGGCACCCAAATCGACCGAGACAGAAGAAGACCGGAAGAATTCCACCACGGATTGAACGTGTGGATCAGGTCTTACTAACTTAACTACCCGCCCACCATCGCCGGAAACAGCAACACCGTCTCAGCATCCTGCCCTGGGAACAAATGCCCATACGTGTCCATCGTCAGCGTAATCGTCGAGTGCCGCATTATCGACTGCACGGCCTTTGGATGAACGCGTGTTAGTGCCAGCCCGCCCGCGTCGGCCGGATGCTGGTGAGGGGTCAGCTAGCGTTTCTTTTTGTTCCGTGTCTTCTTATTCTGGTCTCCACCGAGCTGGCGTTTGATATTTTGCTTGGCGTTGACAACTTGGTTGAGTTCACTACGGTTTTGTTGGAGCTCGCTCTCCATCTTGGCTATTCTGCTCTTTGTCGAGTTGACCTCGCGTAGCGCCGTGGCATATTGTCCCAAAACGGCCTTCGTCTGGTCATCTACCCTCCTCTCTTGTTCCTTCGTTGCCTTCAGGTCGTTCATCGAATTGACCCAGTTGGCATCCTTGCGAAGCACTTCGAGCCGGGCCCTCTCGAACTCCTTCTGAAGCCCCATGAGCAACTCGCGAGCCGCAAGTACGCTGGCGTCCTTGTCCAACACTTGCTTGCGCACCAAGGCAGAGGTAGCCTTCTTGTAGGCATCGGACTCCTTGACCGTGTCAACCGCATCCCCATAATGTTCGCGGGCACCCTCGCATTTGGCGCGAAGATTTCCGAAAGGCGAGTCAGCCGGCTGATCCGCAATGACACGTTCAGCTACGCGTTGGTGTTCCCCTGACATTCGTTTCGTTTCGGTCTTGGCATCTTCCAAGTGCTGGCGGGCCATCCGGGCCTGACCGGTCATCCCTTGAAGTGTCTTTTGGGCTGACTGCAGCTTCTTCTTCAATTGAGGAATCTGCTTCTCAAGCGATCGAATCTGCTGACGGAGTACCGATTCCTGGTGTTCGAGTACCTGGAGTCGTGCTTGGTTCTCGCGCCGCTTCTGCTCGTTCTGCTTGTTGCTCTTTTTCTTGTTGTCAGCACCGTGTGCCGCCAAGGCGATAACGACGGTCGCCACGAAAAGTGTCACGCTGCAAGGAATTCGTGTTCGAGACATGGTAGGCCCCCGTTGGACAAAAAATGACGATTTTCCAGAAGCCGTAGGCTACCTTCAACAAGATACCAAGGTTCAGGGGGAAATGCAAAGGGTTCTTCCAAGTACGATTTTCCACCGAGTCCAAGAACCACGAAAAGTGCGGCATTTGCGGCTGAATGTGGGGTTCGAAGCCCGCACAGAATTGCCGACGAAAGTCGCTGGATCGCTTTATCGTGAGGATTTCATCGAATCATTCCAGGACGAAGCTGGCAGGAGAGTAAGCGGTGAGGTCAAACTCGAGCTCGTTGCCCGTGATTTTGATCGGTTTGCCAGTCTTCTCGCCCCGGAGGTTGACAGGCAGGGCGGTTGTCGCAGGGCACGTTATCGGAAGAACGATCGTCAGCTTTCCGCCGACACCGGCTTGTTCCCAGACACGCAATAAGATGCCAGGCCCAAACAGATTCTTCTGGAATGCAGTGATGAGCGTGCCAGGCCGCGAAACGCCAAGGCCGGACTGTGCTTCGGGCAACTTTCCGCCGGGGCCGTCCGCGACTGCGGCAAGAAGAGGATGGCGAGCCTCGATCGACGGAATGATGAGGGCGCGATCCGTCGGTGTGTTGTTCGCGAAGGTCCACAGGCGAACTCGCGAACTCCAGGTGCCGGGATACCAATAACGGTAGTTGGTATTCCACTGGTTGTTGTACAAGTTGAGGAATACGACTGGCTTGGTCGGCACAAAATCGAGCGAGAACTTCCAGCAGCCCGGCACGCCCAGGCTGATGAGCGGATGATCGATCGGGCATAGCGCAATGCCGGCGCCGTCGGACCCGGTGAGCGTCACACCGCTGCCAACGGCGTACATGTTGCGGTTTGCACCACGGAGGATGTCTGTGGCGGGGTTCATCACGCCGAGATTCCGACCGACACAAAACGTTGGGCTGTTGACCTTGAACGGCAGGCAAAGCCAGTCTGCCTCGGGCCAGTTGTCTTTGGCTTTGTCTTTGATGGTGACTTCGAGGTCGAGGTATGGCTGGCCGCGGTACAAAGTGACTCGCGACGAAGTAGCCGGAAGGTGATTGGCCGTGTCGCTAGGCATGTCCATGATGGCCGTACTGCCGAGATCGTGGTGAACGATCTCGAGTGTGCCCTTGCGGCCGGAGGCGTCACGGTAGGGCACGTTGGCTGGCAGGCCAGGTTTGCTGAGGCCGGGGTGGCGTTTGCTGCCCCAGCGTCCCTGTTGATAGTCGACGCAGTACCTGTCGGTAACGGCTTTATCGAAGCGTTCGTTGAGGTATTGGCCGAGGCCATATTTTGCGTCGGCGTCCACCCATTCGCGGCCCGTCCGCTTATCCAGGAACGACGTGATCGTGCCGCTCGCTGGATCGAGTTGAACCTTGAGAAACTCGTTTTCGAGAGTGTCACCGGCAAGTGTTTTGGGCCGATTTGGCGGAGGAATGGAGAAGGTCCTGTAGCCACTGGCAGAAATGTTCTTGGCCCAAAACGATGTCCCATCAACCTCGACGATGCCGGAGCGAGGCCAGGGCAGCGGGTTGTACACGACGACGCGCGGCCCCGTGTGCTTCACGTTGCGTGCTAGGGCAGCGAGGTTGGTGTCGAACAGTGAGGTCGTGATGTTACCTGCGGTGCGGATATAGTCGGTCTTGTCTTCCCAGGAACCCTCCAGGTCAGCGATCAGCTTGGGTGCAGCCTTCTTGAAATCCTCGCCGAACTGCGACACTCGGGGGGCACGACCCCAAGTGTGTTCGTTGTAGAGTAGGCTTTGTTCGTAGGCGCGAGCGACGTCTTTGGAAGAATCGGCCACCGGTACGCCCCAAAGGCGGAGTTGAGTGTTGAGCGTTTCGGCCGCCGGTAGGAGTGGGCCCGTGTTTCGCGCGATTTGCATGCCACGGGGATCGCTCATACAGCCGTGAATCCACGTGTCCGGTGTCTCGCCTTTGATGACCGGCAGCTTGGGTTTCTCAGCGAGGATGGCGTCAGCGAATTCTTCCATCGTGCCCATGCGAACTTTCGCGTTGGGCAGTTTCTGAGCGGCTTCTGCGAAGACTGCTTTGACGCCGTCGGCCTTCGGCGGACCAGAGTTGTCGCCGGTAACGATAATCGCGACCCAGGTCTTGTATGGCCAGTTTGGTGGTGGGAGCAGGTTGTGGCCGATGTTCGGGTCCGTCTTGCCACCCCACGGCCAGAAGGCAGTGGATGTTCCGTAGATGCTCGAGTACATGGTCAGCACGCGCGAACCATCAGGTCCTTCCCACCAGAAGATCGGCGGCAGATTGTGCACGTAACCGCTGGGCCAGTTGCAGCCAATGTGCATAAACTTGACACCGCCGTGTGCCAAGCCTGTGGCAAGCGACCGCGATTGAGAGGGCACATCCGTCGTTTTCGCCCCGCGCGCCAGTGGCAAGCCGTACTGCCGCGACACCATGTCGGCAAAGCAGTAGCCGCGCGCGAATGCTTCAGGCTCCAGTAATTCAGCTTCGATGGTAAACGGCAGTGCATGCGTGACGAACTTGCCCGATCTCATCGCTGCATCAAGGCGCTGTCGGCGCTCGGGTGTCTGGCCCGGCCAGTCTGCGATCACCTTCTGCATCACCCAGCCGGGTGAAGTCCACACGAACTGCTGTTCGGGAGGCAGTTCCTTAGAACTGTCCATAAGGCTGAGCGCACGGTCAATCATCTTGGTGCGGTAATAGACCAACAGGTCTTTCACCCGATGCGTGTAGCCAATGTCGAAATGCGTCTTGCAGACGACAATGATCTCTCGGACGTCGGATGCGCCGGGCGGTTCTGCTTCGGTTTCGGCAGCATGCAGTGCAGCCGGCGAAGCTAGTAGAATGGCAGCGGTGAAGGCTTGGAGAATGTAGACTGGCATGGTCCTCATATCGGGTTCCCTACACGTAGGTGGGCAACCACGCCGCTCTTCGCGCCGTGTCGACTCATCAATCCGATATTCTAGTTGGGGACAACTGCTAGTCAAGAACCGTTCAATGCGGTTCAGCACGACCACCCGCTAATGGCCAGAGCCGAAATCGATGTCAATCAAAGGCCTGAAATCGCGCGAATACAGACCCGAATGAGACAACCTTGGTGGAGCGGTGAGAGCTGCCCAGTGGATCGTCCCTATTGCAATCGAGGGTAGTTTGAGGAGGGCTGTTACACGCTTCGAAAATGCACACCGAAGCAGGTTAGCCAGCCACCGCAAACTGCTTTCGGGCCGGGTGGCCCCGGGTGTTTCCACCCGGGGCTCCCACAGATCCGTACGTGCCCACATTAGAGCATACGGTTCCTCTGATGGTGGTTTCGCCATACAGCAAATTGCCGCATGCCCGGAGTGCTATCCTGGGTCGTTACGGTGATACGTGATTCCAAGTTCGATGCCTCGGACGTAGTTCCCGGCCCAGAGTCCAACATCAGACACCCCCTTTCGGTTTTTCCTTCCCTCCACCGGGTCCCGCGGGACTGGTTCCCCGGCTTCATCGGTACTATGAAGGTGCTACGACGCCCTGTTGCCGTTCCGCCGCACTTCGTTTCCTTCGCTTGGCGGTACCTCGGTTCCACTCGTTGATTTGCTCCCAAGCGGACGAGCGAACCGCCAGGGCCTGGAGTTGGTAACCCGGTGTCTCCAGCCGGGAGTTCGCCGAGGAGTGAACAGGGTTCTCCCAAGTTCCTGGGGAACCTCGATTGTCCGTTTGCACATGTTCTCCGACGCCGGCAGGACTGCGTACACCAGACCATACAGTGCCGCAGCGTGGCCCTTGCTGATCGAAAGACAAAGGCTCCCACAAGGGGTATTTCGACGCTCAATAGCATGGCTTTCGGACTCGCTGTCTACGCTTCGTGATGTGAGTTACCCCGGCACCACGCAAGACTTGCTTCCAGTTGCTGGTCAAGCTCTACTGGACGGGCTTCTCACCCGCAAGGTTCCAATGAAAGGTTTCAGAGTTGTAGATTACATCTCATCCCCCTTTCCCAAGCTTTCTTGGCGCAATCGATCCTACCTCCGCGCCTTAGCCCAAGGCCGTAGCGGACTTGGTTTTTCGCCTTATTATCTCGTAAAACCACGGCCTACGGCCGTGGACCCAAAGAGGTTCGACC
>CAZJRB010000190.1:0-7042 GCA_964547995.1 uncultured Planctomycetaceae bacterium | reverse complement strand
GTCAGGCGGTTTGCTACGTCCCACGTGTATTCGGTGACGTCGGTATCGCCGGTTGAAAGGGTGCCGCTTTCATCAACGTCGATGAACCGGGCCGTGCGGTTGCCTTCGGTGTCGTAGGCGTAGGTGTAGGTGCCGTCGAACGTCATCCGGTTGTGTTCGCCGGTGGCGTAGTCGTCGGTGCCGGCGATCACGGCCACCTTCGCTAATCACTAATCACGACCTGACCCCAAGTCTTCCCCCGGTCTGTCAAAAGTCACGTCATCAACAGTTGCTCTCAAATCGGACAACTTGACAAGCCACAGTTCTGCAAAACGAGCCGGAACCTCAATTGTTATCGTAAGGCTTCCGTCGGGATGCTCGGATGCGACATAGGTCGACGTACACTCTTGAACCATACTTATCTCTTGAGGACTCATTCGGGAGAAACTCCTGATGGGTAGATTCTACGATTCATGATTTCGACTTTCTTGTTCTTCACCATCTTGTACTCGATCACATGCGTATGTGGATTCTTATGCGGATATGTGCGGTTGAAATCAAATCGAATTTCTCGCAATTCATCAGCCGATTGGACGATGATATCCCCGGTCGGAGTTTTGACTACCTTGGCATCCTTCCCCAGCCAGCGTGAAACATCGTCACCAAGATTCTTGATTTGGGATGAAACTGTCTTTGGGGCAACTTTTCGTAACCGAAGTGCTCCTGGGCCCATACCGGCCGTGCTTATGTCCCACTCGATCCGCTTCACAAAGTCGGTTGTTTGCTCGACGAGTTTCCTGCCGTGTTTGGCGACCTCGGCGGCCATCGGCTTGGCGACCTTCGCCGACATATACAGCCCTGTGCCGATGCCGGGAGCGGCATAGGCAACGGACCACTTAGCTTCCGAGTATTTGCCACGATACCAGTAGATTCCGGCGTTGACAAGATCGAATACGTCGCCTCCGAACGGGAAAATCCCCGCATAGCCAAGCCAACTCTGGAATCTGTCCATCGCTTCCGGGTCCTCGGCGTAGACAAGTCTCATTGTCTCGCCGACATGCATTAGAAGCTCGCCGAGCTTGTCCGCTGCCCATGTACTGCTAGGATCGGAGGAAAACTGATTCGGGGTCGTTTGAGCGCCCTGGGATGCAACTTGACCCGCAGCGGGTGCGGGCGCGAAGGCCCCTGCAGACCCGCCGGCGATCATCCCGAGCGCCGGCCCAAGAGGTGGGGGCGCGGGCCCCTTCCATGGCATTTTGATTGGATAATTAGCTATTAGCCGGTTTTTGTAATTGTCGGTGATTAGCTCCTTAGACTCGTCCGTATAAACGAACTTGATCGTACACAATGCCCTATTTGCGGTATGAATCTTGAAGTTACACCCTTCAAACCTATGATTGAACTCTCCTCTCATAAAGTACAGGGCAACATTCTTCGCTGCCCATAACTCATTTTGCCCTTTCCCAGAAATCCTCGTGATTACCTCGTCGTTGTCATAGTCGTACAGTTCCACGTCAAATCCGGCTTTGCTGGGTCGGATTGTCATCCCAATGTTCTTCAAGCCATCTGGGTCCACGCTGCCCGAGGGATCATTGCCAACGTAGCGGTAGAAGTTGGCGTCCATCGCGTCGAAGCCGATTATATCTTCATTGATAAACTTGCCGGTGGCGGGGTCGTAGTAGCGGGCGTCGTAGTAGTATTGACCGGATTCCAGGTCGTATTCCTGAGAGGTGAAGAGGTAACGCGTTAGCGTTGTGTCGCCGAGGGTTATGTTGCCGAAGGTGTCGTATTGGTAGTGGGTCAGGACGACGGCGGCCGAGTCGACCAGGTCGCGGACGGTGCCGAGGTGGTCGGTTAGCGGCCAGGTGATGTCGGCGGGGGCGCCGGTGCCGGTAGCGTCTTCTTGGGCTAAGAGTTGATCCACGGCGGGGCCCCAGAGATAACGCTTCGATAGTTCAAGACTGCTGCCAGTCCCGGCGCCGTCGTCGACGAAATCGAGTACGATGTCAGTTTCATCGTAAACGTAACTCTCCGCGTAGTCAACCGTGCCGTCGCCATCGTTGTCGAGGTTTTTGGCGATCCGGCGGCCGAACAGGTCGTACGTGTAATCGACAATTTTGGTCGCCGGGCCGCCTTCGGTCGTGCGGCTGATGATGGCCGTCAGTCGGTTCGCCACGTCCCAGGTGTACTCGGTGACATCGGTATCGCCGGTTGTGAGCGTGCCGCTTGTGTCAACATCAATGAACCGAGCCGTGCGGTTGCCCTCAGTATCATATTCGTACGTATAGGTCCCATCGAACGTCATCCGGTTGTAGTCGCCCGTACTGTACGAATCACCATTGGCGGCTACGCGGTTCCCGTTGTCATCATATTGATAATCTTCGTCCGACTGCCAGTCGCCGAGGTAGTCGGCCCCGATGAGTTGGCCGGTATCATCATAACCGTAATCCACGGTTCCATCGGGCGACGTCTGCTGAATAAGCCGCCCGGCCGCGTCGAACGTCCAGCCGTAGTCGGCCAGAATCGTTGCACCTTGGGCATGGGTGAGGTCCGTCAGACGCCCCAACTCATCGAACACGAAATCCGTGCTCGCCACAAGTTGCGTGCCCGCCAGATCCGAGTAGCGGGCGATCGTCACGATGCGCCCGGTCCCATCGTACGCCAGATCGACTCGCTTGTCGGCCACGGCGTTTCCGCCGGTCTGGCCGGTTTGTTCGATGCGGGTTAGCTCGTCTCGTTCGTTGTATGTATAGCTCGTGATGAAGTCGGGCGTGCCGTCGATGGTTGCGGCGACAGAAGTCCGAAGCGAATCCAGTCGAGTACCATAATCAATCATCAGAACGACACTCGGCGCACCTACATTGTTGCTTGTGATGCTCGTGACTCGATCCAGGGTATCGAACGTGTACGTATATCCAGAGACATCATCCGAAACACCCGTCTGCCGGCCGAGCACATCATAAGTGTACAGAATTGTATTAAGGTCATTGACTTCTGCATCGGCATCGGCGACGTTGGCGTACCAGGTTTCGGTGACGACGCGGTGGAGCAGGTCGTAGCCGTAGTCGCGGACGCGGCCCTGGCGGTCGACCGCCCGGGTGTCGGCGGTGCGATCTACGTGATCGTTTTCGGGCCGGTCGTCGAGGAGTTGCTCAAGCAGTCGGGCATGATCTATCTGCTCGAGAAGAAGCCCTACCGGCTGTTCGCCGGCTGGCAATTCATCTTTGCGGGAATCGTCTCCGGGCTCCTGTTTGCAACGATTGAGAACCTGGTATACATCCATCTGTATTTTCGCGCCTCGGGCGTTCAGAACGTGGAGGCCCTGGCCGCTTTCCGCTGGGTCGTTTGCACATCGCTCCACGCGGGGTGTGCAACGATCGCTTCGCTCGGCCTGGTGCGCGTTTGGCGGCGGCAACGCCGCAGCGGCCGGCCGGCCAACCTGGCAGCCGCTTTCCCGCTGTTTGCAGCCGCCATGATTATCCATGGAACGTACAACTTCGCGGCAATGGTCTGGGCGCTTCTGCCGTTCTAAACGGCTTTACACGATTCCGGGAGCCCCTTCCCATTGCTGCCCGAAAACCGTATAATCGTCTCCTGACCTCTGACCTCTTTTGCTGTCCAGGAACCAAGTAGGGATGCCCATGTCCAAAAGTAGGATTCTCATTGCCGATGACAACATGACCAACGTCGAGCTGCTGGAAGCGTATCTCAGCGATACGGATTGTGATATCGCTATTGCCGTCGACGGGCGCGAAACACTCGACAAGGTGGCCGAGTTCCGGCCGGACCTCATTTTGCTGGACATCATGATGCCCAAGCTCAGCGGTTTCGAGGTCTGCAAGACACTCAAAGGCGATCCCGCCACCAAGGGAATCATGATCCTAATGGTAACCGCCCTGAACGAGTTGGGCGACATCGAAAAAGCGGTCGCCTGCGGGTGCGACGACTTCTTGAGCAAGCCGATCAACAAGATCGAACTCCTCAAGCGCGTCGATAACATGCTCCGACTGCGGCAGGTCACCGACGAGCTCGATCGGCTCCGCCGCTACATCGACGGGGTGGAAGATGCCTCAGGACCGACGGGGTAAGGGCCTACTTTTCCTTCTTCCTTCTTCCCTCTTCCTACGTTCTTCGCGGATCGAGCATCTCGACGGAGAGAATTTCCACAATGACGGGGTCGCCTTCTTCGGGATCCGCATCGGGGTCCCGGACGCCCTCGGAGAAGAATACGTCGATGGACCGCATGGTGCGGCGTTCGGAAACGGCACGAAAACTCTCGATCCAGCCCCCATTTCTGCCGGGAGCGGGACACGGATCGCCGCGAAACCTCAACTGGCGGGTGTAAAAGCCCAGGAGTTTCGTGCGTTCCCTCTGCGGGAGTTTCTGCTCGGTGCGGACATAGTGCATATCGAGCGGGCCGAGCGCCACGCCCGGCAACATGGCCCGGGTCTGGTTGTTGGGCCAGCGGACGTGATATTCGGCCACGATCTCGGCATTCTTCGAGATCTGGAACGGCAGGTTCCGGACCGGTTCCGGGTTGGCCGGTGCGGATTGCCCTTTTTCTCCGGCGGCGGCATTGAGCACGTCGCACCAACTACAGGCCAGATCACGCGAGGCGGTCATCCAATCCAATTTCGCCTGTTCGCGCCGCTGCTCGGCCTGCCTGGCCGCTTCGGCCGCTTCTCGCAAGGCCTGAGCACTGCCGGGCCGGGCTCCCGACCGGGGGGCCGGCCTGACGGCGGGACGGGCGCCGGGACGGGCCGATCGCGCGTTCTTCGGCATTTCACGGGGAAGCAACTTCACCAGGACCAAGAACCCCGGATCGGTGATCAACCCCTGGTTCGCTTTCACCAACTCGGCCGGTCCGTCGTCCCAGTTCTTGTCCAAAATCCCGTACAAGGTGGAACGCATCGAATCCGTCGGAAAGGTAGATGCAAACGCGAGAACCTGGGCCTGTCTTTCCAGCGACTTGGTTTGTCGAACGCGGCCTTCCAGGAAACTGACGCTCGCCGGAGACCAAAGTTGCGCCGCGACGCGATATGGCAAATCGGGGTCTTCTTCCGGCGCCTTTGCGCCGGGAACGTGCCGGACCAGCGGGCGTCGAGCCGCGCGGCCGGCCGCCGTCGACGCCTTCACCCCCAGCAGCTTCCCCAGCGACTCGGAGCTGAAACCGGTCAACTGCTTTTCCAGAGTCTTCAAGAGTTTATCGTCGATTTCAGGCTGTTGGTAAAAGACGAGTTGGGCGCCCGCGTTTTCAGGCAGGTTCGTTTCGAGAAACTTGCCGAATTTTTCCCGCTGGTCGGGCGGAAGATTCGGTTGGCAGACGAACTTCGCCAACGCCGTGCGGAATTGGTCGGAGGCGATCGGTTGGACGAGCGTGAAAACCTGTTTTCGGAGACCCCCGGCCGTTACGTCTTCCGTGGATCCCGCAGGTCCCGCGGTCCCCACGGACCCCGCGGATTCCGCGCGAAACTTCTCCGGTTGCGTCAACACCTGATAGAGAATCACCTGATTACCCGTCGAAGGATGCCCTGCCAACGTCTTCAAAACAACATCGACCGTTTTCTTGTCGTCTTCGACGGGGCGGTTTCCTGCCAGGAGATCTTTGAGTATTGTCCGGGATTCCGGGGTCGTGTTGGCTTCCAGCGCGGTCACAACCGCTTCGATGAGTGTCGCGGGACCTCCTCGGACGGGCCGCCGTCGCGGGTGCGGGTTCTTCGGGTCGACTTCCTCTTCCTTTGGGGGTGCCAGCAAGTCGGCCAACATCTGGGCCGCCGGCGCGCTGTCGGCAAACCGTTTTCCGAACTGCTCAACCGCTTCGGGCAGCTTAGGATCGCCCTCCGCCCGGGCCGAGAAGTAGTGTTCCTTGACCCACTCGGCGACGTTTTCGGGCCGGCTCGGTTTCTCCGGCTCGGTTTCTTCAGGCTTTGTCTTTTCGCCCTCTTTCGTTTTTTCACCTCCGGCAGCAGCCTCACCTTCAGCGGGCTGCTTACCCTTGGCGGGAGTCGTCCCTTGTTTGCCGGGCGGGACCTTGGCGGGCGGGGCGGGTTGAGGCGGGGGAGTGGGTCTGGCGGCCACCGGAGGAGGCGCCCGGCGTTTCTTCTTCTTCTTCCCCCCAATTATACCCGTTGCAAACAACAGGACCAGAATCAGCACCAAACCTCCACCCGCCCCAATGCCGATCGCCGCTTTGGGGTTCTTCTTAAACCATTCACTCAGCGGTATCTTCTTCTTTTCCGCAACCGCTTCGGACGGTTTGTCCAGTGGTGAGCCCTGTTCCTCCTCCTCCTCCCCGGCAGTTTTGTACGTGTCTTCCTCCGCCTCGGCGACACCCTCCAAGGACATCCCCAGTGAACCGCCGGTATCGCTTTCTTCGTCGCTCCCCGCGACGGCGCCCAAAGACGCCCCCAGCGAGCCACCCGTCTCACCTTCTTCGCTTTTCTCCGCGAGGGCATCTTCCATGAAGGCGTCCAAGAAGGAATCTCCGCCCGTTTCTTTGGCGGGACCGCCGCTTGATGGCTGCGTCTCCGTTTCAGGTTCCGGGCTCGACTCCGGCTCGGGTTCCGATTCGGGTCCCGGCTCCGGTTCGGACCCGGACTCCAGGTCCAGCTTGAAGTCCGAATCAGCCCCCGACTCGAAGTCCAGATTGAATTCCGAGTCCGACTCCGGCTCGGACTCGATCCATAAATCCGATTCCTCCTCGCCGGAGGTTTCATCCTTTTTCTCGTCAGCCATGGGCATGCCTCCCCGAAAAAGGGCCTGCAGAAGTCTCCCCCAGTGTTTCCCAGTATTGCACGTTTCGGGAAAAAAAGCCAGCCGCCGCGGCTTGAAACATTGCCCCGGCAGATGCGGACGGAAAGACAGCAACCCCGCAATCGCCCCACCCGAAGGAGTGGGCGTCTAGGCGCAGTTCGAAGACTGCCGTGTCCGCTATCCAAAATACGTTTTCATTCATAACTTGACTATGAGTAGAAAGAGGGCAGAACGATGTTCCCCAGGATACTCTATCTAGTGCCTGTCCAAAGACTTAGTGTGGCTCTTTTTTTACGGCAGTTTCTTTGAA
>CAZJRB010000189.1:0-7657 GCA_964547995.1 uncultured Planctomycetaceae bacterium | reverse complement strand
CCCTACAGACTGAACGTGTCAAACGCCAAAAAGTCACAGCCTCGGTGGTCGCGCCCAAGGAAGCTGCAAGCGGCTGACGGCTCCCCCGATTGTCAGGTTTCCCGATCTGCGTTACGCTTACGGTATGCCGGACCCCGAGAAACAACGCGAATTCGCCGTCGACGTCGTGCGCCGGCTCCGCGATGCGGAGTTCGAGGCGTATTGGGCCGGGGGGTGTGTCCGCGATCAACTGCTCGGCCGGGCGCCGAAGGATTACGACGTGGCCACCGGTGCAAAGCCGCCGGAAATCCAAGAACTCTTCGGCCACCGCCGGACCCTGGCCGTCGGGGCGGCCTTCGGCGTGATCACCGTGCTCGGGCGGAGCAAGGCGGCGGGGCAAATCGAAGTGGCCACCTTCCGACGCGACGACGCCTATTCCGACGGACGACACCCCGACAGCGTTACCTTCAGCTCCGCCGAGGAAGACGCCTCGCGACGCGATTTCACCATCAACGGCCTCTTCTACGACCCGATTCAAGAGCGGGTGATCGACTTCGTCGGCGGCCGCGAGGACCTCCGTCGCGGTGTGATCCGGGCGATTGGCGACCCCCATGAGCGGTTCGCCGAAGACAAGCTGCGGATGCTCCGCGCGGTGCGGTTCTCGGCCGCGTTCGATTTCGAGCTGGAAGCGGAGACACTGGCCGCCGTCCGCGAAATGGCCGGCCGGATCACCGTCGTCAGCCCCGAACGGATCGCCACGGAAATGCGGCGGATACTCGCCGAGCCGGGGCGGGTGCAGGCCGTGCGGTTGTTCCTCGAAACGGGGCTCGCCGCCGTACTGCTCCCTGAGATTGTGTCGGGCGACGAGAGCCGCCGGTTCGAACACACATTGACCGTGCTCGGTCGGCTCGAGGTCCCGGGGTTTCCGCTCGCGCTGGCCGCGCTGTTGATCGAGTTCGTCGGGCCGGACGCCATCGACGAGATCGGCCGCCGATGGCGACTGTCGAACAAGGAGATCGATCGGGCGCGCTGGCTGGTTGGAAACCATGCCGCGATTCTCGACGCGCCGTCGATGCGGTGGTCGGCGTTGCAGCCGGTCCTGATCGCGGAGGGAATCGACGATTTGCTGGCACTGAACGAAGCAATGACACCCGGCAGCGGTCCGGTCGCCCATTGCCGCCGGTTGTTGGAGCAAGCCCCCGAGGCGCTCAACCCTCGGCCGCTTCTGACCGGCGACGATCTGCTCGCCCACGGCATCCCGGCCGGCCCGCACTTCCGTGAGTTGCTCAACCGCATCCGCGCCGCCCAGTTGGACCGGCAGATCCACACCGGGGAAGAAGCCCTCGCCATGGCTGACCGGCTATGGAAAGAAGGGTTATGGAAAGAAGAAAAATAAGGACCGACGGAAGACCACGACCATGGATAAGAAACAAAAGAAGAGAATCCAGACGCTCAACCAGCGGATCCAGAGGCTCCGCACCCAACTGGCCGGGGCCAAGAAACAAATGGACGACCCGGACGAGCTGAAATCGCTCGAAGCCGAACTCGCCGCCGCCGAAGCGGAACTCGCAAAAGTGAAAAGCGAGTAAAACTCTCGCCGCAGATTTCTTGTAAGGTGGGACCAGGAGCAAAGCGACGCCGGCCCACCAGGCAAATCTACAGCAAGCCCTTCGGCCGCTGCCCACCACCGGCGATTCTCTACTGTGCCTCCCCCGTCAGGGGGGCTCCTGAAAGAAAGCATCGAAAAATCCCCGTCTGCGTGAACAAATCTCTTGACAAAGTGTCATAAATACACTAAGCTTCGTGTAGGAGAGACACAAAGGAGGCGATATGGCGTATTCCTACGAATATCCGCGGCCCGCCCTGACCGTCGATTGTGTGGTTTTCGGGCTGGATGACGAGGATTTGAAGCTGCTTCTGATCCAGCGGGACCTGGAGCCGTTTGCCGGGCAGTGGGCCCTGCCGGGTGGGTTCGTCCACGTGGACGAGACCCTGGAAGACGCGGCGGAGCGTGAGTTGGTGGAAGAGACGGGGCTATCGAAGGTCTTTTTCGAGCAGCTTTTCACGTTCGGCACTGTGGATCGCGATCCTCGCGAACGGGTGGTAACGGTGGCCTACTACGCCCTGGTCAACATCCGCGACCACCGGGTGCAGGCGGCGACCGACGCCCGAAACGCGGCCTGGTTCCCTGTGCTCGACACCCCGTCGCTGGCGTTCGACCACGACAAGATCATCCAGGTGGCCCTGGAACGTCTCAAGGGGAAGGTCCGCTACCGGCCGATTGGCTTCGAGCTTCTGCCGAAGAGGTTCACGCTCTCGCAGTTGCAGCACCTCTACGAGACGATCCTCGAGAGGCCGCTCGACAAGCGGAACTTCCGCCGCAGGGTCCTTGCGATGGGTTTTGTCAAGGAGACCGACGAGATCGAGCAGGACGTTGCCCATCGCGCGGCGCGCCTGTACCGGTTCGACGAGGAGGAATATCGACGGCTGACCGCGAAGGGGTTCTTATTTGAGTTGTAAAGGATTGCAAATTGCGTAGCGAAACACTTCGTACGATGGCCTTCCAAGGCCGTCGAGGGCTTGCGATGTCACAGCGACGGCCTTGGAAGGCCATCGTACTACAGACGGCTGAAGTATTACCAAATTGCAAATTGTAGAGGAGGAGGACAACCATGAAAGCATTAATACTGACCGACCTGCAAAACGATTTTTGTCCCGGCGGCGCGTTGGCGGTGCCGGAGGGCGACGCAGTAATCCCGGTGGCCAATCGTCTGCTTCCGCATTTCGACCTGGTCGTAGCAACGCAGGACTGGCATCCGGCCGATCACGGCAGCTTTGCCGCGACACATGAGGGCAACGAGCCGGGCGACGTGATTGAGTTGGATGGACTCGAGCAGATCCTTTGGCCGGTCCATTGTGTCCAGAACACGCCCGGTGCGGCGTTCCACTCGAAGTTGAATCAAGAGCCGATTGCCAGAATCTTCCAAAAGGGAACCGACCGGAACATCGACAGCTACAGCGGCTTCTTCGACAACGCCGGGCGCAAGTCGACCGGGCTCGGCGATTACCTCAAGGGACAAGGAGTCACCGGCGTCTACGTGTGCGGCCTGGCGACCGACTACTGCGTGAAGTTCACGGCGCTCGACGCAATCGGGCTCGGGTTCAGGACCTACCTGATCGAAGACGCCTGCCGCGGCGTGGAACTCCAGCCGGGCGACGTGCAGCGGACGATCGAAGAGATGAAGGAAAAAGGTATCGAGGTGGTGCGGTCAACAGGAATTCGGATGCACGAATGAGCAAGAAGGAATCCCCACGGCATGGAGGAAGTCGAGAGAACCCCTGGATTTGAAATAGGAGGCCCATCATGTACGGACTACAAACCATCCGCCGAGGCCAGCGCGCCGCCGTGTGGAACCGCCGCGGCGAGGTGCGGCTGGTCGACGGCCCGAAACTGCTTCTGCTTTGGGGCGAGAGCGTCCAACCGCTGCGGCAATTCTCGGCCGCGCCGGGCGAGTACCTCGTCGTGCGGTTTGTCGACGGACGGATCGAACACCATGCGGGGCCGGTCGCCGTCTGGTTCGACCCGGTCGAGCACCAGTCGATCGAGTTGCAGCAGTGTCTTGCCATCGACTCGAACGAGGCGGTCGTGGTCTACCGCCGCGACGAAGGGAACGTGCTTCGGCGCGTCGTGCACGGCCCGGCCCTGTTCACGCCGACCGCCGATGAATGGCTGCACGAGTTCCGCTGGCACGGGGCCGACCCGAAGCGGCCAGACCGCAAGATCCCCCGGGGGCTGCAATTCACAAAGCTCCGCGTGATCCCCGACCAGATGTATTTCGACGTGACCGACGTCCGGACCGCCGACGACGCCCTGCTGACCGTCAAGCTGATGGTCTTCTTCGAGCTAACGGACATCGAGCGGATGCTCGACCAGACGCACGACCCGGTCGCCGATTTCATCAACGCGCTGAGCGCCGACGTGATCGATTTCGTCGCCGGACTCTCCTTCGAGCAGTTCAAGGAGAAGACCGAGCTGTTGAACGACCTGGCCACCTACGGGCAGATTGTGCAGCGGGCCGAGCGAATCGGCTATCGGATCAACAAGGTCGTCTACCGCGGCTACCACGCCAATGAGAACCTCCAGGCGATGCACGACCACGCGATCGAAGCACGAACCAAACTGCGGCTCGAAGCGGAAACCGAACGGCAGGCCCAGCAACTCGAAGACATGAAACTCAAGTGCGAAGCCGAGCGGGCCGAGCAGCGACACGTCATGGAAAAGGCCGACACCGAGCACCGGAACCGGCTCGCCGAAATGCAACACGCCGAAGAGCTGCGGCAGGAGAAACTCCAACTCGAAGCCGATCTCGACGCGCAGCAACAACGCGGCGCCCTGGAGTTGGAGCATCGCCGAGCCACGAATGCCGAAAGGGCCGCGTACCTGGGCAATATCCGCGAGATGCAGGTCGACCTGACAAAGTACCTGGTCGCCCAGTACCAGAATCCCGATCGGCTGATCAAGATCGCCTCCGACGGAGCGGGGCCGCAGATGCATTTGCATCAGGAGTAGGACAGAGGACAGAGGACAGAGGACAGTGATAGTGGACATTCCGCAAACCCGGAACTCATTTCTCGGCCGCCGCTAAGTGAGGTGCCACATGAGCGAAACAAAAGAAGTCCTTGCCGAGGGAAATTTCGTCCGGCTGGTCCGCCGTGGAAACTGGGAATGGGCCGAGCGGACCAATACGGCTGGTGGTGTCGTGATTGTAACGGTCACCGACGACGGGCGGATCGTGCTGGTCGAGCAATACCGTCCGCCGCTCGACGCCCGGGTGATCGAACTGCCGGCGGGGCTGACGGGCGACGAGCCGGGCAAGGAGAACGAGCCCGATCTGGAAGCTGCCCAACGGGAATTGCTGGAGGAAACCGGATATGAAGCCGCCGAGTGGGAGGAACTGGTCGCCGGCCCGAGTTCCGCGGGGCTGACCACCGAGAGCTACACCCTCTTTCTCGCCCGCGGCGCAAAGAAGACTGCCCCCGGCGGCGGCGAGGGTTCCGAAAACATCACCGTCCACGCCGTGCCGATCGATGAGATCGACGCATGGCTCGACGCCCGGCGCGAAAGCGGCACGGTCGTCGATCCCAAGGTCTACGCGGGATTGTACTTTGCAACACGGGCCAAGTGACGGGCAAAACGGGTTGGAGAGAATGCCATGACCGATCGCCTGACGGGAATCCTGCTCGGCACTGCCGTCGGCGACGCCTTGGGCCTGCCGGCGGAAGGGATCTCGCCGCGCCGGCGGCGGCGATGGTGGCCCGGCCCCTGGCGCCATCGGTTCTTGCTCGGCCGCGGGATGATCAGCGATGATACCGAGCATTCGCTGTTTGTTACCCAGGCGTTGCTGCAACACCCGGACGCCCCGGAGGCGTTTCAGCGGCGGCTGGCATGGTCGCTGAGGTGGTGGTTTGCGAGCCTTCCGGCAGGCATCGGCCGCGCGACACTTCGGGCGTGTGTGAAGTTGTGGGTGGGCTTTCCGCCGGCGCGAAGCGGGGTGTTTTCCGCCGGGAACGGCCCGGCCATGCGCGTGGCAATGATCGGTGGGTACTTTTACAACGACCCGGACGCCATGGAGCAGTTCGTGAAAGCCTCGACGGAACTGACGCATCGCGATCCCCGAGCGGCGACCGGGGCGTTGGCCGTCGCCCGGCTGGCGGGTTGGGCCGTTGAACATGACGCGACGAAGGCGCCGAAAATCGAGAGCATTTCCGAGTTGCTCGGTTCGCTGGTACCGGATGACACCGAGTGGTGCGAACTGATCGAAAAGATCGTTGCGGCGCACCAAGATCAACTTCCGGTCGTCGAGTTTGCCGCTTCACTCGGATTGGAGAAGGGCGTGACCGGTTATATCTATCACACGGTGCCGGTGGCGATTTACAGTTGGTTTCACCACTACGGGGATTTTCGCGAAACGCTCAGCGCGGTTCTCGACTGCGGCGGCGATACGGACACCGTTGGCGCGATTGCCGCGGCGTTGGCCGGGGCAACGGTCGGCGGAGAGGGTATTCCTCCAGAGTGGCTCGCCGGAATTTGCGATTGGCCCCGCTCGGTATCACTGTTGCGAAGGGCCGCCGAGCGGCTGGAAGAACAGATGCGGATCGGTTATCCGCAAGGCCCGGTCCACTATTGCTGGCCGGCAATGATCCCGCGAAACCTGTTTTTTCTAGCGGTCGTTCTATGCCACGGTTTTCGGCGTCTTGGGCCACCGTATTGACGTCTAGCGTATTGCTTGAAAAGAAACCCCCGCACGCAGTGCGGGAGCTTTTGAGTTTCTCCACTTCCCACTTCCCACTTCCCACTTTCGCTACACCGTTTCCAGCCGGCCGCTCGCCTGTGATTTTGCCAGGGCGCCGAGGATTTTTATGCCGGAGACGATCTGCTCTCCCACCTTTTCGTCGGCCGATCCCTCGCCGCGGGTGGCCTGGTAGAACGTTTCCCACTGATAGTAACCGCTGCACTCGCTCTTGTTGAACGAGGCGTGTTTGACCAGCGGTTCACCGCCCGGTCTCGGGCGGCGCAAGACCATTTCGACTTTACCCTCGTTTCCGGGCGTGTTCTTTCGGATGACGGAACCGTTCTCGTAGTTCACGATAAGGGTTTGGCGGTGTGCGTCCGGAACGCCCTCACAGAAACAAGTCGAAATGCTGGCGATGGCGCCCCCGCGAAAGCGGATCGTGGCACAGGCATGATCCGGGGTCGGGTGTTTGGTGAACTGTCGCGACTGAATCACCTGGACGCCGTCCCCCTGGCCGAAGATCCGCACCAGATCGTTGATTGCGCAGACGCCGAGCCGAAGGATCGGGATGATCGGGCATCGCCGCGGGTTGTCGTACCAGGCCCCTTCGATGTGCTTGTCCGGGACCGACCAGTTCTCGGCGCGGGCGTTGACCGGGCGCCCGAGATCGAACCGCCGATGCCAAACGGCGATCTGCTGCAAGTCGGCCGGCACTTGGGGCGTGGGTGAATTCAAGTGGACCACTCGACCCGCCGTCTTTGCCTCTTCCAGAACGCGTGTCGTCTTGTGGGGATCCAGATCGAGGGGGTTATCCGTGATGACGTCCTTGCGGGCAAGGATGATCTTGTGAATCAACGCCGCCCGCCCCAACGGGCCGGTGAACAACCCGATCGCTTCAATCTCCGGGTCGGTCAGCAAGACGTTGACATCGTGATAAGCCCGCGCCCCGTATCGGTCGCTCATGGCATGGACTTTTTCCGCATCGGAATCACAGATGGCGGCCACCTGGTAGAAAGGCTCTCCCGGCCCGCGAATCAGTTGTTGCTCGATGACGGCTTGACCGAAATCCAGCCCGACGATGCCGATTGGAAGGCGTTCCATGGTGTTGCGAATTGAAAAGGCGCCCAACGGACCCCGCACTCGCAGGGTTTCACCAAATCTCCACTTTCTTCTCTAGTGTAAACGGCACCAGTCCATTCTGCAAGTTCCTAAACCCCTATGATTATGGGTAGCCGAAGGGCCACTATTCCTGAGGGTGCCATCTGGCACTAAAGGAGGGTCCCCGTTGCGCGACAAGTGTCAATCTGCTAAGCTGACACCATTCTATATTACTAGGTCGTGTTGACATTCATATAGCGTGAAATTGGTGTATTTGGTATCATTTC
>CAZJRB010000188.1:0-7777 GCA_964547995.1 uncultured Planctomycetaceae bacterium | reverse complement strand
GCCTCAAGGTCGCTCGAACAACACTGCTGGACGAGCCAGCAGTGCCACCCGCCGGTTCCGTCCTGTTCCCCTTCCCCCCTTCGGACACTTGACTTTCTTGCCATTTTGGACTATTTTCTCCATTGGTGCGTCTGACCCGCCATGGGCGAAGCGAGAAAGGGAAGGCTATGACTAAACGATACCGTTGCTTGTGGTTCGTGGCACTGCTGTTGGCGCCGGCCGGTTGCTCCAACAGCGACATGAAACCTGTGCAGGTTATGGATGAGATGGGCGAGTGCTCGGAGGAATTGCGAGACACGCTCGCGAACATCCAAACCCCCGAAGATGCGGAGGCGGCGACGGATAAAGTCTGTGAAATCGGGGAACGCATGAAGCAACTTCTTGCCGATGCCAAGGTCATCAGCGATGCCGATTCCCTGGGCAACGAATTGGACAAGCGATTGGTCACACAGGAACAGGTGCAGCGGATTGAGGACGCGGGTCGCGACATCAAATCCCAAATGGAACGGCTCGAAGGCACCCCCGGCATGCCCACGGACTTCTTCTTGTTGACGGCCGAGACGTTCCTCGGAGCAGCCGCGGCGGGGAAGCCTGAACTCGTCCGCGAGTGGTCCCACGGGCCGCAGATGCTCAAAGACAAGTTCGGGGCAAATCGGGTAGCGACCGTGGTCCTGCACAACTGCCCAAAGCAATACGATGTCTTTAAGAAAATGGTGGAGAAGGTGAAGCAGGCAGCCGGCAGGAACCGCCGTTTCCATGGGCGGGGGACGCAGGTCCTGTTTCGCATAACAATTGTGATTGGGCCTATTACCAATCTCGAAGAGTACGCTGCGGCGATGGATTTGGGTAAGACGACCATCGACAAGGAAAACCGGTCGATCGACATCGAGGTCGATCTGTCCAAGGTAACGGAGCCGGTTGCGGTAAAGACACCTCCCAAGTCACCAATGCCGCCGAACCGGCCCGAGATGGGCTCGACGAAGCCGTCCGATCGGCCCAGCCATATTCGGCCCGGCAGAAGACCGCAGATGCCGCAACACGTTCCCCCGGATGTCCTCGCGAAGATGCCGCCCGAGGTGAGGGCGCGAATCGAGGCCAACATGTCCGGGGCCATCGCACCCGAGGATCCGAACGATCCGGGGGGCTACAAGAAGATGGTCAAGCAGATGCTCGACAGCAGCAGCGTCTTCGAACGACGTGATGCACTGGAATCGCTAGCGGCCGTTACGCCGGAGGACGTTCCATCGCAAGAGGTCCGCATCGAGATCGCCCGTGCGTTTCAGAAGATTGCGTTTGACACGGATATCTCCCCGCACGACCGTACCAAGGCCGCCGAGGCGTTGGTCACGTGGGGCGGAAAATACAGCGTGCCGCTCTTGATCAAACTGCTCGACGAAACCTGGGTAAAGGAGGCGGCCTACAAGGGCTTCGCCGAATTGCAGGACGAGCGAGCGATCGAACCCGTGGCGGCGCGCTTCAGCAATTTCCACGAAAGGCGCGAAGTCGTTGCGTGCCTGGAGGCCTTTGGCCCGAAGGCCGAGGACGCCGTTCTGAAGCTGCTGAAGACGACCGATTCCCACGACATCGATGAAGTCGCGGAGTTGCTCGGCAAGATCGGCACGAAGAAGAGCCTTCGTCCGCTGTTGGCGCTCCTGAAGAAGAAAAACGCGATTTTCTTCAAAACGGAGGTCGAAGAGGCAGTCGCGGCCATCCGGCAACGGGGAAAGTGAGCCGGTTGCGTCTTGCACGTCAACCGGCTCCGTCCTCTTCCGCTTCGAAGACCTCGCGGACGCGATTCATGGCATCGTACCATTTTCGCACGGCGCCGGGGCCGATCTTTTGGGCCAGCATCGTCCGGTGCCGGCGCATGGACTTGATCGACTCGTCCAGATAGGCCTCGTATCTCGGCGACACGCGGATGATCGTCCTGCGGCGGTCGTCCGCATCCAACCGGCGGACGAGTGCCCCCTTGGCCACCAGGCGTTCCACCTTGACGGACGCCGAAGGCTTGGACACCCCCTGGAGTTCCGCAAGCCGGCTGATCGTCACCTCCTTTTCATGGTGTACGACCATGACGGTGTGAAACTGCGAGCTGGTCAACTGCTTCAGCGGGTCATTGTGCCGGCCCGATTGGGACCTCTCCCAGAGCATGCGCCAGCGATGGAACAGCCGGCTTTCCGTCTCCTGGATAAAGGCGACCTGCTCGTTCAGGGAAATCCGGGCGTTTCGGGTCATGCATCCCTCGTTAGTGTTACGCAGCCATGCCTAGCAAGGAGTGGCCGGGGATTGGAAACGGTTGGCAGAGTTGACCGGACCGCAAGCCGAGTGGATAATCAATTAGTTAGGCTATCTAACCAATAGTCTTCTGTCAAGGACGAGCGGAAAGGTGTTCTCGCCCCGAATTGCACAATCGAGTCCTACAAATATGGAGAACATGAATCCTTCGCGTCAAAGACAGTGGGTGCTGGTCGGTTCCTTGAGTCTCAGCGCGTTGTTGCTGGGCGGGTTTGTCGGCGGGTGGGCGGTGTGGCGCGGCGCGAGCCGGCAAATGGAAGCCCCCGAGTTCCTTCAAGAGCAACTGCATCGCATCCGCCCGCAAAGCAGCCAACCCGACGCCGGGCCTCCGCCGGCCCTGATCCGGGTGGACACGGCCCAGAGAAAGACCATTCAGCCGCGGCGGCCGATCATCGGCCGACTCATCGAAGTCCGCATGGTGACGGTTGCCAGCGAGGTGACCGGGAAGATCATCGGCCTGCCGGTCGAAGAGGGAACGCCGGTGACCGCCGGCAAGACGGTTCTCGCCCAGATCGACGACGTCTGGAGCCGTTTTGCCCTGGAACGCTGCCGGGCCCAGGTTATGTCCACCGAGGCGAAGCTGAAATACGAGCTGCTCGAGTTGGAGCGGCACAAGCAATTGACCGGCAAGAAGGTCATCCCGCAGAGCGAACTTGAATCGCAGCAGGCCACGGTGGCCGAATTGCAGGCCAACCTGGCCCAGGCCAAGGTGGCCGTCGAGGAAGAAAGCGAACGTATCAACCGGTCCGCCATTCTTGCCCCGTTCGACGGCGCCGTCGTCGCCAAACACGCCGAGCTGGGCGGACACGTTTCCCCGGGCACTCCGATCGTCGACGTCGTTTCCCGCGGGCAGGTCGACGCCATGCTCATGGTTCCCGAGTCCGCGATCAATCGGATCGACGTCGGGCAGGTCCTGCCGATTCGTATCGATCCCCTGGCGGAAGAGGTCCCCGGGAAGGTCGTTTCGCTGACTCCCTACGGCCCCACGGCGTCGCGGACGTTCCCCGTCCGGGTGCGGCTCGACGATCAAGGCGGTCGGCTGAAGGTCGGGATGAGCGTGACCGCTTCCATCGCCACCGGGCCGGAAACAGAGGCCCTGGTCGTTTCCAAGGACGCCGTATTGGTGCGTCCCGACGGCTCGACCGTTTGGGTTGCCGTGACCGGAGACGATGGTCGGGATGCCGAAGTCCATCCCGTGCCCGTGACGATCAGCGCCCGAGTGCAAGACGAGTATGCCGTCGAACCCGAAACCGACAAGGGACGTAAGCTGCTGACGGCCGGGACGCGGGTAGTGGTGGAAGGCGCCGAGCGACTGATGCCGGGCCAGCCGGTCCGCATCATCACGCTGGGCGGCAAACCCGGGAACGTCGCCGAACGGGAGGGAGCCGTGCGGCAAGCATCTCCGACCGCCCCGGCGAAGGCGCCCGGCGGTCCGGCGAACCGGCAGGAGGGTTGACCGTGGACCCGATTCGTTTTGCGATCGACAACCCCGTAAAGGTCGCCGTCGGCGTGATCCTGGTCATCCTGTTCGGGGTAATTGCCCTGACGACGATCCCCATTCAGCTTACGCCCGACGTGGACCGGCCGGTCGTGACGGTCCGCACGGAATGGCCGGGCAGGAGCCCCGAGGAGATTGAGGAGTCGATCCTCTTGAAACAGGAGGAGAAGCTGAAGACCCTCCAGGGGCTGTATAAGATGATTTCGACGGCGCAATTGGGGCGAGCCAACATTACACTGGAGTTCAACGTCGGCTTCGACATGTCCCGCGCGTTGCAGGAGGTAGCCAACCGGCTGGACGAAGTGCGGGAATACCCCGACGACGTCGATCGCCCGGTGATTCGGGCCTCGGACACGGCCAGCGACGACGCGATCGGCTATTGCCTGTTGCAGGCCGACGATCCCGACTTCGAGGCGGCCGAATTCTACGATTACGCCGACCGGTATCTGAAACCTTCGCTGGAACGGATTCCCGGGGTCGCCGAGATCGGCATCTACGGAGGGCGCGAGCACGAAGTGCAAGTCCGGTTCGATCCGGTCGCCCTGGCCCAGCGCGGGATCAGCCCGGCGGAATTGCGGGACGCCTTGCAGTCGGACAACGTCAACGAGTCGGCGGGCGACATGGCCAGCGGGCGCCAGGACGTGCGGTTTCGCGTGCTCGGCCAGTTCGATTCGCTCGATCCGCTCCGCCAAACCGTCGTAAAGTACGATAACGACGGCGCGCCGATCCGCGTCGAGGACATCGCCGAGGTCAAGCTCGCGCTGGAAAAGAAGGTCCACTTCGACCAGTGCAAGGGCAGGACCTCGATGACGATCTTCATCAAGCGCGAGGTCGGGGCCAACGTGCTGGATATCATGCAGCAGGTCCGCCGCGAGATTGAAGATCTCAATGCGCCGGGCGGGGTGTTGCGGTCCTTCAAAAACGACCGCTACGGGCTCCGCCTGCGGTTGGTCTACGACGATACGTACTACATCCACCGGGCGGTCGAACTCGTGCAACGGAACCTGCTGATCGGCGGAAGCCTGGCCGTCCTTGTCCTGCTGATGTTCTTGCGCAGCCTTCGGCCGACTTTGATCATCGCGGTGGCCATTCCGATCTCGGTCATTGGAACGTTCGTCGTGATGACGCTGACGGGCCGCAATCTGAACGTCATCTCGCTGGCGGGGCTGAGTTTCGCCGTCGGAATGGTCGTCGACAACGCCATCGTGGTGCTGGAAAACATCGACCGCCACATGACAATGGGAGAAAAGCCCTCGATAGCGGCCTACCGCGGAACGAAAGAGGTATGGGGCGCCATTCTCTCCTCGACGTTGACCACCGTCGCCGTGTTTGCGCCCGTGCTGACCATCAAGGAGGAGACCGGGCAGCTTTTCTACGACATCGCTCTGGCCATCTGCGCGGCCGTGACGCTCTCGCTGATCGTGTCCATCAGCGTGATTCCCGCGGCCGGGTCGAAGTTCCTGCGAACCCACCCCGTTCGCGGGCCCGTCGGCAGGGCCGTCCGTTCGCTGTTTGGCCTGACCACATTGCTGTCTTGGGGCTGCAACGCCTTCTCCCGGCTGATCCACCTGATGACGTTCCGCAGTTTCGCCGGGGCGTGGCTCCGCGTGGCGGTTATCACGGTAATCACGTTCGTCGCCGTCGGGTTGAGCTGGATGCTGATGCTCCCGGCCAGCTACTTGCCGGACGGCAACAAGAACTTCACTTTCGGGTTGATGTTCAATCCACCCGGCTATTCGCTGGAACAAAACACGTCGGTCGCTGAGCGTCTGGAAGCCTCCGTACAACCCTACTGGGAAGCGGAAGACTCCCGCGAGGCGACGGCGATCGCCCCGCTGGTCGACATGCAAACCCACAAGCCGATCCCCGAGGTCCCCGCGCTCGGCGAGTTCTTTTTCGTCGTCTCCCGGGGCCGGGTCTTCATGATCACCATCAGCAAGGACCCGGACAACGTGCGGCCGGTCAAGTCGATCTTGACCCGGGCGATGAACCGGATCCCCGGCAGTTACGGCTATGCCGCCCAGGGGTCGATTTTCGGGCGGAGGGCGGGCGGCTCGAACTCGGTGGAAGTCGAGGTCGTCGGTACCGACATGCCGCGGCTGAAGTCCAGTGCCGCCCATCTCCAGAAGAAACTCATGGGCGAGTTCTCCAAGTTCGCCGTCCGAAGCGATCCCATGACCTTCAACGAGGCCGGACCCGAACGCCGAATCGTCATCGACCAGGTCCGCGCGAAGGAACTCGGGTTGAACGTCCACTCGCTTGCGGTGGCGGTCCGGGCCATGATCGACGGGGCAACCGTCGGCGATTTCACCTTCGAGGGCGACAACATCGACCTCGTCATCATCCGCGATCCCTCGCTCGAATTGACACCCGACGAACTCGCCGGCGTGCCGCTGGCCGTCGCCGAAGAGGACGGACGCCGGACCATCCTGCCCTTGGGCGAGCTGGTCCACTTCGTTGAGGCCGACGCCTCGCAGTCGATCCGCCGGGTGGAACAGCGCCGCGCCGTCACGTTCGTCGTCAATCCCCCGGCCGAGACGGCCCTGGAAGAGGCCCAGGCGAGAATCGAGGAACTCGTCGCCGAGTCGCGACTCGAAGGCGGTATGGCCGCCGACGTGCAGGTGAACCTCTCGGGCAACGCCGACAAGCTCACGCAGGTGCGGACCTCGCTTTTGGGACGCTGGAACGGCTGGAACCTCGAGTCGCTCACCAGCGTCGGCCTCAGCCGGTTCTTCCTTGCCCTGCTGATTACCTACCTGCTGATGGCCGCCCTGTTCGAGAGTTTCCTCTATCCCTTTGTCATCCTGTTCAGCGTCCCGCTGGCGACGGTGGGCGGTTTCGCCGGGCTCCGGCTGGTCCGATACCTGGACCCCACGCAACAGTTGGACACGCTGACCATGCTCGGCTTCATCATCCTGATCGGCGTCGTCGTCAACAACGCGATCCTACTGGTTCACCAGGCGTTGAACTTCATGCGGGGGATCGCCGAAACAGAGCCGGGCGTCCGCCGGGCATTGCCGCCCCGCGAGGCCATCCGCGAATCGGTCAGGACCCGAATCCGGCCGATCTTCATGACCACCACGACCAGCGTCTTCGGAATGATGCCGCTCGTGCTGGCGCCGGGGGCAGGCAGCGAACTCTACCGGGGACTGGGCGGGGTCGTGATCGGCGGGTTGGTCTGCTCCACCCTCTTCACGCTCGTCGTCGTACCTCTCTTGTTGAGTCTTGTGATCGATGCCAGAACACTCCTCGTACGCACGCTCTATGGAGAGCGAGCGGTTTCCTCCGAAGGGAAGGCGAGCACGGACAAGGCGGGGGCTCTCCCCGAAGTCTCCCCTCCCGACGTCTTGGAGCCGGCATCGGAAAAGGGGTCAGAACTATTTTCTTGACAGCCAGGGTGCCATGCCCACGCTTGCCGTGGGCATGTGTGGCCAGGGTGCCATGCCCACGCTTGCCGTGGGCATGTGTGGCAGCGTGCCGAGCGGGACAAACCAAGCCCCACCGGCGGCGGTTGGAATCGCGCGGGTGCCACTGCTGGCTTGCCCAGCAGTGCCTCAAGGTCGCTCGAACAACACTGCTGGACGAGCCAGCAGTGCCACCCGCCCGCTGCATTTGTGGAATCGGTTGATGTGCTGGGTATAGCGAAAGTGCGTCCGGCCCAACGCCTTCGCAAGCGACTCTTCGGCTTCAGGCGTTGCGATCAGATGAATGTGGTTGGTCATCAGGCAATAGCCGTCGACCGCCAGGCCGTACTTCTGCGATTCTTCCTTCAGTAGCCCGAGATACGTCATCCTGTCATCGTCAACGAAGAAGACATCCTGACGGTTGTTTCCACGCTGAGTAATGTGATACGGACAGTTCGGTATAACGATTCGAGCAACCCTTGGCATGCCCACATTCTCCGCTCTTCACCACGTGCTGTCAACATTAAATAGGTGATCGCGGTAGGGACCGCCGTTGCCGGCGGCCCCCCGCTCAGATCCG
>CAZJRB010000187.1:0-7782 GCA_964547995.1 uncultured Planctomycetaceae bacterium | reverse complement strand
TTACAATAGGGCTACCGTTGGCTCAATTCACCCCGGAAAAGGGAGAAGAACCAAATTTTTACCTGCCGCTCGCCTAACCGCGAGAATTTCCGTCCGCATGTCGGCGAATGTGCTAGACTAGCCGGAACGGCGTTTTGATACGTTCAGGCAGTCCGGCAAAGCGGGCACGTTTAATAGCAAGGGGCAGTTATGAACGCTACGAATTCTCGCGAAGAGCTGAACAACCTGGTCCGCGTGCTATCGCACGACATGGGTGCAAACCTCATGCTCTTGGAGAGTTCCTTCGAGCAACTGAAGGGCTCGCTTGGCGCCGGTGTGCATAACGGCGCGCGTATTGCCCACGTCGAAGCGTGCCTCCGCGAGTCGAGACGATTTCTGGACGACCTTCTCCGGTTGGCCACCACGGGCAGCGTCAACATGGAACCTGCCCGGGTCGAAGTCGCCGAGGTGGTCGACGAAGTCCTCTTCGAGCAGAACGAGTTTCTCAAGGAACAGGGCGTCGCGGTTTCCCTGCGGCAGCCGCTCCCGGTTTTTTGGTGCAATGCGGGGCGGCTGAAACAGGTCATCACCAACTTGCTCCGCAATGCGGCGCTGCACGGCTGCGATCCCCGCCACCCGCAGATTACCGTTGCCCCGCACTCGCTGCGGGCAGAGCGGGATTGGTCCGGGGGGGTACGGATGGCGGCCTTCGAAATTCACGATAACGGGGGGGGAATCGATCGCCGCCGGCGCCGCGAAATCTTCCTGCCGGGCCGACGGCTGCCGGCCACCCGCGCCGAAGGATCCGGCATGGGGCTGGCAATCGTCAAAAAGATCGTCGACTACTACGGGGGGAAAGTATACGTCGATCCGGCCGATCGCGCCGGTACCGCATTTGTCGTTTTGCTGCCCGGGGCCGACCGCAAGCAGCCGGAACCGCCCCCCCGCCGATTGCGGGCGGACCAACGCTCCGGCAAGTTTCCCAGCCCCAATAGCCGCCACTGGAAGCGCGAAACCGGGGGGCATCCCAATCGGTGCCTCGGCCCGTTCCCCCCGGCGAACCCCCCTCTGGCGAACCCGAAAAAATAATGCCTTTTCCCCGCGAACCGGGAGGTTCCACTGTTGCGTAGAAGGGCGAGGAGAAGTATGCTTACCCTGGGGTGGTTTGGGCGGCATTCGCTGCCGATGAGGATCCCGACCCGTCAAGGATTCGGCCTTTCGGCCGAACATCGATTAGATCGAAAACGGCCACCCACAACACTGGTCTGATGGGAGCGGTAAGATGTTCTTCGATCCAATGTACTTTCTCTTTATCGGCCCGGCCTTCTTGCTGGGACTTTGGGCGCAAATGCGGATCCGGACGACGTATGCAGTAGCGCAACGCCAGGCGGCGCCGCTCAGCGGTGCGGCGGCCGCCAAGTACATCCTGGAATCGGCTGGGATCCACAACGTTCGCATCGAGCAGACGCACGGCCGCCTGAGCGACCACTACGACCCGCGGCACAAGGTGCTCCGGCTCAGCCCCGAGGTCTATCAAAGCCGGTCGCTGGCGGCGGTGGGTATTGCAGCCCACGAATCGGGACACGCCCTTCAGGACGCCAGGGCCTACGCCCCTTTGACCGTTCGCAACGCCGTGGTGCCGCTGGCGGGGTTCGGAAGCAATGCGGGGATCTGGATGGTGATCATCGGGGCGATACTCGGGATGAACGCCTACCTGATTTGGGCCGGCATCGCGCTTTTCAGTTGCGTCGTCTTCTTCCAGGTGGTTAATCTGCCGGTCGAGTTCAACGCCAGCAGCCGAGCGAAGGCCCAGTTGGTCGAGCTGGGAATCGTCACCCCGAATCAACTGACCTACGTCAACAAGGTCTTGAACGCCGCTGCGCTGACCTACGTCGCCGCCACGTTACAGGCAATCCTGACACTCTTGTACTTGCTTGCACGTTTTGGTGGAAGTCGCGACTGAGCAACCAACCTGCCGGGAAAACAACATGGGCACCAGGGGCGGAGTCCTTCCGCCCCTGGTGCCCTTCGTCACGCGACGAAACTGATGCGAGTTGCGAGGGGGACGCCCGCAACTCGCGCGGGGATTCTTCACTTGCCGATCCAACCGCTCTGATTGGCGTTTATAGACCGATTGCAAAGAGGTCGCAAGGGGGTAGCAGAAATGTGTCCCCCCATAACCTACAGCAAATCGTCCTGGCAAAATAGGCAAAATAGGAGGCCTGTTTGAGGGGAATGTACGACGGGAGAAAGATTCGGCTGGAAATCCCGATCAGCAGCGAGTAGCATACGTATAGACGGTGGGGCCGGATAGGTCGATGGGAGTTGGCCCCACCAACTCCCCCTCACCTCTTCTTAAAAAACTTCAACGAGGAGGTCGTTCCATGTTCCGGAAATTCTGGAAAAACCCATTGGCCTGTCTGGCGATCGGTTTGTGGGTTGGTCTGCTGGCTGTCATTGGGGTAACGCAACTCTCGCCCAACCAGCCGATGGATCTGGCCGGCTTCTGGCCGGAGACCCCCATCCACGCAACCGCGACCGACCGCTGCGAGACCGTCGCGATGGCCACCGGGCCGGTCGACGAAGAGGTCGAGGCCGTCTACATCCTCGATTTCCTTACGGGCGAGTTGAATGCTTTTGTGCTGGGGAAGCTAAACAACGGATTCCAGGCAAAGTACACGACGAACGTGATGGCGTACATGCAGCTCGATCCGTCGAGGAATCCTCGATTCATGATGGTCACCGGTCTGGTCACGATGCGCCGCGGGGCGGGGGGACAACAGCCGAGCCTCGCCGCCGTCTACGTGGCCGAGGTTACCACCGCTCAACTGGCGGCGTTCGTGATTCCGTGGCAGGTAGGGCTCCGTAACATAAACCGGCCGGTCAACGGCCAACTCGTACCGATGGGCAAGGTCCAGTTCCGCGCCGTTCGTCCCGGAGCCGGTGCTGGCCCCGCCGTGCCGAAGCGAGTTCCCTAGGCCTGCTTGCCAGCGGACGGTAATGGTTTCCTCGAAGCTTCGACGAATGCCATGTCTATTCCACTACCGAGTTTTGACAACCCCCCGGTGATTGAGGTTGTCCTTGGCGTCCAATTCGAGCCACTGGGACTTACAAACGGCCACCTAGGATGGTATTGGAAGCAATGTCTCGGTGAGAGTTGGCCATCCTCGACTGACGCGGCGAGGCTTCCTGAGCAGATCGAGAAGTTTGTGGGCCCGCAATCGATCCCGCAGATGCCCCAACTTCACTTCAGAGTGACACCGAGCCCAGGTGTTGATAGGTTGCAGCTACGCCACGCTAACGACGACCGTATGGTCCAAGTACAAGACACGATGTTTGTTTATAACTGGATCAAGAAGGAAGGCGGGTATCCGCGATATGCAACGCTACGAAAGGAATTCGACAAGGCTCTTGAGGATTTTGAGCGATTTGTGACAGATGCGGAGTTGAGGAAACCCCGATGCAATCAGTGGGAAGTAACGTACGTGAACCACATTCCCCGGGCTACGCTTTGGGACACGCCTGGAGACTGGGCAAAGGTGTTTCCCGGTTTGATGAAGCCAATCCAGTCGTACGGGGGAACTGAATTCGAGGCGATGAACGGCACATGGCGTAGCAGAATCCCGCCGGAACGTGGCAGACTACATATCGAGGCACGGCACCAGAAAGCTAACCAAAACAACGAGTCGATGATCGATGTTCTGGTGCTTCTTCTGACTGCAAGAGGGCCAATCAATCAGGAGCAAGACCTGGACGCCGGGTTGAATCTCGGCCACGAGACAATCGTCAACACGTTTGCTGAGATCGCATCGAAGGATGCTCGCGAACATTGGGGAGAAGTCCAACATGTTTAACAGTGTATTGAGTTCGACGGCCGCCGTCAGCAGTTCCGGTTGGGTATCGGATACTGCCGCGTTTGATGCACTCCAATCCGAGCCGTCCCCCTATCCGTTAAGTTGGGGAGACGTGGATGACGAACTGCTGCATATTTTGGAACTTGACGATAACTGGGATGGAATGGGGGCCATTACTCCCGACAAGAGGTTGGTAGCCGGATGTTTTGAATTTGCCCGGTGGCTTCGGAACAAAGCAGATTTTGCACCGCCCGACATCGTTCGGGCGTCTCCGGATGGTAACGTTTGTCTCGAATGGCAATGGGACGAGGGGTGTGTTGAAGCTGAAGTGTCGATAGATACTGTCGACTGGATCATATCGGGGCCCTCGCTCCAGACATCTTCGTGCAGCAACCCGTTTGTGGCAAGTGAACACTAATGCACACCCGGTTCACTGAGAGTCATGCTCGAAGACGGACAAGTCATCGGCCCGGATGAGAACGTTCTTCGAAGAGTGCCCGTTAGCCAGGTCAAGTTGGGTGCTCTGATTCCCATCACGCGAGGCGCGTTCACGCCTACCCCCAGTGATACTGATGGGCTCTCGTTCTACCTTGAACGCGAAGTAGATATCGCCCAACTGAAGGAAATCGCCCGAAAACCTGCCGACCAGTACGTTGTTGTTCGCCTCTCAGTCCGGGATCTGAACGATGCCGGACTCCAAGTAATCGCAAAGAAGGCAGACAATCTTCCCGGCCATTGTCTGGTACCCGACTTCAACTATCAGTCGTACTCGGATAAGACCGAGAAGACGGAGAAATGGATACCCGTCCAGGAAGCACTGCGAAGAAAAGCTGAGATAGTCGGATAATCGCGGTCAGTTGCCGCTTTTTCCGCCGTCGCGTGACAGCATTGCCCGAAGTTCCTCCGGCGAAAGATCGGCCCTGACTTTTTGCACGTGGCCGTCGGCAAATGAGATAATGAGTACGCTCGGGTGGTTGCTCGAGATGCCTTGGGCTTTCTTTGGATTGATAGCCGGAGCCATCTGATCGACGTGCAAATCACGGGGTTCCAGCCAATTGATTTCCGAATCGGCCATTTCGACCAGCAGAATCGTCTTCTGAGGATCGACGACGTCGGAGAAGTTGATCGACTTGTCCTCCGGCCACATGGTCTCCGGGCCGACAACGGCCACGTAGCTGGTTTCGCTCGAGCGGCGTCGACCTCTCTGCCCTGACGGGCACTGAAAAACCGAGGGGCACTTGTCGGCCAGCTTGCGGTTGTTCGGCCCGTCCCACGGCTCGTCGAAGTTGTATTGCTCGTAGAGACCTTTTTTCCCCAGATACGGCAAGATCAGCACCCGCCAACTGTGGATCGGCCGCCCCGACTCGTCGGCGATATAAGGCGGCGGGAACTGGCCGTAGTCGTTTTCGTAATGAATGATTGCCGCCGCAATTTCCTTCTGGTTGTTCATGCACCTAGCCTGCCGTCCCGGTCCACGCGAAGAAGGAGGGAATGGGCACATGCAGAGAACCAGAAGGGAGAGAAGAACGGTGGCAAACGCAAGCGGCCGCGTCCGCTCGAAACATGCCCACCACACAATCAGCCCCAGCCATACAAGGCCGATCGCGGCGGGCAACCCGACCTGCACTGCCAGACCGCAGAACATCGCGAATAGAAACGTCACGATAAACAGCATCCGCAGGCTGTACTGGAACGGCCGGGGCTCGTACGACCGGCAGTCGATGTTGCGGTTCGGTTCATTCATTGCTCAAACGGCAGCGGTGCTTCGTCGAAGACTTCCGCCGTCGGGGCGAACCGGTCTTCGTATGCCGCGTCGATGATCATCACGTACAGCGGAAAACTGACGATAATACCGACATAGAGAGCGTACATTCCCAGTGTGCCGATGATCCCCGCCAGGAAGTTGATCACCAGGAGTTCCCAAAACCCGTGCCGTGTCTCCTCCCAACTCATCCGCCAGGCGGTTGAAAAGTCGACCTCGCGATCGGCAATCAACGGCATGACGAACATGGTTCGGGTACCGATCCAAAACGACCAGGCGATCGCACCGATGATGCAGACCGCGCCGACGACCATTAGGGCGACGAAGCCCAGTATGACGAACGCCACGTCGGCGTCGGGCGGCCCGCCGCCCACTGGCGCCTGGAAGCCGGCGGTGAGCGACATGAGGTAAAGGAATCCGCCGACGGGGACGGCGTACGCCAGGAGCGTCGGCAGCATGATGACCAACTGGATTGCGATAAACGCACCCATGGCGGTCCACGTTACGTCCCAGCCGCGCCACAGGGTATGAACGTCGAAGTGTTCGCCGCGGAGCGTGCAAAGACCGCAGGCGTGCAACCCGCAGATCACCGGTCCGATCACGATCAACGCGGGGAGGTAGCAGAGTATCGACGCCCCGAGCAACACCGCAAAGGACACCAGCGAAGGGACGAGCCAGTCCTGCCACCGTTTGCCGGTGAAATAGACCCCAAAGGGTTCGGTGAAGTACCGGCCGAAGTTCGCAAACGGCTCCGGCCGGGTGGGGCCGCCTTGCACTCCCGCGCGGAATGGACTTGAGGTCATGTGCCTTGCCGTGAAAACGGTCTTGGGGCGTCGTGCTACGGTTTGGGCGGTGCGACCCTGGGAGTGGCGGCGGCGCCCGTCGGGGCCGACTTGTAGCGGATTTCACCCGCCATGAGCCGCTCGTTCCATCTCTGGATGGACTGCTTGCGCCGGGTGTCGGTGTACTCGGGTTTGTAGAAGAGCCCCCACCCGGTAATCTCTTTGAGATTCCAGAAGCTCAACACCCGAACTGCCAGCGTATCGTGATCGAGCAATTCGACGAGCGCGGTATCCTGGCCGGCGGCGAGTTGCTGCTGCGTATAGCCCCAGAGCATCCGATACAGTTCGGTGGCGTCCGTGTCGTACGCCTTCTCCATGGCCTCGCGAACGGCGGCGGCCGATTCCGGCCCTCGTGCAACCGCTTCCAAGAGCTGTTGGGTATAGTTGCGCCAATCCAGCTTGAGGGCTTCGTCATTCAGCGCACCCACCATCGGGGTAAACTGGTTGACGTGCGCCAGGCACCGGCACGCGAGCCAGCGGACTTCCCTCTGACGATGATCGACCATCTCCGTCAAGTTCAGGCTGGCCGATTGATCCGCCCGAAATGATTGTTCGATCATCTTCGACGCCCGTTGATCCAGGTAACTGACCGTCTCCTCGGGAAGTTCCGTGACTTGGGCCGGGCCGCGGGTCAATCGCCCTTGCAGCATCAGGCGGGCGTTCGGCTGCACCTCAACCTGTTGGGCAATGCCCGGGTCGTTCCAGGTAATCTTCCCTTTCCGGACGTAGATGTCGGCTATTATCGTCGGGGCCACTTGTTCCGGGTTGGAACCCGGCTTATGGATCGGTTTGACTTCCAGTGCCGCCTCGGTACCGGCGTCGACAAAAGTGATGGTGCCGATGCGCCCGCCGAGTTGGAGCCGCAACTGCGTCCCCGCCTCGGCCGGCAAAATAAACAATCGCCCGTAGTCGACCTTCAGACCCGCCACGTTTTGAGCATCGGGGGGAAGAAGCTCGACCCGTGTTCCCCCGAGCAACTGCAACTGCAACATGACGCCCGAGGTCAGCGTGATGTCGCACAGATAGGTGGGCAGCGCCACCAACGGAATGTTAGCATCCAGACTACCCCGTGCCGGGACCCGCTTCCACGCGCCGGACGCTCGGTCATGTTGGAGCAGCAGCTTGTCGCCGGACATGAATCGCCCCATCTGCCCGGCTGCGGCGGGCGGACTTACCGGGGTTTTCGGTGGCACCACTGGAGGAATTCCAACCGGCGGAATTTCTGCCGGAGGAATCCCTGCAACCGGAGTACCTGCCGCCGGAGTACCTGCCGCCGGAGTCCCTGCCACTGGAGTCCCTGCCGCCGGAGTCCCTGCCACTGGAGTTCCTGCCGCCGGAGTCCCTG
>CAZJRB010000186.1:0-8221 GCA_964547995.1 uncultured Planctomycetaceae bacterium | reverse complement strand
ATGTACGAAGCCCTCCGCAAAGGGGCCGACGTCCAAACGCTCTACGAACGAACGTACATCAAGCCCTGGTTTATCGGGCAGATGAAGGAACTCGTCGAGCTGGAAGAGGAAATCCTCCAGTGCAAAGGGAAGGAGCTGCCCGACGAACTGCTCGGGCGGGCCAAGAAGGACGGGTTCGCCGATCGCTACCTGGCCGGGCTGCTCGGCGTGCCGGAGAAACAGATTCGCGATCAGCGGACGGCCATGGGCGTGGTCGAGGGATGGCACGCAGTACCGGTCAGCGGCGTGGAAAACGCCGCCTACTACTACTCCACCTACAACGCCCCCGATGCAACCGGGACGTCGACAAACCGTAAGATCATGGTCCTCGGCGGAGGCCCGAACCGCATCGGCCAGGGAATCGAATTCGACTACTGCTGCGTCCACGCCGCATTCGCAATCCGCGACGAGGGGCTCGAATCGATCATGGTCAACTGCAACCCCGAAACCGTCTCGACCGACTACGACACCTCGAACAAGCTCTACTTCGAGCCGCTCACGGTCGAGGACGTCCTGAGCATCTACCAGAAGGAGAAGCCGGAGGGGGTGGTCGTGCAGTTCGGCGGGCAGACACCGTTGAACATCGCGGCCGAGCTGGCCAAAGCGGGCGTGAAGATTCTCGGCACCTCGCCCGAGACTATCGAGTTGGCCGAAGACCGGGATCGTTTCCGCCAGATGATGCGAAAGCTGGGTATCCCACAACCCGAGTCCGGCATGGCCAGCACACTTGAAGAGGCCCTCCAGATCGCCGGGCAGATCGGATACCCGTTGATGGTGCGGCCGTCGTTCGTGCTCGGCGGCCGGGCCATGGAGGTCGTCCACGACGAGGAGATGCTCAAGCACTACATGGCCGCGGCGGTCGATGTCTCGCCGGAGCGGCCCATCCTGATTGACAAGTTCCTCGAAAACGCGATCGAGGTCGAGGCCGATGCCATCGCCGACGGCGAGGACGCCTTTGTGCCCGCCATCATGGAGCACATCGAGCTGGCCGGCGTTCACTCGGGTGATTCGGCCTGCGTCATCCCACCCATCAGCATCGCGCCGAAGCACATCGATACGATCTACCAGTACAACCGGAAAATCGCCGTCGCGATGAACGTCGTGGGACTGATGAACATCCAATACGCCATCTGCCAGGACACCGTCTACATCCTCGAAGCGAACCCCCGCGCGAGCCGGACGGTACCGCTGGTGTCGAAGGTTTGCAGCATTCCCATGGCAAGGATTGCAATGCAAGTCATGCTGGGCAAAAAACTTTCGGAGTTGGGCCTTGGGCGGAAGGCGATCCCGCATTTCGGTGTCAAAGAAGCCGTCTTCCCTTTCAACATGTACCACGAAGTAGACCCGTTGCTGGGTCCCGAAATGCGGAGCACCGGCGAAGTGCTCGGCATGGCCGGAACGTTCGGGCTGGCGTTCTACAAGGCCCAGGAAGCAACGGGGACGCCCTTGCCTCTGGAGGGAACGGTGCTGATCACAGTGGCCGACCGCGACAAACCGGCGGCAATCGACGTCGCCCGACGCTTCGCCGAACTCGGGTTCAAGATCGTCACCACTCGCGGAACACACGACTTCCTCGCTGAAAACGGCATTGCGTCGGAAGTAATGATCAAGATGCGCGAAGGACGACCCAATATCGGCGACGCGATCATGGACGGCGATATCCAAATGGTCATCAATACGCCGCGAGGCAAGGTCGGCAAGGTCGACGACGCTTACATCCGCAAGACGGCGATCAAGCGGAAAATCCCCTACGTTACCACCATCGCAGCAGCCGTTGCCGCCGCCAAGGGGATCGACGCAATGAAAAAGGAAAAACGTCAGGCCAAGAGCCTACAGGAGTATCACAACGACATAACGTAACCACACCCGGGAATAGATCATCATGGGCGGATTCTACGGCGTTGCCTCCAAGGGGGACTGTGTTGCCGACCTCTTCTACGGCACCGACTACCACTCGCACCTCGGCACCGTGCGCGGCGGGATGGCGGTAAGGAACGGGAAGGGGTTCACCCGGTTTATCAAAGACATCACCAATGCGCAGTTCCGCAGCAAGTTCGAAGACGATCTCAACAAGATGGAGGGATCGCTCGGGATCGGGATCATCAGCGACTATGACGACCAGCCCCTGATCATAGGCTCGCACCTGGGAACCTATGCCCTGGTAACGGTCGGAAGAATCCAGAATCTCGACGAACTGGCCGCGGAAATCTTCGAAAACCAGAGCGCCCATTTCTCCGAGATGAGCGGTGGCGTAATCAACCCGACCGAAATGGTCGCTACGTTAATCAATCAGGAGAGCAATTTCGAAGACGGCATCGCGCGTGCCCAAGACCGGGTTGAGGGTTCGTGCTCGCTGTTGCTCCTGGCCGAAGGTTGCATCTATGCAGCCCGGGACCGCCTGGGCCGCACGCCCGTGGTGATCGCAAAGAGGGAAGGCGCGTATGCCGCCACGCTGGAAACGTGCGCTTTGGCAAACCTCGGGTACGAAATCAGCCGCTATCTCGGACCGGGCGAAATCGTGCGGATGACGCCGGACGGGGCCGAAACGCTTCGACCGCCGGGTGAGACAAACCAGATCTGCGCTTTCCTGTGGGTCTACTACGGCTATCCGGCGTCGAACTACGAAGGAATCAATGTCGAGGAGGTCCGCAACCGCTGCGGTGCGGCGCTGGCCCGGGCGGACGACCGCCAGATCGACATCGTTGCCGGCATTCCCGACTCCGGAACCGGCCACGCCATCGGCTATGCCAACGAGGCCCGCATCCCCTACCAACGCCCCTTTGTCAAATACACCCCGACCTGGCCGCGGAGTTTCATGCCCCAAGACCAGCGCATCCGCGACCTGGTCGCCCGAATGAAGCTCATTCCCATCCGCGAATTAATCCGCTCCAAACGGCTGCTCTTCCTGGAGGATTCCATCGTTCGGGGGACTCAATTGAAGGTTACGATCCAGCGTCTTTACGACTACGGAGCGCTGGAAGTTCACATGAGCCCCGCCTGCCCGCCGTTGGTTTACGGGTGCAAGTTCCTCAATTTCTCCCGGTCCAAGTCGGAACTGGACCTGGCCGGCCGCAAAGCAATCAAGGAGCTGGAAGGCGCCGACGCCCGGCATCTGGTCGAATACGCCGATCCCGAGTCGCAGCGCCACCAGGCCATGGTCGAGCGCGTCCGTCAGCGGTTGGGGCTCACCTCGCTAAAGTATCAGAAACTCGGCGATCTGGTCAGCGCAATCGGACTGCCGAAGGAGAAACTCTGTACCTATTGTTGGGACGGGGTTGAACCGTGTACATCGTGTGGCACGTGTGTACAATGACTTCTGGATTAGATGATTGTGTGGACGCAAGTGTGAGGGAACACCATGCCGGAACTCGTCGGATTCAATAACGAACGTTATCTGCAAGAGCAAACCGCTGCAATTCTCGAACGCGTTGAACAGTCGGACAATAAGCTCTACCTCGAGTTCGGGGGGAAGATTCTCTTCGACTACCACGCCGCGCGGGTCTTGCCCGGCTACCATCCCAACGTAAAGATGCGGCTGTTGGAAAGGCTCAAGAACAAGACCGAAATCCTCCTGTGCATCCACGCCGGGGCAATCGAACAGAAGAAAATGCGGGCAGATTTCGGCATCACCTACGACGCCGACGCCCTGAAGCTGATCGACGACCTCCGCGATTGGGGAGTCAACCTCCGCGCCGTCGTCATTACCCGGTTCGACGAACAACCCGGCGCGCTGTCGTTCAAGAACCGCCTTGGCCATCGCAGCATCGACGTCTACACCCATCGTGCAACCGGGGGCTATCCTACCGACGTCGACCGTATCGTCTGTGAACACGGCTTTGGCGCCAACCCCTATGTGGAAACAAGCAAGCCGCTGGTCGTCGTTACCGGGCCGGGACCGGGAAGCGGCAAGTTGGCCACCTGCCTTAACCAGATGTACCATGAACACCAGCGGGACGTCCTGGCCGGCTATGCCAAGTTCGAGACATTCCCGATCTGGAATCTCCCGCTGAATCACCCGGTCAACATTGCCTACGAGGCGGCTACCGCAGATCTGCACGACGTCAACTTGATTGACCCGTTCCATTTGGAGATCTACGGCGAAACGGCCGTCAACTACAACCGCGACGTCGAGGCCTTTCCGGTGGTGCGCAAAATCCTCGAACGGATCACCGGCGGCGAGTCGGTCTATCACTCGCCCACCGACATGGGTGTGAATCGCGCCGGAGCGGGAATCGTCGACGACAACGTGGTGCGCCGGGCCGCCTGTGAGGAGATTATCCGCCGCTACTTCCGCTACAGTTCCGAGTACATCATGGGGCTGGCGGGGCAGGAGACCGTCGAGCGGGCGAAGCGCCTCATGGAAATGCTCGACCTGACACCCGAGGACCGCCCCACGGTTGCTCCCGCCCGAGAAGCTGCCCGCAAGGCAAAAGAACAAGGAAAGGGCAACCGCGGGATCTACTGCGGCGCGGCGGTTCGGCTTCGCGATGAAACCATGATTACGGGCAAAAACTCTTCCCTGATGCACGCCGCCTCGAGCCTGGTCCTCAATGCCGCCAAGCACCTTGCCGGCGTCCCCGATGAAATCCATCTCCTCTCCCCCAGCATCACCGAATCGGTTGGCAGGCTGAAGCGCGACGTTCTCAACACGAAGGCAGTGAGTCTTGATCTCGAAGAGACGTTAATTGCCCTGGCGATCAGTGCGACCACCAACCCGACCGCCCAGTTGTGTGTCGAGAAGCTCAAGGAACTCCGCGGCTGCGACGTCCACGTGACCCACATCCCGACACCCGGCGACGAGACCGGTCTGCGGCGGCTCGGCGTACATCTCACCAGCGATCCGAGTTTCTCGACGAAGGACCTGTTTGTCACGTAAGGTCCGCTCCGACATCGAGATGACCGTCTTTGCGAACGTCCGCAGCTTCGCCGAAAATCCCCAAAACGATGTGGATGCACTCAACAGCATGCTGGACGTTGGGAAGGTGCGGTTCCTTGTCAACGCCCCAGCGGACAGGCCAAACCTTGTGGCCTTCGATGAGATCGACGATGATCAGAATTGTCGAGGACTATTCATCACACCGATGCAGTTGGTTCAGCTTTGCTAGGAAGTCGGCAGCAGGCTTGCACTCGTAGCATTATTGGAACTCGATTAAGTAAATATCCTCCCGCATAGCGGGAGGCTTTAGGAAGGCCCCCCAAGGGGGCCTTGGTTCCGAGTTATCGCTCAGGAGCTATAATCGACTGCATGCGTGTCATAGACGGTGCCGCAAATCAGTTGGCCAGTGCTCGCTTTCATCGGCCCCCATCACGTTTCTCATGTAGCCCGGATTCTCTATGTTCATTCACGATCAAGACGCTGCACGACCACTGACTTCGACATGGCAGGAACACCATCCGTTATGTCTGATTTCGCTCCTCCCGCCTTGTTCACGACGGATCGGTCGAACCTCTTCGGGTCCACGGCCGTAGGCCGTGGTTTTACGAGATACTAACGTGTTACAGTCGATTGGCCAAGAATCTTTGTCAAAAACTTAACGATGTTTGAGGTTAGTAGTATAGATCACTTTCCTTCGGTATTTCGGAATGAAGATCACATGATACTTGCATTCTCACCGAACATGTGCGTATCCCTACTTCAGGGCACGCCGGAACGGCTTAGCCCCCAGGGTCGCACGGCCGTAGGCCGTGGGTTTATGACGTACTAAGGCTTCCTGACGCTGCTTGAGCGCTCTGATCCCGTCTTCGCGATTTTTCTGCCATTTGAGCAGTTCTTCCTGCGCCGCTTTATGTTCGGCTTCGGTGGCGGCCTCCTTCAGCTTCGCCCTCGCTTCCGAGATACCCCGCTCGGCCCCGCCGATCCACTTCCCTGTCGCGTGATTGACCAGGGCTTGCGCCGTTGCGACCTTGCCGAGGCGCTTCTGCGCCGCTTCGAGCTCCGCCACCGCGGCCTTTTCGGCCTCGCGGGCCTTCAGATAGGCGGACTTTTTCTGTTCGTCGATGGCCGGCAGTGCCTTGGAAATCTCTGCCTTTAGCTCCGCGAGCATGCCGGTATAGCGCTCCAGGAGTCTCTGCCCTGCCTCGGTGAGCGGCGTTTCCGGCGCCGCCTTCTTGGCCGCCCATGCGCTGGATGCCCCGGTCGCCATGGCGATCAGCGCCGCGCAGATAGCCGTCCTCGTCTTCGTTCTCATAGGTAGCTTCGTGTCCTTTCCTTTTGTCAGAGGATTTGCCGTCTTCCCTCATTCCTATCGTTGGGGTGCCTTGGGAGCCCGCAGCTTTCCGATTTCGGCCAGCGTCTCGATGCTCGACGGCACGATCTTGCCGCTTTGATCGGGGCCGACGTTCAGCAGGAAATTGGAATTTCTGGCGTTTGCCGTGGCCATGAGGCCGAGCATTTGCTTGGACGTTTTGGCGCGTGCCCCCGTGCTCCAGAACCATTTCCGTTCGAGGCACCAGCACGTTTCGCCCGGCGCGGTGTTCGTTTCCGGAAACGGCCTCATTTCCTTGACGGCGATGTCCAGGTAGGGCCTTCCCTTTTTGCCCCAGTCCCACCAGTTGGAGCTGGCAAGGACGTTGGGGCGCGTGCCGCGGATGAATTTCCGGGCCGCTTCCGCCGGCATGATATCGGGGTCGAGCCCGTCGTTCCACACATAAAAGACGTCCGGGTACTTCTGGAGAAGCTCGGTGATCTGTTTCTTCTGGAAGTCGATCTGCTGCTGCATCGAGTGGGTCGCGGGATCGCATTCCGGCGGCAGGACCTTGAACTTCTTGGGGTCGCCGAATCCCGGGTTGCGCCAGCAATAGTAGAGCCCGGCTTTCAGGCCCCGGCTCTTGAACGACTCGATGAATTGGGCGACGAGATCCCGCTTATAAGGGCAGTCGGGGTGCATCACGTCGTAGGTCGTGTACTTGCTGTCCCAAAGGCAGAAGCCGGCGACGTGCTTTGCGGTCAGGACTCCGTATTTCATCCCGGCCGCCTTCGCCGCGTCGGCCCAGGCGTCGGTGTCGACCTTCCCGCCCGGATCGAAATCGGCCGGGCTGGGGTAGCCCGCAACCCACTGGACGCCCTTGTAGGTGGCCATGTTGTAGTGGATGAACATGCCGAATTCGAGTTTGCGGAAGTCCCGCTGCAACTGCTCGACCGAGTTCTGTTGCGGATCGGGGTTGCTCGCGTCCTGCGCCGGCACGTTGGCGACACCCGTCAGCAACGCCAGCAGAGGCGCCGCGCCGAAAAACACCTTTCTGTTCATGGCAATCACATTCCTTTCTCCGCACCGGGAAACAGTTTCTTCAAAAGGTCGCGATCCAACTCCGCCTTGGGAGCAAAGGCCGCCGAGCCGAGGTAGCGCAACAGGCTGTGCAGCAGTTGGCGGGCCTCGGGCTTGTCCTGATGGCCGAGCAGATCGACGGCACAGACCAGCATCTTGCCGCGGCCGACCCGGGTTTCAAAGATCAGGCCGAGCTTGTGGTTCCGTTCGAAATTGTCGATCGCCTGAACGAGGGGGCGGTAGCCGTCCGGCGTGTCGTCCAGGATGATCGGCCGAGAGTTTTTCACCAGGTGCCACCACTGCCAGTTGCTGTGGAACTCGGTGGGGAACTCGGCCAAGGCGGGCGTCTTCGGATCGCAGAGAAAGCTCAGCGTGCCGGGCGCCGCTTCGATGCCCCGGCGCTCGGCGGCGCGGCGGAACATGGGAAAACACCAGAAGTCGGTCTGGAACGAGCCCCGGATGCTGTGGGGCAACTCGTCCAGCTTCGGCAGCAACAGGACCTTGCCGCCTGTGCCGAGATGCTTCTGCGTGGCGGCGGCCGAAAAGCGGTCCGCAACCATCACGCCCGGCGGCACGCTCGTGTCGACTTTCGGCGGGTAGACCCAGATTTCGTAGTCGTTGCGATACTTGGTCCCCTCGACGGCCAGCGTGATCGTCAGCTTTTGCGGCGCCGCGATATCGCCCAGCGGCAGCGCGAACATATCGACCTCGAACACCTTGCCCTGCTCGATCGTCACCGGATCGAACGCGCCGGCGGCCACCCGCTTCCCGTCGCTGCCGACGGCGGTCCACGTCACGCGGGCACCGGGCAAATCGGCCGAGCCGTAGTGGGCCACCTCGACGCGGCCGATAAACGTCTCGCCGGTCGTCCAGGTGTACTTCTTCATGCGCAGCAGCGGCACCGTCTCGCAGCAGAA
>CAZJRB010000185.1:0-8236 GCA_964547995.1 uncultured Planctomycetaceae bacterium | reverse complement strand
TGTTTCGTTCACCGCCAAAACTGGCTACAACGAGAGTCTAACTGCGTAACTTGGGTTAGCATAGGTGCGAGCACGGGGGGTGGGGTGGGATTGGGGGTAGTTTGGACTCTGGATTCTGCCCGGAATCCTAAGCTAAGTCTGCGAGGGTGTGGACCAGGCAACGTGAAATGCCCGCGGTCGATCCTACCGACGCGCTTTTGGGCGCGCCGTGACAAACCTTTTGACAAGGCCAAGCGGAGCCTGAGTTGACGCCAGCTTGCTTACGGCTTTTCGATGGTGAACTCAGAGTGTCCTTCCGGCAGCTCGATGGCGAGGATGCCGTTGGGCGAGTTGAGCTTCTTGCGATCGCCGCCCAAGGTGAGCACGAGATCGCTGGTCCAGTCGCGCCCGAGCGCCAGGTAGATGTTACGTTGCGGTCCGTCCGCGCTGCCGGTGAAACCCGTGGCCGTTTGCGTCAGCGATACGGGGCCTTTACCGAACACACCGATGTCCCGGCAACGGATCTCCGTGCCATCCAGCAGTGACACGCTCACCCGTCGGTCACGCACCCGGGCGACGCCACACTGCCCGGTGAAACGAAACTCGTCCGCCTCGACTGAGACCGGACCGGCGGCGACTACGTAATCGACTGCAAGTCCGCCCGGGGAAGTCAAGCAGAACGCGCCGGGCGAATCGAACATTTTGACGGTCGGTGGCGCCATCTCCTTGTCGCGGGGGTAGATCACCACCGCCCAGTTCCGGCCAGCCGACTGGCGGGCGGAAACGGCCCAGGCGTGCTTGCCCCCTTCACTCTTCGGGATGGGTGCGACCGCGATGTCCGGAGCCATCGGAGAGAGGAACACGAGATCAGTTGCCACGCCGTAGTTTGGCGAATCGATGGGCGGCAACAGCACCCAATTTGCCTTCCCGCCCGCGCGGGGCTTCGGCTTGCCGCAGAACACAGGGAGATTGAACCGGCTGGCCGCGGGACCGTAAACGATATCGTGTAGCACGAAGTAGTCGGGCACGTCGAGTGTCGGCGATTTGACGAGCAACACTTGCCGGCGGCTGCCGCCCCGCGTCATGCCCGGCTCCGGCGGCCCCGGCAGAAACGGCCCCACCGGGATGTCGGCGGCCACCAAGTCGGCCAGCGGGCCGGTCCGGAAATCGACGACCTCCCCGCGACGGTGTGTCTTCCCGTCGGCAAAGCTGATGATCGGATGCAAGTCCTCCCGGTAGTAGTCTCTTCCGTGCAGGGCGTCGAGGATGATTGGCACCCCGCGCCCGAACAGGTGGATGCCGCCTTCGTCCGGATGATGGTGTGAGTAGATGCGGCTGGCCTTAATAGCCAGGAAGGTCTCCTTGTCGGACGGGCAATGGTTGCGCAGGATGGCGCCGAACCCGCGCAATCGTCGGCTGCGGAGCACGGGCACGCGCGGGGCGACCGTGGGATCGGCAATCAGTAGGTGCGGAACCACGCCCATGTGCGTGGCCGGCTTCGCGCCGCAGGCTTCTCGCCACGCCCAGGCGGACTCGCCGGCCAGTTGCGGACGGGCGTCCTTCAGAATCCCGACCTGTCCGCCGTGCTCGAAGCACTCGTTATTGCTGAAGCCGTGGTCGCCGAAAGGCGGAATGCGGCGTCGCCGGTCCTCCGGCTTGATCGGCTCGCGTGCGGCGTAGGCTGCCAGTTTCGGCTGGGGCGGGGTGAGTATCTCGATCCAGAACCGGCACGCCGCCTGGTAACGCGGGTGTGTAGCGGCGTCGAAGATGCCGCCCTGCTTCAGCGCCCCGAGCAACACCGTCAACTGTCTCCACGTCCAGAGATAATAGTTGGCGATATTCTCCTCGCCTGCCCCGTCCGGACTGATGTAGTAGGTGAACTCCTTGTCCAACTCGGCCAACGTGTACTCGAGCCACTGCTTCGAGTTAGGGTGGTCGGGCAACACCAGCGCCATCAGCCCCACCGCGATATACAGGTCGCTGCCGAAGTTTGCCAGATAGGAGGTGCGTTCCCGGTTCCATGCGTACTGCCAGTAGTCGCCGTCGGTGAGCACCGAAGCGAGGAAGGCCATCTCCCGGCGCGTTTGGGCAACCTCGGCCGGGTCCAGCGTGCGGGCGTTGTAATCGAGCTTCTCGGCGACGCCGCGCATCGGCCGTGCAATGGAGATGCTCTGCACGAAGCCGCTGTATCCGACGCGGAGCAGCTTGTCGACCATGTTGCCGCCATCGTGAGCACCGACGCCCCTTACCGTCTTCTCGCCGCCCTGGCCGGTCAGCATGTCCTTCACCTTCGGCAGGTACGGTTGGAACGGCTCGTGCGCCTGGATGCGCTTCCATATCGCGTCTGCTTGATCGGGAGAGAAGAACAGGCGGGGTTGCCCGGGGAGCTTCTGCTCCCAATCGAGATGCCAATCCTTCACTTTGTCGAGCGGCAGGTCGCAGACCTTCGTGCGGAGATACGCGAGATACGGATAACCCGTCTGCTTGCTGCCGGGATACCGCAACTGGGTCCATTCCCGTTTGTCGCCGACGGCCAGCAGCCAGTGCCGCACGGCGCGGGCCATGGGGATGCGATAATAGGCATGCTCGCTTGGTTCGTCCACGAAGTGGATCTCCGCGTTGACACCCGGTGTCAGATGCCGCGGGTTAATGGAGGAATCGGGGTATTCCCAGTGGGCGGCATCCCGTCCTACGATGGCCACGAGGTCGTTCTTCTTCTCGTCGGTGGAATAGGTACCGAGCCACGCAGCGTCAACAGAGGGGAAGACCGGGCGAATCGCCGTCCACACCTTCACCTCGTCGTGCTTCATCGGATCCTGGGCGAAGGCATAGCAGAACGTCTCAGGGGTATAGCAAATGTTCGGGTCGAATTCCTTCTTCATTAGAATGCGAAGCTGATCGGCCACTGCCCAACGCGTGTAGCTCTTTCCGTGCGCCATGTGTCCTTCGGGCGCGCTCCAGGGACAAGGCAGTTCCGCCAGACGCAGCCGGAAGTTGTTGCGCTCTGTAACATAGGCGTAGGGGAGATCCACCACCATCTTCAACTCAAGCTCATAGAAGCGGTCACCGTCGAACTGGAATCGGACGCGATAGAGCTTCCACAGCGGCCCCTGCTCGACCAACTCGCTCTTCCATCCCAGGAGCTTGGCGTCAGTGACGAATCGGCTGGTGGCGCGCCACACGCGATCCGGCCCTTTGAAGCCTCGCAGCGGGCCAGGAACGGTGGCTGCCGCGACCGGCGGGTCAAAACGTTTCTCGCCCGCGAGACGCACGCTGAAAAGGCCGTTGGTGACTTCAAACGTCTCAGCCTTCAGGTCGGTTTCTTTAATCGCGGCGGCAGGCTGGCTTGCACTGGCGAACACGCCGGGATCCCCGAGGACGGTATACGTGCGCGTCCCGTGGGTAGGCAATTCATCCACGAAGAATGCGATAACGGCCGACTTGACAAATTGTCGCTTCTCATCGTGGAAAACCACCTCCGAGAGTTGGAAAGGCAACTCCTTCCTATGATCCATATCGTACAGGCGAATGGAGTTCAGCGTGGCTTGGTTCGCCGGGAAGTCCAGGGGGTACGTGACCAGCTCATTGACCCATCGGTGGTTGAGCACTTCGGTCAGGCGGATGTCGCGAGAGAATTGCCGGGGCTTCCCGTCGGCAAGCTTAGGGGGCTGCGCCAGGGCGGGCAGCGCCAGGCATTGATAGACGATTAGGAGGATTGCTCGAGTGCGGGTCATCTTCTTCTCCTTTCAATTTCCAGTCGCCGACGTTATGAGCCTTCGTCTTGATCGGGAGATAAATCCCGCCGGCTTGTCCGGCGGGATTCACCGGGCCACCTCCACCAGTTCCAGATCGTCGAACCAGGCCCTGCCGGTCCCCTCAACGCACAACTTGATCAGCAGGAACGGGTCCCTCGGCGAAGGAGTGAAATCGACTTCCAGGCGGGTCCAATCATGGTCGCCGGTGAGTTTCTCCGTCTTGCGTGTCGCCTGGACGTCCTGCCAGTTGAAGAAGACGTCGTCCACCTGCAAGTAGGCGCCGCCGTCGTCGAGCCCCTGCGTCTTCACCCACGCCGCCAGGCGGTAGCGTTTGCTCGATTCGCCATAGATGGGCGGGCCGCCGCCGATGGGCGAGGCGACCTTTACGTTGCCAGGCCCCGGCCCTCGTACGGCGATCGACTTGGTCCCCGAATGCGCAGGCCCGTCCGTCGCGTTGATGTGTTGCCAGATTGGCCCGTTGTACACCTTGCCATGGGGTACGAACGTCTCGAAGTCGTTCACTTTGTTCTGCAAGAATCCGGCCTTTCTCGACTCGCCCGTGGCGCCATACCGGTCGACGGCTATCGCTTCCAGGTCCCGCGCCACGGCGCCGGGCACAGACAGGAGCCGGTATCGCGCCCGCAGGTGATACAGCCCGTCGGCCTCTTTGGTCTTCGGCGGCTTCATGACGATATGCTGGTCGTACCACTCGCTGCATGTGGCAAGAAAGACGGGGCCGCTGGTCTCGAGCATCTCCACGAATGGGTTCATCTCTTCGTCCGTCACGAAGCCGACAAAGCCGCCCGCTTGGACTTCGTCCACCGGGATGTTGACGGGGTTATGATGAACGAATGAGATCCGCCCGTCCAGAAGCCGCCCCCGCATCGTCTTCTGCCATCGCTTGCGGTCCTCGCGCGATTCGCAAACCCGCCCGGCGAACAAATTGTTGAACTCGACCTGCCGCGGCTGGGGCATGGCGAAGTGGCTGGTACAGTTGAGCACGTAGCCCAGTCGCTCGTTCCAGACGAGTCGAAATTCAGTGCTCCCGTTGTAGCCGTCTTTGTGAGTTTGTTCGGCCTTGAACTCCAGCGAATCGCCCCGGTCCTTCGTGAAGGTGAGCTTGAACGACGTCAATGGCGGTACCGGCGAGTGGTAGCCGCCCATTTGAAGCGGCAACCTTACTCCGATCAGGTTCGCCCAGTGGTAGATCTCAGGGATCTCGTACTTCGTTCCCTTGTCAACGTTCGGCGAAAAACGGAACAACTCCACGTGATTCAGCCACGTCGTGATCAACCCGATCCGCTGGTGGCCGTCGCAAATGTACCACCATTGCTTTCCCTGGGCCTCCCGACGATGCTGGACGGGTTCGAAGGACTCCAGACGGAACTCCGGCCTATGCTTCATCACAGGCAGCGCCGCGAAGGCCTTTGACTCTTTCAGCAGTTTTTGAAGTCCCCCGGCGGACGCGCCGGACGACCAGAAGCTGAGGGCAATTATTCCGCCCATCACGATAGCCCACGTCCTTACTTTCGACATGTTCTTCTCCTCATGGAACGTAATGAGTCAATTGCACGTCTTGCACACCTCCCCGTACGACGGCCTTCCAAGGCCGTCGTGCCTCCTGAATTGCACAACTCACCCAAATTAGCACGTTGAAAAATCACCGCGGCAGGCGATTTCCATCGCTTTGCGGAAGTAGACGAACTTTTCGACCGGCCCGCCCTGCGATTCCTTGCCGAAGGCGAAGAGTTCCTTGGCCAGCTTGACATCTTCTTCCGGCGTCCTCTTGTCCGCGAGCTTATAAACCTCGTCAAACTGCCGGCTCATTTTCTCCTGCTCCGCCGGCGATGGAATAGGGAGCCTCGTCAAAGTAGCAGGCACACTCCGTGTGCCGTACGCCGACGCCAACGGCCCCGCCGATCATGAGCATGCGCTCGCGGGGTGCCACGGGCAGCTTGTCTGCCCGTGCCGACTCGCGTCTCTCTGACACGGGCTGACGAGCAGCCCGTGCCACCCGGCGGGCCGGTTTGGCCTTCGCCTCCTCCGCGGCTTCCTTGAGCTTCGCGGGTTCTATTGCCTCCAAAAAACCAACCAACGTCGTCGAAATCTCTTCGTGCCGAGAGGCCGATTCGTCGTCCAACACCGATTCCGATTCCAGACGCATCCGCTCCCGCAGCAGCTTGTCGTGCTCTTCCTTCTTTGCGGGGTTCAGTAACGTGACTCTCGCGGAAGAGACCTGGTTGAGGAGCTTTTGGGACTCAGCGCTCCGTTTGCCCGATTGAAAAGTCCGCAAGTGCGCCATCCGCTGGTCGGCGGCGCTTTCGATCACGCTCGGCTTGTCCTCAAACGTCCGAATGGCAAGCAACCGGTACAAGTCGGGCGGCTGATCCTCCGGGGGAATGCCCAGCCATTCGTAATACGGGTCGAACTTTGCGGGCTTTTCAGGCATTTTGCTCTCCCTCGTCAGTAGAGCAGGACGAGAACCCTCACTCCCAACCCCTCTCCCGCGAGCGGGCCAGCGGAGTTGTCGGTGCGTCCACTATTATTACGGAGGGCTTGGGACGTTGCAAGGCAGGGGTGGGGTTGGGGGTTAGCAAGATAGCCGGGCAAGTACATCATGCTATGCTCGCCACGGAGCGCGCATCGGTTGGTGGACCAGCCGGTTGGCCTCTTCGTCTCCGATGATTTCCTCCTTGTCAGGGTCGTATTGGATCTTCCGTCCGCAGCGGATTGCGATATTTGCCAGGTGCAGAAGCGTCGCACTGCGGCGCGTATGCCTCGATCTCGACCGGACTGGTGAAGTCTTTGGCGTAGGTATACTGGATGGGGTCGAACGCGTGCTGGCCGTGGTCGCCAATGCCGCCGCCTTCATAGTCCCAGTAGTTGGACCATGCCGCAGTGGATTTTCACGTTGAACCCGCGGCGGATGACCACCGCGTTACACATCTCAAGCAGCCCGCTGGCCATGAGCTTGTGCTTCTGGCGGTCGGCCTTGAAGCGTCCGGTCCAGCTTGGACCACGGACATCCCGCTTTCAGAAGGATCTGTGCTCGTCGAACCTTCCATAAACCGCGACTTCGGCCATGCGGCCTTCGAAGTTGGCAAAGTTGTCGGAACGACCACCTGCGAAAACGTCCTTGCAGCCCGCCGGCCGTGTTACCGACACCTTACCCGAAATGATCGGCTTGGCAACCCCGTTCAAGTAAACGGCGACCTCTTCGCCGCAACGGACAAGGCGGACGTGGTTCCAGGTCTTCGGCTCGATCACGGGGCCACCCGGCAGACATTCGTTCTTCTCGTTGCCGTTGAAGAAGAAGAGCCGGCCAGCGGCGTCCTTTCCGGCGGCGGTTCCGGCGATTCCCAGATGGTCGCCGGGACAATTTTTGTCGCCATCGGGGCCGATCGAGAATAGGTAACCCGTCACAGGGCGATTGTCGTTGGGCAGGCCGTTCCAGAAGAACATCTCGACCGAGTAGTCGTTGCCCGGGTCAACCTGCGACTTCATCCGCCCGCCCGCGAATTGAACAGATCTGGGCTTCTCGCTGCCGACACGCAGGTCGTCGCGATTGGGGCCGTCCAGGTAGAACACGTATCCCGTTTCATAGGTGCCGTGATTGTCCTTGCCCGAGGCGTCGAGCGCCCGGTTGCCTTCGATCTCACCCAGGCGCCAATATGCGACCGGTTTCCGGGCGAGAATCCGCTTTGCGAACGGTCCCTCCGATAGAACGATCTCGCGGCGCCGCCGGCCGGTCAGCTCCTCGAACATCTCCAGCAGCGTCTCGACGAAAATGGTCTCGGTGTCGTTCTGGGTTACGGTGTGCCGTGCGGGCCAGCAGTTGTAACCGCCCAACGGGCGGACCTCCGGCGGCGGTATGTATCCGAGGAAGCCGTTTGCCAGCTCGATGTTGAACATGTCGTCCAACGGGCACTGCTGCTTGAGCTTCAGGCCGGTGATGGCATAGACCTCGGCCGGCATGGCCGCGATGCCCAGGTCGCCAATCCGGATGGCCTGGAGCTTTACGTCCCTCTCACGAAGATCCTTCAACAGCATGACTTCGCGCGCATAGACCTCGGTCCTGGATCGAGGATCGCGCCCCTTCATCTCGGCGAATATCTTCTCCGCCCAGTCCTGGCTTTCCTTGTCGGGAAGCTCCAGCTTGATGGTCAGCCGCCGCTCAGCCGTCGCCAGCGGCACCGAGTCGCGGAACTCGATTCGCTTGTAGGCACGCAAGGCGGCATCGGCAACCTTTGCCGCGTATTGCGACCGGGAGATCGACTTCCGGGGATTCGCATAGTCCTGCCACTGCTGGTCGCCGCTGGTGCCGTGCGACATCATGGCGATGAACGACTCGTCGCCCTCGGCCAGCGTCTTGGAAACGATCCTCGCGAAATCGCCGTAGTAGTCGGCCGAAATCGGACTGGCTCCAAAATAGTGCATCGAGTAGTTGGCACCGTGCGGGAAATTACTGTCTGTTGCTGGGGATTGCGGTGTAATTCCATTTG
>CAZJRB010000184.1:0-8261 GCA_964547995.1 uncultured Planctomycetaceae bacterium | reverse complement strand
TAGCCCTTGGCCCGCCGCAAACGACCGCGTGAAATGTGCAAAACCCGAACTAAGGCATCAATGGCGTAAATCTGTCTGTCGTAGGCTAATCCCCCAAAAACTGCTCCCCAAGCCAAGTAATCGCATTGTCAAACTTTCCTTGATCCGGTGCAATGTAGTGCTTTTCGGCAATCGACCGGGGGGAGTGTCCGAGAAAGTGCTGTGATATTTGCCTGCCGTACTCAGCATCCAACAAAGAAGCGCTAGTATTCCTGATAAGCTTCAAAGGCTTTTTATCGGCCTTCAGCTTAACAAACACCCGGACGCAAGCCGTGCGAATGTTGTCCACTTTTGTCATTTTTCCATCTTCTCGCAGCCATTCGCGCTTGAGCGCCTTTCCTTTTTCGTTTACCAGCACTCTTTCCGGATGATCGCTGCGAAACTTGGCAAGAAGTTTGTACGTTTCCGGCCATAATGGACAATCAGTAACAGGCACGTTTTCCCAATCCTCTGTTTTTGATCGCTTGCGCCTTATTCTCTTCTTACGCCAATCCACTTGATCGTGTCGCAAGTTGGATATGTCAACCTGAGTCATTCCACAATTCAGCATCAAGAGCCAATACAGCTTTGTTATTTCGCTGCTGTTGGCAAGAAGGGTGCGCACTTCCTTCATGGTGAATGTTTCGACGGCTTTTGCGCCCACCCTTATCTTCAAGCTCTTATCGTCAAAGTTTCGGGGAAGGCTGTCGATCTTCTCTTGTTGGTATAGCCATCTGAAAAACTGCTTACATATTGCCCAATAGTCTTTCGCGTATGCTGTGGAAAATTCCTTCTTTGATACTCTTGTTTGTATCTCGGCATGATAGCCAATAAGCGTTGCCCCGTTTAGAGTTGTAATATCGGTCTTCTTTCCAGCCCAATCCCGAAAATGCTCAGCGCAACGGCGTAGGGTATCATACCGGCCAATACTGATTTCCCCACGCTCGGCTTCCCCACGCTTCTGCAAGAGAAACTGTTCCACGTTGCCCCCTATGCTTGTTTCCACGTCCGGCGCTTCTGTCGTTTGCACCTGCCAAGCAAAGGTAGGCTGCGACTGGGGAACACCACCGGCTGCAATTTCCTTTCGTATTCGCTGGATTTCCCACTCTACTGATTGACGCGCGTGCTCACTGATGATTCCGTTCTCTTCCATTGTCTGAAACTGTTCCTTTGCAGCTTCGGCTTCGGCAAGAATTTCTCTCAAGCGCGCAATCTGTGGGGATGCTTGCGCGCTGTCTATCGCTTCTTTCTTCGCTAGCCAGTCTTGCCAACACCTTTTGTAGCTGGCTTCTTTCGACTCGCCTTTCTTCGCTGGAAACCAGTACAGTCGTTTCTTGTATCGCTTGTACCAGCGCCGAGAATTCTTGTCCCACCCCAACTGGTATTTTTTGGCCATTGTGCTACCCTCTACTATGTACGTGGGAAGTCAACTTCCGGCAGTGTAGCATATCCGAGAAGCGCTGGCAACGTGGATTCCTACTTTTTGAAGCGCTTTTTGGATCGCTTTTGCGTGAAAATAGGTAGTTTGGCTTCTCGAAAAATGTCAATAGTAAGCGAAAAACGACACCTTGCACACGCTTACAACGTGGAAGTCAGCCGTTCGAGTCGGCTATCGCCCACTTGACCGAAAACCCGATGAATCTTGAACTTAGATACCTGCCGGCGGTCGGCAGTGCGGCCTGAAATCCCCGGCACAAAACGGCACATGCCGTTTTGGCAACCTTTCATGAGTCTGCACAATGCCGGCAGCATCCTCACAAGTGGGGCTTGCCGGCGGAAGAGACCCTCGATGGACGATCAACCCGACAACAAGAACCCGCCGCCGCAAAAGCCGTTGCCCAGGCAGGGGCCGGGTACGTCCACCGTGTGGCTGATGATTATCTTCGCTCTCGTCATACTTTTCCTGGTATTCAGCAGGCGCGAGTCGAAGCAATCGCAAATCACGTACGGCTTCTTTCGCGAACAACTCGCCCAGGATAATGTCTCCGAGGTCAATATCCAAGGTGTGAAAGTCACCGGGGAATTCAAGGAACCGCCGATCGATCCGGAGGCGGCGGAGAAGGCGGCCACGGAGAAGAAGGATTCCGAGGCAAAGGAAGAGGGTGGTGCGAAAGGTGAAAAGGCGGAGAAGGAACCGCCCCTGCTGAAAAAGAAGTTTGTCACCACCCTGCCTTCCTATATTCTGCCCGACCGCGCCCTGGACGACATGATGGTGGAGAAACTGGGCGCAAACTACAAGGTCACGCCCGAAACCGACAGCACCGGGATGGTGCTCGGCGTCTATTTGCTGGTAACGGTGGCGTTGTTTGCGGGCGTGTGGTTCCTGTTTCGGCGTGCCCGGGACTCGTTCGGCGGCGGGTTGATGTCGGGGTTCAGCAAGAGCCCCGCCCGACGGTATGACTCCAGCAGTCAGCGCGTGACGTTCGACGACGTTGCCGGGCTCGAGGGGGTCAAGAACGACTTGCAGGAAGTCGTCGAGTATCTGAAGAACCCGGAGAAGTTCCAGCGGTTGGGCGGTCGCGTGCCGAAAGGGCTTTTGTTGATGGGACCCCCGGGTACGGGGAAGACCTTGCTGGGCCGGGCCATCGCCGGCGAGGCCGGTGTCCCCTTCTTCTCCATCAACGGCTCCGAGTTTATCCAGATGTTCGTGGGCGTCGGGGCCTCGCGCGTCCGCGATCTGTTCAATACGGCGAAGGACGCGGCGCCGTCGATCCTCTTCATCGACGAGATCGATGCGGTCGGGCGCCATCGCGGGGCGGGACTTGGCGGCGGACACGATGAGCGAGAACAGACGCTCAACCAGATCCTCAGCGAGATGGACGGGTTTTTGCAGACCGAGTCGGTGATCGTGGTGGCAGCCACCAACCGTCCCGACGTGCTCGATCCGGCGCTTCTTCGGCCCGGCCGGTTCGATCGCCACATCACGGTCGACCGCCCAAGCCTCAAAGGCCGGCTGGCGATCTTCGAAGTACACTCGAAAGGCGTGCCACTGGACTCCGACGTCAACCTCGAACGCCTCGCCTCCGGCACCGTTGGCATGACCGGGGCCGACATTCGAAACCTCGTCAACGAGGCCGCGCTCTGGGCAAGCCGGCACGACAAGGACCACGTCGACATGTCGGATTTCGAGTACGCCAGGGACAAGCTCTTGATGGGCTCGAAACGCGAGGAGGTTCTCTCCGGCAAGGAGAAGTCGATGACGGCGTATCACGAAGCCGGCCATGCCCTGCTGGCGTGGCTGGTGCCGGGCGTCGACCGCGTACACAAGGTGTCGATCATACCGCGCGGCCGGTCGCTCGGGGCCACCCAACTCCTGCCCGAGGAAGATCGCGTCAACATCAGCGAAACCGAACTCCGCATGCGGCTGCTGTTCCTCCTGGGCGGGCGCGTGGCCGAAAAGCTGATCTTCGACGAGTACACGGCCGGTGCTGCGGATGACTTGAACAAGGCAACGCAACTTGCACGCCACATGGTCAGTCACTGGGGTATGAGCGAGCGTCTGGGCCCGGCCGCGTTCCACGACGGTGAGGAACATCCCTTTCTCGGCAAGGAGATGGCCGAACCACGCCGGTTCAGCGAGCACACGGCCCGGGTAATCGACGAAGAGATCCTCAAGATTCTTCATGCTGCGTCGGAAAGGGCCGAGGAGATGCTCGTCGAGCATCGCGACAAATTGGACGCGCTGGCCAAGGCCCTGGAAGCGGAAGAAACGCTCGACGAGCACGAAATCGAAGAGCTGATCGGGCCGCGGGTGGGGAACTCGGAATCGAAGTCCGAGGCGAAGCTTGAGGGAAAGACGGCCAAGAAATCGCGGATGAAGTCGGCGGCGAAAAAAGCCGATTGACCGCCGGCGGGGCGGTAAGGGGGCGCATACCACGACCACACGACTACAGCCGGTAGAGCACCTAAAATGACCGGCTGGAGCGACTCGTCGTCGGGCGGGAATTTCACCCACCCATTGGAAATCGCCGTCTTTTCACGGCGCACAATTGTTTACCTTAGGCGCCACACCGGCCTAGTCATTGGGTCGTATGATGACCTTCATGGACTTTTCCCCGTCCAGAACAAAACCAAAACCTTTTGCCGTCTCACTAAGCGGTAGAGTGTGTGTAATCATGTCGTCCACCGCTATTCCAGCCGACGCGATCAGTTGCAAGGCCTCTGCCCAATCCGGTGGCCCACTATAGTACGATGTGAGTATTGTGATTTCTTTCCTCCAGAAATCGTTGATGGGGACCGTGACGATCTTTTCCGGCCCGGGAACGGCAAAGAAGACGACCGTACCTCCCTTATCTACGCATTTCCAGGCATGTTCCACTGCAGGTATGGCAGACGTACACAGAATCACCACGTCGGCGAGCCTTCCCGTTTCCGCGACCAGGCATTCCGGGACGTTCTCTGCTGCATCGATGGTCATTGCCGCACCGGCCTCTTGGGCAAATGCCAGTCGGTTTGGATTGATATCCGAGGCGATAGGTCGAGCGTTTTGGGTATGGGCCAGCTTCACGTGAAGCAACCCTGACATGCCACAGCCGAGCACGATCACGTTTTGGCCTTCTTTCAGATTGGCCAGCCTTTGAGCCCTGACGACGCAGGCAAGGGGTTCGACGAACGTGCTTTGATCATAGGTCACGTTGTCAGGTAGTAATAGTGTTCCGTTCTCTACAATACGCTCGGGTACCAGAACATATTGAGCAAATGCGCCAGGCAGCCTTTCTTTGACTTCTGTGCACTGAGGATAGTGGCCGTTCTTACAGTAATAGCATTTCAGGCACGGCACCTTGGGTGCTATGAATACCCGATCGTTCGGTTTGTATTTCGTCAGGGCGTTTCCAACCTCGACGACCTCCGCGCCAAGTTCATGGCCTTGCACGAGCGGTGCCCTGGGCAGCCGGTACCACTGAACAACATCGCTTCCGCAGATACCGCATGACATCACTTTGACCAACATTTCTCTCGGACCGGGCTTCGGGGTGGGCATCTCTTCGATGCGAATATCGCGGTTGTTATACCACATCGACACTTTCATTTGCTTCACTCCTCAGGCGAATAGTTCGCACGGTTTGGATAGATACCTACGGGCATCTTCTTCCGGGCCAGGATGCCGAGACGGTGCTGTTGTTTACTTCTCCATCATCTTGACCCGGTGCTGCGGGCCGGGCCGCGACATCAGATCGACTTCCTGCTCGGGTGTGAGCAACTGCGGCTTGCCGACGACCATGGCAGCCACCAGCGACTTGGCCGTGTCTTCCGCGATCAGGCAGCGCCAGTACGCCTGCTTCATGTTCACTCCCACGCAACAGACGCCGTGGTTGCACATGAAGATCGTGTCGGCTTCCTTGGACGCGTCGCCGACCAGAGCGGCGAGGACCTCGGTCGTGGGCGTGACGTACGGCACCGTCGCACGCCGACCGAGATCGTTGATGAACTCGCCGAACATCGGCATCTTGTCGAACTCGATGCCGGCGCTGACCACGCCGCAAAGCCACGGCGAGTGGACGTGGAAGACCGCGTTCACGTCGGGTCGGTTGTGGTAGACCGCCAGGTGCATGTTGAACTCGGAGGTCGGTTTGTGGGGGCCCTCGACCTGCCGGCCCGAGTCGATCTTCATGCCGCATAGATCGCCCGGGGTCACGTCTTCCATGGCGAATCCGCTGGGCTTCATCCAGATAATCTCGCCGTCGCGGGCGCTGATGTTGCCGCCGGCGCCCACGACAAGATGAGCGGCGTAGATTTTCTTGCCGTATTCGACGAGTTGTTCTTTGATTGAGGACATGGTGATTGCTTTCGCAGTTTGATATTCTTGGTTGCGAAGCCGCAAGCGGCGTCAATCCCCGTGCGGGTGGATAACGATTTTCATTCCCTTCTGGCTCTGCATCGTGTCGAAGGCCTCGTTGATTTTCTCGAGCGGGAAGTGATGCGTGATGATCGGCTGAGTGCGGACCATGCCGGCCTCGAGCATCTTGACCGCCAGGGTGTGTTGCCGCGGCACGCTGCCGTGCGAGCCGGTGATGAAGCACTCCTTGTAGTGGATCGTGTTCGACAGGACCGACATCGGGCGGACGTCCTTGCCCAGGCCGCCGAACAGGTTCACGTAGCCACGGTGGTTGACCATCTCGATGGCCATTTCGTGGACTTGGACCGAAGGGCACGTCGTCATGACGATGTCGGGGCCGTGGCCGCCGGTCTCCTCGCGGCAGCGCGCCACGAGGTCCTCCTTCGCCGAATTGATGTAAACGTCGGCCCCGTACTTTTTGGCGATCTCCATCCGCATGTCGACCATCTCCGCGGCGATGATCTTCGTGGCGCCCATCGCGCGGGCGGCGTCGATCATCAGGCAGCCGATCGGGCCAAGGCCGATGATGGCGATCGACTTGCCGAGGCTCATATTGACCAGTTCCAGGCCGTTAAGGACGCAGGCGAGCGGCTCGGCCAGCGCGGCGTCGTCGAAACTGAGCTTCTCGGAAAACGTTGACACCGGGCCTTCGTCGAGCACCAGCGGCGTCAACTCCATGTATTCGGCGAACGAGCCGGGAATCTGATAGCCGATCGCGTAGTTGATCGCGCAGTTATTGCCCAGACCGTTACGGCACCAATCACACTGTCCGCACGGCACGTCGGCCCCGACCGCCACCCGATCGCCCTCCTTGATCCGGGTGACGTTCTTGCCGACCTTCACAATGGTACCCGCCGTCTCGTGGCCGATGATCGCGGGTGTCTTCAATCGCGGATTGCCGTGGTGAAATATGCGGATGTCCGAACCGCAGATCGAAACCGCTTCGACCTTCAACAAGGCCGAATTGTCGCCGATTTCCGGATCCTCCACCTCTTTGACTACGATCTTTTCCAATTCCTCAAGGACGGCAGCTTTCATCGTTTTCACTCTTTCTCTTGTTGGGAAGTTGTTCTTGCTTTTGTATTTCTCGTTATTTCTTGTTCCCTTGCAGAGCATGGGAACAAGGGGCGGTTGTATTAGCCGAAGTTATTCTTTGAGTCATCCCTTACGGTTGTATTAGTACTTTCGCAAAGAACTCACTTTGCTCGTTCATCATCTTCAGTGCGTCGAAAGCCTTTTCGAGCGGCACGCGATGGGTAATCAGCGAATCGAGATCAACGCTTCCCCGGGCAACCGCATCGAGCACCGCCCGCCAGTCGTCGTTGTTGCCGCAGGCGCTGAATTCGGAATTCCACACACCCAGGATGTCTAATTCGCGCCGCATGGCCTGCGAGATCAATGGCGCCGGCAACGTGACGTTGCCCGACGGGTTGCCGAGGATCACGACCCGGCCCATCGACCGCGCGGCGGCGACTGCCTGGGTAAACGTAAGCGGCACGCCGGCACCTTCGACGCAGACCTCGGCCCCGCGGCCGCCGGTCAGATCGTTGATTTTCTCGACCGCGTCGCACTCTTTCACGTTGAACGCCATGTCGAAGCCGAGTTTCTTGGCCATTTCGAGTTTTTCGGGAATCAGATCGAAGACGGCGACCTTTGCGGCGCCCATCATCCGGGCCCACTGTGCGGCCATCAGTCCGATCGGCCCTGCCCCGAAGATGACGACGGCCTGACCGGTAAATCCGCCGCCGGCCCGTTTCAGGGCGTGCATGGCCACGGCCGCCGGCTCGGTCATGGAAGCAGCTTCCATCGAGACTCCCTCGGGCACCGGCACGAGGTTCTTCGGCGGGACCGAGACATATTCTGCAAACCCGCCGTCGCGTCGCGAGCCGTAGTAATCGTAGTCCTCGCACATGACGTACTTGCCCAACTCGCACGCGGGGCACTTGCCGCACCACAACAGCGGAAAGACCACCACCCGGTCGCCCGGCTTGTACGCGTCGATCCCATCGCCGACGGCTTCGACGGTGCCGGCAAATTCGTGGCCGCAAATTGTGGGAAAATGGTACGTCCCCTTGACGAACGTCCGGGGAATATCCGACCCGCACACACCGCAGAAGCCAACGCGGACGAGCGCCTCACCCGGGGTAACGGCCGGCTTCGGTACGTCTTCATATCGGTCGTCGCCGACGGCGTGGAGCACCAGGGCTTTCATGGTTTTTTGGGGCATGGTTTGCTCTTTTTCGGGAAGTTAAGTCGTTTCAGGGCGGATTGAAAATTGGAGATTGAAAATTGGTAACTATTCAGCCATCTGAAGTAACTCGACACGGACGAAGGGAAAAGGTGGAAAGGGGAAACTAGTCCTCAATCAAGCGTGATTTTTGGCCAAAAAATGGAAAACTCGAAACCT
>CAZJRB010000183.1:0-9079 GCA_964547995.1 uncultured Planctomycetaceae bacterium | reverse complement strand
CGTTACTGTAGTACGTGTTGTTCTCGTCCTCCCAGTAGCTGGTGGCGGCATAGAGCTTGCCTTTGTGGCTTTCAATGTGAAAGATCTCCGATCCGCCGAGAAACTGTCCGTTTACGTCCGTCTTGCCCGCCGCATAGGATCTTTCCCAGCCCGGCTCCTTGGGCTTTGCGGGTTTTCCTGTGGGTCGTACCAGGATACGGAGCCGCTTGCTCTGGTACTGTTCGCCGTTGCCCGCGAAGGTCCAGTCGCGATGCTGGCCGGGACTGTTACCGATGCCGATGTCGGCCTTCGCGCCCCCGTTCCAGTTGTTAATCGCGAAGATCGTTTGCCGGGCGGCGTGATTGTGGACCTGCATGCAGCCGTAGCCGCCTTCAAGCGGCCCTTTTCGATCCCCGAAATCAAAGGCCTCGGCATTGGCGCCCGGTATATTCGCCCCGTTGAGCGGCGCATACTTGTTGGGCCAGAACTCGATGTTCCCGCCCGAGAGGCCCCGGCCTTGTTTGACGCCGTCGACATTCGAGAGGACGTTCAATTTCGCGACCATCGTCTGAAAAGCCGCCTGGCTTCCGGTGGTCGGCACGCCGATCTTCGCCGCGTCGTCGGTGAAGGCGTCCATCGAGACGCAAACGAACTTGTCTTCCTCGCCCGGCTTCTGCAGTTCCAGCCAGTAGGCGATCCGGTCGAATTCACCAACAAATCTCGTGCTTTCGTCGACGTCATACCTGACCGGTCGACCGAGCTTGGCCAGATCGAGATCATAGATCAGTTTGTAGTTTCTTAATGCGGCGCGGACCTCGTCGTTGGCTTCTAAAGGCGCCGAAGCTGCGAATAACGTGCAAAGAAACGCGACCGTGTTTGCAAACATCGAAAGTGACTGATGGCTCATCTGAATGTCTCCTTCTCCCTGCCCGTGGGATTTGTCTCTGACTCGAACTCTGTCTTTGGTTTGGTGAAATCTCGAAGACTGGTTTTGCTAAGTGGGTTACTCAAACTTCAGGGTGAAAAAGAACCGCTTGTCCGGCAGCCCCACTTCCCAGGTGTGGGTGGCTATTGTGACGGAATGGCCGTCGTCACACGCAGTCAGGGCCTGAGTGGTTTGTACCGCATTCTGCTTGGTCACCCATTTGACAAGAAACTCCATTGCCGGAGTCCCATCGGGAAGTTTGGTTTTGCTTTGCCTGACTAATTCAGCCTTCCCATTGCCCACCCGTTTTAGCGACTCGACGTATCGTTTGGCGGCTTGATGAGGATCTCCAGATTGGCTGACACTTATGGAAAGTGTGTTGAACGCTTTCTTAGCATGGAACACATTTCCGCCAGTCGCATTCCCTCGGGCAAACTCTCCTGGAATCTGGATGGTGAACGCTGGCTTTTCGCGATACTCGAAGCGGTAAGGCTGTCTTAATGCCGCGAGTTGAGCTTTGCTTTGCTCAGGCGTCAGGCGAACCGGTCGAGGGGCGTCTTTGCGTAGCGCGTTTTCAATCGAGGTCTTATACATCCAGGCTGTGTTGGGAGATGGTCCGTGGTCAGCGACGAAGCCACCGAAGTAGATCACCTTCCCTTTTTCGGACTCGAACGGGGAGACTTCATAGGTTCGAACCGACTGCAACGGGCTCTGTTCAACGTTGGTCGGGCCGTTCACTTCGTTCAACCAGTATTGAGCGTTCTTATCGCGAATCGCATACATCGCGCCGGCATAAAAGCCTCCGCGCTCATTGCCTTGCCAGCATGAAAACTGCCGGCCACCGACCCAGCTTTCAAACCCCATCAGATAAGCGGGTTCTTTGGTTATTGGATGCAATACCGGCAGGATCTGGTTGTAGCCCGCCAATGTGTAGTAGACGGGATTGCCGGAGAGGTATTCGCTCATCAAGTCCGCGACACACTCTTCCTTCGTGTGCATGTACTTGCCGTTTTCATCCTGATCGAGTCGGACGACACAGCTTCGGGACTTAGAGTCGGGCGCCCACACAAACAACAGTGATTCGCTCGGTCCCTCGGGATTTGGGATGACCGACAGACCGCGAACGCCTCCCACCGGCGAAGCGACGGGGCCTTTCGATAGCTGACTCGCATCGAAGATCATCGAATGCGTCGGAGAGGGACCGTCATTCCGTTTGTAGATCTTCGTTCCGCTGGAATAGACGAGCGAATTATTGGCCTCGATGATGGCTAGCGAGCGTTTGTCTAAGCGCCCGGTCTCCGGAGTTTTATCCCATCGAATTTTTCCCGGCACATCAGCATCGTAGACTCCGGTGAAAATCCCGAGCAGGCCGACGGGTAAGAACAGGCGGTCCACGCCGGTGACCCGGTCTCGATAAACCGTCATGCACCGAGTCGAGTTGTTCTCGCCGCTTTCACCAGTGCCGCTGATTAAGACCGTTTTCTCCCATGTCCCTGCGTCGTCATCACGAACAAAAACATTGATGTCGGCGCCTTTAGCATTCGGAGAGTACGCGGTGGCGATCAGCAGTGTGACGGGCCTCTCAAGACTGTTGCCTGCACCATCCGTTCCAAAGGTGACCGACTTGAGGTTCTCCGCACGGAGATTATTGGGGCCTAACTCAAGGTCGACTTCCCATTTGCCGTTTGGGCGGTCGAGGCGAAGAATCTGGGACCAGGGCGTTTTCGGATCCTTGCCGCCGTACCAAATGTTGCTCGGCTCCATCCAATAGCTATTGGCGGCGTAGAGTTTGCCTTTGTGGCCTTCCAGGTGAAGGATCTCAGACCCGCCAGCGAAGCGCCCCTGGCTGTCAACGTATCCCGCTTTGTAGGATTGCTCCCAAGCTGTCGCCGATGGGGAGCGGGATGTGCGCCCTTCGGTACTTGTCGGAGAGGACTCTCCTTTCGCGGGGGCCGCGTCCTGTGTCCGGAGAAGCTCGGCTACCTTCAGACGGGCTACTTTGATTCGTTCGAGATCGAGTTTCATGCCTGCGGCGCCGGCAAACTGTAAGTACATACGTTCAAGGCGGACGCTCCATGGCCCGGCAACATTATCCGACGGCGTTTTCCCCTGATTGTTCTTCACGTCGACATCCGCGCGTCTGTCGATTAGCAGTGCGACAAAATCGGGATGAGCGTAGAAGGCCGCCATGTGCAGGGGCGTGTCTCCCTTGTCGTTCTTGATGTTCGGATCGGCGCCATGGTCGAGTAACACCTTGGCCGCCTCGGTATGTCCGCGGAGCGCTGCGAGAAAGAGCGGCGAGTTGCCTTTTTCTGCCTTGCCGTTCGCGTCGGCGCCTGCGGCAATGCTCTGCCGAACGGCGTCCGCGTTGCCCTGGAGCGCGGCAATCCAGATGTTCATCGTCGGAGCTTCTGGCTGCGGCACGGCCACCTTGTTCGGTGGCGGATCGATCCATGTCTTGAAGGGCGACGCCGGCAGACCTTCGCGGTTGAAAAGGCTGATGATTGGGTTGATCGCCCAGGCGTAGACCGCGTGTTTGGGGTTGGGAACTTGGGGGCTGCTGACGAGTACGCTGCCGCCGTCAATGACCGCATCGGCCCACACAAAACGCATGTCGTCACTGGCGATGCCGAAACCCCGGAGCTTCTGCCCGGTCGTTGAAACCAAACCGCTGCCGACGTGGTCGAAATTCAGGCGGATGCGATTTCCTTCAATTGCCATGTCGCGGTAGATAGGCCCCGAGTACACGAGGTCCTTCTCGCCGTAGACCAACGCACGAGCATTCAAAGCCAGTCGCTTACCGACATCCAGCTTATTGACGGGATGAATGTTGTCCGCCATTCCAATGTCGATCGTGACCGCCATGCCAGTGTTCTTCAAGTTCAGGCACATGCGCTGCGCTTCGCGAAGCGCCGGCCACGCACGTTGAGAGTCGTCCTTGGGGTTGTCGGTTTGCGGTTTCAGGTAGTTCGGCAACTGCACATAGAGCACGGGGAAATCCCCCAGGCCCCAGTCTTTGCGCCAGTGTTTGACCATCGCGGCGAAATGATGCGCGTAGGTGTGACCGGTGTTGGCCGTTCCGTTCATTTCGCCCTGGTACCAGATCGCACCGCGGATGGGGTAGGGCATCATGGCCTTGATCTGAGGGTAGTTCTCGCCGACCCTCTTCCACTTGTACAACTGTCCCCATTTCAGTTCAGGGCACTCTTCGGCGGCGGCAGGGCTCATCCAGGTTTCCAGTTGCGTTCCGCCCAAGGCACCCTCGATCAGTCCAATCGGAACTTTCAATTTCCGATGGAGTTCCCGGCCGAAGAAGAAACCCGTGGCCGAAAAGCCACTGGCAGTCGCAGGCGTACATTCCCGCCAGGCGGTACCTTGTCCTTTGGTATCGAAGTTTGCGAGGCGGACCTCGGTCATGTCCGCCGCCTCTACCTCAGCGTCGTATTTCGCCCGAAACGCGGTGAGCGGAAAATCCATGTTCGACTGGCCCGTGCAAATCCACACCTCCCCGATAAGGACATTGCTCAGCGTGAGGGTGTTTGCCTTTCCCGCAATCGTCATGGTGTGCGGCCCGCCGGCTTTCATGGGCGACAGGGCCAACTTCCACCGGCCGGCGGCATCGGCTGTGGTCTGCTTGCGCTGGCCGTGAAAGGAAACCGTGACATCCCCACCCGGCGCCGCGGTTCCCCAGATCGGGACATTCACGTTCCGCTGCAGCACCATGTTGTTGGTAAGGGGAGGAGCCACCTTCACTTCCGCAAGAACGGAACTCCCCGCGACCGGAGTTACCGCAATCAGGATGAACACGATCGCCAATTGGTTCTGTCTCGCGAGCTTCATGGTTGCCTCTCCGTCCTATTCGTCCCTCGCCGTCTCACAGTAGGTTGCGACTCAGTGTCATTCCTTGACACCCTGACCTTCGAAGAGCATCTTGATCTGCTCTTCCGTCAGGGCGGCACCGAAAATCATGACTTCGTCGAGCGTGCCGCGAATCGCGTCATACGCGGTATGGTCTCGTCCGAGGAATAACTCCGTCGGGGTGGCCATGTTGCCCGACGCTTCCATCGACGCCCCCCGCACGCCGTTGAGATACTCCGTCAAGGTGGCACCGTCGTACACAAGCGCGACGTGGAACCACGTATCCCACGGGATCGGCAGGCTTCCTTCGTATAACGGGAAGGTCCTCCGATCCGTCGTGATCTCCGTCCGAAACTTGCCTTTGTGACGCGAGATCCCGATGCTCGTGTTACGATGCTCGTTCCCGTAGTAGCTGCCGATTAGTGCCGGCCAACTCTTTCGATCATTTCGATCATACCGCGGCAATTTCGCCCACATGCAAAGGGTCAGCGCCGGGGCGTTGCCCATAGCCGTGTTGGGCAGCACGATCACGTCGTCGACTCCGTCGAACACGTAGGCCCCGTTGTCCGGTCCCCGGGCGTCGGCGACCCACTTCGGCCCGGCCACCTTGCCGTGGTGTCCTTTGCCGCTTTGGTCCAGGACTCGGTCACCCTCGTCCTTGTCGAACGAATAGTGCAGCCGAAGTACTTTCTTCAGCGCGATGGGAAGTTGAGGCTTCTCGGGGGCGACTCCTCCAGAAGGATTCGGCGTCGTTACCGCTACGTATTCCATGATCTTCACGAACGACGCACCCCGATCGGGCATATCGGGATGCAACTTCTGCTTCTCCTTCCACAATCGTCCGATACGGCTCCGCTGTTCTCCGGTCAGTCCTGCTTTGCGACGGTCGACATATTCCTGATGTGCGGCGCCCTTATACCCTTTGGGCAGGTCGCGGGCCTCGATCCGGGCAAACAGCTCCGCAAGGTGACCAGTCGATTCAGGGGCCTCGACCGATCCAGACCGCCCGATCTCTTTGATGGAGACCAAGGCCAGGCGGAACCCCAGGTCGCGCCGGCTTTCGCCTGGTGGGAGGTCGCCACGACGATACGCTGCACGGCAGTGCCTCGGAGGGTGGCTCCAACTGCCGCCGCGAAACACGCGGTGCGAGCCAGTAGGAGGACCTACGGGGTCGACCGGAGGTGACTTCGAGTAATAGTCCTTCGCATGCCAGTCCGAACACCATTCCCATACGTTCCCGTGCATGTCGTAGAGTCCCCACGCATTCGGCTTTCCTTGCCCCACAGGATGTGACCGCCGCTCCGAATTCTTCGAGGACCAACCGTGCTGAGCGAGCATTGCCGAATTATTTCCAAAGCTATACGCGGTGGTCGTGCCCGCGCGACACGCATATTCCCAGGCGGCCTCCGTTGGCAAACCGAATCGCATCCCTTTCCGCTGAAACTCCGCGTTCAGCTTTGCCGAAAACGCCTGGACATCATCCCAACTCACCTTGTCCACGGGGTTCTGCGGTCCTGGGAACTCCGATGGATTGCTCCCCATCACCGACTCCCACTGCGCCTGCGTCACTTCGTACTTGCCCAGGTAGAACGGCTTCGAGACCTTCACCTTGTGCTGCGGTCCCTCCGAAGGAACCTTGTCGGTCCAAAACCGGTCATGGACCTCCGGATGGTTGATCGCCGCCGCTTGTTCCGCCTCCGTCGAGCCCATCATAAACTCACCCGCCGGGATCAGCACGAACTCCATCTTCACCCCGCCGGGCAGGTTGATGGTGAGTTCTTTTGAAAGTTTCGGTTTCCTCGGCGGTCGTTGAATCGGAGAAGGACGAGCGGGCGTCGCAACCGCGACTTCTTTCGATACCGCCGCAACCGCACCAGCAGCGGGAACCTCCTCCAAGCGTTTCGCAACCCGCAATTTCTTCAGCCCCGTCAACCCCGGCAGTGCTTTGTGGTACCAGACAGCAGCGTGACGCCGAATCTCGTCTTTCGCCGGATCGCTTTCCGCCAGCGCCCACCAGCCGTCTCCCAAAGCCAGCTGATCTACTGCTGCGGTGACTCCCTGAAGCTCCTTGTCTGCCAGGGGTTTGAGGGTCGGATCGCTGCTCCGCGCCAGCAAGGGCAGTCCCTTGCCCCAGTCTCCCTTCAAGAAGCAATAGTACTTCCCAACGGTCAGATTCGCTGCGGGATCGGCGGCATTCGCTGCGAGGTCCGCTTTGGCGACTTTCACTTCCGCGTAGGCTTTCACTACAGCCTCGATCTTCTTCCCAAGATCACCAGCCTGGTTCACCAAAGTAACGTCCTTGGATTTGCGTGCTGCCGCGGAAGTCGCGCCGATCACCTCCTGCGCCAAAGCGTGTCGATCTTCTGCAAGGGCCTGATGGACCAGGGCAATGCCCGTCTGTGCAATCGCCCTGCACCGCTCGGCGGTTGCCTTCGCGCCACAGTGGGGCAGCACTTTGACTTTCATGTCCAGACCGTCGATCTGGAAGCCGTTGGCCATTTCATCCACAGCCTGAAAGCAAACCGGGCTACCCGCGGCAATCGACAACGTCCGGGCGACTCGGAGGATGGCATAGCGATCCGGCAACGCCTTGGTCTCGCGGGCCAGGGCCAGCAACGTCCCCGCAAGTGCTTCCTTCTTCTCCGGCGTTGTGGCCGCCTCGTATTCTTTCCCGTAGATCTCTTTGATCAGCGCCAAAGCCTTTGCTTGGGCCTGTGGGCTGGGAACGGGGGCTTTGGCCGCGGACGTCGTGTAGACACGCTGCTCGCCCGCTTTGACGGTCGTATCCATGGTGACTCCCGAGACCAATACGGACCCGGCAATCACGCGAACCAGTAGTTGCTTTATATTCATTCCATCGATGCCTTTTTCTTCGAGAACACTCACTTCGAACTCCGTTCCCGTCACGGAAACCGTTCCAAGCGTTGTGCGTACGCTGTATTCACCCACGCCCCGATCGACTTTCGAAACCACGCCACCTTGTTCCAGTACAATGCACTCGTTGCCCTCGCTGCCTTCGATCTTCGCCTTGCTGTTCGGCTTGATCTTCACCGTGCAATAGCCGCCCAAAACGACCTCGGCCTCCTTCTCCTCCGTGGTCAGCGTCGCTTCACGGCGAATGGGCCCGCCCCCGGCAACTTCGTAGGACCCCGACGCCACCGGAGTCGGGTACTCGGCCACCTCCCTGCGGTTCCGGTCGACCTCGCGGACGGGCAGAGATCGCCAGCTGACGAAGGCAACCACGGCGGCGGCCGTGGCCGCGACGGCAATCCACCACGCACCTCGGCGCCGAGACCGTGACGCTGGCTGTGGAGTTGCTGCGAGCGGCGGCGTGTTCGGTGTCTCGGGCGTTTCTTCGTGTTGCTTGCGGAGCTGCGCGATCGCCCGGTCGCCAACGTGCGTCTCCCGCTCGCCAAAACCGGAGCGAAGGATCGCCTCGCAAGCGAGGTCGCGTCCTTCGGCACGCATCGCAACGTCGTGTCGTTCGTCCGACGAATCCATTAGATCTGCTCCAGTCCCAGTTGCTTCTCCACACATCGCCGAACGGCGCTTCGACCTCGTTCCAGCCGCTTCAGAACCGCGGCGATGCTTATCGAGAGCTCGTCGGCAATATGCTTGACCTTCATGTCCCGCATATAGTGGAGGGTGCAAGTTTGCCGCAGGACTTCGGAAAGCTTCCCGAAGCAGAGTTCCACGGTTCGAACCCGTTCGGCCCATGTGTCGGCCGTACCGGGCGCATCCAGCGGCCGGAAGATGTCCTCCATTCCCTCGATGACTGCCGGATCGGTGGGCACTTCGTGCTTGCGGTGCTTCAACTCGTTGATCGCCAGATTTCTCGCGATCGTACGCAGCCACGCAGCAAAAGACTCCTTCTTCTTCAGCGTGGAGAGCTTCTGGTACGCCCGCACAAACGCCTGTTGGGCGAGATCCTCAGCCAACGATGGGTCGCGAACCATCGCCAGCAGATAGCTTTGTAGCATCTGCTCGTGTTCTCGGATCAGAATCTCGTAGGCGTCAAGGTCGTTCACGAGTGCAAAATCTCCTTTCCTACAGATTAGACAACAGCTGCTCCACTTTATGACATGAGAATTCGGAAAAAGCCACAGGATTCCATAACCCTATGCGGCGCATCAAGTTCTGACCATGAACCTAGACTTTGTTGTCGCCATGAGGTCCGGCACCTGGTCTGGATGTAACTGACCGAGGTGACGCACACCGAAGCGTGTTAGTCAATGGCATCCGTGGCGATGTGGGGCCGGGAATCACAATTTCCTAACCACCCGCCAGACGGGGTTTCGCACCACATGGCCCTAACCG
>CAZJRB010000182.1:0-9251 GCA_964547995.1 uncultured Planctomycetaceae bacterium | reverse complement strand
TTCGATGCTAATTCAAACCACGGAGAATTCCAGTTCCAAGGGAATCAAAACAGCATGGCCGGCCTGTCGGGCGGATCAGCTCGGACTTTCTGGTCGTTCGCGGCGGATGAGCGACTAAAGGCCGCTGTCGCGTGCCAAGGCTTCACCACGGTTCACCGCTACGAATCAACCATCCCGTCCACATGCGACGTGCATCTATTCTACAACTACTACCAACAGCCATACGGCGAGCTCTACGGTGTCGGCGCGCCGCGAGCGCTCCGCGTGGTTCAGGCGACGGAAGACACTCTTTACAACAACCCGCAACCAGTGGCCGACTGGATGACCGCGCTCTATCGCGTGCTCGGAACACCAGACAACTTCAGCTACGTTACCTTTCCCGGCCGCCACGGCTACACGCCGAAGGTGATTCAGGCTGAACATCAATGGCTCGCGCAATGGTTGAAACCTGAAACGCCGAAACTGCCGGGGGTATCGGAGCAGCAGCGCAGGCAATTCGAGGCCAATCAGAATTTCCTCGGTGACAGGAATAACCTGCAGTGTTTCACTGGCAGTCGAACCGAAGGCTGGAAACTCGAAGGTAAACCCGTCAAGGCCAAGAGCCTTCAGATTCAATTCACGCCGAAGACACCCACGTACGAAATTAACACTCGTGATGAATTCAATAAACTCAAAACCAGCCTGTCGGCAGCTCTTCGCGAAGAAGTTCTGCCCACCGCGTTTGACTCACCTAAGGTCCAGTTACAACTCGGCGGCACAAAAACAGCCGAAGGCCTGCAGCAGGAAGACGGTACGCTAATCATCGACTCCACACTCCGTCACAACTCCACCCTAATTAACGCGAAAAGCCCGTCATCCAGGATGATTGTCCTATTGACTGAGGACACCATCGAAGAATCAACCGCGGCGGCACGAACGCTCGCTGCCTCTGGCTTCAACGTTTTCATCCTCGAAACATCGCGTCTGACCGACCGACACCTACGTCGGCACGCGGCGCTCGTGGGTCACACGTCGACTTCACTACAAGTCAACGACGCGCTCGCGGCATACCAGGCGCTGAGTCGGCAACGAAAAGCGCAGGCCAAAACGATCTACCTGATGGGCAAGGGTAATCACGCCGTGCCCGCGATCTACGCGGCAGCCGTCGAACCGGGCATTGCTGGTGTCATCCTAGGAGAGTGCCCGAATCGGCACGATGGTGAAACAGCGCTGCTTGGTGTTTTGCGATTCGGCGATGTGCCAATCTTCGCCGGACTGCTCTTCCCGCGCCCTTGCGTGTTGACCGGCGAACAGGGCAAAGGATTCGAGTGGACCGCGAACCTGTATAAGACACTGGGGAGCGAAGCATCATTCCATCAGGTGGAAGCAAACGTGGAGTCCGTCATTGCAAAGTTGCCGTAAGGAAACAATGCACGTTCGCGTGGGGGCTGCACACGCATTCTATGCGTCGCGAGTCTTGTGCTTCATGACGGCCTTACAGTGCTTGCCGAATTGTCGATCGGCCTGCCGCCGCTCATGATATGTCTGGGCGTTCCGTTCATTCTCTTGGACCAGCTTGTGGTAGCTGTCCAATTCACCCTCGTCCACGGAGCCGCGAACCGCACAGCCGGGTTCATGAGTGTGCGTGCAGTCGGAGAACCGGCATTCAGCCGCTAGATCGGCGATATTTGAGAAGCTCTCCGAGATCCCGTCATCGGCGTCCAATATCCCAAGTTCCCTCATGCCAGGTGTGTCCACGAGATAGGCTCCGTTATCCATCTCGATTAGCTGTCGCCGAGCTGTCGTGTGGATTCCCTCTCCCGTGGCCGAGCATGCCTGCGTCTCGTAATCCGTGCCAAGCAATCGATTGATCAGAGTCGTCTTTCCAACACCCGAGGATCCGAGCAGGCAGTACGTCAGACCTGGCTCAAGCATACCGGTCAATCCGTTCAACCCTTCCCCGGTCACATTCGAAATGCCGAGGATTTCCGCATCGATCCCAGCGTCCCGGATCTTCTGGATCATGCCAGCCAAGTCGTCCTCCCGTACGAGATCGGTCTTCGAGAGAACAATCACGGGGCGGATCCCGCCGTCTCTGCAGACTATCAGGTACCGATCCAATCGCCTGACGTTGAAATCGAAGTGGCAGCCCTGAACAATGAAAGCAACGTCGATGTTCGCAGCGATCAGCTGAAAGTCGATGTCCTTCCCTGGTCGCTTCCGTCGAAGAACCGTATCCCGTGGCAAGACATCGTGAATCACGCCCACTTCGCCAGAAATCTCGACGGCCACGCTGTCGCCCACGCTGGGGAGTTTCGTCGCATCCTCAGCTTCATGCCGAAACCGTCCAGATAGCCGCGCCTGGATATCCTCGCCACCAGCTGGCCGAACCGTGTAGAGATCCCGATCGACTGCGACAACCCGAGCTGTTCTCATAGTGCCCTTTCTCAGAACTGGTTTGTTGCTGAAGACACAGGCCGTGTCAATGAGGTTCGACGGGAACACCTCCGGTTCTGGCGTCATCCGTATGCTTCGGGCGCCCGACGTGGACTCGAACCTCGGACAAGGCGGTTAACAGCAAATCGGGCCCTTTGGCCCAAGATGGTCTCTGTCTGTTAACCACTCTTCCCAGAGTCTCAGAGTCTCGGCCCCTCCGCAGAGGTAAACGAGAAATTGTCACCGAAGAAACCGCCATCAGGGGGACAAAACTCAGAGCGCGGCGAACGGGCGAAAAACCCGCTAAAACCCGAAGAAAAAGGGCCAAATCGCTTTGGCCCGGGTGTTAACCGCTTGGGGTGTAGAAGTTTGTTTTGTTTTCTTCCGAGCTCCCCGTGCACAACTCTCTTCGTAACGACTCGCGCGCGACCGGTTTTCACAAATGCTGAAACGGGTGAGGGTTACGAAAGTTCGAGTCCGCTACGGTGGCCCTCGAACGAAGACAACTGGTTACGGAATCGCGGGCGGCAGGTTAACGCGAAAAGAGGATTTGCTGTTAACCAGGAGAGCATCTTTCGGGGGGGTTCGAACCTTTGGCTGTCAGGTTAACAGCCGGCGCGAGTTGTCTCTCCTCGAACCTGTGTCATGACTGGTCGCTCGGCTGCCGCCCCCCCCTCTCCGGCCGGGAAGGCATCTGGGCTTTTTGATTGTGCCAAACTTCAGAGGTCGGAGTGACCTCTTGCGCAAAGGAGTGTCCCGAGAAAATCGCTGGTGTCATCAAAAGGTTGGCGCGACCCCCTCTTTGGAGAATCGAGCGACGCTCCTGATCTTGCCTACTCGGGTGTGGGCCACCTCCGCACTTTCAGGTCGATCAAGAACTTCAGAGGTGCGTTTCACCTGTGCGCGTTGCGATCTCCCTGCCAGTGGGTGGATTCACCGCGAAGGGATTAGGTTCAGTTCAGTGCCCCGGTCGATTGGTGCGCTGTGCCCAGCGCTCTTGCCGTAACTGCCGCAGGTGTTGTCGTCATGAGGCACGAACGGTTGCGGTCTGGGCGACACATGTCTCGCCCACATAACCAGTCTGCGACTCGTGGCCAACCTGCGTGTGTGACTCCCACACGTGCCCGCTAGGGAAGAGGCTTATCGGCCCATTTCTCGCCCCACCAAAGGGGGGCCTTTCCGCACATGTCCACCGTTGCCAGTGAGACGTGCGCGTATCCAGTTCTCAAGTGATGTACGAATCACCTGTCATTTGATCGCCATGCGGCCAGCTGCACCGTTGTAACATGTTACGAGGCATGTATAATCGTATTCTCACAATCGAGTCAGACATGAGCGCAACATTTGCCGAACGGGCCTACGATCACATTTTCAACCTGCTGCTTCGGCGCGATCTGCGCCCGGGCGATCTGGTGGATCGCAAGCGAGTCGCGGAGGAACTCGGCATCAGTCTGATTCCCGTATCGGATGCCGTGCAACGATTGACGCACGAGGGGTTTCTGACGACCCGTCGCCGCCAGGGCACTTTTGTGCGGCCGCCAAGCATCGAGGATGTGCGAGGTGAACTTCTCCTCCGGGAGGCGTTGGAGTGCCAGAGCGCGCGTCTTTACCGCGGTGAGAAGCTTCGCAAGGCGATTCCCCGTCTGCGCAAGCTGGCCCGTGCCGCCGACAAGGCGGCGGATGCCGGTCGGCAGTTGTGGACGGAGGACTTTGCGTTTCATCAGGCGCTGGTGGCTTTGACGGAGTGTGACGCGTTGATCTCGTGCTTCGAGCGGGTGGTCAATCTCAGCCTGTTCCACCAGACGGCGCTGATCAGTCCGATGCAGCCGACTAGCTATGACCGGCACCTGCAGTTGCTCGACGATCTTTGTGAGGCGTCGTCAGCTGACAAGGCCGAGTCTCGGATCCGCCGGCATTTGCGAAGCGGGAAAGAGTCCCTTTTCGAAAATCAACCCACGACGGATTGAAGCATGAACAAGATAAGTCACGCCGACCTTCTCCAGCTCAAGCGTTGGAACACGCCGACCATCTACAACGGTTGGGAACAGATCACCAAACGCGATCCGGCCGCGGATGCATTTAATCTCGAGGAATCTCGCGACTTCATGCCGCAGATGGGGCCGATGATCGGTTATGCCGTGACCGTCGTCATCGAGCCCAGCAACAAGGCGCATCGCGAGGCCAACGCGGATGGCTGGGATGCGTATCGCCGTTATGTCGCCGGTGTGCCCGGTCCAAAGATCGTCTGTGTGCAGGACCTCGACAAACCGCGCACGATCGGTTCGTTTTGGGGCGAGGTGAACAGCAACGCGCATCGTGCGCTCGGCTGCGTCGGCACGATTGTGGATGGCGCGATCCGCGATGTGGATGAGATGACCAATGCGGGATTCAAAGCCTTGGCGCGGCGTCTTTGTGTCGGACACGCGCACGTGCATCCGGTCCGCTGGAATTGTGAGGTCGAGGTGTTCGGTCGCACGATCGCTCCGAGTGATCTCATTCACGCCGACAAGCATGGCTTCCTCGTCATCGCTCCGGATGAGCAGGAAGGCATTCTGGAAGCCGCTCGTTTCATGGATGCCAATGAATGCGAAACGGTCATCCCGGCGGCAAGAGGCGCGAACGGCCTGTCGTCCGACGAGCTACTCGAACGGTTGAACGAAGCCGGTCGTCGCTTTGGAGAGAACGTCCGTCAAAAGTTTTCCGGGGAGGGCGAGTGGTGAAAATCTTTCAGCCGAAATCCAGCCGACATAGAACCATGAAGACACTCGTGACATCGTTTGTGATTTTCACGATTTCGATCTCCGCCTCGAACGCTGCCGATCGGCTTTCGTGGGAAGAGTTACCGCCGCTACCGAATAAGTCAGGAGTCGCTGGCCCATTTGCCGGCACGCACAACGAAGCTCTCATTGTCGCAGGCGGAGCCAACTTTCCACAGCCTGTCTGGGAGAATGACAAGGCGTGGCATGATGAGATTTTCGTCCTGACCAAAGCAGGCGATGAATTTGTCTGGAAAGACGGCGGCAGGCTGGTCCGGCCAATTGCTTACGGAGCCGCGGTTTCGACTCCGGACGGCGTGATCTGCATGGGCGGGAACGACGCCGAATCTACCTTCGATGATGTCTTTCTGCTGAGTTGGGATGCGTCGACCGAAGCGATTACGACGACGAAGTATCCGTCTCTGCCCGAGCCGTGCGCCTACGGAGCCGCCACGTTGGTGGGCGACGTGATTTACCTCGCTGGCGGGCAGAACGGCCAGTCGCTGGAAACTGCGATGAAGAACTTCTGGGCGTTAGATCTCTCGAAGAAAGGGAACCCGGATGAGTTTGTCTGGCAGAAACTCCCTGCGTGGCCGGGACCGTCGCGAGCGTTGAACCTGACGGTCAGCCAGCACAATAGGACTCACGATTGTGTCTATGTGATCAGCGGTCGACGGCAGGAAAACGAAGCCCCGGCGTCCGTCGAGTTTCTCAAGGACGTCTGGGAATACACTCTGGAAACGCGCGAATGGCGGAAAAGAGCGGACGCGCCTCGTTGCGTCATGGCGGGCACGGCCATCGGTCACGGGCGGAATCAGATTCTTGTGCTGGGAGGCGCTGATGGCTCGCTGTTTTTTATGGGCGATGAACTCAAGGATGAGCATCCCGGGTTTCCAAAGAAGGCGCTAACTTACGACACGGTCGACGATCGTTGGTCCGAGGCCGGCACGACTCCGCGCAATCACGTCAAGACCATTGCCGTCGAGTGGGACGGCGCCATCATCGTTCCCAGCGGCGAGGTGCGTCCGCGGGTGCGTTCACCAAAAGTCTGGCGCGTCACACCCACGACTGCTCAACCTGAAAAAACCGACCTCTTTGAAGCCGGCGGGGACGGTTACACGCTCTACCGGATTCCCGGCATCGTGGTTACAAAAATGGGAACCGTGCTCGCGTACTGCGAAGCGCGGAAGGGAGTCGGCGACTGGGGGCAAATCGACGTGATGATGCGGCGCAGTATGGATGGCGGGAAAACATGGCTGCCGCGTCAGAAGATCGTCCATGTCGAAGGCGATCTGCCGCTCAATCCGCTGGCGCGGAAGCTGGATCGGCCCGGCGACAACACGGTGAACAATCCCGTTGCGATCGTCGATCACGAAACGGGCGCGGTGCATTTTCTCTACTGCCTCGAATACATGCGCTGTTTCTACATGCGCAGCGATGACGACGGCGCGACGTGGACGGAGCCGGTTGAAATCACGAAGACATTCGAGGAATTCCGCTCCGACTACGATTGGAAAATTCTGGCGACCGGGCCGTCTCACGCGATTCAGCTGACGCACGGTCCGAAGCGTGGGCGTCTGGTCGTGCCGGTCTGGCTTTCGTTGGGAACGGGCCGTAACGCGCATCGCCCTTCGGTGGTCGCGACGATTTACAGCGACGATCACGGCAAGACGTGGCAGCGCGGTGACATCGCCGTGCCGAACACGCGGGAGTTCATCAATCCGAACGAAACCGCCATCGTGCAGCTTGCCGACGGCAGCGTGATGCTGAACTCGCGCAATGAATCGAAGCGGCATCGGCGGTTGGTCACGATCAGCCCTGACGGCGCCACGGGCTGGTCCGAGCCGCGTTTCGACGAGCAGTTGCTGGAGCCGATCTGCATGGGAGGCATTGTGCGCGTGCGCGAGCCGGGGGGCGACACGCTGGGGATGCTCGCGTTCTCCAATCCCCACAACCTGTCCCGGCGCGCCGGATCCGTCGTTGCGGGAACAAACCGCGACCGCAGGAACGTGTCGATCAAGCTGAGTTACGACGAAGGGAAAACATGGGCTGCGAACCGAACATTGGAGCCCGGGTTCAGCGGCTACAGCGATCTGGCCGTGTTGCCGGACGGCACGATTCTGTGCTTATACGAACGCGGCAGCACGGATGGCAAAAATCATTTTCGCACCAGCCTGTTGACGGTGGCTCGCGTGACCGAGGATTGGGTGACCGCTGGGGACGAGGCTGACAAGGCCGGGAACCTTCCGGGAATCGTCATGGATGGTGACGAAGCCGAGTATGAAGGCAATTGGGCGCAAAGCAGCAACCTTCCCGCGATCATTGGCCCGACCTATCTCCACGACGGCAACAAGGATCGGGGAGAAAAGAGCGCGACGTTCACGGCGACGATTCCCAAGGCCGGCGATTACGAAGTTCGTCTGCTCTACACGTGGAGCGAGAACCGATCCACGCGAACGAAAGTCACTGTCACGGGAGCCGACGAAGAGAAGACGGTCCGGATCAACCAGCGCAAGCCGGCGATCAAGGATCGCGTTCCCAATGCCGTGGGAATCTTCCGATTCGAGGCTGGCGCGAAGGCGAGCGTCACCGTGTCCAACGAAGGCGCGGACGGTTATGTGATCGTCGACGCCTTGCAGATTCTGCCCGCCGAACTGGCCCGGGAAGAACGCGCCGGCAAGCGGCCCTCGGGATACGCCACGATTGAGATGGTGAAGCGACCGGTTTCCGCCGCCGCCGTCAGTCCGCCTGTCGTCAACGCGCCGCGCAAATCCTTGAAGCCCGATGCTCCCCGCGCAGCCAAGCCCGCGGAAGTGCATGGCAAGACTCACGATCTCGTCATCTTTGGCGGCACACCCGGCGGCATCGCCATGGCCGTGCGGGCGGCGCGCGAGGGGCTCGATGTGCTGCTCGTTAATCGCAACCGTCACCTCGGCGGCATTCTCTCCAGCGGTCTGCGCGTCTGGGACACGCTCTACGAAGGCAAACGCTCGCCCATCTACGACGAGGCCCGCCAGGGCATCTTCGACTACTACCGCGAAACCTACGGCGAGCATTCCGCGCAATACCGCCGCTGCCTGCCCGGAAAAACCGGCCACACCAACGGCCTTTTCGAACCGGCCGTGGCCGAGCATGTTCTGACCCGCATGGTGAACGCCGAGCCTCGCATCACCGTGCTCTGCGACTACTTTATCGCCGATGCCGAGCGCGACGGCGCGCTGCTCAAGACCGCCACTTTCCGGCACATGCAGGAGAAGCAAAGCGTGACCGTCTCCGGCAAGGTCTTCGCCGACTGCTCCTATGAAGGTGACCTTGCCGCGGTCGCGAAGGTCCCGTATCGCGTCGGCCGTGAATCGCGGGAGGAATTCGGCGAGCCTCACGCGGGCGTCACTTTCATGGGCCGCGGATCGCCTCAAACCGACGCTGAGCGCCGCCAGAGCGAGGCTCACAAGAAGTTGAACCTGCGCCCCTTTCGCGGCTGGCAGACGATCCTGCCTGGCAGCACGGGCGAGGGGGACTCCCGCGTTCAGGCCTTCAACTATCGCACCGTCCTTACCGACGATCCCGCCAATCGCCTTCCCGTCACAAAACCCGACGGCTACGACCGCGACTTTATCGCCGGTTTGGAAAAAGGCGGCGTGGTCGAAATCCCCAACCGCAAATTCGGCTGGAACCGCCCGCAGGTCGTCGGCCCGCACAATGATTACGTCGAGGGCGACTGGGGCATACGGCAGCGCGTCATGGACGAGCACTGGCAGGCGACGCTCGGCATGTTGTATTTCATGCAGAACGACGAGTCCGTTCCGGCCGAGGCCCGCAAACGATGGAAACAACTCGGACTTGCCGCTGATGAATTTCCCGACAACGGCCACCGACCTTACGAAATCTATGTGCGCGAGGCGCGGCGTATCGTCGGTCGTTATGTCTTCACCCAGCACGACGGGAGCCTGCCGGCCAATCTCGACCGCGCCCCTGTCCATCATGACAGCGTCGGAATCACCGAGTGGTATTTCGACTCGCACGCTTGCACCAAACGCCGCGTGCGTGGCAGCTTGGACGAAGGCAAGCACATGCTGCACG
>CAZJRB010000181.1:0-9267 GCA_964547995.1 uncultured Planctomycetaceae bacterium | reverse complement strand
CGGCAACTTCAGCGCAAGAAACGCGATTTGGCTTCGCTTGTTTGAGGACTAATAAGGGCGGTATCATGTCTTGCAAGCGAATACATGCTTCAATCATTCTTGGCGCCCTATCAATGTTCACGGTGTGTGCCCCTGTGCCGGCACGGAGCGCTGAGAAATCTACGGCTATTGATGCCGGCGCCGTTAAGCGGTGGTCCGCACCGTATCGAGGCTGGCACTACTATCCCGACCATGTAATCCCCCCGAAACCGAACATCCAGGGATTCGAAAAGGTTCACAAGACCGACGTCCCTTGTGTCTACCAACTGCCGGGCAACAAGAAATGGCACATGACCTTCATTGGTTTTGACGGCAAGGGATATCAATCGTTTGTGGCCGAAAGCGATGATCTCGTTCACTGGACCAACATGCGTCTTGCCATGGGCTACGGGCCGAAAGATTCTTTCGATTACGGCGGCGTTGTCCTGGGGGCTTTCCTTTACGACGATTACGACATCAAGGCGCCACGGACCCTGAAGAAGCACAAAGGGAAGTACTTTTCGCTTTACGGCGCTTATCCCCGCCAGGGCGGATACGAGCTGCGGCCGGGTTATGAAGGAGTGGCCTCGAGCCGAGACGGCGCGACCTGGCAACGGGCGAAAGACGAACCCATCCTTTCCGTACACCAACCGGACTGCGGCACGTGGGAAAAGGACTGCATCTACCAGCCTTGGCTTCTCGAACACAAGGGGAAGTACTACAATTACTACAATGCAGCCAGGGGCCACATCGAACAGATGGGATTAGCCCTCTCGGACGACATCCTCGAGTGGAAACGGTATGAACACAACCCCGTGATACCCAACGGCCCCGAGGGGAGTTACAACCAGAAGTTCTCATCCGACGGGAAGGTCTTTTGGGACAAGGACCACTGGGTCATGTTCTTTTTCGGCGTGGGCCGTGGCGGCGCGCATGTCATGACCGCATTTTCACGTGATTTGTACCACTGGACCGTTGACCCCGAACCGATCTACAAGAGCGGCGGCAACCCGTCGGGCCTGGACAAGAGATACGCCCATAAGATCTCTCTCGTCTGGAACCGGGCGAACGAAACCTATTACATGTTTTACAATGCGGTTGGCAACAAGGGCAGAGGGATTGGCCTGATAACAAGCAAGCCGCTGGTGCAAGACAAACTTAACAAGCCGGATGCCGGCGACGGCAAGTAGCCGTGCCTGATCCGCGACGTTGTGCGACAGGAAATCGAAAATATGCCGGAATCTCGATCCAGGCCCGTCAAGAACCAGAGTCCTTGGGTGGCAATCCTAAGCGGTCTTGCGTTCATGTTTCTGGGGTATTGTTTCTTTCATTTCTGCAACGGACTGGAGGAGGGAACGCGCGAACCGCGAACCGTGCCCGCTATTTTCGCTTTCCTTTACAGGCTTGGCGGAAAGTGGTTCAGTGCAGGGGTAATCATGCTGATCGGCGGGTTTGCGGTGTGGGTCGGAGTAAGGATGCTGTTCCGCGATCGAGTTCCGGAAGGCGAAAGAGAGAATGAAAGAAGCGGGCATTCCGACCCTTTGGAATAAGTTGCCTAATCGGGTACGGGCCGGGTTTGCACCGGGCGGTTCAGGCTCAGCCGAGCCGCTTCTGCAGGCGGTCGACGGTCTGCCCGTGGCGATCTCCGATGGCTTTGATCGTGAACCGGCGTGACCGGTCGCCGGTGATCTCGATTCGGATCTCGACCCGCTGCGGCGGCAGGCAGGATTCCACGCGATCGGCCCATTCGACGAGCACGACCGCGCCGCTCTCGAAGTATTCGTCGGGGCCGAGTTCCAGGAACTCGTCTTCGTCCTTGATGCGAAAGGCGTCGATATGACAGATCGTGCGGCGGCCGCGGTATTCCTTGACGAGGACGAACGTGGGGCTGAGGACATCGCGGCGGTCGACGCCGGCGGCCTCGGCCACCGCCTGGACCAGCCGCGTCTTGCCGGCGCCGAGCGTGCCGCACAGCGCGACGGTGGTCCCGTCGGGGAGGACCTCGGCCAGTGCGGCGCCGAGCCGGGCGGTGGCGGTTTCATCATCGGCGTGGTATTCGAGTTTTTTCTCAATCAAAACGATGCTCCCAGCCGCGGGGGACGAGTTTGGTTCGGGCGCCGTGGTCGTCGATTTGCCATAACCCCGGCTCGGTGGTGAAACGGCCGACGTCGGTCAGGGGGATGTCGAGCGGCTGGTCGGCTATGATACGTTCCGCTTCTTTCGGCGGGACGGCGAGTATCAATTCAAAATCTTCGCCGTCGCCCAGGGCGTGGTCGAGGGGCGATGAGCCGTCGGCACGTTGTTCGGCCAAGCGCCGGGCGTCGTCGTGGATCGGGATGTTTGCGGTTTCCAGGACGGCCCCGCAGTTGCTCTCCTCGACAATGTGGGCAAGGTCGATCGAAAGGCCATCGCTGACGTCAATGCCGGCGCGCAGCTCGTACTTCTCGTTCAGCAGCAACGTTTCGCGGACCCGCGGTTCGAAGTCGAGGTGCCGGCCGAGGATGCTGCCGCCGAAGGCGCCGGTCACGAGGATTCGATCTTCCGGCCGGGCGCCGTCGCGCCGCAACGGGCCGTGTTCGGTGACCTTGCCGATGAGCGTTACGCTTGCCGCCAGCGGGCCGTCCCAACTGTTCGTGTCGCCGCCGGCGACGGCCAGATTGTAGTCTTCGGCCAGCGGGAGCATTCCTTCGTAGAGTGCGACGGCCAGCTCCAATCCGCCATCGCGTGGCAGCGCAAGTGCCACGACGCCGGCCAGCGGCTCGGCCGCCATGGCCGCCAGGTCGCTGAGGTTCGCCGCCAGCAGCTTTCGCCCCACCCGTCGCGGATCGGTCTTCCTCAGCTCGAAGTCAACGCCGTCGGTCAGCAGATCGACCGTGACGACGCACTCGTCAACATCGCCCATCGCCAGCACGGCCGCATCATCCCCGGGCCCAACCCGCAGAAGCGGATGCGCCGGTAAACGCCGTCGAAGATGGGCAATCAGTTCGGATTCCATAGTAGCAGGCACACTCCGTGCTTGTGAAAGAATCAGAGTGGTACGGCACTCCGTGCCGTAATTCACGACACGGAGTGTCGTGCCACTCTCCGTGTGGCGTTTCTTCCATAAAGCCGCGACCGGTGGTCGCGTCTCGGGATGCCAATGGGCTCTGGAAAACGGCACAACCGATGATCATAATTGATGCCACCGGGTTGAACAAGTGGCGGCGCTTTCGCTGGCGCAGGGCGCGACCGACGGTCGCGGCTTTATGGCACACACGGATGACTCGTTCGAGATTCAGCGGACGGCACACGGAGTGTGCCTGCTACTTTTCAGAACCCCTCGTGCGCCGTGCGCGAGATGATCTCGTCCTGTAGCTCGCGGCCGATGTCGACGAAGTAGTCGCTGTAGCCGGCCACGCGGACGATCAGGTTCTGGTACTGCTCGGGGTTCTCCTGGGCGTCGCGCAGGGTGGCGGCATCGACGACGTTGAACTGCACGTGATGGCCGTCCATTATGAAGTACGAACGGATCAGGTCGCCGAGCCGCTCGATCCCCTCGCCTTCGAGGACCGGGCGGGTGAATTTCATGTTCAAGAGCGTCCCGCCGGTCCGGGCATGGTCGATCCGGGCGGCCGATTTCATCACGGCGGTCGGCCCGTGGGTGTCGGCGCCCTGGCTGGGCGAGATGCCCTCGGAGAGCGGCTCGTGGGCCTTGCGCCCGTTTGGCAACGCCCCGACGACCGAACCGAAGTAAATGTGGACGGTGGTCGGCAGCAGGTTGACGCGATAGCGTCCGCCCTTGGTGTTCGGGCGGCCGTCAAGCGTGTTGAAGTACGAGTTGAAGACCCGTTCGGTGATCGCGTCGGCGTAGTCGTTGTCGTTGCCGTACTTGGGTGTTTTGTTCAGCAGTGTTTGGCGGAGTTCCTCGCGGCCGTCGAAATCCGCCCCCATGGCTTCGAGCAGGTCGGCCATCGAGGTCTTGCGCTGATCGAAGACCTGGTGCTTCACGGCGGCCAGTGCGTCGGTGGTCGTTCCCATGCCGACGCCCTGGATGTAGGTGGCGTTGTATCGCGGCCCTCCGTCGTGATAGTCGCGTGCCCGGGCGACGCAATCGTCCATCAGCAGCGACATGTAGGGTGCGGGCATGTCGTGGGCGTAAAGCCGTTCGATGACGTTGTTGCCGGCGATCTTCAGGTCGACGAAGTAGGCGAGCTGTTTCTCGAACGCCTCGTAGAGCCGGCCGAAGGAGTCGAAGCCGCGTGGGTCGCCCGTCTTGGGGCCGATCTGCTTGCCGGTCCGCGGATCGACGCCGCCGTGGCAGGCGATCTCGAAGATTTTGGGCCAGTTGATGTATCCGGTCAGAGTGCAGCTTTCCTTGCCGAAGGCGCTGATGGTGACGCATCCGCTGGGCCCGCCCGCCCGGGCATCGGCCATGGTCTTGCCGTCGTGGAGCATTTCCTGGATGATCACGTCGGTGTTGAAGACGGACGGCTGGCCGAGCCCGGTGCGGATCACGCGGCACGCCCGGTGCAGGAACCGCTCAGGGTTTTGCTTGCTGAGCTGGATGCAGCCGCTCGGCTGGATGATCTGCATCTCCTCGATCACGTCGAGCATCAGGTAGGAGACTTCGTTGACGGCGTCGCTTCCGTCGGGCTTGAGGCCGCCGATGTTGATCAGGGCGAAGTCGGTGTAGGTGCCGCTCTGCTCCTCGGTGATGCCGACCTTCGGCGGGGCTGGCTGGTTGTTGAACTTTATCCAAAAGCACTCCAGAAGCTCCTTGGCCCCGTCCTCGGTCAGCGTTCCCTCGGCGAGGTCCTTGACGTAGAACGGGTAGAGGTGCTGATCGAGCCGGCCGGGGTTGAACGAGTCCCACGTGTTCAATTCCGTGATCACGCCGAGATGAACGAACCAGTAGCACTGCAAGGCCTCGTGGAAATCGCGCGGGGCGTGGGCTGGTACGTGCGAACAGGCGTCGGCGATCCGCAGCAGTTCCCGTTTGCGGGTCGCGTCGGTCTCTTTTTCGGCCAGTTCACGGGCACGCCCGGCATATCGCTCGGCGAAGCGGATGATGGCGTCGCAGCAGATGTCCATCGCCTTGAGTTCTTCGTTCTTTTCATACGCCTGAAGGTCGCCGGCGAAATCGAGGTCCGCGCGGAGCCCGGCGATTTGCTTTTTCACGTCGAGAAACCCGCGGCGATAGATCTTGTCGTCGAGGATGGCGTGGCCGGGGGCGCGCTGCTCCATGAACTCGGTGAACACCCCGGCGTCGAAGGCTTGATGCCACTGGTCGGTCATCAGGGCGAAGAGCCGCCCGCGGATCGTGCGGCCGTCCCAGAACGGGATGATTTCCTTCTCGTAGAGTTCCCGCACGTCTTGGCTGACGGCGAAGCGAGTCCGCTCGCGGCGGCTTAAGATGTCGAAATCCTCGAGCGAGTGACAGCAGAGTTCGGGATAGGTGGGCGTCGCCTTAGGGGCCGATCCCCGCTCGCCGACGATCAGCTCGCCGTCGCCGATCGAGACCGTCTTATTTTCCATCAAATGGCGGAAGACCATCGCCCGGAACACCGGCATGGAGACCTTCCGCGGCACGTGCTCCTTGTAGAAATCGGTCACGAGGCGGGCACGTTCGGCACAGATATACGGTTTGGTTTCAACGCTCTGCCGCCGCAGGCGTTCGACGCGTGGGGTCATGGGACACTCCGAGGGTATGATTTTCTGCGGGTCGCCGGTTGCTTGCGTTGTAAAGCCGCGACCAGTGGTCGCGGAAACCCTGAGTAGCGGTCTCCGCGCAGTTCTGCCTCGCGTTGGAACTGGCATCACGCGGCTTTCTTACTTGCAGCGTATTTCCCCGCTCCTCCGCGACCAGTGGTCGCGGCTTTACAATCAACTATCCGCCTATTCTGACCTGAAGACCGAACCGCTTGAGCCGTGCGGCGATGGTCTTCATTTGCTCGTTTGTCGGTGGAGTCGTTTCCAAGGGCACATAATCTCCCCCCAGCCGGCCCAGCTTGCCGCGCACTGCTTCATTGTAGGGGAGGAGGTCGACCCGGGCAACGGCGGAGAGGGACGCCACAAACCGGCCTGAGGCCTCCAGGTTTGCCTCGTCGTCGTTCACGCCCGGAATGACCGGGATTCTGACGGTGATTTCGGCCCCGCGGCGGTCCAATTGCCGCAGGTTTTCGAGAATCAGCTCGTTCGAGACCCCGGTGACGTCCTCGTGCCGGCGGGCGTCCATCTGCTTCAAATCGCACAGGAAAAGGCCGACCATCGGGAGGACACCTTCGAGGATTTCCCACGGGGCGTGGCAGCTCGTGTCGAGTGCCGTGTGGAGTTCCTCGGCCTTGCAGCGGGCGAGCATCGCGGCGAGGAACTCCGGCTGGGCAAGCGGCTCGCCGCCCGAGAAGGTGACCCCGCCGCCGGATTGCTCGAAGAAGACCCGGTCGCGAAGGATTTCGTCCATCGTCTCCTCGACGGTCACCTGGCGGCCGATGATCTCCCGCGCGCCAGTCGGGCAGGCCTCGACGCACGCGCCGCAGAGGGTACACTTGTTCGGATCGGTCCCTTTGGGGTTGCCGGGCCGCGAGACGGCGTCGTGCGGACATGCCTCGGCACACCGCCCGCAGGCGATACAACGGCTCGTGCGGACCGACATTTCGGGCCCGGCCGCCCGGCTTTCGGGGTTGTGGCACCACGCACATCGCATGGGGCAACCCTTCAGAAAGACGGTGGTGCGAATGCCGGGTCCGTCGTGGATTGCGTAGCGTTTGATGTCGAAAATCGTACCGGTCATGGCCGTTGACTGCCGGGATTCGTAGCATGGAAGCCGCGTCTTCTATTCTACGGTGTTCTCGGGGCGGCGTCTACGTGTTTAGCCGCCGTCGGCACGACGTTTACGTGTTTAGCCGCCGTCGGCACGACGTTTACGTGTTTAGCCGCCGTCGGCACGACGGCGAAAATGGGAAGCGGCAACAGGTCCGTTGGCCGACGTGCCGTCGGCCGCTAAACGGCGTGAAGGTCGCGCAGAAACGCTACTGCCGCGGGGCCGTTTTTGCGGCAACCGTCAAATACCCGTAGAGGGTTTCGTTGTCTCGCAGAATGAAGAACTTGACCGGGTTGAGTTCGGCGAAATCAGGCCGGGCCAGAATGTAGGAGACGTTTTGCAGAGAGATCGTTTCCCAGACGTGCATACCCACCAGGACGTCGCCGGGTCGAATTCCCTGCTCGTCGGCGGGGCTGTCAAGGCGGACTTTCTTCACGCGCAATCCGCCGCGGTATCGGGTCTGATAATCGCGGCGGAACTCATCGGTGGCGATCGTTTCGAGTTCCAGGCCGAGGACCTGCCATGCAGGATCGGCCTGGCAGCGGTATTGTGAACGCCCGGCCTCCACGCGGAACCGGACCGCCATCTGCTTGCCCCCGCGCCGGACGGCCAACTGGACTTTTGTGCCCGCTTTGCATCCCAACATGGCCCGATAGAAGTCGAGTTTCCGGTGGATCTTCGTGTTGTTGACGGCGGTAATGACGTCGCCGGCCTTCAGGCCGCCTTGTGCGGCGGGACTTTTCTTCTCGACGGCGGCCACGGTCAGGCCCTCCGCCGACGTTTCCCGGCCGACTGTCAGGGCCATGCCGTGCCACACCTCGCGGGCCGTCTCTTCCGCGAGCAGCTTGGTCACCGCAGCCATCGCCTTGTCGGCAGGGATGGCGAAGCCGATACCCTGGGCGCCCGCCCGGACCGCCACGTTGACCCCGATCATCTCGCCGTCGATGTTCAGCAACGGGCCGCCCGAGTTGCCCGGATTGATGCTCGCGCTGGTCTGAATCAGATCGCCGTAGTGTTGCGCGTCGCTGACCTGGACCGACCGGTGCAGCGCGCTGACGATCCCTTCGGTGACCGTGTGCTCATATCCGTAGGCGTTGCCGATCGCAATCACCGGCTCGCCCGGCATGAGATCGGCGGACGTACCGATGTTGATCACCGGCAGCTTTTTCGGTGAATCGACCTTGATGATGGCCAGGTCGGTTTCGGAATCCCGGGCCACCAGTTGCGCAATCAGCATGTTGCCGTCGGCGGGAGTCACCTGAATCTGCCGGACTCCGGCGACGACATGGTAGTTGGTGACGATATATCCTCGAGGATCGATCACCACGCCGGTACCCATTCCATTGACGCGGCGAACGGGATCCGGGACATTCAACTGCGGCCCGCGTGGAAGGATCGTCTTCTCGCCGCGGATGTTTACCACCGATCCGCGAGCACCCTGCACTGCACGGACGACCGGGGTGTTCCGCAACTCGGAACCGTCGGCAATGGGGGAAAAGAACGTGCAGCAAATGAGCACCGCCAGACCGACGGTATACGTCGGCGCGTACGCCGAGGCTGGAAACCAGTTTCGGTTGCGCATAGGAAGTCCGTCTCAGGTGGTTGGCAGAGAACTTACGGCTTCCGCTCTCAACAGGTCCGCAAGGTCGCATCCGGTCGCCTGCGCAGGTAGGCGACATGCAGGATAAATCGGTTCTGCGGACCTTGTGCCTTGACCGGCCTGTGCCGGGCCCGAATAGATTGCCCAAGTTGACAACCAACGGGGTAAGGAGAAGGAGGGGTTGGGATTCCCGGCGGGGGAAAAGGGGGGATTCTCTGCCAACCAATGCCGGGGCCTGCGCTTTTTTCGCCCCGAGACGGCGTCGCTATAGATGGAATCGGCGTTTTTCCGCCCGAAAATTAGGAATAATCGTCAATCTTTACCCAGCCGTTTCCACAGGTACAACCGGTTCGAGCCGCACGACCGTTGCAGGCATTGCAACCGGCTTTTATTGTTGGCCCGAGTTGTGTAGACTGGGGGCAAACGGTCGCGGTAACCCCGTGCCCCAGGCTGCGGTTTCACAGTTGTAGAACCCTTTCAGGGTTCGGTGGAACAACTGCACCAATCACCCAGGGTGCGCTTCGCGACCCTGGGCTGTGTTGTCGAACCGCTTCGCGGTACTGCCTGCGGGACCGCCTTGGTTGGAGAACATGGCCGCCGAACCGTTTCGTGGTAGAGGACGCTGAGGATGCCCAGCACCAACAGCCGTACGCCGAACAGGTTTGACAGGAAAGCCCTACGCCGAAGGCGTTCTACATCAAAGCCCAGGGTCGCGAAGCGCACCCCGGGTGGGAGATTACAACAAGGACCGTGAATCCCGAAGGGGTTCTACAGAACGGGCGAACGATGCCGCAATCACTAGGTCGTGTTGATATTCACATGACAGATGTCAGCAGCGAGGCCAAGCAGA
>CAZJRB010000180.1:0-9297 GCA_964547995.1 uncultured Planctomycetaceae bacterium | reverse complement strand
TTGTTGCTTATTCTGACCCGCCGAGATTCCAGTTCACGGTGAACCATTACAGTAAGACATACGGCGATGACAGCAACAGTCATGAACAACCCGACGCCCACAAATGGTTCTTCTCTACCTATCAGGTCATATTGGACCGCAATCGCCCATAGGAGTGCTGCACAAGAGACCATACTCGCCAGAATCAGCGATGAGATGTGGAAGGACCTGTGCAGTGCAAGATAGACCGGTGCCCTGTTCCTCATTACGGCCTTGGCAATCAAGGCCGAAATGACTGAGATGAAAACTGGCCCTCCAACCACTACTGCTACGCCTATTCCGACAGCCGGATGGTACCTCAACGAAACAGAAGGATCAAATAGCAGGGTCGCCAATGCTGGGGCACCAAAGAGAAGGGTACAAAACACTGCTGTTCGCAAAGCAATCACATACAAAGAAGCATTTCCAATCCATCCAAAGACTGCGAATGCTAGAACTGATCCGACAAGCACGATGGATAATGCACTCGGTGAGGCAAGTGCAAGAGCGCATATCGTTTGCGCAAACAGAATTGCGTGAATGAGCCAGAACCGAAAAGACACGCCCCAGTGACGAGTCCTGGGTTGCTTGTATGATGCTGGTTTCTGTCGTTGGTGGGTCGTAGTTCTCGGTTCGTCCGTGGGTTTGGGAGATTCGAAAAGCCCGTCGATGCTATCTGCTGTCTGCCAGTCGCCATTTCCTTGACGAACATTCGTGTCTGGTTGGATTGCGCCAGCGATAGCTTCTTCCGCTAGCTGATCCATTGACATGGGACCGATGACCTCGCCCATCGTTCGGAAATACCATTTGCCTGTTGGTGACTGTACAGGCTCGGCAGATTGGAGGAGTCCGTCGATGCTATTGGCCGGCTGCCATTCGCCGTTCCCTTGACGAACAAGCGTATCTAGCGGAATTGCTCCAGATTTGGCCTTCTCTTCTAACTCCTCGATAGAAATGGGGCCGACCACCTCGCCCATAATCTGGTAGTACCACTCCTCGGACATGTGAGTACCCTTGCGGTTGGCAGAATCGGGCCGTGAAGAATGTCTCAGGATTATGTAAGTCCCCATTCGGGATGTCAATCAGCGATCCCCCCGTCCGGGGGCGCGGGGCATGGAACCGGCGGTCGAAGCTTTACCCCGCCACGACCGCCGATCCATGAACCAACGAATGGGAATTACCATGAATGTATCGGTTTCCCCGCTAATTGAGACGGAAGTGGGAGCCGTTTGGCGGAAGTCCTTGCCCACGCAAGTTGTTATCAAGAAACGACTTAGTGCCGAAAATCAGCGGCTTTGCGGCAACGGCCAATTCGGATCGCGCGCTCCTTTTAATCCGTAGGTCGCGCGTTCAAGTCGCGCCAGCCTCACTTCTTAAAGCCTTATTTCAGAACGAGTTATGGCTTTTCCTTTTGATTGTCCCGTTCCCTCTATTCTCCATTATTTTGCCTATTTTGCCTCAAAAAACCTGACTCCGCAAGCCAGCGCACAGGTCTCCACATCTCGACGATCGCGCATTCTGTAGTCACCCATTCGTGCCGTCCGGCCTGAGGCCGTCCCAAATCGTCCGGCCGCCGGCCGTCGCACAGCATACAATTCACGGGAGGCCACCCAATCAGGCCGTCGGCGCAGACTCGTTGTCTCGCCATGACCCCAGGCGGGTCGGGCCTCTCCGAATGCGTGCGCGCCGCATGTTCGATTCGTGTTAAGCCTCTGGTCTCCTATGCTCTTCGTGCCACCAACACAGCCGCTTCCAACAGATTTCCGCCAATTTGCGGGCCGTCGCCACCCGGGCAATCTTCGCGCTCGAACGTTTCCGGATCCGCGTGTAGAAGTTCTTCAACGCAACGTCCCGACGCACCACGTGCATCGCCGCTTGCACCAGCACCCAACGGAGCCAGGGCGAGCCGGTGTGCGTAATCGATCCGTAATAACAGTGGCCGCCCGATTGGTGAACGCGGCAAGTCAGGCCTGCGTAGGCGCCCACCTGTTTCGCCGTCCGGAACCGTTCCACCTCGCCCAGCTCGCCGATGATCAGCATCGCCGAGAAGAGCCCGATGCCGTGAATGTCCGACAAGGCTTCCGCCTCCGGGAAGTTGTGGCGGAGTTGCTCCAGTTGCGCGTCGAGGATCGCCACGTGTTCCGCGTAGTGTTTCAGCCGCGCCAGCAGTTCGTCCCGGACCAGATTCTCGATCGGTCCGGTGGACCGGAGGCGTGTGATGGGGCGAAGCCCGAGCATGCCCGGATGAATCCGGGCACTACGAACGTCCGCCCCCGGGTGGCTGGAGCACCAGCGCAGCGATGCCCCAGCGTGTAGGGTGGGACAAGCGCAGCGCCGGCCCACCATTGCGAGCCTCGAATTGGTGGGCCGGCGCGGCCCGAGGGCCGCTGGTCCCACCCTACGACTGCTTTCTGACGCCTCGCAGGACGATCCGGACGGCGATGAACGGGATCAGGAAGAGCAGGAAGACGCACAGCTTGAAGAACGCCATCCCGTAGTAGCTGACCTTGTAGAACTCATGCTTCGAGAGGCCGAACATCTTGACGTGATCTTCGAGGAATCCGGAATTGCCAAGCGCCAAGAACACGAGAAACCAGAGCAGGAGCAGCGCGGCCCCCAGAATCCAGCACCACAAGAGAATCCTCGAAATCACGGCCAGTACGTTCTCCAAGTCGGTCGATGCGGTCATTGTGCTGCCTCGTTGAGAGTTTAGGGGGTTGGCCACCGCCGGGCTTGGCCCGGTGGAGCCATGATTGACCACTACCACGGCCCCGAGAACAACCCTGCCTTTCCTTCCGGCCGCCGCTGGCAGCGGCGGCCGGAAGGAGAGGAATGCGGGGGAAATTCGACTTTCGCTTAGTGGTCAATCATCGCTCCACGGGGACGAGCCCCGTGGTGGCGTGCTGGGGTTTGGACGTGTGGTAGTGGTCAATCATCGCTCCACGGGGACGAGCCCCGTGGTGGCGTTTACCGTTTGAGATGTGCAATATTCCCGTCCATTCCGCGACCACCGGTCGCGGCTTTATATCCCGAGCCCCCAACCCCTAGTCATACGCGCCCGGCTGCTTCGTGTGCCGGCGCGGCGGGGCCTTTTTGTCGTCCTTGGGCTTGGTGGTCTTCGGTGGGCCTTTCATGGCCGGGCCGGCGTAGCGGACCTCGATGTAGTAGGCGCCGCGGGTCGGGCCTTTGCCCTGGTTCTCGGAGATGACCGCTTCGAGGTTCAGGTCGCCCGGGTCGAGGTTCAGGTCGAAGGTAACGCCGATTGCGCCGGGCGGAATCATCTTGGTCCGCACCCGCCCGCCGGCGCGGATCCGGGCAAGCGCCCCCGCCGGCAACGGGTGCTTCGCCACGCGCGGCCGCTCGCGGAGCGTGAGTTGATAGTGCCCCTCCCGGGCAACGTTCAGCGCCCAGTAGCCGTTGGCGCTGATCCGCTTGACGACGTCCTGCTGGTGCCACGGGACGACCGGCCCGTGCCAGTCGAAGCACGACAATTGCATCGGGTTTTGCTCCTCGGAGCCGATGATGATGCGGGGGACCTCGCCGAACCGCTCGGAGACGACCTTGTACCACTCTTCATACTCGAACCGCAGCCGCTTGACGACATCGGGATTTTCGGGGCCGAGGTTGTACAACTGCCGGCGGTCTTCGTGCAGGTCGTACAGCTCGCGGCCCTTGACGAGCCGGTACTTCTCGGTCATGACCAGTGCGTTTCGCCACTGTTGCGGCTTTTCGAGACACTGCGACTGGATGAAGAGCGTGCGCGGCCCCCACGTGTCGTTGTCGACCAAAAGCGGCAGCATCCCGCGGCCGTCGAGCCGGACGTCCCTGGGCAAGCGGAAATCGCAGAACTGGAGCAGCGTCGGGATGATGTCGATATGGGCGGTCAGCTCCTCGATGTCGAAATCGGCCTTGAGCTTGTTCGGCCACCGGATGAAGCAGGGCACGCGGTGGCCGCCTTCGTAGGCGGTTCCCATGGTCCCCCGCATCCGGTCGGCCGTGTTGGCGAACCCCTGTCCCCGCCCGCCGTTGTCGCTGGTGAAGATGACAATCGTATTCTGTGCAAGCCCCTGCTCTTGCAGCAGGTTCAGCAACTGCCCGAAGTTCTCGTCCAGGTTCGTAATGACGCCGTAGAACGACGCCAGGGACATGTTGATCCCCCGCTTCACGTAGTCCTCGCGGTATTGCGGCGGGGCCACGTACGGCGCCTGCGGCACGTTGGGCGTAATGCAGATCAGGAACTTCTGACCGCGGTGCGCCCGGATAAACTGCATCGCGGCGCCGAAGAAAACGTCGGTGCAGTAGCCCTCGGTGCGGACCAGCTTGCCGTTGTGCGCAAGGACCGGATTGAAGTGCGTGTTGCCCCAGTAATCGTTCGTATGGCCGATATTGCCGCCGCCGTGGACCAGCGACTGGTAGAACCCGCGGTCGCACGCCCGGTACGGAAAATGGTCGCCGAGGTGCCATTTGCCGAAGATGGCGGTGCGGTATCCGGCCTTGTTGAAGATGTCGGCGATTGTTTTCTCGTCCTTCCGCAGAAGCGACCGGCCCATCATGTCGTGCCACACGCCGGTCCTGGCGGAGTATCGCCCGGTCAACAGCGCCGCCCGCGTCGGGGCCGACGTCGGATCGACGTGAAAGCTCGTCAGGCGGGCGCTCTCCTTGTAGAACATGTCGATGGCCGGGGTGCGGACGAAGCGGTTGCCGTGGCAGCCCAGGTCGCCGTAGCCGAGGTCGTCGGCCATGACGATGATGATGTTGGGCCGCTCGCCCAGGGCCCCGCGCTGGTAGGCCGGCGTGTTCTGCGGGACCCTGTCGCCCGGGGTGTAGTAGACCGGCCCGGTCTTTCGGCGTATGGTCGGCCCGCAGTTGAACGGCGGGTATCGAAGCCTTTGCGCCAGCCCGTCCCCGGCGGCCAGGACGACCATCGCACCTGTCAACATCCCGAAAACAAGGCGATGAAAACGTGGCATGGGACCGGACCTGGTGGATGGGCACCCTACATACATATACCCTACATACATATATATTGTGGCCAAATCCGCGAGAAAAGACAAGCGGTCCCGGCGTACCCCGTGCTGGTGGGTAGCAGATCGAAGGGGCAGGGTTCGGGGTTCAGGATTTCGCCTCACACCGCTCTGGCGGGCCACGGAACTCCGGACCGGGATTCTGAACCCTCAACCCTGAACCCTGAACCCTCAATCCCCGTTCCCGTTCTCCCTTCGCACGATCAGGCCGAGGACGCCGATGGCGTAGACCCCCTCGCCGATCTGCCGGACCGTTGCCCCGTTTGCCAGCAGCTCCCGCCGCACCTCCGACGTCACGACCCCCGAGTCCATGTCGCGCTCGAGGTAGTTTGTGTACTCTTCAATCGTGACCACCCGGCCGTTGTCGCTGACGGCGGTGAAGCTGTCGGTCCGCCTGCTGTAGTATCGCATGTGGTACCGCATGCCGTTTATCAGAACCCCAAACCCGTGGATTGCAGCCAAGGGCTGCGCAGGAAAAAGGAGTGTCACACACTAAACCAACAAATTTACACGCCCCCGGTGACAACATATTGTCAGCCCGCGCGAAAGTGGTAGCGAGTTTTCTGGAGGCCCCTGCCCCTCTCGCCTTGCCTGTTTTCCGGCCCCTTGCACACCTGCTCCCCTCCTGCCACAATATGGGGGTCTGCGTGCCGAATGCCCACATTGTCCACCGAAATGTGCCCGTAGGCCGGAATGCCATTCCGGCCAGGCCGGATTACCAATCCGTCCTACCATTGTCCACCGAAATGAGGCGATCCGCCCTATGCTCGCTAAACTGCACACGTTCTCGTTGGTGGGAATCGAAGCCTTGCCGGTCGAGGTAGAGGTCGACGTCTCGCCGGCCGGATTGCCGAAAACGGTGCTCTTGTAGTCAATAAGACCTTATGCTACAATGCGGGGGCACGAACCTTCGCAAGCATAAGGAGAGGAAAGTGAGCAAGGCGAAATTGGCATACAGCTACATTCGGTTTTCTACCCCCGAACAGTCCTGGGGGGACTCCCTCCGTAGGCAACTCGAAGACTCCGAAGACCTCGCCCACCGACACGGCCTCACGATAGACAGGTCTTTCACCCTGCGGGACATGGGCATATCAGCTTTTCGGGGACGCAACGTCAAGGAAGGGGCGTTGGCCGTATTCCTGAAAGCCGTCGAAACAGGAAGGGTGAAACCGGGTTCCACGTTGATCGTAGAGAGCCTTGACCGCCTTTCCCGAGACGAGATTGGAGATGCCTTGTCGCTCTTCATGTCACTGCTCAACAGGGGAATCAGGATCGCCACAATCGCACCAGAAAGGTTCTACACGAAGAAATCGATCAACGATGTGGCAGGAATACTTGAGCCCATCGTGTATATGGCTCGTGCCCACGAAGAAAGCGCAATGAAGTCGCATAGAGCTAAGAACGTGTGGAAGGGCAAACGGAGAAACCTACACCAGAAGAAACTGACCGCTATGGCTCCGTCGTGGTTAGTCCTTTCCGGCGATGGGACTCGGTTTGACTGCATCCCTGAGCGGGTGGACATCGTTAAGCGCATCTTCCGGCTTACGATAGATGGACACGGGGTGGATTCAATCGCAAGAGCCTTCAACAGCAAGGGCGTACCGACAATTAGCCGAAAGAAGAAGGGTACAACATGGCACGGAAGCTACATCACGAAGATACTTGAGAATCGGGCGGTACTCGGTGCATTCCAGGCGCACGAGGGTGATGATCCTGTGGGGGAGGTTATCCCTGACTACTACCCTCAAATCATCGATAAAGCAACCTTCTACAAAGCGCAGAACGCAAAGCGAAGTAGGCGCACCAAACGGGGCGCTATCGGCAAGAGGGTCACTAACCTCTTTAGCGGACTGCTTTTTGATGCCAGAGATGGCGCTACTATGATCGTGGTCGATAAAGGCAAGAGGGCAATCGGCAAGCAGGTTGTATCTTCGGCGGCGAAGCGGGGCGTCAATGGCAGCAAGTACATAGCATACCCCTACGATGCCTTGGAACAGACGCTTCTCAAGTTTGACCAATGGATGCAGTTGGGCGACTTGGTGCCGAGAGAGCAAGACGACCAACAACAGAGAATAGCGGAAAAGGAGGACGAGTTGGCGACGTTAGAGGGAAGGCTTGCCGAAATCGAAGAAGAACTCAACAACGAGAAAGGCAGGCCCGCCAAGACGTTGGCACGATCCGCTCGCAAGCTAGAGGCAAGGGTGGAAGAAGTCACGGGCACACTTGAAGCACTGAAAGCCGAGGCCACCATCTCCTACGACACCGCAAAATCCGCTCTCAAGGAACTCTGGGCACAACACGAGAAGGCCAAGGGTGAACAACTCCGGAACCTACGCCTGAAAATCCGGGAGAAGATTAGGGAGGCTATCAGCGAAATCTGGGTGCTTGTCCGAAAGTACGGGCGCAAGCGGATAGCCAGCGTGCAGATACACTTCACGGACGGCAGGCACATCCAAATGCACGGAAACACGTTTCTCCTGGACCGGTATGGGACGCAGGGCCCTGATCCTATCCAGAAACTGCCCTACAAACTCGATCTGAAGGAGTATCGTCAATTCTGCAAAGGTGCAAAACAACGATTGAAGGAAAAGCCACCGATCGCCCTCTGCGAAGAAGTCGCAAAAGCCCGTGACCTGTACGGAGGGGAGGTCGAAAAGGGAGTCGGGCAACTGATCTCCTACTGGATCGGCCTGGATGGTGAACCGGCACCAAAGAGGTATGTCAAGTGTGTCGTTGAGTTGGCAAAGATGATTGAGGTCGAGCAGGGCCGGATCGTTACGTCGATATGCTTTGAGTGATACCACTCATCCACGTCCTACCTGATCGACCGGCCAACTCGCCGGGCAGCATCGCCCGGCGAACAGCACCAAGAACACGACTCACCGGTCAACACACGTTCCCTCGTTGATTGACCACGTCACGACGACGGGGTTCTACCACACGGAGCAGTCGGAGCGCTACGGAGGCAGACAAATGATCCCGCTCCGTTCAAAGTCCGTCATGCTCCGACAGGTTGGCGTTCCGTCTCCCCCCGTTTGACGGAACGCCCCCCGGCCGTTACCGGCCGGGGGGCGCATAAAACGGTATGGGTAAACTGATATGTCCAAAGGTGGTAGATGTCTTGTCCTATTTGTGAATTTTGGGCGAAATGTCCGGACTTTCCGTTTTCGGGCGGTCGTCTATGCTATACTAATGTTGGTCAAGAGCGAAAACCTTTTGGCCACGATCAATCGTCCGGTAGCAGCATTTCGATGATCGCTGCGGGCGGCGAGGGAGAACGAAACACCCTACAGTTCTACGGCTCGGAGTCGAGTCGCCGCCTGGGCCGGATGCCCAAAGTAACCATTGCGGAGATGGTATGCGCATCCCCCGGCTAATAGGAGAACAACAAATGCTGGTTGATTATGAAGACAACATTGGTGCTCTTCGTGAACTGCAAAAGCGATTTAAGGAGCGTTCTCGCAAGGACCCCCAGCTTTATCATCTGGTTTGTGACTATAAGGAGGAGCCACTTAACGAAGAAGTATGGCATTCCTTCATGGAAGCGTATCATTACCTCCCTCAACACCAATGGCATGAATGGCATACGTTCCCCGACTACGTGTGGTGTGGGCTGTTTTTTGGGGTTGGGGAGAGTAAGCCTGAGTTCGATCGCCTAGCAACCGATGCGTTCAATTACCTTGCGGCGTTGGGTGAAGAGAATGAACTTCCCGTGAGCAGACCGCCCTATGGTCGCTCCAACGGATGGCTAAAGCTGCTCTATGAGTACGTGGCGCTGTCCGATTCCGACACTCCCCCGATATGCACCGGCTACTTTCAACCATGGAAAGGCCGAATAGCGAACATTACATTACTAGAGGAGCTAGCCAATCCGCTTGATTGTTGGTCTCGTCCCAACAAGGATGGCGTTTCCCATCCACTTTACCCTTCCGCTCGCATGATTGGATTCGAGACTGATATGTTCTTTGTTTCATCGGCTGTACTTCATTGGCTCCTGGAAGCACTGCCCTCGCTATGCGAGAGACCTGATGATTCTCCTGACTTCACCGGTATTGAGCCTAACTGGGACGAGAATACCGGTAGGCTAACGATCGGCGAGTATGTTGTCAAGGAGTACAAGCGAGAAGCATCAAGGCAGACAGCGTTGTTACGAGCGTTTCAGAAAGCTGGGTGGCCGACGTGGCTGAGTGATTCAGATATCGTTGACGCTCAGATAAATTGACCCACCGGTGCTCAGTTCAACTGACCCTTCCAC
>CAZJRB010000179.1:0-9318 GCA_964547995.1 uncultured Planctomycetaceae bacterium | reverse complement strand
CCCGACGTTCTCTTCGCACCACACGCCCACGTCGCGCGGGATGTACAATTCCTCGCCCCAACTCTTGGAGATCGCCCCCACGTAGACGATTTTCAGCGTGTCGAGTTTCGGGATACCGCTCTTGCCCAGCGCATCCACAACGCGCAGATATCGCTCGTGATACCGTGGCTCCCAGATCGGATAGTTGAACAGGCGGAAGCGGCCCTCCACGCCGGTCATATCGATCAGCGGGATGTCGTACTTCTCAAGCCACTGAGGCGCAACCCGGTTGCGTTGCCCTTTGCTTTCGCGGTAGCCCACCGTGGCATAGAAATGGAATCGATATCCGCTGATGCCCTCGGGCAGATCGGCAAGCCGCTTGCGCAGTTCACCGAATTCGAACCGCCCTTCCTCTGGTTCCACGTCGCGCCAGAAAACCACCACGTCGTGCAGCTTGTTTCCGGGAAACGTTCGTCGCTCGCGACGGCCAAAGATCAAGCCGGAATCCGGCACTGCCGTCACACCCGGCGGCAACGACCAATCCCAACCCTCGACCGCATCTTCATGATCACGCCAGCGCGCCAAGGGAACATGGCCTTCTTCGGTCACTGCCGGACCGAGGTCGGCCGGGCGAACCAAATGATGGTTCAACACTTCCTCTGGAGTCGCAGGGGCCGAATGGATCGGCGGTCGATCGGCCGCGATCGCCAGTCCGCCAATCAGCGCAACCGGTAAAATAACGTGTCGACGGAGTGCAAACATATTTCCCGGAATGACGGCTCAGGCGGGGAGATTCGGTAATGCAGGAGCACAAATTTCCATAATACCGGACAACGGCTGGGGCGACAACCACTTCCATCATCCACCACCCGCCGTCGCCCGCAGTGGGTGACACTTGGCTGCGAAGTGCCGGGGGCGTGGTATCATAGCAACCCTGAAATCAGCGACGGCTTTGTCCCGTTCACTGCGTTGACTGTAAACTGTCTCCCCAGAGCCAATTTCGGGAAGAATTAAGAATTCCGGGGGGGAAAATCGCTTGCAATCGTCGCGATCCTTGCTAAGCTCATCTTTGTGTCGTTCAGGCTGGTTCCCGGTATGGGCCGGGGTCTGAACGGCCACCGAATTTCCTTGCTGCATCGAAGCCGGTTACAAAACGTGCCGTAGCGGCTCTTGGAAATCATTCGCGAAATCACCGGCTAACGACGATCGGGCACACCGATGGCGAATTCTGCAGAAAAAGCGTGGCTCATTGTCAAGCGGCTCGCGCTGGGCATCACCTTGATCTGCGCGGCGTCCGCGTTTCTGCTTCTGTCCGATTTGCAGCGCCGCAAAAAGGGCATGCCACAGGTGGCCGTGCTGAAATACTCGACGAGGCCCTTGCTCGACGCGGCGGTCGACGGGATGATCGACGGCCTTGCCCGGCACGGCTACGTGGCCGACGAGACCATCGCCCTGAGGATCTACGACGCCCAAAACGAAATACCCATCGCGGCGAACATCGCGAAGGAAATCACCGACGGGCGATACGACTTGGTGATGACGGCGAGCACGCCGTGTCTCCAGGCCGTCGCCCGGGCTAACGCGGAGGGGAAGTGCAAGCACGTCTTTTGCGCAGTCACCGATCCGTTCGGCGCCGGTGTCGGTATCAATCGCGACAATCCGCTTGATCACCCGCCGCACCTGGCCGGAATCGGTACGTTCCAGCCGGTCGAGTTGCTGTTCCGGCTCGTCAAGAAGGATGTCTTTCCGGGGTTGAAGACCGTCGGCGTCGTGTGGAATCCGGCGGAAGCGTGTTCCGAGGCCTGCACCATCAAGGCCCGCAAAATATGCGACGAGTTGGGAATCGAACTGCTCGAAGCCACCGTGGACAAATCATCCGACGTACCCGACGCCGCCAACTCGCTGGTCAGCCGCGGGGTCGAGGTGATCTGGATCGGCGGCGACAACACCGTCGAGCTGGCGATCGACGCCCTGGTTGCCGCCGGGCGCAAGGGCCGCATTCCCATCATCACCCACGGCCCCGACAACCTGGAAAACGGCATCCTGATGGCCCTCGGGGCAAACTACCGCGAGGTCGGATTGATTGCCGGCGAGATGGCCGCCAAGGTCCTCGGCGGCGACGACATGGCCAAGATGCCCGTCGAAGACGTCGTGCCCGAGAAACTCGCCATCAACGTCCTGGCGCTCCGCGGCCTCAAGGACCCGTGGAGAATTTCACCGGAGATGCTCGAGCGTGCCGACATCGTCTGCGACGAGAAGGGAACTCACCGAACCGAACAGCCCAAGGTGGCCAAATAGATGCAAATCACCAAGCGACAGCAAGGCGGGGTTTTGGAATTGCGGCTGGCCGGACGGCTCGACGCCCTGTGGGCCGATCACGTCGAATCGGCCATCTCCGAGTCGGTCCGCGAAGGACACCACCACATCACCCTGAACATGGCGGAGGTCGATTTCGTTTCGTCGGCCGGAATTCGCGTGCTGCTGAAGTTCCACAAACAACTCGTCGGCATCGACGGGAGACTCTTGGTAACTAAACCCTCGGAGTTCGTCGCAGAAGTGTTCGACACGATGGGCCTGAGCCTCCTCGTCAGTGCCGAAGAACCCCCGAAAACGGAACCCCCGGCGGCCGATACCGGGCAGCTCGCCCGCACGCTCGAAACGGAGACCGCCGAGTACGAGATTCGCCGCCCGTCGCCCGGGGAGGCGCCTCGTTGCCGCGTATTGGGCAATCCGTCGGCAACCGCCACGGCAGCATACCGGGAAAACGATTGCCGCCCGGTCGACTTTCCGCAAGGGGTATTCGCTGTGGGGATCGGGGCGCCCGGCCGGGATTTCGCCGACTGCCATGACCGGTTCGGCGATTTCGTCGCCGTCGATGGGGCGGTGGCGTTTCTGCCGACCGGCCACGGCAACGTACCCGATTACCTGACCGCCCGCGGCAATTTCGTCCCGAGCCTTCAGGTGTTGCACTGCCTGATTTGTGAAGGGGAACTCGACACCACCGTATCCTTTCAGGCCCGCAGCGGTTGCTCGGTTCCCATGTCGGAACTCGTCGAACAATGCCTTGCGGCGGCCGAGAGCGAGACGGTCGCATTGGTCATGGCAGCGGAGATCGACGGGCTGGTCGGGGCGTCGCTTCAGAAATCGCCCGTCGCAGCGGCGGCCGCCGGCGACCCAACACCTTTCGACTTTCCCCAAATCCGCGACTGGATCAAGTTCACCTCCCAGCGGGTGTTTACCTCGGAAGTCGCGCTGGTTGCCGGGATCGCCGCGCGAGGGCATAACCCGGCAATGGCCGAGTCCCTGCGACCTCTGGCCACCGAAACTTCACTCCAAGGCCACTTCCACGCCGCCGCGTTCTCCTACCACCCGCTCCGCAAAACCGAAATCGCCGTATCGCAGACCGTCCGCGATCTGTTCGAGCGGGAACGCCTCCGCGGCCTGCTCCATCTCCTCAACGACACCCGGCCGATCAACGGCGTCGGCCAGAGCGAATTCGTCCGGGGAACGTGCTGGGTGGCGAAGATCGAGAGCATAGAAGACTGAATGTTGAATATCGAGTGTTGAATATCGAATATCGAACCCGTTCGCAAAAGCCCCGGCACTGCGTGCAGAGGGTTCCCGGGCACAACAGGAAAGGGCGACAAACTTGAATCTGCTAGTTGGTGCATTGACCGTGGGGCTGATCTTTTCGCTAATGACCCTGGGGGTCTACATCAGCTTTCGCATCTTCGCCTTTCCCGATATCACGGCCGACGGCTCGTTTACCCTCGGGGCGGCGGTCGCCGCTGTATTGGCCGTCGGCGGCACAAATCCCTGGCTGGCCATCGCGATCGTCTTCCTTGCCGGAATGTTTGCCGGCTCGATCACGGGAATCCTGCACACCAAGTTCGAAATCCATCAACTGCTCGCTGGAATCATTGTGATGACCGCTCTCTACTCGGTCAACCTCCACATCATGGGCAAGAGCAATATCTCGCTGAGGGAGCCGCTCCCCCGGTTGTCCACCGCGAGTTTGAAGGACCCGGCCGCGCTCGCCACGCGGATTCGTGAAGCCAAGGATCCGCTCTCCGCCTATCTGCTCACACAGCTTTCGCCGAAGACGCAGAAGGCCCTGGAAGAGCATGCTGAATCCGCCGACGGAAGAACCAAGGGTGCGAGAGCGATCCCCGAATCGCTTGCCCAAGGGCTCGTCTCGGACCTCAACGCCGTGATCCGGGGCAACCCGCTCTTCGACGAGGCGCGATTCGAGCACGTACGGCTCTCCCGTCCCACCCGGAAAATCCTCCGACTCGATCCGGCCGGCGACGAACTCGCAAAGCTCAACCGAATGCTGCTCGACGACGCATACCGCGGCGTCGTCACGCGGTTTGTCGAGGTTCGGACCATTTCGAAACAGGCAAATGCCGTGGCCGACCGACTGGCCGGGGGCCGTTCCGATCTGAATGTTTTCGGTTGGGACCTCCCCGTCTCCGATCTCTCGCAATTGATCGGCAGTCTTGTGGTCGTTGTCGTGATTGCCGTATTGCTGTACTTGTTTTTTCAGACCAACCTCGGCACGGCCATGCGAGCAACCGGCGACAACCCCGACATGATCCGGGCGTTGGGAGTGAACGTCGAGAGCATGATCATTCTCGGGCTGGCGGTCTCGAACGGCTTGATCGCGGTCTCCGGAGGCATGTTCGCCCAATACATGACTTTTGCCGACGTGCAGATGGGTTTCGGGGTGATCGTCGCCGGGTTGGCAAGCGTAATCATCGGGGAATCCCTGGTCGGTCACAGAAGTCTGGGGCTGACGATCGTCGGCGCGATCATGGGGGCTCTGCTCTTTCGGCTGTTCTTGGCAATCGCACTCCGCTGGGGGCTCCCCCCGGAAGACCTGAAACTGGCTCAGGCCCTCATTCTGTTCGTCGCCCTCGTCGTTCCTCTACTTCTTCGCAAGCTCAAGAAGAAACTGGGAATCGCCCATGCTTGATATCCGCAACGTCACCAAAGCATTCAACCCCGGGACCATCAATGAGGTCCGCGCCCTGCGCGGAATCGACCTGGCGATCGACGACGGGGATTTCGTCTGTGTGATCGGCAGCAACGGGTCGGGAAAATCGACGTTGCTGAACGCCGTTGCGGGCGCGTTCCCGCTCGACGCGGGCCGAATCGCCATCGATGGGATCGACGTCACACGCCGCCCGACCCATCGCCGGGCCGCACTCATCGGACGCGTCTTCCAAAACCCCTTCCAAGGAACCGCGCCGAACATGTCGATCGCCGAAAACCTCGCCCTGGCAGCCTTGCGCGGAAAACACCGAGGGCTCGGCTGGGCCCTCTCCAAAAAGCTCGTTGAGCGAATCCGAGAACGGGTCCGACTCCTCGGCATGGACCTCGAAAACCGGCTGGACAACGAAATCGGATCGCTCTCCGGCGGACAGCGCCAGGCATTGACCCTCCTGATCGCCACCTGGCAGAAGCCCCACATACTGCTGCTCGACGAGCACACCGCCGCGCTCGACCCCAAGAGCGCCAACCTGGTTGTCCAGACCACCAAGGAAATCATCGAACGCGAGCAGCAGACCACGCTGATGGTCACCCACTCGATGCACCAGGCCTCGAACCTCGGCGACCGGCTGATCATGATGCACCGCGGCCGGGTCATCCGCGACTTCTCCGGCGCCCAGAAGCAGCGCCTTCGCAGCGACGACCTGCTCGAAATCTTTGAAGAGGTCCGACAGCACGAACAGCTTGACGAATCGGCCGCCGAATTGCTCCGGGCAAGTTACGTCTAGTCCTCCCGGAGGTAAAAGAAAACGACCTGGTGGATGTGCCGGGCGAAGGTCGGAAGCCGGCCGGGGTGCGGCGGTGGCGGAAAGCGTCGACGACAGCGTCGGTCGCGTGATGCGGATATTGCGAGAGTTGAATCGCCTGCATCCACAACGTCGCGATGACCTGTCGCAAACGTGGCTCACGACGGTCGGGCGACCGTGGCTACCCCCAAATTAAGACTCGCCGTCAGCGTTTGGCCTTTTTCTTCGGCTGTCTGCCCGTGTACTTACCGTCGTCTTTTTGGCTTCGCGGCGCGACCATCGCTTCGGCCATGAACTCGCCGAGCTTCCTTGCAATGTCGGGATGCTGCGAGGCAAGGTTGCTCTTCTCGCCGATGTCCTTGCTCAGGTCGTACAGCCTGACGGCCCCGGGCTTCCCGATGCCTTTCCAGTTGTCCATCCGCACGGCACTCGCCCCCGAATTCCAGAAGAGGTATTTGTGCATCTTCTGTTCGCCCTTGCCGAGCAGCGTCGGGACGATGGAAATGCCGTCGATGTCCTTAGGCACGTCGCCGGAAACCCCGGCCAGTTGGGCCAGCGTCGGCATGACGTCCGGAAAATACCACGGCAGATCGCTCACCGTGCCGGCCTTGATCTTGCCCGGCCATCGCACGATCATCGGCACGCGAATGCCGCCCTCGTTCATCGAGCGTTTGTGGCCGGTCATCTTCCCGCACGAGTTGTGAATCCCGTCGAACCGCTGCGCGGCACCGTTGTCGGACGTAAAGAACATGATCGTCTTGCCGTCAATTCCCAGCTTTTTCAGCAGGGCGATGATCTCGCCGACCTGCCGGTCCATCATCGAATCCATCGCGGCCGCAACCTTCGCGGCGTGGTTCCAGGGCTTGTCTTTGTACAATGCCCAAGCGGGTTCGTCTTCGGGGATCTGGTACGCGGCGTGCGGCGGCGTCCACGGGCAATAGCAGAAAAACGGCCCATCCTTGTTTTCCTTGATGAACTTGATCGTCTCGTCATAAATGGCATGGTGCGTGTAGCGCCCGTCGAGTTCCACCTTCTCGCTGTTTCGGAACAGGTGCGTGTAGTACGTGTGCGCGTGCCACTGGTTGTAGTAACCGAAGAAGACGTCGAATCCCTGCCGTTCGGCCGCGCCGTCCTTGCCCTGGTTTCCCAGTCCCCATTTGCCGAAGGCGCCCGTCGCATAGCCGGCCTTCTTGAGGACTTCGGCGACCGTAACGTCCTCGGGGAAGAGCGGCACCCCGCCGCTGTTGCTGCGCACCGGCGTATGCCCCTTGTGATACCCGGTCATCAGAGTACTACGCGCCGGCGCGCAAACGGTATCGCCCGAATAGCAGTCCGTAAACTTCATCCCCTCGGCACACATTTTGTCGATGTTCGGCGTAAGGATCGTCTTGCTCCCAAAGCACCCCAGATCGTGATAGCCCATATCATCGACCATGATGAAGATGATATTCGGCCTCGAATCGATGTCTTCCCCGGCAGTCGCCCAAAGCGGCGATAAGAGAGCAAGAACACCCGCTGCCGTACCCCCAATGAACTGTCTGCGATAAAACCTTGTCATGGTTGAAAAACTCCTGTTCTGTAGCGAACGGTGAAGCCAAGTTGCACAACGGGTCATTTGCCCCATGCCGTTAGTTTATCGGATACTGCCCGCTGCGGCAACTTTCAGCCGCGTTACAGCCGTCGCTTTTTGGCTTTGCCCTTCCGTTTCTTGTGATTTCTACGCTCCCGTGCCTCCTTTTCCTTCAGTTGCACGTACGCCTCGCGGGCGGCGGGGTCGTCCCGCTTGCGGAACGCATCCAACATGTGGTCGCCCGTCGTGACCATCCACGCTTCGAGCGCTTTCCGCAACTTCGCAAGCTCCTGCTGGCAGGCGGGGTCGTCGATCAGATTGACCAGGCAGTCGGGATCCTTTTCGATGTCGTAGAGTTCTTCGGGCACTCGATGCTGATACAGGTCGTGGCGGGCAGCGATCTTTTTGTCCTTCTTGGCGAGTTCCGCCATGCGGCGGTACGTTGGCGTACCGGTGGTCGCGGTTGCCATCACACGTTCACCGTTGGACCACGGATTGAAGAGATAGAGAAACCGCTTGGTCTGCACCGCCCGCATCGGATCGCGGGAACCGCCGGCGTTTTCGTTGTATTCCTTGATGACCCGGTCGCGCCCGTCTTGCGGCTTCCCTTTCAGAAGCGGCGCGAAGGAGTGCCCATCGATGCCCTTCGGATGCGCGGCGCCGACCACGTCCAACAGCGTCGGCACGAAATCGACGGCCGAGACCATGTGCTTGTCGTCGACCGATCCGGGCTTCGTGACACCGGGCCAGCGGACCACGAGCGGCGTGTGCGTACTGTGGTGGTAGAGTTGCGTCTTGGCGAACGGCAACGCCATCCCATGGTCGGAAAGGAACATGACGAACGTGTTGTCGGCCTCGCCAGAATCCTTCAGCGCCTTCAAGATATGCCCCACGCCGTCATCCGCTCGCCGCACCGACGAGTAGTAGTGCCCAAGCTCCTTCTTCACGACCGCGTCGTCGAACAAGAAGCCGGGCACGGGCATCCCGTCGGCCGTGAAGACGCGGGACGGCTTATGGGGATCGGGAATCGTCTCACCGCTTCTGGCCTGCGCGTAAAACGGCTTGTGCGGATCGGCGATGTTGATCAGCAGGCAGAACGGTTTTCCCTCGGCCTTTGCGGCGCGGATACCCTGCGTTGTCGAGACGCCGTAGGATACCGGGTCCTTGACGTGCGCCTTCTCGCCGTCGGGCAACGTGTCGAGGACGAGGTCCCACGCATACGGATGGTAGGGCGTCGAGTGCGACACCTTGTGGCGGATCGCCGTGAAGTAGCCGGCGTCTTTCATCAAGTCGACCAGGACCGGATAGCCGGGGTCCTTCACCTGGTAGAAGCCCTCGACGCGGTTGTTGTGGGGATAGCGCCCCGACCACATGACGTTCCGCGAGGGCATGCAGTTGCCCACCTGCACGTGGGCATGTGTAAAGCGAAGGCCCTCGGTGGCCAGCCGGTCGATGTTCGGCGTCGTATCGGGCAGCTTACAGCCGAACGCACCGACCGAATCGGCACTCATGTCGTCCACGGTGATCAATAGCAGGTTGGGCTTGTCGGCGGCCCCGGCCGAAGGGCCCAAAGGGCCGACGAGAAACAAAATAGGCAGAACGCAAGAAAATCGGTTCATGTGATTGACCTCGCAATGGTAAAGGGCAACGACTCAATCCGCATTGCTTCGTATCTCTCCAGCCATGTGGGGATATGCTATGGCGAATTGTACCATCCCCGCGCTTCCCTATAAAGCATCTCCGCCGCCCGGTTGTGATTTTTGTAACACTTCAGCCATCAGCAGTACGATGACTTCCAAGGCCGTCGCTGTAAGGGGCGACCGAAGAATAACTTTCCGATTTGGATTGAAAGTAGGGGGCACCCGCCCCCAGACTTGACTCGTTTGGTTATGGGCCGGGGGCAGGTGCCCCCTCCTTTATTATCTCGTAAAACCACGGCCTACGGCCGTGGACCCAAAGAGGTTCGACCGA
>CAZJRB010000178.1:0-9444 GCA_964547995.1 uncultured Planctomycetaceae bacterium | reverse complement strand
TCTCGGCAACTTCAGCGCAAGAAACGCGATTTGGCTTCGCTTGTTTGAGGGCTAGATACGGTCTTGTGCGTTCCACCCAAAAGAGTTACCGGCTTTCGTGAACCCTACGGCCACAGCGGGTTGGGGAGTATTTGGGTTCCGGTACTGGCGATCGCTACGGTAAGATTGATATGATACCCTTGTCGAACGGTAGACAATTTCCTCGACTAAGTGTTCTTTTCTGTCCAATTTGCCTCTCGGGGCGCCTTATATCAGCGAGCCCATTGGGAATAGATGAAAATGGATAGCGACGTTGCGCCCAACGGCGGCGGTCGAAATGAGCAGTTTGTGCGTCTTTTGACGCAGAACGAGCGGAAAATCTATGGATTCATCCTCTCGTTAGTGCCGAATTGGGCCGATGCCGACGAAATCCTCCAGGAGACGAACGTCCGGCTCTGGAAGCAGTTCGGCAAGTTCGTGCCGGGGACCGACTTCGCCGCGTGGGCGTGTACGGTCGCCCATTTCCAGGTGAAGACGTTTCGCAAGCGAGCCGGGCGGCAGAAGGTCGTCTTCTCGCAGGCGTTTGTCGACGCCGTTGCTGAGGAAGCTTTGGCGGCCCAGCAGGAAGTCGGTGCCCGCCAGTCGGCCTTGGCCATGTGTCTCGAACGGCTTCAAGAGAAGAGCCGCCAGATGATCGATCTTTGTTACCGACAGGGTTTTTCGATTCGCGAGGCCGCCACCCAACTCGGCCGCACGGCCGATGCCACGTACAAGGCGCTCTCGCGAATCCGCCATTCCCTGCACGATTGCGTCCAGCGCCGGCTCGCCAGTGAAAGTGATTGAATATGACGTCATCCGATAACGAGCACGAACTGTTCGACGAGATTCACGAACTGGTGACCTCGCAACTGGGCGGGACCATGACCGCGGAGCAAGCCGGGCGGCTCGAGCACCTGGTGCTGGGCGACGACGACGCGCGTCGAATCTACGTGGAGTACATCCAGGAAACCGTCTTTCTGCGATGGCACGGCGCCGGCGAGGTGCCCGCTGCTGCCGCCACCGACGCGGTTCTCGAAGGACTCGACGTTAAGAAGTTGCTGGGGGTCAAGGATAGCGAGACGGCCGGGCAAGAGATCGTCGCGGCGATCTCGCAGGTGTCTCCTCCGCCGTATCGCCGCCGGCGAAGCCCCGCACCCATGGTTGCCGTGGTGGTGAGTGCCCTGGTCGTGGCGGCGGCCTTGCTTGGGTTCTGGCTCAGCCGCGATGTGGAATCGTTGGTCGCAGAGGGCCCGGAGACGAAGAAAACCACATCCGAAGACCATCTTGCCACCTTGACCAGTGTTTCGGGCACATGGGCCGCGGCGACGCTCGAGCGGGGCGATCCGCTGCCGGACGGTCGGCTCACGCTTGCCGGCGGATTTGCCGAAGTGACGTTCGGCTCGGGGGCGGTTGTCGTGGTCGAGGGGCCCGCCACGTTTGAAGTTGCCGGGCCGGAACAGATGGCGATGGCCGACGGCCGATTGTTGGCCAGGGTCCCGCCGGAAGCGGCCGGTTTCCGGGTGGCGACACCTTCGGCATGGGTGACCGACCTGGGGTGCGAGTTCGGCGTGAAGTGCGATTCCAAGGCAACGGAGATCCATGTGTTCGAGGGGGCCGTCGAGGGCAAGTCGCGATCCGGCGATCCGGCGGCTGCCCAGCGACTGCGCCTCGACCGGAGCGAGGCAGTCCGGTTCGACGCATCGGGGCAGTTCTCGCAGATTCTGCTGGACAGCGCGAGGTTTGCACGGGCCGTGCCCACGCGCGGATTGCTCGGGGCCTATTACGACGAAGAGGACTTGACCGACTTTGTCGAAATGCGGCTCGACCCCCAAATCGACTTCCACGAATCCAAAAATTGGAGCGACGCGCCGACCGGCACGCGTGTTGAAGTCGACGACTTCTATTCCGAGCGATGGGCCGGCTTCGTGAAGATCGACCGCGCGGGCAAGTGGAAATTCCACACGGTCAGCAACGACGGCGTGCGGCTTTGGGTGGCCGGGAAACTGATCATCAAGGATTGGACGCACCACGTCGACAAGGAACACGACGCGACGATCGAACTCAGCGCGGGGTGGCATCCCATCCGGCTGGAACACTACCAGCACGAACTGACCGTTGCCATGCAGTTGAGTTTCTCGGGACCGGGGCAAGAGACAACGATCATCCCGCCGTCGCACCTCAGCGCGGTCAACCCAATGACCGGCGAGCAGGCCGACCCAACGCAACCGTAGGGTGGGACAAGCGCAGCGCCGGCCCACCATCGAACCAGGATGAATTGGTGGGCCGGCGCTGCGCTTGTCCCGCCCTGCGCTGCTTCCGCCTCGCACGGCTGTCGACAGGCACCTCGGGGCAATCTTTCCGAAACTCTTTTCGATTTCGGTGTCCAATTCCTCAGCCCCAGCGCCTTCTCTCTGTAAAGTCGCCAACTGTCTTATCGCGCGGTTGGCCGCTGAATCCATTCTGGAACAGAGGAGGAGTGTCGCATGCGCCGCAACCGATCTCGCCGTATGTCGTTCGAGTCGCTCGAGCCCCGCGTGGTGCTCAACGGTTCGCCCGGGCTGTTGGGAGAGTATTTCGACACGATCAATCTGACCGAATTGGCGACCACGCGGATCGACCCGGTCGTCGACTTCACCGAGGCCGCCTGGGGCGACGCCCCCGCCGGAACGGCCGTCACACCCGACGACAATTACTCCGAGCGATGGACCGGCTATGTCAAGATCGACCAGCCGGGCGACTGGACCTTCACGACCAACAGCAATGACGGTGTGCGGCTTTGGATCGACGGGCAGCAAGTAATCAACCACTGGAACCAGCATGTGGCGACCCAGGATAGTGCAACATTGACGCTCGACGCCGGATGGCACTCGATCCAATTGGAACATTTTCAGCAGGACGGCACGGTGACCATCCAGTTGAGCTTTGCGGGGCCCGGCCGGGCGAAGACAATCATCCCGAGCACGCACCTTGCCACCGACGTTGGAATGCCGCTGGCCAACGCCGGGCCCGACGCCCTGGTCGTGCTGCCGGACAACTCCGTCACGCTAAACGGCTCCGGCACCGACTCCGATGGCACGATCACCGGCTACCTTTGGGAAAAGGTCAGCGGGCCGGAGGCCACGCTCGCCGGCACCGGCACGCCGACGTTGCAGGCAACGGACCTCCAACAAGGCAGCTACGTCTTCGGGCTGACCGTGACCGACAACGACGGCAACACGGCCAGCGACACCGCCAACGTGACAGTTGCCCCGGAGAGCAGCGGCTCCGGCCTGGTCAGCGGCGAGTTGAAGACGTGGCACAAGGTCACCGTGACTTGGGACGGCCCGAATGCCGGCGAGACCGACGCGGTCAACCCGTTCCTCGACTACCGGCTTCAGGTGACCTTCACCGGCCCCAGCGGCCGGACCTACGAGGTGCCCGGGTACTGGGCCGCCGACGGCGACGCGGCCAACACGTCGGCCGCCTCCGGCAACAAGTGGCGTGCCCATCTCGCTCCGGACGAGGCGGGCGACTGGGCCTACAGCGTCAGCTTCCGCACCGGAAACGACATCGCGGTCGCCGACAGCCCGACCGCCGGCACCAGCGCCGGCTATTTCGACGGCGACAGCGGGACCTTCTCCGTCGCCCCGACCGACAAGACCGGACGCGACTTCCGCGGCAAGGGTATGCTCCAGTACGTCGGCGGCCACTATCTGCAGTTCGCCGAGACGGGCGAGTATTTCCTCAAGCAGGGCGCCGACGCCCCGGAGAACTTCCTGGCCTACGCCGACTTCGACGGGCCGTTCAAATCCGACGGCCAGAAGGACGAGCTGGTGAAAACCTGGAGCGCCCACGTCGGCGACTGGAACGCCGGCGACCCGACCTGGCAAGGCGACAAAGGCAAGGGCATGATCGGGGCGGTCAACTATCTGGCCGGCGAGGGGCTCAACGCCTTCAGTTTCATCCCGATGAACATCGGCGGCGACGACCGAAACGTCTTCCCCTACCTCGATTACAACGAGCGATACCGCATGGACGTCTCGCGGCTGGCCCAGTGGGAGATCGTCTTCGAGCACGCCGACACCCAGGGCATGTTCATGCACTTCAAGACCCAGGAGACCGAAAACGAGTTGTTGTTGGACGGCGGCAACCTCGGCACGCAGCGGATCCTCTATTACCGCGAGTTGATCGCCCGGTTCGGCCACCACCTGGCCCTGAACTGGAACCTTGGCGAGGAGATCAATAACGCGACCACCGCCCAGAAGCAGGCGTGGGCCGGCTACTTCTGGACGCACGATCCGTACCAGCACCATATCGTGATCCACAACGGCGCCAATCATTACGACCTGTTGGGCGGGGCTTCCGAGTTGACCGGATTCTCGCTGCAGACCTCGAACGTCGACTTCAGCGCGGTCCATTCGCGGGTGAAGGATTACTTGAGCCGTTCCGATGCCGCGGGCAAGCCCTGGGCCGTCGCCTGCGACGAGCCGGGCGACGCCAGCCACGCCCTGCGCCCCGACTACGACGCCGGAAACTCCCACGAAGACGGCCGAAAGAACGGCATCTGGGGCACTTTCATGGCCGGCGGGTGGGGCAACGAGTGGTACTTCGGCTACCAGCATGACCATTCCGACCTGACCTGCCAGGACTTTCGCAGCCGCGACAACTTCTGGGACTATGCCCGTTACGCCCTGGAGTTCTTCAACGACAACGACGTCCCGTTCTGGGAGATGACCAACAACAACGGCATCAGCAGCGCAACCGACGACTACGGCTTCTACAAGGCCGGCGACACGTACGTTGTCTACCTCAAGAACGGCGGAACGACCAACCTCGATCTCTCCGGCGCGACCGGACAGTTCGAGGTCCAGTGGTTTGATCCCCGCAACGGCGGCACCTTGCAGGCCGGCTCGGTTGCTCAAGTGACCGCGGGCGGCAACGTATCGCTCGGCCAGGCGCCCAACAGCACCACGAGCGACTGGGCCGTCCTTGTGCGAAAGATCGACGACGGGCCGAATCTGCCGCCGGTCGTGGCGGATCAGGGCTTCTCGATCGACGAGAACAGCCCGGACGGCACCGTGGTGGGCGCCGTCGCCGCCAGCGATCCGGACGCCGGCGACACGCTCAGCTATGCGATCACCGGCGGCAACACGGGCGGGGCGTTTGCGATCGGCGCGGCCAACGGGCTCCTGAGCGTGGCAAATGCCTCGGCGCTCGACTTCGAGACCACGCCCAGCTTCGCCTTGACGGTCGAAGCGACCGACCAGGGCGGACTGAGCGACGCGGCGACCGTGACGGTCGATCTGAACGACCTTGTCGAAGGCGTCTTGCCGGCCCCGTGGACCGCCGGCGACGTCGGCACCGTGGCGGCCGCCGGTTCGACCGACTACGCGGGCGGGATCTTCACCATCCGCGGATCCGGCAACGACATCTGGAACCAAGCCGACGAGTTCCAATTCGTCCGCCAGCCGCTATCGGGCGACGGCGAGATCATCGCCCAGGTGACCGGGATCACGAATACGAACGAATGGGCCAAGGCGGGCGTGATGATCCGCGAGTCGCTCGTCGCCAACTCGAAGCACGCGATGATGGTTGTTACCCCGGGCCGCGGCGTTTCGTTCCAGTGGCGGGCCGTCACCGGCGGTTCGAGCGGGCATCAAACGACCGGCGGCGTCACTGCCCCGGTTTGGGTCAAGATTGTCCGCGCCGGCGACCAGTTCACCGGCTACTCCTCGGCCGACGGCGTCAATTGGACCCAACGCGGGACGACCACCGTCGCCATGGCGGCCGATGTGCAGATCGGCCTTGCCGTGACGTCGCACAACGACGGGGTGATCAACACGGCCACCGTCGAAAACGTGTCGATCACGACCGCCCCGCCGCCGAATCTGCCGCCGGAGATCGTGGACCAGTTGTTCGCGATTGACGAGAACAGACCGGCGGGGACGCCGGTCGGGACGGTCGACGCCGACGATCCGGACGCGGGCGACTCGATCTCGTTTGCGATTACCGGTGGGAACACCGGCGGCGCCTTCGCGATCGACTCGACAACGGGCACGCTGAGCGTGGCGACCGCCGCAGCCCTCGACTTCGAAGTCACTCCGAGTTTCGCTCTGACGGTCGAAGTGACCGACCAGGGCGGACTGAGCGACGCGGCGACCGTGACGGTCGACTTGAACGACCTTGTCGAAGGGGTCTTGCCGACACCGTGGACGGCCGGCGACATCGGCGCCGTGGCGGCCGCCGGTTCGGCCGAGTACGCGGGCGGGGTCTTCACGGTTGCCGGCTCCGGCAACGACATCTGGAACCAAGCCGACGAGTTCCAATTCGTCCAGCAGCCGCTTTCGGGCGACGGCGAGATTCTCGCCCGGGTCAACAGCATCACGTACACCAATGTCTGGGCCAAGGCGGGCGTGATGATCCGCGAGTCGCTCGATGCCAACTCGAAGCACGCGATGATGGTTGTCACCCCTGCCCGTGGCGTTTCGTTCCAGTGGCGGGCGGGAACCGGTAGCCTGAGCAACCATCAGACGACCGGCGGGGACACCGCGCCGATCTGGGTGCGAATCGTCCGCTTGGGCGATCAGTTCACCGGCTACACCTCGACCGACGGCGTCAACTGGACGCAGCGAGGGACAGCCACCGTCGCCATGGCCGCCGACGTACACATCGGCCTTGCCGTGACGGCGCACAACGACGGGGCGATCAACACGTCCGTGATCGACAACGTTTCCGTGACGACCACAACCCCGCAGAATCTCCCGCCGGTTGTCAACGATCAGGTGTTCCAGACGGATGAAAACAGTTCCGCTGGTGCGGTGGTAGGCATCGTCGCCGCGGGCGATCCGGATCCGGGCGATGTGGTTTTGCTGGCAATCGTTGCCGGCAACACCGGCGGCGCGTTTGCCGTCAATCCCGCAACCGGCGTCTTGACGGTTGCCAACCCTTCGGTGCTCGACTTCGAGACGACGCCGCAGTTTGTGCTTACGGTCGAAGCAACCGATCAGGGCGGATTAACCGACTCGGCAACCGTGACGGTCAATCTCAACGACGTCGACGAAACGCCGCTGCAGCAAGGTCTTATCGGCGAATACTACGATGCGATCAATCTGACCGAGCTGGTCGAAACGCGGCTCGATCTGGTGATCGACTTTCTCGAGGGCGATTGGGGCGACGCCCCGGCAGGGACGGCCGTGACGCCGGACGACAACTATTCCGAGCGATGGACCGGCTACGTGAAGATCGACCAGACCGGCGACTGGACCTTCACAACCAACAGCAACGACGGCGTACGGCTCTGGATCGACGGTGTGCTGGTCATCAACCACTGGAACCAACACGTCGCGACCGAGGACCAGGTGACTCTGACTCTGGACGCCGGATGGCACTCGATCCGGCTCGAGCACTTTCAGCAGGACGGCACGATCGCCATGCAACTGAGTTTCGCCGGGCCGGGGCAGTCGAAGACGATCATCCCCGCGAGCCACCTCAGTCCGATCGATCCGACATAGAGGATGGAAACTCGCTCCCTGACAAGGAACCAAACCATGATTCATTCGATCCTACTCGCTTTCGTACTCGCAGTTCCTTCCGCGGGCCCCAAGGGCTTGCCGATATTCCAAGAACGGGACGGCCGGGTGGTCATCGAGGTCGAATCTCATCCGCCGGTCGGGGCCTGGCGGCCGGAAAGAAACATGAACGGCTACACGGGTGCGGGCTACTACACCTGGCGCGGGCCGAATCTGTTTCGCTCCCCCGGCCAGGCGCCGTTGGTCTACGCGTTCGAAATCAAGACGCCCGGCACCTACCAGCTCCGCATCCGCAACCGCCACGACTTCCACGACAGCACCGAGCAGAACGACTGTTTCACGCGTCTCGACGGCGGCCCATGGATTAAGACGTTCTCAAGCAAGCGCGGCGAGTGGACCTTCCGCTCGAACCACGAACACAACCACCACAAGAAACCCAATGCATCCTACGACCTGAAGGCGGGCCGTCACATCCTGCAGATCAGCGGCCGTTCCCAAGGCTTCTCCATCGACCGGATCCACCTCTACCGAGGCGGGGGCCGAGGTGCGGAGAATCCGGAACTTCCTGAAACACGCGTAGCAATACCCGCATCGAAACCACCGGTCACGCCCAGAACCCCCAAGGCGAAACCCGCGACCAGTGGTCAAGCACCCAACCTGGCCATCCGGCTCAACCTGGCCAAGCGTTACGTCAAAAAAGGCGATGTCGACCGGGCTGCGCGTGTGCTCAGCGCAATGGTCGCGAAGTACCCCGACACTTCCGAAGCAAAACAAGCCGCAGAGTTGCTCCGTTCAATGAAGTAGGTCGGCGGCGAGTCTTTTGAGCGTTTGTCATTGGGCGCGTTAAAGCTCCCGCTTCCCCGGCTACCGGAGGACCGAAGTCCCATCGGTTCGTGGATGTACTCCGCACCGGCAGTCGGATCGACGTTTCAAAGCACTCGACGAGGTTCTGGGGCAGAGCTCCGGCCCTTGACTGCTTCGTGAGTGGACCGGTCGATTCTCAAGGTCGATGTAGTCTGAGCCGGCAGTCGAACTTCTCAGAGACGCCGGTGGGAGTCGAACCCACTAAAGACCGGGTTGCAGCCGGTTGCCGTGTCGTCTGGCTCCAGCGTCTTGCGTCTCAGGCGGCAACCACTCGATCGTGGCCGCACGCCATGAAAGCGTCCTCGCCAGGGATCGAACCTGGTCCTCGACCTTCGCGGGGTCGCGTGCAAGCTCCACCACACCCCGAGGACGATTAAAGTTGAGAGTTGAGAGTTAAGGACCACGGCTCTGGACGCTCAACTCTCGACTCAGCAAGTACCTCGCCGAGGAGTCGAACCCCGTCTTGCAGTTCCGAAGACTGCCGTGCTTCCGTCACACTCGCAAGGCATTTATCACGTCCTACCCATCACCCACCACTCACCACTCACAGCATCCCGGAATCGAACCGGGACTTGGACCTCAGGAGGGTCTAAGAAGAGAGTTGTTTTCCTCCGAAAGAAGCCAGTTTTCCCCCTTGTTTCTTCGGGTTTCTGCCTCCTTCTGCCCTGTAAACCGGTTTGCCCCTTCGTCCCAACGAATCGGCCCAATTTGCCCTTGACTCACTCGCCCCGTTTATCTAAAAGGCCACCCCGACAAATCCCCTTATTCCCGAAGGTAGTTTATGTATAGGCTATTGCTTCCCGCCTTACTCTTCCTGCCTGGTTGCTGCTGGCAGCAGCATGTTCACCCACGTTCACAAGTCTATGTTTCCCCATCAACCTGCCCGCAATCGGCCCCTTGTCCCGGCACCCCAACCTACTGGGAAGGCGAGTCGCCTGCCCCTCCGCCGCCAACTTGCAGACCAACCCCATTAGATGCGGTGGATACGGCAATCCTTATACTAGCCCTCAATCAAGCGTGATTTTTGGCCAAAAAATGGAAAACTCGAAACCTT
>CAZJRB010000177.1:0-9889 GCA_964547995.1 uncultured Planctomycetaceae bacterium | reverse complement strand
CCCCGCTTCCACCGGCTCTTCAGCAACGGGCGGCGTTTCCTCGGGCCCCGCTTCCGCCGGTTCTTCAGCAACGGGCGGCGTTTCCTCGGGTTCAATAGTCGGCGTTTCTGCGGCTTTGTCTTCGTCGGTCGGCGGCGGCGCTTCGCTCGGTGCTGTGGGTTCCTCGCCGGGGACTTCCACCGGTTCGACAAGCTCGGCTGCCGGGACATCCGTCGTGGGTTGAGCTTCCGCAGATTCCGGCTCCGCAACCTCTTGTCCCCCGGGTTGCGTCTCGACCGGCGCACCTTCTTCGGCAACCGGCACGGCGGCATCGGCTTGCTCCGAAGCAGCCCCGTCCGAAACCTCGCTGCCGGGCTCACCCTGCTGATCGATCACGTTGTTCAACTCGTCAGTCACGTTAGGCTCTCAAAGGACGTGAATTACCCGGAAGAACCAATCCCAGAACAGATCAAAACCCCACAAAATGGCCGCCAAAACGAAGATGGTAACCAGGACCACAATGGAGGCCCGGATCAACTCGCTGCGGGACGGCCAGGAGACCTTGTTCATTTCGGCCTCGACGGCGATCAGGAAGTCGGCAAAGGCGGGTACGTTGACCAGACGATAAGCCGCCCACACCACGATTACCATTAGCCCGCCGGGAATCCCATACCGGTACAGGGGCTCCCACTGCATCATCGCGCGGCTAAGCTCCCACAGCCCGACCGCCAGGCTGATCGCAATCGCCGCGAACGTAACCTGGCGCGTAATTCGGCCCTGGGTCCGCTTGTAGATCGTGGTGGAAATCAGTTCCTGGAAAAATGCGATCACTGTCTCTGTTTCCGCTTTACCGACGGGGCGGCGCCCGGACGCCGCTCCCTGGGAACTCCTTTACCGTTTATTCATGGCAGGGGCGGAGGGACTCGAACTCTCAACCGCTGGTTTTGGAGACCAGTGCTCTACCAATTGAGCTACACCCCTGCACCTTGCGATCTCAGCCGTCAGCGGCTACTTGACTATCTTCGTCACCACCCCGGAGCCAACCGTTCGGCCTCCTTCCCGAATGGCAAACCGCACATTCTCGTCCATGGCGATCGGCTGGATCAGCTCGATGCCCAGTTTCACGTTGTCGCCCGGCATACACATCTCGGCGTCGCCGAGCAGGTTTGCCGTCCCGGTAACGTCGGTCGTGCGGAAGTAGAACTGCGGGCGATAACCGCTGAAGAAGGGCGTGTGCCGGCCGCCTTCCTCCTTCGACAGGACGTAGACCTCGGATTCAAATTGGGTGTGCGGGGTGATCGACCCGGGCTTCGCCAGCACCTGGCCCCGCTCGATTTCGTCCCGCTTGATGCCCCGCAAGAGGCACCCGACGTTGTCACCCGCCTGGCCTTCGTCTAACGTCTTATTGAACATCTCCACGCCCGTGCAGGTCGTCTTGCGCGACTCCGGCGCAAGCCCGACCATCTCAACTTCATCGCCCGTATGGACAACACCCCGCTCGATACGGCCGGTGGCCACCGTACCGCGGCCCTCGATCGAGAAAACGTCTTCGACGGCCATCAGGAACGGCTTGTCGGTATCCCGCACCGGCTCCGGGATCTTCGCGTCGATCGCATCCATCAACTCCTGGATGCACTTCGTGGCTTCCGGATCGTCCGGCTTGTTGTAGGCCGTCAGCGAATCGCCCCGGATGATGGGAACTTCCTCCGGGTCAAATCCGTACTTCGCGAGCACGTCCTCCCTCAATTCCAACTCGACCAGCTCGATCAGATCGGGGTCGTCGACCAGGTCGACCTTGTTGAGGAAGACGACCAGGGCCGGGACGTTCACCTGCCGGGCCAGCAGGACGTGCTCCTTCGTCTGCGGCATCGGGCCGTCGGCGGCCGACACCACGAGGATTGCCCCGTCCATCTGGGCCGCCCCGGTAATCATGTTCTTGATGAAGTCGGCATGGCCGGGACAGTCGATGTGGGCGTAGTGCCGCTTCTCGGTCTCGTACTCCACGTGCGCCACGGCGATCGTCAGCGTCTTCGTCGCGTCGCGGACCGTTCCGCCCTTCGCGATGTCCGCATACGACTTGAATTTCGCAAAACCCTTTCGCGATTGGGCCGCCAGAATCGCGCCGGTCAACGTGGTCTTGCCGTGGTCAATGTGGCCGATGGTACCCACGTTCACGTGGGGTTTGGTCCGTTGGAATACTTCCTTGGCCATTGTGTCTGTCTTTCTCCCTGCGTTGGTTCAAACGGGTAGTATCAGTAATGTTCCACGGCCCGCTTTACGCCGCGGACCGCCAAAAAAAGAGCTGCTGATGGGACTCGGACCCATGACCTCGTCCTTACCAAGGACGCGCTCTACCAACTGAGCTACAGCAGCCGGCAATTATGCCGGCACGGTATTGCCGTTATGTCTCCTCGCTAATTCTGTTTTTCGGAAACAGGCCCTCGTCCAAACGTTTTCTTCTCGGTCTCTTCTACACCGGACGGAGAACCATCAACGCCCGAGGGCACGTATAGTCTCGGCCCGTCGCCTATAGTAAATGGGGCCAGGTCTGCAAAGAGCCGTTTTCGGGCGGCCTCCGTCGTTCGGACGATCTTCAACACCTCCCCGATCTTCACATCCTTGCCCATGATCCGCGTCATGAACGTGTGTATCTCCTCGTCGCTGCCAATGTTCAGCGTGGGCATATATGTTGCGATAACGTTCGCGGACTCTTTCTCCCACAGGAGCGACACGCCAAGGTACTCCTTTGGCCCATCGCCGACAGTATTCACAGCTACCCTATAATCATCCCCCCACTGGTCGATACACCTTTTCAGAAACTTGTGGCAATACTTACGTGCGTCCTTCCCTGAAACCTTTATGAAGAAGGCTGCCGACTCGAGCTTTCCGGCCCTGGTGGAGTAAAGTGCCTTATCAATATAGGGCATTCCCATACCGGTTTCTGCAAGTACGCCGGTTGGTTTTCCGTCCGTGTCCAGCTTCGGCTTTACCGGCCGGATTTTCTTGAGCTGTTCTACTGTCATTCCTATTGACACGTTGGACAGTTCATCGGGCATTACGGGACCGCGGCCAAGCATTTTCAACAATTGTTCTCGATTCTGCTGCGCATCTCCCTCGAGTGCCTTTTCCAATCCTTCGCGGACCGCAAGGGGCCGATCCAGTTCCCCCAGGACGATTTTGCAGGCCTTAATCTCAAGTGGATAGTCTGCCGTGGAAAGCTTTCTTATAACGTCGTCAATACAAGGTTCTCCGATGTTAATTAGTGCCTTGACTGCCGGGAGCAGGCTCAGGCTCTCTATAGAATCATTGGCCATCCCCCCATCGAAATCGAGACCACCTTCTTCTTCGGCTTCTGGATGTATAAGCCTCGGGAAAGCTATGTTATCTGCCAACACTTTGGTTCCTTCGGTAGCCCGCAACTCCCCCAGAATTGACATCGCTTTACACACAGAAGGCTTTCGATAAAGATGATTCTTTGGGTCAGGTATGATATTCGTCAGTTGAGAAATTATATTCGCCCTTTCGTTGACAATCTGTGCTTCACCTCGTTCTTGTTCTGCGGGATCGTCGGAAAGAAGCATTTGCACAGACTTGATCGGCAACCGATTATCCTCCGCAAACAGTGTTTGCGTTGCCATCCCACACACAATTGCGAGAAGAACAATCCCTTCGATCATGTCTGATATGTTTTCAGCCATTTCTTCGCGACTACTTCTTGTTCGTCTCTTCATCAACCACAGGAAAGAGCTTTTCAAACAAAGCGTGGGCCGCTTGAAGTTGTTTCTTCCTCAGGGGATTTGTCTCTGTGCGAATCCTATCCTCGATGACGAAACGCCCAACCGTCGGGCCTTCTACTTCTCCAATGACCCAGCAGTACCTTTCACGACTTTCGTTGCGCCTGGGGTCAAAATCCCCCAATCTAGTCAGGCATTCTGCAACGGCCGGTTTACCGATTTTTGCCAATACTCCCGCGGCCGGATAACGATCACCGATAGTGGGGCCACTAATGCTAAAGCAGTCGGCCTCTGTTTCCTCTAGTCTTGCATCAACCATCTTGCTTAGTTCCGGAACAGCTTCTGGGGCCCGAAGAGCGCCAAGTACTCTCAGTGCGGCACGACACGAGCCGCTAATCTCGGTTGCTCCCCTGCTTTCCTTCAGGATCTCCAGTGTTTCTTCGACGATCGCTCTTCGTTGAGTAACGATTTGGCCTACTGTATTCCAGCGGATTTCAGTATTGTCGGACCGAAGACCTCTCGGGTCTAATTCATCCCCATGAACTGACTGCAAAATAAGGAAGAAGCCAAAAACGCCGACGGCAAGTGGATAAAGACCTTTCATAACAGCCACCTCTCTTTCCTTCAGTTACTCATCCATAGTCTCGTGCGGCTGGTCACCAATAGTTATGTCACCTTCCCTGATATGATTCAGCCGATCCGTATTTCTGACCCATCGCGCATTCTTCGGTTTTTCCTGGGGGTCTTTCTTGCAGTTCACGATCGAATACCATTTTAGTTCGTTGGAAATAAGGGTTCCCGATATCGCTTTCTTACGATTACTTTTTTGATTCAAAATCAGATGAAGGGACTCTATAAATTCAGCCTCTTGCACTCTAAAGTCCCATGATTCAGTGCGTTTCCACGCGAATCCGGGCGCATCTATGACCCAGACTACGTCATTACGATCATGAAGGTCTTCGTCTTCATTGTCGGGATCGTCATCTGAACCTGCTGGATAAACGGCTTGTACGGTCCACTTCTTGTCTCCCGCCTTCTTTTTCCAACTCTTGGCTTCCTTAGTTCTCTTGAAATCGAACTGTACCCCACCCAAGGCGCTTACGCCTTGAGGTATAATAGTTGCCTTTATTTCACATTGATTGCGCGTGCCGAACCACTTGTTGGTTGGCGCGATGCCAAGGCCCTCAGAGGGGAGTTCGCAGTCGTTGTTCTTGCTCAGATCTTGTCCTTGTGCATTATCACCTCGAAAATTGCCAACCGTTGCCCATGTTGGCCAGACTCGAACCTCCTGGCACGGGGTATTGCTAACCTTTACAACAATGGTCTTTTTCTCTGACTTGTCGATAGGGACTGTAGCCTGCAACTTGTTGCTGGGATGCATAGTCGCACCATCCCATGACAACGCACCGCGTGCTTCCTGCGTATTGGGGTCAATATAGGCAGAAAGTGTTAGTTTAGAGCCCTTCGCCTTTTTGGCTCCAACAAGGTTAATAACGGAGCCTGTATTGTCAACCTTGTAGTATTCTTGATCTCCGAGAACGGTTTGTATCTTCATGACTATGACGTCCTCCGGGCCAGCGGTTCCGTAACCGCTTTTCCCGCCGGCATCGGCCTTGATCTTGTATGTGCCCGGCGACTTCGCGGTGAACGTCACGGTCGCCTTTCCAGTCGCAGGATCGCTTGTAACAGTGCCGCTTGGCGCGAACGCGCCCGCGGGTTCCGAGGTGAAACTGACCGGCACGCCCGGGTCGGGAGCACCGTCATCGGCCTTTCTCAACGTTGCAGTCACCGTGGCCGAATGGTTAACACATATCACGTCAGGTGTTACGCCGAGTGTGATCTTGCCCTTGTCACCCTGGCCTGAATCGGCGCACACCGTCTCCGCATTCACGGAGCCCGTCGACACAAGTAGCGTGACAAGGAGAATACCTGGTATCGTTTGACGTGTTCGCCACCGTTTCATATAAACGTTCCCCGACGAAAAATCTCAAAAAGTCGGTATGAACTTCGGAATATTCTCAACGCTCGCCCGGCCCGAATCATATACGGGCTTAAGCCAACCGGGGGGGCCGCCCGGGGAGTGGGCCTTGTGAAATCGCTCCATTGCCGGCAGGTCCCGGAGTAAGGTCTCCGCGTCGAACGGGTTTCGGCGCTCGATATTACCCGCCCGAAGAACCGCGTAACGGTACAGCAAGGCATCCCGCTCCTCGCGGAAGCGGTCAATGACCGCCATCATTTCCCCGCCCTCCTTGCTGTGCAGGTACTTGACCGCCGCGCGGGCCATCTCCGGGCCGATCAACCGCAGTTCGCGCAATGTCAAATGGCGCTTCGGCGCCTGGCTGTTCACCTCGTACAGCATGTGCATCGTCCCGTAGTAGCTCTTCAAGAATCCGCCCAACCGCCGGTGCATGTAAGCCGAAAACCAAGGATTCTTGCGGACCTCGATATCGTGTGCGGCTAGACGGCGCATCACCGCCGCGTGCAGCCTCTTGCAGTCCTCCACCCGCCTCGTCTCCATCATTGCGCACAACACGTGCGGCGATTCCTTCGATTCGACGTTGTGAAGATTGAACGTCAGGTCCAGCCGACCGCCCTCATTCACCCAATCCCTGAACCACTTGCCGTAGGCGTCCGATTCCGGCGTGTTCAGGGCACTCTTGAAACAGTTTGTAAGGTTTTCGTATTCGCTGCGGGCCGCCCCGTCGGGGTCGAGCAGCGGGATGATCAGGAACACCGCCTTCGATCGCAGAGCAACGGCCTCGGACTCCTCGGACAACAGGTATCGCACCAACCCCTCGGCGGGCCAACTGGTGTCGTGCTCGTCGGCGTGTTCCCGGGCATACATCACAATGCAGGGATTGTCGCGGCCGGTTGCATCCTGCCGCTGGCCGATTTCGATCACGTGCAGCGGATGCCCTTCCGGTGATCGACCCACGGTATGTACTCTGACATCGTCCTGTTCTTCAACCCAGCGGACAAAATTCTCGTGATAACCCGGCGTGTAAGGCGGGCGCATCGCCACGAAGACGGTCTTCTCCTCAAACTTCTGCCGTAGGATGAGCGAGGATCGCTCGGCCTTAACATCGGTGATATAGTGCCACTTCTGGCCGGACGTATCGGGAATCAGCGGGCCATTGGTTGCTTTTTGCAGCTTCTTCGAGGGCTGCTTTGAACCATCACTCGAATCCGCGACCGCGTCTTCAGCGGGCTTTTTGGCTTCGGGTCTCACCAGGTCAGAAGCGGGTTCCGACCCACCGGACGGTTGCAGTTCTTCCGGCGCGTAGTTCTTCATATCGGCCAAGTCTTCCGTGTAGCAGTAAACCGGGTTGAGCGTCATCCACTTGTTCCGCGGCACGTCTTTCAGATCAATGCGAAGCGTCTTTCCCGCGGCGTCTTCAATCTTGAATACGAACCAACCGACGACGTATCTGTTGCCGCGCGGAAAGCGCACTTCGAAATCTGATTCGCCATTACGTTTAACCTGCAATTTCTTGGGGGAACACTCGAATCCGGTGACAATCCGGGCCTCTTTGCTTGAATCTCCAGCGGTGGTTGAGTCGGATTTCGCGTATCTCGCTTTGACAAATTCCTGATCGGCCCGACTTAGACGGTTGAGTTGAACCGTAATGATCTTACCGTCGTGCTTCTTCAGCCGAACCGTTGGGGTCGGCGATTCCTCGAAGCCTACGCACTCGGCTTCAACCTTGTATTTCCCGGTGTCGTCGGTCCACTCCCGCGCATAACCCCACCAGGGCCAAAGTGCAATCACTCCGCAGGTAAGGGCAACGATCGTTTTCATACATCTAATTCCGCCGTTCACCCAAAAAAGCGGGTGAAGGGAGTCGAACCCTCGTCAATAGCTTGGAAGGCTATGGCTCTACCGTTGAGCTACACCCGCACTTGTGCAAAACCCGAAATCCGAATTTCGAATTTCGAAACGTCGGCATTCCCAACGGCACCTCTGTTCGGATTTGGAATTCCCTTTCGGATTTCGGATTTCGGATTTCGATATTCGAAATTCTCCAGTGGGGGGTGCAGGATTCGAACCTGCGAAGGCGCTGCCATCAGATTTACAGTCTGACCCCTTTGACCGCTCGGGAAACCCCCCTTCGTCCTGGTGTGTCAATGCGCCCGCCGCCGTATCCTGCCGCTCGCCCGTGAGCAGCGCTTCCGAAGGTCGTCTTTCGGTGCGAAAAACCCGGGATCCCTCTACAAGCTAGCGGAGGGACTTGAACCCACAACCTGTTGATTACAAATCAACCGCTCTGCCGATTGAGCTACGCTAGCCGGTCCAGCCCACCACGCGAATCTCTTAATATACCCAACACCATAAACTCAGCAAGGGGGATGGAGGGAAATTAAGGGGGGGCCAGCCCCGATCCCCAAAAACCACTGATTATTCCACCCTTTCGAGGGGAATCCCGGCGGTTTCTTGGTCGTAAAGCCAACAAAACGCGGCCCGCCCCCCCAAAAAGAACTGCTCGCGACCGGGCCACTTCGCGCCGCGCCGCCCGCCGATAGAACGGTATGTGATACAATGACAAGTACGGCGGGTGTCGGGTTCATAGTGCCGGCTTCCGTGGGCATCGGACAAGCCGGTTGCCGCACCCGAAGCCCCGTTTGGGAGTCTCCTCATGAGCACGCACGGAAAGCGGGCCGTTTTGCTGTTCGTCCTACTGCCGGCCCTTGCCGCTTTGGCTGCCGAAAAGCCGCTCCCCATCCTGCTCGTCCAGGGAATGACCTGGAACCTCGACAAACCCGACAACATCTGGGGATACCCGGCCGACGCCGAAGACGGAGCGACCGAGTGGACCGGGATGATCGGCTACCTCCAATCGGAAGGGTGTCCCTTCGGCGGAGTAATCCGTCCTAGCGACGGGCGAATCAAGCTGCCCAAGTGCATCGACACCGAAGGCGTCGACGTCAATCCCCGGAAGGCCGCCGTCTTCGAGTTGCGGTTCTCGACAAGCGCCGATACCGACGGACTCGCCTACAAAGCCGTCGAGCTGGCCGAAGCGGTCAAGCAGCTCTGCCGCTATACCCGCTCGCCGAAGGTGCGGCTGGTCACACACAGCGCCGGCGGGCTGGTCGCCCGCGTCTACCTCCAAAGCGCGCTGCCGGGCATCGAGTACCGCGGCGACGTCGATCGGCTCATCACGATTAGCACGCCACACCTCGGCTCGGCCCTGGCGTCGCACTGGGGCGATTTCCTCGGCACCCGCGCCACCTCGCTGAAGCCGGAAGCCGCGATCATCCGCGAACTCAACGACAAGTTCGACCTCCCCGGCGACGTGACCTTTGCGTCGATCGTCGTTCGCGGGATCGGCGCCGACGCCAAGGGCAAGGGCAAGGAGCTGGACGAACTGGTCGACAAGGAATACCTCGAACGCCTGCCGGTCGGATACCGGCTCGGGGGCGACCAGGTAGTCCACGTCCGGAGCCAGAACCTGCGGCTCGCCCGCTGCACGGCCCGTTACGAGGAACTGAGCGGGCGGCCCGTCCACTACAGCGTGGCCGGCGTGCCCGATCCCTCGCCCAAAGACCGCTGGCCGACCGAGGCCCGCGTACACGGCGTCTCCCCGGCCGACCCCACGGTCCAAAAATACGTGCAGATGTACCTGCAAGGCGATCACCTCTGGTCGAAAATGTCCCCCAGGCAGTGGATCGCCTGGACCACGCAGCAGACGAGGACCCACGTCGAGGGCGCGATCGCCGCCGGGGCCCTCGACCGGCACCCAATGTCCGAGGCAAGGGAAGTCGAACTCCAGGAAATCAACATCACCAAGCGGGACGAGAACTCCGTGCAGTTGACGTTCATCGGCGACGCCTACTCCATCAACAAGCTCATCCGCCTCCGCAAACGCTGGACCCGCGTCCAAGGCACGCTAGAACTCGAATTCGACGACTTCGCCCGGGTGGTAAATTGCACGGTTGACGTGGAGAAGGCGAAGGACATGTGACGCGGCCGGCCCAAGAAATGAAGTCCCGGCCGGAATAAGAAGATCAGGAGGTGCCTCCAACGATGAGCAGGGCTCGCGTCTCGATCGGGGAAGACTGGGGTAAGGTCGGATTAGGGGGTGGGTAACGGGGTAACGGGCCGGGTGCGTACAGCGCGTAGCTCGTGCCTGTCCAAAGACTTAGTGTGGCTCTTTTTTTACGGCAGTTTCTTTGAAAAA
>CAZJRB010000176.1:0-9939 GCA_964547995.1 uncultured Planctomycetaceae bacterium | reverse complement strand
CCGATCCGTTTGCGGTTCCCGGCGGCGGTGCTGCTCCTGCCGCCCCGGCTGGTGACGCAGCCCCCGCAACTCCGGCAGTTGGCGGTGGGGCCCCTGAACCCGGTGCCGATCCGTTTGCGGTTCCCGGTGGTGGTGCTGCTGCTCCTGCGGCCCCGGCCGGCGGTGCGGCTCCTGCGGCCCCGGCAGCCGGCGGTGCTCCGGCCCCGGGTGGCGCCGATCCATTTGCGGTTCCCGGCGGCGGTGCTGCTGCTCCTGCGGCCCCGGCCGGCGGTGCGGCTCCCGCGGCCCCGGCAGCCGGCGGTGCTCCGGCCCCGGGTGGCGCCGATCCATTTGCAGTTCCCGGCGGCGGTGCTGCTGCTCCTGCGGCCCCGGCCGGCGGTGCGGCTCCCGCGGCCCCGGCAGCCGGCGGTGCTCCGGCCCCCGGTGGCGCCGATCCATTTGCGGTTCCCGGCGGCGGTGCTGCTGCTCCTGCGGCCCCGGCCGGCGGTGCGGCTCCTGCGGCCCCGGCAGCCGGCGGTGCTCCGGCCCCGGGTGGCGCCGATCCATTTGCAGTTCCCGGCGGTGGTGCTGCTGCTCCTGCGGCCCCGGCCGGCGGTGCGGCTCCTGCGGCCCCGGCAGCCGGCGGTGCTCCGGCCCCGGGTGGCGCCGATCCATTTGCAGTTCCCGGCGGTGGTGCTGCTGCTCCTGCGGCCCCGGCCGGCGGTGCGGCTCCTGCGGCCCCGGCAGCCGGCGGTGCTCCGGCCCCGGGTGGCGCCGATCCATTTGCAGTTCCCGGCGGCGGTGCTGCTGCTCCTGCGGCCCCGGCCGGCGGTGCGGCTCCTGCGGGCAGCCCTTTTGAAGCTGAACCGTAGCGATTGACAGCGTCGATCCGACACAACTCGGGCGCCGGAGACTTCCGGCGCCCGTTTCTCGTGGCCATCGGTAGCCGCCGCAATACCACCGGCCCCGACACGGAGGCCGTGTGATTATCGAAAACGCGCACCGGCCGGAGGTGGAGCAATAGCGGCCCAGCGGGCCGGGGTTGCCAAATCCGCACTTTACACTTATCATTCCAGTAGACTGCTATTTCCCCTCCTTGAAAAGGGAACCCATCATGGACAAGGAATTCACCGACCGTGCCGAGGTCATCCAGAAGCGGATTCTCCAGTTACGGGACTCTCTTTGACTACGCCGACAAGCAGTCACAAGCGGCGGAAATCGAACGGCAGATGGGCGCTGCCGACTTCTGGAGCAATCAACAAGCCGCCCGGGAAGTCGTCGGCAGACTCAAATCGCTCAAGGCAATCCTCAAACCGCTCGACGACGCCGTCGCCGCGGCCGACGACCTTGCGGCGATGATCGAGATGGCCGGCGAGGACGCGGATTTCGCCGCCGAGGCGCCCGGCGCCCTTGCCCGGCTCGAAAAGGACCTCGACGAACTCGAGACGAAAGCCCTGCTCGACGGCCCGCTCGATCCGAACAACGCCATTGTGACCATCAACGCCCGCGACGGGGGCACCGACGCCAACGACTGGGCCGAGATGCTCCTGCGCATGTATCTCAACTGGGCCCGCGATGCCGAGTACCAAACCGATCTGCTCGACCGCCAGGACAACGAGGAGGCCGGCATCAACAGTGCCACAATCGCCGTCCGCGGCCCGATGGCCTACGGCTATCTCAAGGGCGAAACCGGCATGCACCGGCTGGTCCGCATCAGCCCGTTCAACGCCGAAGGCAAACGCCAGACCAGTTTTGCCTCCGTCGACGTTTCACCCGAAGTCTCCGACGAAATCGAGATCGAACTCCGCGACGAGGACATCCGCGAAGACATCTTCCGCGCAAGCGGGGCCGGGGGGCAGCACGTCAACAAGACCTCCAGCGCGATCCGGTTGACGCACTTGCCCACCAACACCGTCGTGCAATGCCAGAACGAGCGCAGCCAGCACAAGAACCGGGCAACTGCGCTGAAGATGCTCCGTGCCCGGCTCGCCCGCATGGAAGAGGAAAAACGCGAGGCCGAACAGGCCGCCAAGTATGACGAGAAGCCGAAGGTCGGATTCGGATCCCAGATCCGCAACTACTTCCTGCACCCGGATCAGCGAGTGAAGGACGCTCGGACCGGTTACCTCATCGGCAGTTTCCACCGCGTGCTCGACGGCGACATCCAGGAATTCCTCGACGCCTACTTGCAGTTCCGCGCCAAGAAGAAGTAAAATGACAACAAGGAGAACCATGCTCCGCGAACGAATCGAACAGCTCCAACAAGAGTACACCGACCAGTACGTGATCGTCGAGGGAGGCCCGCCCGAGATGGCCCAGTTGCGCAACCGTGTCGGCCGGGTGAAAACGATCAACATGAACGGCCGCGCCCTGATCCAGTTCGAGGGCGCCGACAAAAGCCGGCACGACGTCGAGCTGGATTACGTCAAAGTGGTCGACAAACCGGAGCCGGAACCGGAGAAAGCGGCCTCGAAACCCACCACCAAGGGCGCGGAGAAACACGCCGCGAAGAACGCACTGGCCGGAATCGATTCCTTCACAGGGCTCTCCCGGCTCGAAATCGCCCGGGCGGAAGAGGATGCCCGCCAGAAGACCGAGAATGAAGCCGAAGACGCAACCGAAGAAAATCGCCGAAAGAACTAAGCTAAGGCAAGGCCCTGGGAATAACATGCCACACGAGTCGAGGGTCGAGAGCAAAAGCCCCGGCACTGCGTGCCAGGGTTCCGTTGGAACAGGGTTCAGGATTTCCGGGAGAATCGCGTAGTGAACGCAGAACCCCCGCACGCAGTGCGGGGGCTTTTCTATCCACTATCGAACAATCCCACTACCCACCACCCACCACTCACTACTCACCACCACTCACTGCCCCGCGACGTACTGCTGATCGGCACGGCTGAGCTTGGCGAGGGGGATGGAGATTTCGCTGCCGTCGTTTTTTCGGAGCCGTACCCAGCCCTGTTTGACGGCGACCATCTGAGCCTCGACGCGGAACTCGCCGGTGGCGTCGACCCAGGTTCTTGCGGGCCGCCCGATGCGGTTGAGCCAGTAGGGCGTCAGGTCCGCCGCCTTGGCGTCGTCGCCCGCCGGTTTCCGGTGCAGCTCGCGGTGATGGTCGAACAGGTCGAGCGTGAGCCGTTGCCTGAGCCCCGGTTTCCACTGGGCCGCCGGCGTGGGCTGACGGTTTCGCAGGCCCCAGGTCACGACCGAAATCCTCGGCTCGCCGTAGCCGCCGGAGACCACCTTGTCGACGCGGTAGACGAGATAGACGAGCGCTTCGCCCCGGCCGGCGATTTCCGGTGCATCGGGAACCTTGGATGCCCGCTCCAAGGTGGCGTCGACGACCAGCGACACGTTGGCCGGCCCGGTGATTTTCTCGGGGATCCGGTACTTTCCGACGATTTCCCCTGCCGTTTTCCCGGCCTTGGTATCGGCGAAGTTGTCGAGGATGCTGGAGGAGACCTTCGACATCAGGGCGATCGTCGCGCGGTTCCGCAGCAGGAAATCGTGGTTATCGCAGTGCGACCCGCCGCCCGGGGCCGGCCGCAGGCGATCCTGCAAGTCGAGCAGTTCCTGCAACAGTTCGGCCGCCACGATTTCCTTCTGGAAGGCGGGCGCATCGAGCAACTGTTTGGCAAACTTGCCCACCATGTGGCCGTTGAACTTCACGGCCAACTCGCGATAGACGGCCGCCGCCTCCAGGACGTTCTCGCTCTTCTGCGCCGCTTGCAGCTTGTCGTTGCCGTAGGCCTCGAGTGCCTCGACGATCTTCAGCGACTCCGGCTCGTTCTGCATGGCCGCCAGGTCGGCCAGCAACGGTGTATAGCAATCGGCGCCGGCCACCATGCGTTTGTAATAGGCAAGGTTTTTCAATTCCAAATCGTCGATCGGGCCGGCGGGCGGTGGCGGCTCGGGCTCTGCGCCGTCGTCGGACGCAACGCCGGCGGCCGACGGCAACCACAAGTGCGGCGCCGACCACCCGTCGCCCAACTCCGTAATCGGAACGATCTTCTTCGTGTCGATCTCGACGACGGCCGGGTGGTCGCCCGGCACGAGGACCGCCGTGAAGAAGTCCGGGTGATTGCTGAACCGCGGCGTGAACCACTGCCGGTCCTCCGGCGGCGCGGCGCCGCGCCAGAGTTCCTTGTCCGTCTTGTCGCGGATGCAGACATGGGTGCGCGACGGGTAAAGGTGCATGATGCGGTAGGTGTTGTCGGGCGACATGGAGGCGTCGTCCGCCGGCTCGCCCCGGTTGAGCACGTGGTACTTACCCCGGTCGATGCCCCGCGAGATATCGAGGATCAGGCATCCGGCGTAGGCGTCGCCCAGATGGGTTCCGTCGCGCGACAGCCCGCCGTCGCAGGGGAAATCGGCGATCTTCAGCACCCGCCTCTTCTGCGGCTGATAAAGCAACGTCTTGCCGGGGTTCCCGTCGCCGTACCAGTCTTTGGCGTTCCGGTCCTTGAAGACGACACACCGCTCGCCCGTGTGGGGATTGTCCCAGAAGACCGGTTCGTAGACCCTGGGCTGATCGGCCAGGATTCGCCGGCGGTTGGTGCCGTCGGCGTTCATCGAGAAGGCCTTCCCGCCGTGGGCGAAGACGATCTGCTTTCCGTCGGCCGACCAGCAGGGGCGGCTGAGCCCCTCGAACCGGCCGCCCGATGAAAACGACGCCAGCGTCTTGATGGTCATCGTCTTCAGGTCGAAGGTCGCGACGTCGTTGCCGCGCCGGGCGACGACCTTCGCCCCGTTGAAATCCTTGCCGAGCATCTCCTTCAGCCGGTCGTGCGCCGACGGCGCACCGGCCGCCGCACCGGCCGGCAAGCAGAGGATCAAAATGGAGATGAACGGGCGGAGCATCGGGACACCAGGACCCTGGTTGGCAAGAAAAGCCCACTCTATCCAGTATACACGGAACCGAAAAACCAGGCAAATCCGGGGGGTGTGTCGCAGAATAATAGCCGGGACGCAACGCGTCGCGGAGCACCCCGGCAGACTCTCACTGCTTGTAGATATTGCAGTTCGGCCAGTCGAACCGGGATTTCTCGGGGGGCGATTCGTTCATGGAACGTGCGACGCAGACTCCAGACTGTGGTTTGCGCGTATCCGATAGTAGCAGGCACACTCCGTGTGCCGTCCGCGGTGCTGCCAAGAACGCATACCTCTTGGTAGTACCTTAACAGACGGGAAAAAGGAAGGCTTTCTACTTTTCCTTAACCGCAGGTTTCTCCTTTTCGCTATCCTTCGTCACCCACTTCCCCTTTGGATTGCGAATGACGTGGATTTTGTGGGCGGGCATGATGAACTCTTCTATCCGCCACGTGTCGCCCGTGCGCCGGGCAACGTACCGGACCTTGCCCTGGCAGATTTTGGGCAGCTTGAAGGACACGGTTCCGGTAGCCGTGTTGTCCTTGATCCGGCACGTGAAATCGGTAATCCGGTCGGCATGAATGATGGTTATAGGGCCTTTCGATATGGTAAGTCCTCCGATTCTCACGGGGCGGCTGATTTCGCCGGCCAACACGTCGGGGCGGGCTGCCCCTTCGCCCAGCAGTTGAAATTCCTTCTGCTTCTCTTTGTCGTCACTCCGTTTTCCCATCTGCATTAGCATCACAACCGTCAGGGATTTGTCATCGAATTGCGCCAAGGCGGGCGCGGCGAGCATGGCCAGTCTGTCAAAATCCTTCTTCGACATGGCCGAAGAGGCCGGGATGAGTGCCCTGATGTTCGCCTTGTCGTCGGCCCCAATACCGGCGTTAGACAATAACGCGACGGAAAGGGCCGTTACAATTGCCGAGAGTCGTTTCATTTCTCGTCCTCCACGGAATCGGAAACACCGGGGTGATCGAGGCGCGCCACTCGCGTGCGGATACACCATAAAGACCGGCAGGGGTTCTTCGATTCGGCGCCGCAAAAGGCCGGTTTTTTAGGGCGCTATCGTCTCTTCCGCCAACCCCGGCCCCGCTGCCCGAAGGCGGCAAGGGCGAAGATCGAAAGAAGAATTCAAAAATCAAAAATCAATAAGTCTTACTTCTTCCAGGCCGACTTCATTTCGTACACTTTGAGCGATTCGACGGTCAGCGAACCGCCTTCGGCCCTCAGTGAGACCGTGCCGATGGGCTTACCCATGTCGCGGCGGCCGGCGGTCTTGAAGCAGGCGCCGCCGCCGCCGATCAACTCGTACATCGGACGGTCAACGAGCACGCGAAACGTTACTTTGCCGTCTTTCATCTTCAGCGGCATTTCGTCGAGTTTCTCGGCGCCGAAGTCGTATACCGCCGTATTCTCGCCGAACCGCAGAACGGCCTTCGAGGCGGTCCCCTTCTTCAAAGTCACCACGATATCGAAGAGTTGATCGTTGACGTTGAACTTGACGGTCGGCGAATCGGCCGTGAGTTCCTCGTTTTCGGCCGTCTTCGGGTCCGCCTTGCGGAGTTTCTCGAGTTCCTTGATCGGAGTGGCGAACATCCGGATGCCGTCTTCGGTCGTGTGCAGCGTCAGGTTCGTCGGCACGGTGAACGTCTGGTTGAACGGCGAATCGGGCATGTTGATCCGTGCCCAGCCGACCTGGCAAACGCGGCCGTCGGGCGGGTTGCTGAAGCATTGCGAGGCGTAGTAGGCCCCGTAGTGGACGCGGTGTTTTCCTTCGTGCTCCGGGGTGAACTTCTTGCCGTCAAAATTTCCGATCGCGTATCGCGCGTCCGCGGCGTAGATGACCCACTTCTTGTTTTTGGGATCGCCGTCGACGGGCAGCTCGAAGATTTCAGCACACTCGAAGTAGCCCGGCACGTTGCCGACGCGCTCCCACTCCTTGAGGTCCTTGCTCGTGTACAGCGCGATATTTCGGCCGAACTCCTTGCACTGGTCGAAAACGGCGATGACCCAATGCTTGCCCGGCTCGTACCACATCAGTTTCGGGTCCCGGCCCGAGTGGCGGATGACCGGGTTGCCCTTGTAATACGTGAAGGTCTTGCCGCGGTCGGTCGAATAGGCGAGCGCTTCGCCGCAGCCGGTGTCGGTGAAGGCCAGGACGATGGTCTTTTCGTCGCCCTTCTGCCAGCCGGCCGTATTGTTCAAATCGACATTCCCACTCCCAGAGAAACAGTTCCGGACGGCCATCCTCGGGTGGCGGTTTTCGACGTTGCCGCCGAAGGACCGCAGCGCCCGGGTCTGCTCGGTCCAGTGGACCATGTCGGGGCTCGTGGCGTGTCCCCAGTACATATTGGCCCAGCCGCGGCCGGCCGGGTTGCACTGCCAGAAGAAGTGGTACTCGCCGTCGTAGTAACACATCCCGTTCGGGTCGTTGTTCCAGCCCCGCATCTGGCTCATGTGGAACTGGGGCCGCAGCGGCTCGTCGTAGAGCGGTTGGAGGTGCGGGATTTCGTCGCTCGACTTGTACATTTCGAAAATCTCGGGCGGCGCCTGGCTCGATACCTTCGCCGTCTTGCCCTTGTATTCCGACATGTCGAGGTACGTCCACCAGTCGATCGAGCCCTTGTTGGGCGGGAAGTCGCAGTCGAGATTGTGTACGAGCTGGTCGCCGACCATGATCGTCGTGCGGCCGCGCTTGCCCTTGTTCGAGACCGGAAAGATGAGGTACTTGCCCGTGATCTTGATCTCCCGGGCGTTCGTCATGGCCGGGGGGCCGCCGCCGCGACGTTTCGGGGCAGTAACGGGTTTCTTTTTCGCCGGCTTGTCGGTCTGGGCGATTTGGTCGACGTTGATGTGTCCCCAGCCGCCCGACGCGTCGTCGACGATCTGGATGACGGCTTTCTTGCCCTTGTATTTCTTGACGTCCCAGTTTTCCCAGTTGAGGAATTCGTTTCCGCCGTTTCCGACATTCGGGCCGGTCGCACTGAGGACGACCTTGCCGTCGACGAGCAGGTTGACGCAGGTTTGGCCGGGGTGGTGGCCGCCGCCGACGAGGAGCTTGATGTAATCCCGCTCGATCGTAAACTCGGGCGAGGTGAGCTTGCCCTTCGGCGGGTCGCCGCCGAGAAACGTGTTGACGAGCCCCTTGCCCTCGAATCCGCTGACCGCCTGCTGGCCGCCGAGCGTGCCCTTGGCCGGGGCCTTGCCGAACGCCTCGCCCTCGACCTTCCAGTCGCCGTAATCCTTCCCTTCAAAATCGCTGATCACGATGTCGTCGGCGGCGCATGAGACTGACGGCGCTCCCAGCGCCACGAACGCAAACGAGAGACAAGTCGCAAGAAGTAGAAATCTCTTCACTGGGGGGCTCCTTCTAGTGTGGATTCTCCGGGGGGAACGAAACAGGGGGTAGGCTCAACGTGCCGGAACAGCCCGGCGGGAGATTCCCACCAAGGGGAATGGTCGACTCTTTGCGGCCCATCATACAATTGCCCAAAAAGAGTGTCAACCCTCCGGAAATACGTGTTTCATCGCTCCCAAGAAACGAGCATTCCGGCGGTTGGTGCGGGGAATCCGTGAATTTCACTCGCGTCGCGACTCGCCCAAGGCAAGCCCCCGCGCGGCAATTGACCGCTCAGCGCCGATATTCGAGCTGAACCATGGCCCCGTGATAGAAGGGACTCCCGCTGGTGAGGATGCCGGCAAATGGGGGATTTCCCGTCGGCGTGCCGCCGCTTACGGTCTCGTTGAAGCTTAGCCCGGCCCATTGATCCGTGGCCAGAGCCACCCCTTCCACACAGAGCACGCGATAGCCCGCGCGAATCGACCAATCGCGGTTGACCTGGTAGGTGCCGGCCAGTTCCGCTTCTCCGAGAAACGCGGTTTGGGTGGTCCTTCCGGCAGACTCGGACCTGTCGGCAAACAGCGCGATCTCGTAGATGCAATGCTGGGCTGCGCAGTTGGCGTAAATGCCGGTCTTGATCGTGCCGCTGATGTTGAATTTCGGCGAATCGTAGAGATTCGCTTCGCCGCCGATTTGAAATCCGTACATGTGGTTCCGCGAGCGGAACATCAAGTTTACGTCGAACGGGGCGCCCGTGGTTGCTTCGAACAGCTCGTTCAGCTCGACCCATCGAAGTCCAGCCAGAGTGGTCCACCGGGGCGAAGGCTGCCAGCGGAGATTCAGTTCCGTGCTGTGCAACCGGGAACCATATCGGGTCGGGAAGTTCATGAGGGGGCCGCCGAAAATGCCATAATATTGGTAGCCGTAAATCGTAATCGCGTTAAGATTCTGCAGTCCCTCGGAGGCAGTGGATTCGACGCCGAAATAGCCGAGTTCCACGTCCGGCCGGCCCCCGCGACGCCAGACCGCACTGACGCTCGGGCCGGCGGCCATGCGGAAATTGTAATCGGAAAAATCGATCGACTCGTCTGTGTTGAAGTAATTCTCGGCAAACAAAAACGAGCTTGGGCTCGACCGTTCAAGAAAGACGGCCCCTGCCCTGACCGTAAGACCGCCCGGATCACAGCAGCAACAGCAACAGCAGTCGCAGCAGTCGCTGTCTTCGCAACAGCATGAACAACAGGAGCCGCAAGAGGCGTCCACGGGCGAAACGGCAATAAGCGTGATCAGGACGATCCAAGCCCGGATGGATAAGCGAAACATTTTGTGTCCCTGAAGAAGACGGGGCGGAAATCCGGCATTTTCACAAGTCATCGGTCCCAGACCAAAGCTTTGGGTGCAGACTCGTTTCTACGTACCGAAAAACAAGGCTTTTTGACTCGCCACTGCCGTTGAGACACTAAATCGATTCGTGTTTGTTGGGAGACAGTGCTCGCAAAACCAGCAAAATTAACGAAAAACGCCAAACTGAGGCCTTTAGACAAAGTGGGGAACGTAGAAACGAGCCCGCACCCAAAGCTTTCCACACAGAATTACCGGCACAAACCGCATATTCGCCAAACTCGGGGGCCATAGATTTTGCCTAACCGTCAAGGCTTAACCCCCGGCGCCGCACTCTCGTTCCAGCGTCCATGTCTCGGCGGGTGGCACTGCTGGCTCGTCCAGCAGTGTTGTTCGAGCGACCTTGAGGC
>CAZJRB010000175.1:0-9952 GCA_964547995.1 uncultured Planctomycetaceae bacterium | reverse complement strand
GGGCGACTTCGGGCACTTGGCCCACGTAAAAGGGCAGCGCGTTGGAGACACCCTGCTTGGTGATCACCCTGATCTCGCGCCGGCCCGGTTTCGCATCGGGCGCCACCGTGACCTCGAGAAAGACGAGTTCCGAATGGGCACGAACGGCCGGTTGGCGCTCATCTTCCGCGAACCTCCTTTGGATCCGGTCGATCAGCTTCTGCTTGGCCACTTCCTTCTCGGACTTCGGAAGTTTGTTCTTTGCGGCCGTTTCGGCCGGTTTCGGGTTCAGGGCTTTTGGTTTCTCCAGCTTCGCATTGCACTTGACGCAGACGGTGGCATCAAGCGGGTTGGCAGTACCACATACCGGGCAAACCAGGGAAGGGACCACGTTTGGTCCGGTATCCGGGCCGATGGACGCGGGAAACTCGAACCAGGTCATCTTGGCGACCATCGCATCGCTTATCGCCACGTCTTTCTTCTTCTGCAACTCCCTGAGTTGCTGACGGAGCAACCCGAGTTCCTGATTACCTATGACCCGGAAGTAATGGACCAGTCGGCAGGAAACCCCCTCGCCAGTCACAACCGCGCCGGAGACGTACGTGAGCCTTTGGCCCCCCAGCCTGACGGGAAAGGTAGTGCCTTGCTGGCCGCCGGCGGGATGGACGTAACCGATGTACTGGCTCTGCGCCCAGATCGAGGATGATGCGGCCACAAGTATGGCCAGCCCCAAGATCGGAAGCCTTTCGAATCTACTCATTGAGCTACTCCACTTTCTGCCATTTCGGCATCCGCGACAACACGTGCGAACGATACCGGCGTGCGCCGGGCCGTCAAATTCGAAGCACGAAGCACGAAACAAATTCAAATCTCGAAAATCAAATGTTCAAAACGCGTTCTCCAGGTTACGCCCTCATTTCCTGCAACCGATGCTGAACTCCGAGCTGTTTGAGACATTGGGACTTGGAGTTTTTGGACATTGTTTCGGATTTCGGATTTCGGATTTCGGATTTTGCAGGTTACATGATCTCTTCCAGAAGTCCGGCCGACTTCATGCCTTCGTTTTCGGTGTCCAACACGTGGGCATCGAACCCTAAGGGGTGGGGCAGCTTGGCGGAGGCGTCGATGCCGGCCAGCAGATAGAAGCTGCCCAGTAGGTCCGCCGGATAGACGGGCCTCTTCTTGACATAGGCGCCCAACTCATCAGACTCGCCTACCACGCGGCCGCCCTTGAATCCGCCACCGGCGACCAGCACGGTGAAGACGTGGCCGTAGTGATGTCGCCCCCCGTTCCAAGGCGGTTCCCAGTACACCTTCGGCGTTCTGCCGAACTCGCCGGTACACCAAACCAGGGTGCTCTCCAGCAAGCCGCGCTCGCTCAGGTCCGCAAGCAGCGCCGCCAGCCCCTGGTCCAAATCAGGACACTGTCGCTTCATCGTCGGGAAGTGGTTCGCGTGCGTGTCCCAGCCACCGGGGAAGCTGATGGTGATATAGGGCACACCCGCCTCGACCATCCGTCGCGCCGCCAGGCATTCCTGCCCGAAGGTGTGGCGGCCATAGCGATCTCTGAGTCCTTTCGATTCATTGTTGAGGTTGAAGACTTCCTTACCCTCACCCAAGATCAAGCCGTAGGCTTTATCCTTGGCCGCCTCGACGGCAGCTATCCCCTCCGAGACGTCCGCAAGGCCGCAGCCCAAGAGATCGACCTTATCGAGCAATTCACGTCGGGCCTTCTGCCGGGCGTCGTTGATTCCCCTGTTGACGATCCCCTGCACCTCGAAGCGGTCCGAGTTCGGATTGCCGCCGGTCGCGAAGGGTTTGTATGCGGGGCCCAAGAAGCCCTCCTCGGAAAACCGCCCTGCCGCCCTGAGCATCACGATGTAAGGCGGCAGCAGCCCTTTGTACTCATCCTTCTTGAAGTAGGTGAAGATCGCGCCCACACTAGGGTAGGCCGACCGCCCGCCGGGCTTATGACCGGTTTGCATCAGGTAGGTCGCCGTCTCATGGCCGAAGATGCCGTGGGTCATGCTGCGGATCAGGGCGTACTTGTCGGCCTGCTTGGCCAGTTCGGGGAACAGGTAGCTCAACTGGACTCCATCCACGTTGGTGGGGATGAATTTATCAAACTCACCCAAGTAATCGCGGCCCGTCCCCGGCTTCGGGTCCCAGCAATCTTGGTGTGAGATGCCGCCCCACAGGAAGATCTGGATAACCGACTTGATCTTGCCCTTGTTTTTGGCCTTTTCTTTGGCCGCCGCGTCTCGGGCAGCCTTTTGTTTGGCGAGTTCCTCCGGCGAGATCTTCAGCGGCTCCGCAAAGACGAGGGAACTCAAACCGCCGGCCGCGATCATGCCCGCCGCGCCCAAAGCGCCGCGTCGCATGGCCTCGCGCCGGGACATACGCTTCTGATCGTCTGGATTGTGGTTTGTACTCATAATCTCAGTCCTCCTTGGATTCTCCTTTGATTATTGTGCGAGGAAACCAATTGTTTACTGTCATGTCTTGCCGATTCCGCAAGAATCAGTGCCGGAGAAGAAACTCGGGGCTGTTGATCAACGCCCAGGCGAGATCGAGCCAGATGTCGCGCCCTTTTGCCACTCCGGACTTGGCGTGTTCCTCCGCGGTCTTGACGTCGGCCTCCGTCGGAAACCGCGAAAGGATTGTCAGGTAAAGTCTTTCGGCGATTTCATTCGGTTTGCCTCCTTGTGAGAGCATCGCCGCGAGCTTTGGGCCGCGTTGAATCTTGTTCTGTATTTGGCCTGAATTCAGCATGTGCAGCCACTGGGGCGAGGCAAGCTCGTTGACGCGCTCGTTCTCCATCCCCGTCGCGCGGGCAGAACGCCCGAACAACGTCAGGAAGGAACTGGAGACACTGCCGTCGGCCAACTCCACCGCAGACATACTGTCGGGAATATAGGTAAAAGGCTCCGGAACAGCGCTGGTGTAAAGCTCCGAACCGCCGGTGATCTGGTTCACCGCATCGATCAACACTTCGCCTTCCACTCGCCGCATCAGGTAGCTGGCGAAGTTGGCTGCCGCTTCCGGTTTCTGGGACCTCGCGATCGGAGAGAACTGGTACGTGGTCGAGGTGCAGATCAGCCGCTTTAGATGTTTCAGATCGTAGCCGTGCGAGACCAGCTCTTTCTCCAAGTAGGCTAAGAGTTCGGGGTTGCTCGGTGGGTTGTCGTCCCGAATATCATCCGGCTCGTGGACAATACCACGTCCCATCACCCACGCCCAGGTCCGATTGACAATGGCCTTGGCAAACCAGGGATTCTCCGGTCGAATCAGCCAGTCCGCAAACGCCACCCTCGGATCGCGGTCCCGCGGAATCGTTGTCTTGGTGCCGTCCGGAAAGACGACCGCCAGCGGCCCGTTTTCGCTGAGCGGTTCGGCCAGCGCCTGCGGAATCTGGTTGGTTGCCGTCACCGACTTCGCGACGTCGTCTATTCCCGGCGCGGTGCTGCCGGGCACGGCGGTCGAGTTGAGGGGATCCCAGAAGACGATCTCCTCCTTCCACTCGCTGGTGGGTTTGTAGCCCACCTGGGTGAAGAAGGCCACCAGGCCGGCGCGACGGTCTTCCGGCCAGGGGTCGGTGCGCGTGCCCATCAACACCAAGCCCACAGTCCCGGCGATGCCCTCCGGAGTCTTGTTCTGGATGGCGCGGTAGAAGTTGACCGGTCCCACGCGATAATTGCTTCCACTGGAGGTCAGCAGTTCACGGGCGAACTGGTCGTACGGTTTATTCTGGGCGATCGATTCCCAGACCCAGCGGTAATAGGCCTGCGCCGCGTTGGGCCAAACCTTGACGGGGAACTCCGCCTTGATTCGCAGGATGTCACCCCATTTCATGGCCCAGTAATCAGCATGCGCCGACTGGTCAAGCAAACGGTCGATCAGGGCGGCGCGTTTGTTCTTATCCGGACTTTGAATGAACGCCTTGGCTTCTTCTGCAGTGGGCACCTTGCCCGTCAGGTCCAAGTAGGCGCGGCGGATAAACACCGCGTCGGAGCAGAGGGCCGGCTGGATACCCAACGTCTTCAACTTCGCGAAAACGATTTCATCAATCCCGTTCGCCGGCTTCGGCGAATCAGAACTCTCCATAATACTTGGCAGCTTCCTGGTGGCGACCAGCCGGTATAGCTTGGCCTTGGCCTGCTCGGCCAAGGCGCGCTTCTCGTCGGCGATCTTCTTGGCAGCCGTATACACCGCCCGGGCCTTTTCTACTTCCGCCTTCAACGGAGGGACCAGGGCTTCCGCTTCCTTGGCTGCTTTTTCGTCCGCCACGTGTGTCTCTTTGGCCGAGGCGATCCGCTTCTTGAGGTTCGCCAGGGCCTCTTCGGCCGACTTCTTCCGCGCTTCGGCTTGGGCCAACTTCTGCACGGCGGAGGTGGCCTGAATCGTCGCATCTTCCAGCTTATTCTGCGCTGGGGCCAGAGCGGCCATGGCCTCATTGGCCACTTTGCGCTTGGCGGCAGCTTGCTCTGCGGCCTGCTTGGCTGCCGCATCGGGTTGGATGAGTTCCTTGGCCGCTTCCTGGGCCGTCTGGTTTGCGGTGGTCGCGGCAGCCACCTTGGTTTTGGCATTCGCCAGGGCCTCATCGGCCGATGTCTTCTGTGCCTCCGCTTCGGTCAGCTTCTGCGCGGCAGCCGTGGCCTTAGCCTGCACCGCTTGCTCGCCCTGCTGCGCTTTGGCCAGGGCGGCCTTGGCCGCGTCGGCCGCCTTGCGCTTGGCGGCGGCGTCGTCGGTGGCCTGCTTCTTTTCAGCCTCGGGCTTGGCAGCATCCTCGGAGATCTGCTTGGCTTTGGCAGCGGCGTCCTGGGCCGCCTTCTCGGCTGCCGCCGAAGCCGTAGTGGCGGCGGCCACCTGGTTCTTGGCGTTCGCCAAGGCATCATCGGCCGGTTTCTTCTGCGCCGCCGCTTCGGTCAGCTTTTTTGCGGCGGCCGTAGCTTGGGCCTGCGCTTGCTGCTCGGCCTTCTGCGCTCCAGCCAGGGCGGCCGCGGCATCCGCCGCCGCTTTGCGCTTGGCGGCGGCTTGTGCTGCCGCCTGCTTCTTCTCCTCGGCCGATTTCGCTGCGGCCCGGGCGGACTGCTCGGCAGCCTCGGAAGCTGTGGTGGCGGCGGCCACTTGGTTCTTGGCGTTCGCCAGGGCCATGTCGGCCGCTTTCTTCTGCGCCTCCGTTTCCGCCAACTTCTTTGCAGCAGCCGTGGCCTGAGTTTGTGCCGCTTGCTCGCCCTGCTGCGATTTAGCCAGGGCGGCTTTGGCATCGTCGGCCGCTTTGCGCTTGGCGGCCGCATCATCGGCCGTCTGCTTCTTCTCCGTGTCCGGCTTGCCGGCATCCTCAGCGACCTGCTTGGCCTTAGCCGCGGCGTCCTGAGCCGCCTTCTCGGCTGCCGCCGAAGCGGTCGTGGCGGCGGCCGCCTGGTTCTTGGCGTTCGCCAGGGCCACGTCGGCCGCTTTCTTAACCCCCTCCGCATCGGTCACTTTCTTAGTGGCGGCATTGACTTGGTTCTGCCAATTCTGCTCGCCTTGCCGTGCTTGGGCCAGGGCGGCCTTCGCGGCAGCAGCCGCTCTGCGCAGGGCGCTCGCTTGGGCCGTGGACCTCTTGGCGTCGATGTCCAGTTTGTTGGCCGCGTCGGAGGCGGCCTTCGCCACGGCCTTCGCCTCCTTGGCCGCCTTCTCGGCCGCATCGTAAGCTTGTTGCAAGGGGGCCGCGGCGGCCTTGGCGTCGGCCAACGCCTTGTCCAGGGCGGGCTTGGCGCCCATCGCGTCGGTCAGGGTCTTGACGGCAACGGGCACGTTGGCCTCGGCCTGCTTCAACGCTTCTACGCCCGGCTCGCCCGCCAAATCCTTTGCATCAGTGGCCTTCTGTCGCTTCGCGTTGGCCGCTTGCTTCGCGTTGGCGTATGCCACGTCGGCCTTTTGCATGGCGTCCCTTACGGGGGTGACCGCAGCTTCCGCCTCCTTGGCTGCCTTCTCGGCCGCATCGTAGTCGGCCTTCGCCTTGGCTTCCTCGGGTGTCTCGGCCTCCGCCTTCTTCGCCTCCCCGGCTGCTTTCCCCTCAGCCTGAGCGGTCTTTGGAGCCGCCGTGCCCCAAGTCACCGCGAAGCCCGACATTGCCAGCGCGAATACGAACAATAATGCTGTCTTGGCTCTCATTACACTTCACCTCAAACCCGGTGCATTCTAGGAAGAAGGCGTCTTGCCAAGCGATCCCTGGGCATTCCCGCAGTCTTCAGCGGCTCTTCGGAAACACGATGGTATCGGTACGGCTTTTCGTGGTGGGCAGCCCTGGTTTGCTTCCCTTGATCTTGACATACTACTCCTTTCGTTTCAACAATCCAGGCTGCTTCCCCCATGGCACCCCCCAAGAATCCGTAGTGTCCATTACCGAATCTAACTAATTCGGGGGGCATCTAGTGCTTTGTCAAAGCTGAGAAGTGGGGTAGCTACACTCGCCGGAGTGCGGAATTCCCGCGGTCTGGCAACCGTGGCTACCCCAAAATTAATTCCCACGGTCTGGCACATCCGCCGTGTTTGGCTTGGCGGAAGCGGAAGGCGTTTCGGGCGGCTTCAGCTTCGGAATCGACAAGGTGGACACCTGGTTGCTCTCCCGAAGATTGACGACGCGGATGAGGTGATTGTTCGTGTCGGCGAGAAAGAGCTTCCCGCCGGCGGCGGTGATGCCGGCCGGTTCGTCGAAGGTTGCCGGTGCGTCGGCCGCGCCCGGCTTGCCGGTCCCGGCCAGCGTTTGGGTCGAGCCGCTTGCCGGATCGATGACCTTGATCTTGTTGTTGTAGGTGTCGGCCACGTAAACCCGGCCTTCGTAGTAGACGACGCCCAGCGCGTGCTGCAATCGGACGCGCCTGCGTTGCCCGTCGACGTCGCCGAACGTGAACAGCCTCGCGCCGGGCAGACCGGCGGTGCCGACCACGGTCTTGACTTTCCCGGCCGGATTGAAGGGAACCGCCCGAATCGAACTCCCCTCGCTATCGGCCACATAGAGCCACTTTCCGTCGGAGGCCAGGCCGCTCGGCTGGGCGAAAGAAGCGAAACCGAGCTTGTACGGCTCCTCGGGCAGCAGCGGCCCGTCGACAATGTCCTCACGGCCGTTGCCCGCATAAGGTCCGATTTCCGGCTCGCTCAGCGACATCCGCCAAATCTGGTGTGTGCCGGCCATCGCGACGTAGAGGTAGCCGTCGTGGACGCAAAGCGCCCACGGGTTCGACAGCGCCGTTTTCAGCGGCTGGCCTTCCGGTTCCAATTGTAGGAGGCCCCGACGTTGCTTTCCCGTGCCGGCGATGGTCGTCACTCGATGATTCTTCAAATCGACTTTGCGAATCAGGTGATTCTCGGTGTCGGCCACGTAAAGGGTCTCGTCGTCGAGGGCCATCCCCTGGGGGCTGTTGAACTGGGCAGTGGCATAATCGCCGTCGCTGCGGCCGATCGTCCCGGCGCCGATCGTCTCCAGCAGCGTGCCGTCGAGCCGCGTGACCACAATGCGATTGTGGTTGCTGTCGGCGATAAAAAGCCGGTTGCCCGACTCGTCGGCAAGGACCTTGCCGGGAAACCGCAGCGGGGTCTTCTTCGCCCGGGAGGCCTCCAAATCGAACCGCACCGGCTTTTCGTCGAGGAGCTTCTTGCCGCGGTAGTAGGGGATTGCCTTCTTGAGCACGGCGTCGAGTTCTTCGAAGGTCGACTCGCCGCTCTTGAGCCAGACCGCGTAGCCTTGCGGATCGATCAACAGAAGCGTCGGCCACGCCCGCACACCGATGCGTTGCCACAAGATCATCTTCGCGTCGTTCACGACCGGGTGTTCGATCTTGTAGCGAAGGACGGCCTCCCTGATATTCTCGCTGTCTTTCTCGGCGGTGAATTTCGCGCTGTGGACGCCGATCACCACCAGGTTGTTCGGGTAGGCCCGCTCCAGCTTCTTCAACTCCGGCAGGACGTGCATGCAGTTGATGCAGCAATAGGTCCAGAAATCCAGCAGCACGAACTTGCCGCGAAGCTTGTCAAGCTGCAACTCCCGTTTGGTATTGATCCACTCCAGACCTTCCGGGAACGGACCGATTTTCACTCGATGCGGGAAGGGATTCTCCGACATCGCAGTTCCCTTCAGCAAGAACACGGCCAACAGGACGGCGCTCACCGAAACGGCTGCCCAAGCACTCAGGTTGTTGCGGAATGACACCCGTTGATTTTTGGAAGCCTTTTCTTCCAGCACTACCATCCTCCCAAGGTTATTCTACCGGTCAAACCATGGTGGGGCAAAGCCGGCCAGCAGAAAACGAGAATATTTCTCAGAGAAGATTGCGAGTTGGGGCGGGGATCACAGCGGCTCGCGGCGTTTCTCGGCGTTCAGTTCCGGGCCGGCCTTGCGGCGCTTGTAGATGACGCTGTAGCGGACGAAACGCTTTTGGCCGGGGGCGAGATCGAGGAAATATTTGACGTGGTTCTGGTCGACTCGTTCGACGCGGCCCTGGAGGTCTGGCTATCACGTACCCCCATCGACCATACCGAAAGAGAACGCTTCCTCTTGACCGTGGAACGCATCCGCAGTCAAATGGAAGCAACCATGAATCCCGAGAACCAGACTGCAGCCGGCAAGGCTGCCAGGAAACGTCGCGTTGTCCGTTAAGCTCTCGAGGAGCTTGGCATTTTATCCACGAAATGGAGGCTCATTTCTCTACCGATTAAGCCCCGAAAATACGCAAGAATTTTGTAGGTGGCACAGGGAAGAGGTTGGACGGCACGCCGAACAATGGAATTGAGAAAGGTGATTCCTGCGGCGCAGAAGGGACGTATCACAATGGCAGTCGGCTTGGCGAGAGACCCCTCTTCGGGAAAAATGGTACGTCTCGTGGTAACAAGCGAACCAGGGGGGGTATCTTCGACGCGGAGTGCAGTTGAGGCGGGGCGAAGTGTTGGTTCGTGGCAAGGGACATGCGGAAGTTGACATTATCAACTACGTAAAGAAACACGGACTTGAGCTGTTCGAGATAGGTGCGACACGTCCAATATGTCCTGACTGCGCAAAGATTCTTGGCAATGTAGTACCCGTAACTCCGCTAAGAAGTTGGTAATGGAGGAAGCCAAGTGGTGAAGACAAGGATCGACTCAGACCCTGATTTGAGAAAGTTTTCGAAGCAACTGCATCGCCTCGACGACGCAGAATTGATTTCATTGGTCGTTCAGCTGTGCCGCCGCGCCGGAGAACTGCTGCAGGTGGAAGAGCAGCTTGCGACGGAGGCTCTGGATGTACTCGATAGAGGCAGTCTAGTGCCGTTGTCATTGCAGGAGATGCTACACGCGGCTGCAGAAACCGCAGACGATTTGTATCTGGATGTATTGGATGTCGAAGGGGCAGACAGTGAGCGATGCCTCAATCTATTTGGCAAGGCGCGATTCTTCACAGCAGTAGACCTAGCGTGCACTGGTGACAGAATGTCCTATTTGGAGGCGATCTACGAGGTGATTCTTGGAACGCAGCGGAACACGCATTTATTGGCAATAGTGGAGGGGTCCTGTCCCTCCCAAAAAACCAATCCGAGGGACACGAGGAACCCCAAGTAGAGTGAACCAAGCAACACGAAAAACGATACGAACGACAAACCGACCACGGGCCAGTTCCGCCACGCGTTGGCCGAGGTCGAGTACCAGTTCGAGATGGCCGCCGCCCCCTTGATTGCCAGCTACGCCGCCGCGGTGGCCGGCGTCGAGCGCGACTACCGAATGACTACCGTCGAAACGGCGATCGCTACCGGGATCCGCGACCAGGGGGAAGAGATCCAACGGCTCGGGAACCTGGGAATCAACGACCCGCAGGTCCTTTCCGCCCAGCCGATCGTTCTCGGCAGCCAGTCTTGGGTCGCGTGGTTCTACCACGGGGTTGTCGACGGCGAGTTCTTCGAGCAGGCGGTGGAAATCGTCGTTGACTACTACTCTGGCGTGTTCGACACGCTGACGTTCG
>CAZJRB010000174.1:0-10075 GCA_964547995.1 uncultured Planctomycetaceae bacterium | reverse complement strand
GAACCGGCGGGCGACCTTTTTGTTGCCCGAACGGCTCAATCGACGCTCAGCTTCAGTCCCAAAACGCTTGCCAGCCGGTCGGCGGCGGCTATGGGGAAGTGGGATATGGAATAGCGAATGGCGAATGGAGAACGGGGGAATAGCGAATGAAGAATAGCGAATTGAGGAAGTGGAAGTGGGAATTCGGAATTCGACATTCGCTATTCTGAATTCGACCCCCCTGCTCCTCAACTACGCTTGCGGCCCAAAAGGGGTGCGCCACGAGTACCTTTCCCCCCGCGGGCTGTGTTACTGGCGCAGGGGTTTTCTGTCGGAGGGGGTGCGCCACTTACCCCTTTCAACGAAACCCCACGCGCCACGCACCCGGTTGCCGCCCCTTGAGTAGATTATGAACATCAGTATACCATAAATGGTGCCTCCTGTCAATAGGCCAATTCCAAAAACGAGGCTCCGTTTTTCCCGGGGTTTCAGGCGGTCGGTGACACCTTTGCGTGAACGACGGTCTTCCTCGGGAAAGACGCCCAGTGACAGCAATGGACCGAGGCAAATTAGCATTGAAACACGGTTTTGGGAACTACTGAAATTGGAAAATTGGGGGAGCAGCGACGCGGACTCCTACGGGGCGGCGGCGTCGCTGGAGCGGATGATCGCGCCGCTGTCGGCGATTTGATACACGCCCTTTTCGATGCGGCGCAACGACTGACCGTCCGAAGTGATCAGCTCCATGGAGACGGGATCGTCGTCGTTCTCCGTGCGATAGAGGGCCGTTCCCCCCGACCAGGAATTCCCGCCCGTCGTGGCTGCGGGCGCGGAACTGATCGACCGGTTTCTTGATGTATTTTGCCATTGGAAGGGCCTGTTGTTGTTAGGCAACTCGCAAGGAATAACCTACCCGTAGCCACGCTCGCCAGAGCGTGGGATCGCCTGCCGAACGTGGGATCCGCCTGCGTTCTGGCGAACGCAGCTACAATCAGTATTGTGCCATAGCCGTGAGTGAAACACGACTCACGGGTGCTATTCCCGCTCGATGTAGACGTCCTTGATGCCGATGATGGTCTTCTGCAACTTAAACTCGGCGCTGGAGCCGAACCCGACGACGACGGTGTGTTTGCCGCCTTCGGCCGGCGGGATTTTCTTGGACCACTCCATGACGTCGTTGTAGTAGAAGCTGACCGTGTCGTCCTCGAGCTTGACGGCGAGAGACGACCATCCGTCGGTCGCAACAACCTGCTCCCCCAGGCGGGGGTTGTCCTTGGTCCCGTCGTAGATGAGGGTACCCAGGATCACGCCGCGGGCATAGGTGTATCGCACGTCGTCGACGTAGATGTGAATTGTCTGGAACCACTTGGCCTTCATCTTGAAGCCGAATTCGAGCGAGTTGGTCCGATAGGGTTTGAGGGTTTGGGGGTTGTTTTCGGGCTTTTTGATGTCGGTCACGTGGCCCTGGATCTCGTTTCCGGCGATTCCCCATTTTGGCGGTCTGAGGCCGAAGGTTTTGGCGACCGCCTGGAGCGAGTAGAAGTTCCGTTTTGGCTTGGCGTCGGGCTTTCGGTCCGTTGCGGCGTGGCGGGGTTCTTCGGACGGGGGCTGGTCGAGCCTGGCAATTTGCTTCAGCCGCATTTCGGCCCTGGCCCGGTCGAGTCCGCCCGGCAGGGCGTTCTTGGCCTGTTCGTACCAGTATCCGGCGCGGTCGGCCAGGGGTATCTTGTCCGGGAGTTTCTTCGTCTCGGCGAGTTTCCACCAGGCGTCGGCCATTTTGAGCTGGTCGGCGGGGGTTATTTTGGGTCCGGCCAGTTCCATTTTGGCGGCGTTTGCCAGATCGGGGTCGCTCCCCTTGACCAGGTGCGGCAGTCCTCGGTCCCAGTCGGCCTCGTGGAAGCAGAGCCAGCGTCCCACGGTCAGATTGGCGTGGGCGTCGTTGGGATTGACGGCGAGCAGTTCCTGCGCCTGCCGGATGCCCTTCCACTCGTCGTAGATTATTTTGAGTTCTTGGCGTCGGTCGAAGGTTTCTTTGCGGAATTGCTTGCCGGCGGGCCGCTGGGAGGCGGCGTAGGCCAGGTCGGCGGCCCGCATGGCCACGTCGAGCCGCCCCGCGCCCAAGGCCTGCTCGATGACGCGAAGCGAGGCCTCGACCAACTGCTCGATTCGCGGGGTGTCGGTCGCGCCGGCGGCAAACTTCGAGAGCATGTTCGCCTTGCCCGTCAGGGGATCGAGCCGGTACTCGGCCGCAATCGTATCGACCGTATCGAGCATCATGGCGGCGTCGCCGCCGACGGCGGCCATCTCCATCGCCTTGCGCAGCACGACAAAACGCTCGTCGGGATTCCCGCGCGAGCCGTCGGCCAATTCGAGCAGCTTACGGGCAACGCCGAGGTTCTGTTGCGGCGTCGCCGCGCCGGAGAAGTTGAACAGATCGTCGAGCTTCGCAAGGATCGGTTGCTGCACGGCGGCGGCGGGGATGGGACGTTTCGCCGGCGGCGGGTCTCCGGCCGGCAGCGGCGGGTCTCCGGCCGGCGGGGTCGGGTTGACGGGCTCGACCTGTTCAAAGATAACGGGCGGTTCTACGTTCGGCGGTCGTTGTGCGATCGGTTCGTCGGGCTCGGGGCGCGGTTCCGGCGGTTCGGCATCCGGCAGTCGAGGGTTGCCCCACGGCCCGTCCCAGTCGCCCGGCCTGTTTGGGTCGGCCGCTTCCGTTGTGCTCGTGCGGGTGCCGGCCGATTCGTTGTCCGGGGGACTTTTGGGGAGAATCGGCGGAGGGGGAGGAGGCGCCGGCGGGACGTCCGCGTCCGGACCTTCAGCGACCTTGGGCGGGGGTTCCTCGTTTCGGCCCAGAGTGCTTGCCAAGACGATGATCCCCACGATCACCAAGACCCCGGCCGCGGCAGAGCCGACAATCAACGGCAACTTCGTCGTGGGTTTTTTCTCGGACTTGCGCGACGGTGCGGAGACATCGATCGCGGGAACGACGGGGACCGGTTCCGGTTCTGCAACTTCAGGTTCGAGTTCCGCACGCAGTTGCTTGTCGTACTTGGCCTTTCTTTCCGGCTTGAGCAGGCACAGCTTGGCGGCGGCCACCTCGTTCAGCAGTGCCTGGGAGTGCTCGGCCCGCTTGCCGGTCTGAAAGGTCCGCAGATGGGCCATCCGCTGGTCGGCCGCGTTTTCGATTGCGTCGGCATTATCCTCGAACGGCTGGACCCCGAGCAGCCGGTAGTGATTCGGCGGCTGCTCTTCCGGCCGAATGCCGAGCCAGGAATGGTACGGATCGAACGGCTTGGCCATGATTTACTCCCCCAATATGGAGTATATAATCGCCTATTGTAAGGAAAATTGCAAGAGGCCATTTCCGGGAAATCGCCGGAACTGCCGGCGCAAGGGGTCCCTTGTTGGGTATTCGCACGGGACCGTGCTTTCTTGACTTTTTGCTGCCATTGTTAACAATGATCGCAGGCCGAGAACAGGTGTTTCCATGAGTGGTCGAGAAAAGCCTTACCTGGTGCGACGAGCCCTTCTTGCCGCCACGCTGGCGACGGCGCTGCGCGGGGGCATGGCGGCCGGTTCCGATTGGCCGACGTATCGGCACGACAACGCCCGAAGCGGCATGACCGGGGATTGCCTCTCGCCGCCGCTTTCGTTGCGTTGGGTGTATGCGGCCCGTCACAAACCGAAGCCCGCGTGGCCGCCGCCGGCGAAGCAGGATTTCTGGCACAATAAGACGAATCTGCCGGCCCTGTGTACGTTCGATCGGGCGTACCACGTCGTCTCGGCTGACGGGCGTGTCTACTTCGGCACCTCGGCCGACGATCGGCTGGTCTGCCTCGATGCAAAGACGGGGCGGCCGCTCTGGACATTTTTTGCCGAAGGACCCATCCGGCTTGCGCCGGCGATCGACGCCGGGCGGGTCTACTTCGGCTCCGACGACGGCCACGCGTATTGTCTTGACGCGGCCGACGGCCGGCTGATCTGGAAGCACAATGCCGCGGGCAGCGAGCGCCGGATCCCCGGCAACGGGCGGATTATTTCCGAACGCCCGGTCCGCTCGGGCGTCATGGTCCACGACGGAAAGGCGCGACTGACGGCAGGGCTGTTTCCCACCCAGGGCGTATTCGAGGTCGTGCTCGACGCCGAAACCGGCAAGCTGCTCGCCCGCACCAAGATCAACATCTCGCCGCAAGGCTACATGGAGCTGCACGGCAACGAGTTTCGCATCCCAACCGGCCGCATGCCAGTAAAGAAATTCGCCAAGGCCAAACGCCGTGGTGAAACACCGACCGGTTCGCTCGGCGAACCGCCGGCAAAATATCCCTATGCCTTCATCAGTGCCGGCGACGTGCGATTCGCAGGCGGCGACAATGAAGTCGCAGCTTTTGAACCCGGTAAGAGCGAACCGCTCTGGAAGGCCCCGATCGAGGGCCGGGCCTATTCGCTGGCCGTCGCCGACGGGCGCCTGTTTGTCAGCACGGACGAAGGGAAGATCTACTGCTTCGGCAAACCGACCGGCGCGGAACCGTCCAAACCACCGACCATCACACCACCGACGGAACCATTCGCCTATCCCAACGACAAGTTGAAGAGGCTTTACACTTCGGCGGCAGAATCGATCCTCAAGCAGACGAAGCTCACAAGAGGATACTGCCTGGTCTTGGACGCCGAGGAAGGCCGTCTGGTGTATGAGCTTGCCCGGCAAAGCGAGTTGCAGGTGATCGGGTTCGAGGACGACGCAGCGAAGGTGGCGGCCGCCCGGCGTTCGCTCGACCGGGCCGGGCTCTACGGTCGCGTCGTGATCCACCATGGCTCGCTCAATAAATTGCCGTACAAGTTGCCGTACGGTGATTGGCTTTTCAATCTGGTGATGGCCGACGGGCCGATGTTCTCGGACAGGATGTCGAACCGTTCCGACAGCATATGGCGAGTCTTGGCTCCCGGGGGTACGGCTTGGGTCCAAAACATTCGCGCACCCGATGCTCCGGAACGAGACCCCTGGCGGCTGTTCTGGACGACGTTCCGCGATTCCAGTCAGTGGACCCATACTTACGCGAACGCGGCCAACACGGCCTGTAGCGGCGCCCGGTGGGGCGGCGACCGGCTGGCGCTGCAATGGTTCGGGCGGCCGGGGCCGGAGAAGATGATCGACCGCCACCACCGGACCTTCCCGCCGCTTTTCTGCCACGGACTTCTCTTTGTGCCCGGCAACGAGCGTGTCTTTGCGGTTTGCGCCTACAACGGCACGCCCCTTTGGGACCGAGAGGTCCCCGGCTTCCGCCGAGTCGGGGCCGCGAGCGATTGCGGAAACATGGTCGCCACCTATGACGTGCTCTACCTGGCCGTGAAAGACCGCTGCCTGGGGCTCGACGCCCGCACCGGCGAAGAGGAATCGTCCTTCCCGGTTCCCGGCGCCGACAAGCAACCGCTCGACTGGGGCTACCTCGCCAACGTCGGACACCAACTCTTCGGCAGCGCGACTGCGCCGGGAGCGTCGCGGAGCGGCCATTCCCGCGAGGCCATCAAGGGCACCTACTACGACTTCACGCCGGTGGTCACCAGCCGGTCGCTCTTCTGTCTCGATCGGCGGTCCGGCAAGCTGATCTGGCAGTACGACAAGCCCCCGGGCGCCATCGTCAACACGACCATCACCATCGGCGGCGGCCGGATGTACTTTGTCGAGAGCGCCGATGCCGAAACGCTCAAGTCGCCCGACGGCCGCCTGAAACTCGCCGATCTGTTTGCCAAGGGGGCCAACCTTGTTGCCATGGACATCGCCACGGGCAAAGTCGCATGGGCGCGCCCGATTGATCTGGCCGCGTTGCAGCACCGCGTGTTTGGAGCGTACGCAGACGAGAAGCTCTTGATTACCGGTTCGCGGAACCAGGACGGCAAAGTCTGGTACGATCTGCACGCCTTTGACGCAATCACGGGCAAGTCCCTCTGGCGGCAATCGAAACCGAGCGGCAAAGGGACCGGTGGATCGCACGGCGAACAGGACCAGCGGCCGGTGATCGTCGGCAATACGGTCTACCTGGAACCGCACGCCTGGAAATTGGACACGGGCGAGCCGGTCGAGGACTGGAAATTCGGCGGACGGCGCGGCTGCGGCATCGTCTCGGCGTCCGAGCAGGCACTCTTCTTCCGTGCCGGCAACCCGACCGCCATGAATCTCAAGACCCGCAAGCGGACCAAAATCACCGCGGTCAGCCGGCCCGGCTGTTGGATTAACATCATCCCCGCCGGGGGCCTGTTGCTGATCCCCGAGGCCAGTTCCGGTTGCACGTGCGGCTATCCCGTGCAGGCCTCCATGGCGTTTATCCCCGCACCGGAGCGGGAAGAAGACGATGGTCCGTAGTCGGCCGCTACAACGCCGGTGCGGTTCCCGAAGATTCCTTGTCGGGTTTTGTCCATTATGTTACATTATATTAGAGGGGGGCACCCTTTCTGGCATTAGGGAGAGGACTCATGAGCAGCAGGATTGTACTATTTCTGTGTGGCGTGGTGGTGGGCCTTCCAATGGCCCTGGGGCAAGAGGCGATCCCCACGCCAAGGCCCGTCGAGCCCCCGGCCCCTGGCGGACGGGAATACCGCCCCAATGAAAAATACACACCGCTGGATGCCGGACAGGATGCGTACAAGCGGGGCGAGGAGGAACGGCGCTGGGCCGTCGACCGCCAGCTTCAGGTCCAACAGAACATCCGCGACTACAACACGTGGCGATACTACAACTGGGGAGTCCCCTATTTCAGCCCCTACAGCTCACCATACGTGCCCCCGCGTATCGGGCGGCGGATTCGGCGCCGGGTTGCCGCGTGGGAACGGCCTTGGCCGTCGCCGGTGAGTCCGGACGCGATCTACGGGTACAACTACATTCCGTTCACGAAACAGCCGATCGGACACGAGAAGATCTGGACGGGCCCGAACAGCTACATCTACAAGCCGCGCTACACGCCTCCGGACCGGCCGCCGGCGACGATCGGCGAGCCGCCGGAACCGCCGGTGACCCAACCGACCCCCGCGGCCGGGCCGCACGCCGCCGGTTCGGAAAACGTCTTACCGCCGCCGACCTACAATCCGGCAAGCCGCCCCCAGCCGCCAGGACCGCGGGAATTCTAGTTGGTTAGTATTGCTACGGTCGCCAGAGCGTGGGAATTCCACACTCTGGCGAGCGTAGCTACCCCACTTCCCACTTAGAAGACATACCGGTTCACCACGTTCTCAAACAGCTCCTGTCGGCCGCTGGTGTTGGGGGTGGCGTCGCCTTTTTGCAGCATGTACTTTTCGAGCGATTTGAAGTCTTGCTCGCCGGCTTCGATCTCGGCCCCGATGCCGGTGTCCCAACTAGCGTAGCGGTCCTTGACCATGCCGGCCAACACGCCGTCGGCCCGCATGGCTGCGGCAATCTTCAGGCCCTTGGCAAAGGCGTCCATCCCGCCGATGTGGGCGTGGAACAGATCGACCGGCTCGAAGCTCTCGCGGCGCACCTTGGCATCGAAGTTCAAACCACCGGTCGTGAAACCGCCGTACTTCATGATGATCAGCATAATCTTCGTCGTGAGATACACATCGGTCGGGAACTGGTCGGTGTCCCAACCCAAGAGCAGGTCACCCGTGTTGGCATCGACCGAGCCCAAAAAGCCCTGCGAGCCGGCGTAGTCCAACTCGTGCTCGACGGTGTGTCCGGCCAGCGTGGCGTGGTTCGTCTCGATGTTCATCTTGACGTGGTCCCCCAAGCCGTTCGCCCGGAGGAAGTTGATGCACGCGGCGGAGTCGAAGTCGTACTGGTGCTTAGTCGGCTCTTTGGGCTTCGGCTCGAAGTAGAACTGGCCGTCGAAGCCGATCTCCTTGGCGTAGTCGACGGCCATGTGCATGAAGCGGGCGAGATGTTCGCCCTCGCGTTTCATGTCGGTGTTCCAGAGGTTTTGATACCCTTCGCGTCCGCCCCAGAAGACGTATCCGGCGCCGCCGAGTTCCTTGGTGACCTCCAGCGCCTTCTTGACCTGTGCGGCGGCGAAGGCGAACGCATCGGCGTTGCAACTCGTCGCAGCCCCGTGCATGTAGCGGGGGTTGCTGAACAGGTTGGCGGTTCCCCAGAGCAGCTTGATGCCGGTCCGCTCTTGTTCCTCCTTGAGGACCTTGACGACGGTGTCGAGATTCTTGTTCGTGTCGGCCAGGGTCCCGGCCTCGGGGGCGACGTCGCGGTCGTGGAAGCAATAGAACGGGGCGCCGAGCTTGTCGATGAATTCGAAGGCGACCTTCGCCCGGTTGATCGCATTGTCGACGGTATCCTCGGGCCCTTCCCACGGCCGGATCATGGTGCCCGGCCCGAACGGATCGGCCCCGGTTCCCCGCATCGTGTGCCAGTAGCAGACGCTGAATCGAAGATGATCCTTCATCGACTTGCCTTCGACCTGTTCGTTTTCGTCGTAATGGCGAAACGCCAGCGGGTTGGTCGAATCGGGGCCTTCGAACTTGATTTTTTCAACGTCGGGGAAAGCGGCCATGGGTGGGTCTCCGTTGGATCGGTGTCTGGATTTTCAAACGCGAATAGGGCGAGTTGTTGCCAATATAGCAGCCGTGGAACGCCGGGCAAGGGCGGGTCTCCTCTGCGGGGGGAAGGGAACCCCCTTCGGGCTGCCCAGGTAGGCTTTGGCCGAGAAATGTGCTATCATGACATTATTGAAGATCGCAACCGAGGTACAGGAATGTCCGGAGAACAAATCACGGTCTTCGTCGATTCCGATGTGGCCGAGGCGTATCGATCGGCCACGGACCAACAACGGCGGAAACTCGATCTGCTTGTGAATCTGCGCCTGCGCGATGCGACGCGCACCAAAACCTCGCTGGAAGAAACCATGCGCGAGATCAGCCAAAACGCGCAGCGGCGCGGTCTGACTCCGGAAATCCTGGAGTCACTGCTCAATGAACAGTGAAACACGGTACATCTTTGACAGCAACGTCATCGTCAGCGCGCTGCTCTTTCATGATTCGGTTCCAGGGCAAGCGTTTGTTCGATCGCTGAACCACGGAACGATTCTGCTGTCGCAACAACTGTTGGAAGAGTTGAACGAGGTCCTCAGCAGGGAGAAATTCAACCGTTACGTCACCCGCGAAGAGCGTGAACAATTCCTTGAAAACCTGATTCTTGAATCAGAGCTGCTGGAAATAACCGAGTCTGTCCAGGTCTGCCGTGATCCCAAGGATGATCATATCCTGGATCTGGCAATCAATGGGAAGGCCTTGTTTGTTGTCACGGGGGACGGTGATCTGCTCGAGTTGAACCCCTTCCGCGGGATTCAGATTGTCACACCCTCGAGATTTGTGGAACTGATTGGCGAACAGTCTTGAACCGCTCTCTGTCGGCTCACGTCTTTTTGAGCACAATCCAATCGCCGAGCCGGGGGAAGAGCTGGGCGATGGCGAACAGCAACCGGGCCTTGCCGGGGATGACGATCTCGGGCTTGCGCTTCTCGCACGCTTTGAGAATTGCACGGGCGAGCTTTTCGGGCTTGGTTCGGCCGACCTTCACGCCGCCGCCGGGGCGCCGGGCGCTTTCGGGGAGGTCTTCCAGCCCTTCGAGCGAAGGGTGGCTGGGGCAAAGCGAGGCGGTGCCCCGGTTGTGAGCACCCTGGGGCACCACTGCGCTTTGCCCCGGTTGTGAGCACTCTGGGGCACCAATGCGCTTTGCCCCAGCCATCCGTCGCCTAGCTCATGGCAGTCCCATCCGGAAGATCAAGCCTCCAAGCAACGCAAAAAACAATGCTACAATGGTTCCCAGAAGCCCCGTGAATCCAGCAACTCTCCTCCTCGTTTGTTTCTTTTGAACTCCGTCGTTTTCGCTTTTCGGTTCAACGACTCCCTTCCTCGATTGATCGGTTTCCTTTTGCGATTTGTCACTCCTTTCCTTCTTAACCGCGTCAATCATCCGTGCCCAACTCGCCGTTTGCTTCGCTACGACCCATGCAACAACGCCGCCCGCCGCAACTTCCGGCCTGATAACCGTAACGAGGAGGAAAAATGAACTCTCTACGATTCCCGTTACTGTAATGGTTCACCGTGAACTGGAATCTCGGCGGGTCAGAATAAGCAACAA
>CAZJRB010000173.1:0-10139 GCA_964547995.1 uncultured Planctomycetaceae bacterium | reverse complement strand
GTTCGATGCTAATTCAAACCACGGAGAATTCCAGTTCCAAGGGAATCAAAACACAGGAACTCCACGCGGAGTGTGCGGTCGGCCGTGACGGGGGCCAGCGGAGTCACGTTGATCCGGACGGGCAGATAGCCCGACCCCTCCGGCCAACGAACGTCGGCAGTCAACGCAAGCCCGTTCCCTCGGAACTTGTGCAGTTGACCGGTCATCGCCTTGCCGATATTGCACCAACCGGCCAGGCACGCGCACACGACGAGTCCGACAGCGGCAACGCGGCAGCACCACGGGCCGGGCCGGGCCGGGCCGGTGTGTGCCGTGCAAGTCTGCACTCTAATATTTTTCTTCAAGCTGCTAGTCCAGGATCATTGGAGATGCGGGAACGTCCTTATCGTCCACCGGTTTGCTCTCTTCCGGTTCTCCCGCGGTGGATTGCACCGCGAACGGCGATCGAGTCGCCGTTTGACGGAACGGTCCCGTGATTACCGAGAACAACCAGACCGCCCCGAAAACGCCGGCGTGAACCAGAAACACGACGACCAGACTCACGATGGCAAACGATATTCCCAGTGCCGGTCCGTTTCCGCGCATGGCCGCCGCGAAAATCGAGAAGATCACGGCACAAACGGCCGTCAGACCGAGCATCCAGCGGATCGTGTATTGGGGAATGATCATACGGTCGATTATTGCACCTCAGGCGGATTTTTGCAAGACGCCCGTCCGGACAAGCTTGGATTCAATAGGCGATGTCGCAGGCGGGCAAGGCTTGTTGGAGTGCCTGTGCCTCTTGCTCGCTAACCTGCGTGTAGGAAATGTCTAACTTATGGAGCCTGTCCAGTTTTTCCAAGGTTGAGACTCCGGCGTTAGAGACTTCGGTTCCTCTTAGATTGAGCTTTTTGAGGCTTGCCAGCTCACTCAAGTAGGGCAGCCCCGCGTCGGTGAGTTGCGTGAAGGCCAGGTTCAGACATTCGAGATCGGGCAGGCTCTTCAAATGCGCCAGACTGGCGTCTGTGACCTGGCTGTGGTCGAGGAACAGCGTTCGGAGCTTGGTCAGATTCTTCAACTGCGCCAACCCGGCGCCGGTAATTTGCGTCGAGGCCAAAGCCAGGCCTTCGAGGTTCGTCGCACTTTCGCTCAGGTGCATCAGCCCAACCTCGTCGATCGGCGTGTGGTTCAGCAACAGCATTCGCAGCTTGGTTAGTCCCTTCAGGTGCATCACTCCCGCGGCCGTGACTTGCGTGAACGACACGTCAAGGATTTTGAGTTCGGACAACTGTTTCAAATACGCCAACCCGGCATCCGTGATTCGGGTGTGGGCGAGGTCCAGGGCTTCAAGGTTGCGCAACACTCTAAGACGCCACAGCCCGTTGTCGGTGATCTGTGTGTGGCCGAGGACCATGAGGCCGGCGGGGCTCATTTGCGCACGGTTCAATACCAGCAATCGTAGCCGCTGCAACCTTGACAGAAGTTCCAGGGCTTCGTCATCGATGCGCGTAAAGGCGAGGTCCAACCCCTCGAGACAGAGCAAACCTTTCAGGTGGCTGAGCCCGGCAGTCGTAATTCGTGTCGAGTTCAGGACCAGCAGCCGGAGGTTGACGAGCCCCTTCAGATGCGCCAGCCCCTCGTCCGTGATGTTGGTGAAGCCCAGGTCGAGAACTTTCAGGTTCTTCAGTTCCTTCAGGTAGGACACGCCCGTATCGGTGATTGACGTGTGGAAGAGTCCCAGCTTTTCGAGGCCGTTCGCCCCTTCGAGGCGTTTCAGCTCGTCGTCGGTAATGTCGGCGAAGGCGTAGTTCAGGGCTGCGGAGTTCGAGTTGACACGCGGTGATTTGGAAGCGATATCCGACCCGGCAGAATTAGGCATCGCAAACTCCTTCGTAGGACTGCAACCTGGATCCCCGCTCTCCGGTTGTGGAGAAGGTACAGATCATGCCATCTATCCTTCCCCCCTATGCGCGGGGAGAAGCGTCCAAGTTGCTGCCACCTATCAATTGAGGTGGATATTGAATGGTATCAGGTTGCGGGGTGGCCGTAAAGGGTTTCCAGGGCACGGCGCCTACCACCGCATCAGGGTCGTTGCCCAGGCCAACCCGGCCCCAAAACCGCTGAAGAGGATCACCCGCCCCGGCTTCACGAGGCCCTGTTGGTAGGCTTCGTCCAGGGCCAGGGGGATGCTGCCCGATGAAGTGTTCCCGTAGCGATCAAGATTGTTGAAGACCTTCGCGGGATCAATGCCGAGGTCCTCCACGGCGGAATTGATGATCCGGATATTGGCTTGATGGAAGATGAACAGGTCGACGTCATCCGTTGTCATCTCGGCAACCTCGAGAGTTTCGGCAACGTTGTCTCGCAGCAATCGGACGGCCCATTTGAAGATCGGTCGGCCTTCCATCTTCATGAAATGCCGGAGATCGCCCTCGACGGCTTCGGTGAACGGCAATAACGTTCCTCCCATCGGACGGTACAACAGTTCGGCTCCCGATCCATCCGACCCGGCGGCATACGAGAGCAGGCCTTGATCCCCGCTGCCCGGCGCAACCAGCACCGCACCACCCGCATCGCCAAACAGCGGATACGTGTGCTTATCGGCCGGATCCGACATCCGGGAATTACAGTCTGCCCCGATCACCAACACCAGCCGGCTGCAACCGGTGGCGACGAACTGCATGGCTATCACCAGCGCGTAAGTGAAGCTGGCGCAGGCCGCGTGTAGGTCTATGGCCGGGGCGCACAGACCGAGCCGGTCTTGGACCAGACAGGCGGTCGATGGCAACAGCATGTCGGGCGTATACGTCCCCAGCAATAACAGATCGATATCCCCGGGATCGACGCCTGCGTTCTCGATGCAGCGTTGAGCAGCCTCCGTCGCGAGATCGCCTGTGGCCTCCCCCGCTTCGCAATAACGGCGCTCGAGAATGCCCGACCGCTGGATAATCCAGTCGGCATCATACCCCAATTCGGCGAGGTCCTCGTTGCGGACCACTTTCGCCGGAACGCTGCTCCCGATGCCGATGATCCGGCCTCCCATCAACCGGCCGGTTCGGGAGACCGTGCTCGGCGACCCCTTGGCCCCCGTTTGGGGTGGGGAGGAAAGAGGAGCGTCTTCTCGGTCGCGAAGCTCCTTCCCACGGGAAACCGACGTCCGATGACTAGCCGCCTTGCCCGTTTCAGATACGTTGCGGTTCCTTTTCATCATGGCCGGGCATCAAATTCTCTCGACATTTCAACGTGAGAATCTCCAAGGTATGTTTTTCCCGGCGGGTTCTCAAGCCCCGTTGCCAAAAGGGGGAGATGCCACGTTCCCCAATGAGCCCTTTCCGTCGGTCGTAGCCCCCTTATCCATCGGCGAAAGACCAGCGGATATTTCAGAATTGTCGCGCGAATTAGCTCTCCAGGGGGATGTATGCGGCGACTATTCCTCGCTAAACTGACCGAATTGGATCAGAGTAGACTCTAGCCGATGGAGGGATTTCGGACGAGTCGGAGTCGTTTTCGAAGGGGGCACGGTACTCGCCCGATCGCAATGCCTATGTGTATGATGGCGATCCTTTATCAGACGGCCCAAAACGCACCGATTCTGGTAGCCGCCAACCGCGAAGAGCGTTTTGACCGACCCACCCAAGTTCCCAAGATACAGTCCGGTTCGCCGAGAGTGGTCTGTGGAATCGACCAACAGGGAGGGGGAACTTGGCTTGGCGTGAATCAGCATGGGTTGTTTGCCGCCGTTGCCAACCGCAAGAAGCGGGGGGTGCCGGTCAACCCGCGATCTCGAGGACTCCTCTGCCGCGAGTTGCTCGAAGCGCACACTGCGAAACAGGCCTACCAACACGCACTTCGGGAGTTGGAAACGGGGGCTTACGCGGGGGCGAACTACATTTGTGCCGACCCTGCCTCGGCTTGGGTGATCTATGGCGGCGATGAAATCAAGGCAATCCCGCTTACCCCAGGCTTGCACCTGATCGGCAACGGGAACCTCGACGACGCCGACGACCCGCGCCAGGAGTTCGCGATGCGCATGCTCACGCTCCACAAACTCGACTCCCCGGTAACGTTCCTGGCGGTCGCCAGCCGGGCATTCTCGCGCCAGACGGACGCCGGCGGCCGACGTGGTCTGGTCATCAACCGGGGTGATTACGGCACGGTCTCCTCCACGTTGTTGTCGCTGGCCGAGAAGATCCAGCAGGCCGTCTACCAGTACTGCCCCGGATCGCCCTCCGAGCACTCCTACGACGATTTCTCCGCCTTGCTGCGACAGGTCCTCTCCACCGATCGCAGCAAGAAGCAACTTCTCGAAGAAGAAGATTTCGACGACTACAATGACTATCTCGACTACGTGGAGGAATCGTAGCGAGAGGGAAGAGGGAAGTAGAGAACGCCATACGGACACCGGGAATACGGACACCGGGAATAATGAGCCGCTCTGCAGACGAACCATTGCAAGCGGCCGTTCGTAGTACAAGGTGCTCCGTTTTTCTCAGATTGTCTTTCCGAACGCGAAACCTCTTTGTCAACCCCACAGAAGGAGCAGTTCCGTGCAACGCCTTTTCATACTCTCATTTGTCGTCTGTCTGGCGGCCGGCGGTTGCAGTCGACCAGCCGGCAAGAGCGGTTCCCAGCCGGCTAAGAAGGAACAGGCGCCGCCGGCGACCGTCGAACAAGCACGAGAAGAAGATCGTTCGGGCGAGGCAGCTCCGGCGGAATTGGACGATCTTGTCATTGGCACGCCGATCCGTCACGAGAACCTCATGATCTTTCCCGTCTCGTCGAAAGTGCCGGTGAACGAAGACCTGTACATCACGCTGGACGAGGGACTGAAAGCGAAAACCATCGAAGTCTATGAAGTTGGCGCCGACATTGAAGCAAACCCGCCGGACGCACCGGACGCGGCCGAACCGGAAGAACCGCAGCAAGTTGCCGATTCACCGGACGAGGCCGCCCCGGAAGACCCTGTCGCCGAGCCGCCGGAGCCGGAAGACCCGCAACAAATTGTCGAGTTGCCGGCGGAGGACCCCTTTGCCGTTCCAGGGCAACAGCCGGCCGCGCAGGAAGTCGACGGGGATGTCAACCGGATCATGGTGCTGAACCGGTCCGACAGGCCGCTGTACCTTATGCCCGGCGAGATCATCTACGGCGGCAAGCAGGATCGCGTCATTGCCGACGAAACGATTGTCATGGCCGACAAGAAACCGGTGCCCGTCAACGTCTACTGCGTCGAGCAGGGCCGCTGGCAGGGCCGGGCCCCGAGCACACAAGCGCCCATGCTGGCGTGTCTGATGAGTGCGGACATGGACGAGGAAACCGTCGAGAAACTTGCCGCAGAAGCCAATGCCGGCAAATTCGTCGCCGGCGCCGGAAGCCTCAACCAGTACAGCCGGTACACGGTTCAGTCGGGCAAAGGGCAGTATGCCGTCTGGAACGACGTCGAGGCCGCCAACGCCGCTGCCGGCGTCCAGAATGCGACCAGTGCCTTCACGTTCAACTACGCCGACAAAGATGCCGTCGAGAAGCTGGACAAGTTCATTGACACTTGCCGGCCCCTGGCCGAGCAGAAGCAGGTCGTCGGTGTGATTGTCGCGGTCAACGGCAAGGTGCTCGCCGCCGATGTCTTCCAATCCACGCCCCTGTTCCGCAAGCTCTGGCCGAAGCTGCTGAAGAGCTATGCCTTGGACGCTGCCAACGCCGCCAACGCGGCCTCGGCCGAAGAGGCCGAGAAAGTCTGCTCGCTGGAGGACGCCAAGGAGTTCCTCGACGAGGCGCTGCAAGCCAACGTCGAGAAGCAAACCGATTCGCACGGGCTGGTTGTGACGACCCGCGAAACCGAGGAGGTTGTGAGTTTTTCCGCATACGGGGGCGCCGCCGCCTGTTGTGACGACGCCGGCGTCGAGGCGGATGCCTGTGCTGCTCCCGCAGCAGAGGATCCCTTTGCGGCGCCCGAGGCGGCCCCGTCCGGCGGCCGCGTTCATACGTCCGCCTTTGCGAAATAGCCGGATTCTGTGATGGTATCTTGTGATGGCAACGTAACCGCACCATGAAAGTCTCGATCGTTCCGTACGCCATTCTGCCGGTATTCGTTCTGGCTGCGTCCCTCGACGCCGCCGAACCCGCAGCTTCCCCGCCGGCGCTCAACCGCAAAGACGACGGATACCGCGGCATCTGGTACATGAACCAGCCCTCGGGCGACGAATATGTCTACAAGTACAGCGGCGGGCTGGGCACCTACTGCGCAAAGCACAAGCCCTTTGCCGTCTATTGCAAGGAAGCCGGCAAGACCTTCTTTTGCTTCGGCGGGACGACCAAAGACAGCAATCGCCGGCTTTTGCACATGGTCTCCTGCTTCGACCACAAGACGAAGACCGTGCCGCGGCCGACGATCCTGCTCGACAAGAAAACCAGCGACGCCCACGACAACCCGGTGATCTCGGTAGACGGCAAAGGCCATATCTGGATCTTCTCGACCTCCCACGGCACCAGCCGGCCGTCGTACATCCACCGAAGCAAGCGGCCGTACGGCATCGACGAGTTCGAGCTGGTCAAGGCCACGCGCCTCGAAGGCGACCGGCGGGTGCCGATCACCAACTTCTCGTACATGCAGCCGTGGCACGTGCCCGGCCGGGGGTTCATCGCCTTCTTCACACGCTATAACTACCCGGTTGCACGGACGATCTGCTGCATGACGAGCCCCGACGGCGTCCGGTGGAGCCAGTGGCAGCGGCTGGCCGCCATCGGCAAGGGGCACTACCAGATCAGCGCCGCCGGCCGACGCCGGGCGGGGGCCGCCTTCAACTACCACCCGAATCCCAAGGGGCTCAACTGGCGAACCAACCTCTACTACGTCCAAACGCCCGACTTCGGCCGCTCGTGGCAGACCGTCGACGGCAAGCCGCTTAGCCTGCCGCTGAAGAAACCCGACAACGCCGCGTTGGTCCACGACTACCTGTCGGAAGGTCTCCTCGTCTACTTGAAAGACATCCGCTACGACAAAGACGACCGGCCGGTCATCCTCTACATCACCAGCAAGGGCTACCAGTCCGGCCCGAGGAACGACCCGCGCACCTGGACCACTGCCCGCTGGGATCACATGAACAAGAAGTGGGAAATCCGCCCGGTGACAACCTCCGACAACAACTACGACATGGGCTCGTTGTGGATCGACGACGGCGGCACGTGGCGGATCGTCGGCCCGACCGAGACCGGCCCGCAGCCCTACAACCCCGGCGGCGAGATGGCCCTGTGGACCAGCAAAGACCAGGGCAAAACCTGGAAGAAGACAAAGCAACTCACGACCGGCAGCGAGCGGAACCACACCTACGCCCGGCGCCCCGTCAATGCCCACCCCGACTTCTTCGCCCTCTGGGCCGACGGCCACGGCCGCAAGCCCTCCCTGTCGATGCTCTATTTCTGCGACCGGGAGGGAAACGTCCGGGCCTTGCCGCGCGAGATGAACTCGGCGAAGGTCTCGCCGGAGTTGCTGCCCAGGTGATCCGTCTGCGGGGCGGACCGTCGTTCGAGACTCTTGGATCAGGGACTGCCGTTTGGGACGGGTTCCGCCGGCAGCGGGGGGAAGGGCACGGCCATGTCGAGAAGATCTTTGCTCGGCTTCGCCTTCTTCAGCGGCGTGGTCCAAAGGTAGATGGTGTGCTCCACGTTGTCCTCTTTCGAACGCAAGGTGACCACCTTGTCCGGCGTGATGCCCTGCATGTCGAAGTCGTGCGAGACAACCCGCGAGCCGGGCTTGAGCTTCGCCAACTGCGGGATCAGCTCCACGTTCAGCTCGGGAAGCAGGTAAAGCGTTACTACGCTGGCCGGACTCAGGTCCAGCTTGAAGATGTTCTTCCGCTGGATTGAAACCAGTTTTTCGACGCGGGCCTTTTTCACGTTCCGCAGCGACTCCTCCACCCGTTCCTGCTTGATGTCGTAGCCGACGGCCTTGCAGCCGTACTTCTTGGCCGCGGTGACCACGATCCGGCCGTCGCCGCAACCCAGGTCGTAAACCACGTCGTCCTTGGTGACCTTCGCCATCTGGAGCATCCTGGCCACCACGTCATGGGGCGTCGATACGTAGACCACGTTCGGCGTCTCGCTCTCGGCGGCCGGCAGACCGCAAGGCAGAACCGTCGCAAAACTCAGCAAGACCGACACAAGCGGAAGAATGCGGCACATGGAGTATTCTCCTCGATATTAAAAGACTTGCCGGGTATCCATGGAGGGTGTGATTGTTGTCTTGGCGCCGCTCAGTAGTACACCGCCAGTCCCTTCATCTTCTTGCGCAACTTCTTCACGGCGTCCTTGGTGACCTTCGTGTCCTTGACGTGGAGCATCCTGAGCTCGCTCAGGCCCGGGAGGTTCGTCAGGCCGGGGTCGGTAATTGCACAACCGTTGAGGTTCAAGACGCGGAGCTTCGTAAGCGTCTTGAAGTGTATCAGGCCGGCGTCGGTGACCTCGGTGTTCTCCAGACCCAGGGTGTTGAGTTTAGCCAGTCCCTCGATGTTCTTCAAGGCGTCGTCGCCGACGGGATTCCGGCTGAGGTTGAGCACCTCCAGGTCGGCCAGCGGCTTCAGGTGGATCAGTCCCGTGCCGGTGATTTCCGTGTTTTGCATCGTGAGCACCGTCAGTTGCGTCAGTCCTTGAAGGTGCGCCAGGCCGGCGTCCGTAACGGGAACGTCGTGCAGGTACAGGGTTTGCAGGCTGGTGAGGCCGTCGAGCCTGGCCAGGCCGGCGTCGGTGATCGGGCAGTTGCCGATCTCCAGCGACTCCAGCTCCCTCAGCCCGGAAAGGTGTTTTAGCTCCGCATCGGTGATCTTCAGCCCGACCGCCACCGCCTCTCGGACCACACCCTGGTAGTCGCGTTCCAACCGGACGCCCAGCTTCTCCAGCTTCGCGGCGCTGTTTTCGGCGGGCGGATCGGCTGCCGGCGTCTCCGCGGCGGCGTTCGCACCGGACGTGGCGGGTTCGCCCTTCGGCTCGGGGGGGACGGCTTTCTTGTCGGCGTCACCGCCGCGGCAACCTCCGGCCGTTATCAGGACCGCCGCCAGAAGCGATTTGCACAGGACGTGTTTCATAGAGGTCGATTTCCTTGTTGCGTCGTTGGTCTCTCCTTCCGGATGATAGACCGTCCTCAACGGCAAGTCAATGATTGAGAAAACAACTCACAACCGGCAGCGAGCGGAACCCGCAAGCCTTCCCTGTCGATGCTCTATTTCTGCGGCCGGATTTCTTCTTTGTTCGGCGTCCCCCGGGGTAGCAAAGGCAATTCGCTGGATCGTGCGCCGGCCGCGTTTTTTGGCCGGTCGACGATTTTTCGGGAATTTCTTTGCAAGGCGGGCTTGACGGCGGGGATTTTTTCGGCGGCGCAAGTTGTTGGCAAAGCAGGGCTTGCGGCGCGACTTTCCGGGGTGGCCTAAAAAAGCCCTTGACACGGGCGGCGAAATATAATATACTAGCGTTCACTTATGTGCGGAGACCGCCAAGGGGGTGCGCCACGAGTAGGGTTTCGGCGAAAGGGGTGCGCCACTTACCCCTTTGGGCACAAAACCCCCTCGTCACCGACCCCGACCCGCGGGTGGAAACCTACTCGCCGCGGACCCTTTTGGGGTGCAGCGGCAGGCCTCCCTCGTACGAATCCGGTCGGTTTGGAGACTGGGGCTGCCACCGCGACACGACGCCGACCGCCGGGCAGGATTTCGCGAGAACCTGGACTCGAACGCTTGACGGCGCCACCAAATCGAGCTATTCTACTTTCCATTCTCCCACACCGATTCCCGGCAAACGGAGATTTTAGGTAGAATAACAAGTTCGGCAGAAAGAATAATATAGGAGAAAACAATGAGCTGGTATGTAGGCCTAACAGATGATCCAGACAGAAGAAAACAAGAACACGGCAATCCTGCTGATTGGAAGCAAACCCAGTTTTCAATAGAGGCGGAAGCTCGTGCTTGGGAAGAAAAATATGTAGGAAAACCGGGATATGAAGGTGACACTGGCGGTGCTGGATGGCGCTATGGTTACTGGTATACAGTAACTTCCTCAACAATACAGTAACCATGCCGGGAGAAAATAGGAGAAAAGTAGGGACGGGGAATCAAAGGGAATCAAAGCACTGTCATGGCCGAATTTGCTTTTTTAGATGGGCGCGTACATTGATCGCT
>CAZJRB010000172.1:0-10170 GCA_964547995.1 uncultured Planctomycetaceae bacterium | reverse complement strand
GAGTACTTCTTCCTCAGAATCCGGGCCGCATTCCCCGGAAATGGGAGATGAACCAGAAAAAAGGCGGGGGCACACGACGTGGTGGGCCGTGGCAGCCCGCCTGGGCCAAGGATCTGCCCTTCTTGGTACGGGCCATGGTGTTGGCGGACAAGACGCTATTCATCGCCGGAACGCCGTCCTTCATCACGGAGACGGATGCGTTGGCGCGGCTGGAAACGGACGAGATCAAAGGTAAGCTCAAGGAGCACGACGCGTCGCTGAGAGGCGAGAGGGGCGGGGTCCTGTGGGCCGTTTCAGCCGAGGACGGCAGCAGGCTTGCCGAGTACACGCTGGACGCGGCGCCCGTCTTCGACGGCATGATCGCTGCGAACGGCAAGCTGTATATCTCGGCCAGCAACGGTGAAGTGCTGTTCTTCGAGGGCAAGTGATCGGGAGGACCATGCGGGGTCGCGGAAGGAACGTCCGGTGTCGGGTATGCTTCTCCACTTCTGAGTCCCAACCCGGTATCTGGTGAGCCATGAACTCCCGTAGGGGCAAAATCCGCCGACCGCCCAAGCGCCTATCAGAGGCCCCGTCAACCGCCCGCCCAGCGGCGTCGTCCACGCCGTCTGCAACTCCGCCGGCACAGCGACCTTGGTCGCTCCGCGCCGCGTCTCCGCGATAGGTCGACCACGCGATTTCGCCGTACTGCGGCTTGCCCTTGCCAAACGCCGGACCGAGCCGCTGCCAATTTTCTTGGTCGTTGCCTTCTTGGTTGATCCCTTCACTAACCACGCAAGGTTGAATCGATAGTGCAATCGACTGCTGATAAGGTGGATTACCCCGTCGGGCGTTTGCGTTGCCGCGAGGTACCCGGCGTGTTCGGCGCGGGTGGGCGTGGCCGTGAATTGCTTCGTCCACGCTCCACCGTCGAACTCGCCTTCACCGGGGGTGAGCAGCTTGCGCACGGGCCACGTCTTGCCGTCGTCGAACGAGACGGTGGCGTACATGCCGTGGCCGGTGAACTGGTTGCCGTTCTGGTCCGTGAAGGTCATCCCGTTGGCTTCGGGCTTGCCGCGATTGCCGGAGCTGAAGGACACAAACAACAGCGGCCCTTCCCGGAGTCGCATCAAGACCAATCGCTGGCCGCCGCCGATCGGTGGGAAGGGGCTGGCCTGGTAGGTCCACGTCTTCCCCAGATCGGCAGAGATGCTCATCGGCATCCGCTCGTTGATCGTGGCCCCTCTCCCCAGCGCGAGCAGGCGGCCGTCGCCCAGTTCAACCACCTTGGCATGGATGCCGGCGATGGTGCCCTCAGCGGTTTCACCGTCCTTGAAGGCGGGTGCGGGTTTATCCCTGCCCGGGTCCGTCCAAGTCTTTCCCTTGTCGTGGCTGATGTACAGGGCCGTCCCTTTGACAACGCCGCCCGCGTCACAATTCTGCATGAGCACGCCGGCCTTTGTCTTTAGGGTGCCTGAGATCACCTGGTTCCGGGCCACGAACCGGTCGTCGATGACCATCGGCGGCGTCCAGGTCACACTGTTGTCGGTGCTGCTGCGCATCAAAAGTGCCAGCTTCCTAAAGCTTGCTACGCCCTTGGGCGCCATGCCGTTGAAATGGTAAATCGTTCCGTGCCCGTCATGGAAGATGCTGGACCCGTGCATGTTGCGATTGGGGGCTTTGAAGAACTCACTACACGGGTCCCATGTCTTCTTGCCCGCACGCAATCGACTGGCCACCACCGTCAAGACGGGGCCGTATTCCGACCGGGTTGAGTACCAGATCGCCAGCAAATCGCCGTTGGGCAGCCAGGTGATCGATGGCTGATGGTTGTGACTGTAAAACGTTTCCCCTTCGTCCGCCGGCGGCAGGACAAACGGGACCGGCCGGGCGAAAAAAGGCTCTTCGCTGCGCTGTTTCGCCCAGTCGAAGCGTTCCTGCGAAACGTCGCGGGCCCAGCGCGGAGTGGGATCGGCCGCTGCGGGAGCCACACTGCGAACTCGCCCGTCGGCCTCCTCGACGTCGAAATGCCGGTACGTTAGCGGTTTGCCGAAGTCTTGCCCGCCGACGGCGCCGGCAAGAGTCGGCAGCAGGAACATCGCCCACGTTGCCAGGCGAAGACTTGCTTTCGTGTCCAGCATGGTAGACCTCGCAGTTAGGGTCATGGTTTCTTGCAGGCACAAACAGGTTATCACGGCCGCCGCCGGCGTCGTTTCCTTCTGGCGAATGTTCTACCGCCGGCCTTTCTCAGGCGATACAAAGACCATCGCGTAGGTCACGACGTCGAGTTCGCAATGACGGTTGGCCGTTCCCCGTCGATTTGAGCGCATGCATCGGCTCTGCGTTTCCACTGCCGCCCAGGGCGGCCGTAGCAACCGGTATGCGGCCGTGCCGCCGGAGCCGACGGCGGTCTACTTCTCCTTCTTGCGCTTCTTCGGTCTGGGCTTCGATTTCGGCTGCGGCGGCGTCGAGATGCCGTGATCGCGGGCGATCTTCGCGAGGATGCCGTGGACCCGGCCCGGCTTCGATTCGAGGTACTCCCGGACCAGCGGCACGGCGTCGTCGCCCATCCAATCGAGCACGTTGTAGAGTTCCTGCTGCGAGCCGGATTTGCCGCCCAGGTAGCCGCGCAGGGCGGCCAGGCCGCGTTCCTTTTGGCCGATCTTCACGAGGGTCCAGGCGGCCATGAACTTCACTTCGTCGGCCGGGTCGTCCAGGGCTTTCTCCAGAACGGCGGCCGCCGGGGCCGCGCCCTTGCCGAGCAGGTGCAGGCCGACGACCGACCAGTAGCGGATGCCGTCGTCGTCGCTCGACATCCCCTGGACCAGCGCCGGCAGGTTCTTCTTGTCGCGAGCCAGCGCCATGTCGGCGGCGTCGAGGTACTTCTCCAACGGGTAGAGCTTCGGGTCGCGGACCATCTCGTAGAGGGTCACGTTGTTCGCGGCGGCCCGGCGCACTCGCATCCCCTCGGGCAGCAGGCCGGAATCGTGGAGTTCGAGCTGTTTGTTCCGCAACGCCTTTCTCAGCTCGGCGATCTTCGCCTGGTGCTTCGGGTCGTCGATCAGGTTGTGGACGTTGTCGAAATCCTCGACCGTGTCGTAGAACTCCTCGGAGACCCGCGGCCGGAAGAACCGCCCGGTGATTTCGTCGGTCTTGCCTTCCTTGTGGTGCTTCTCCCACGCCGGGGCCGCCTGGGCTCTCCACAGGTATGCCAGGTACTGGCCGGCGGGTGCAAAGGGCATGTAGTTCTTGTAGTAGGCGTACCGCTTGTCGCGGATCATGCGGACGTTGTCGTACCGCTCGTCGGCCCGCTCGCGGAAGCTGAGGTGATAGTCCGGTTCGGGCTCCTTGTCCTTGCCGAGGAAGATCGTGCCTTGCAGGGTGTCGGGGATCTCGCCGCCGGCGAGGCTGACCCACGTTTTGGGCATATCCACGAAGCTCACGATCCGGTCGACCGTCGAGCCCGGTTTGTCGGCCGGCCAGAGATCCTTCCATTTTTCGGGTATCCTGATGACCAGCGGGCAATGGGTTCCGCTGGAGTAGAGAAACCGCTTGCTCCGCGGCATCACGCCGCCGTGGTCGGAGCAGTAGATGATGATCGTGTCGTCGTAGAGCCCGTCTTCCTTGAGCGCCGCGATCACGCCGCCGACCTTCGCGTCCATGTTTTCGACCGCGTCGGCGTACTTCGCGTAGTTTTTGCGGATGGTCGGCAGATCGGGGTGGTACTTGGCCAGCTTCATCTTCGCCGGGTCGTTGCGGGTGTTTTCCACGCTCCCGTGGGCACGGCTTTCATGGCTGTCGCCGATGTTGACGACCGCGAAGAAAGGCTGCCCCGGCTTTCGCTTCCGCCAGGCGTTGGCGCCGCTGGGATCCCAACATTCCTTGTCCGACCGGCCGCCGATGTTGTAGTCGGTCTTCGAATGGTTGGTCACATAGTAGCCCGCCTTCTTCAGCAGGTCGGGATAGTACTTGATTTTGTCGTGCGGGATGTTGTTGCGGCTCCGCATCGGCTGGGTGCCGTTCGAAATGGCGTACATCCCGGTGATCCAGGTCGACCGCGTCGGGGCACACACGGCCGCGTTGTCGAAACAATTCGTGTAGCGAAAGCCCTCGGCGGCGAGCTTGTCGATGTTCGGCGTCTTCGCGTTGGTCGAGCCGTAGCAGCTCACCCACAAGACGCTGTTGTCCTCGCTGGTGATCCAGAGGATGTTGGGGCGGTCGGCGGCAAACGCCGAAACGGCCATGCCGGCCGCCACGGCGACGAACGCAAGGATCCTTCGTGTCTTCATCGGTTCTGCTTTCCTTGGTTGGGGTCAAATCGCGGGCCGCAACCACGGGCCCGCGGCAGGTTGTTCCAGCCCGGATTCTAGCCGATCCGAACCCGGTCTGCAAACTTCCGGCGATTCGTCAATTCCGGCCACACCGAAGCATGGCGAACCGGGACCGGGCCGGCGCCGGCCGAATTGCGTCGAGCCGTTGGAATCGCTCGGGAGTCAAGGGTCCGTTCACCGGGATCGGCTTCCCGCCGGGAATTTCGGCACGACGACGTCGGTTTTTGCCTCGGCGATGATCTCGTTGTCCTCCCGGTCCTCTCCCTTGCCGCGGATGATGTAGGTGTTCTTTCCGTAGGCGAAGAAGAGGTACTTGTGCGAAACCTGCTTGCCCTCGCCGGTCAGTGTCGGGACGAAGGAGATGCCGTCGATCGGGGCCGGCGGTTTGATCCCGGCCAGCTCGGCAAAGGTCGGCATGAAGTCCCAGAACGCCAGCAGCTCTTCCGAGGTACCGCCGGCCTTGATCCGGCCGGGCCAGTAGGCGATACACGGGACGCGCAACCCGCCTTCGTTCAGATTGCCCTTGAATCCTTCCAGTTCCCCGTTGTTGTCGAACTCTTTGTCAAAATTCTTCAGTCCGCCGTTGTCGCTGGTGAATATCACCAGCGTGTTCTTGTCGATCCCGAGTTCTTTGAGCTTTTCGACGATCCGGCCGCAGTCGCGGTCCATCCGGCTGATCATCGAGGCGAACACCTTGGCCCCGTTGCTCCAGGGCTTGTCCTTGGTGTACGCTTCCAGTTCCGGCACGACGAACTTCGCGTGGGGAATCGTGTACGGCACGTACAGAAAGAACGGTGCATCCTTCGCTCGGTCGATGAAAGCCAGCGCGTTCTCCGTGATCTCGTCGTGGGTGTAGTGGGAGCGATTCTTCTTGTTGTCCGGATAGCGGACCGGGTCGAGCCGCTTGCCGTCGGTCTTCTTTCCGAGCCGGCCGCCGGGATCGTAGCGGTAGAGTTGCTCCGGGTAGTACTCGTGGTTGTAGGTCTGGTTCGGCTCGCCGAAGTAGTAGTCCCAGCCGTGCTTGTAGATCGCGCCGCTTCCGTCCTTGTTCTGGTGCCCTTTGACGCAGCCGAGAAAATCGTCGCCCAGCGACCATTTCCCGGTCATGCCGGTCGTGTATCCGGCCGCCTTGAGGACGGTGGCGATGGTGGTGTCCTCTTCGTGGATCGGCGGATGCTTCCCGCCGCCGCCGTTGACCCGGACCCGCGAATGCCCGCCGTGCAGTCCGGTCATCAGGCAGACCCGCGACGGGAGACAAAGGCAGTTGCCCGCATAAAACCGGGTGAACTTCAGCCCGCCGGCGGCCATGCGGTCCAGGGCGGGCGTCTGGATGTGCCGCTGGCCGTAACAGCCGAGATCCGCGTACCCGAGATCATCGGTGACGATGAGAATGATATTCGGGCGGGTCCCGTTCTCGGCGGTTCGGTCTTCCGCCCTCGGAACCGGCGTGCTGAGAACGAGCAATGCAACAGCGGTGATGAAGGGAAGATGTCTCATGTCAGTCTCCCGGGGTTGGCTTGATTATAGTGGTTCAGCCCTTGAGGTTATCTCTTCCATTTGGCGTTCGGGTTTCAGTGAGCGATCCTTTCATCGCAGTAATAGCCGCAGGCGACTGATTTGTAACAGGAAAATGCCGCAGCATCCACCTGCCGGCCGAATACCTGACTGCCATGGGGATTGGGTGGATTGTCATTGCTTGTTCAACAAGCGCAATCGTGTCCTCGCGTCTTCCTGTTAGTTATACTGCAACAAGTGCCCCTTTGGAAGAAGGCTACTATTCTTCTTGGGAATGGTCCCCGTGCACAACTCTCTTCGTAACGACTCGCGCGCAACCCGATTCCGCAACTGCTGAAACGGAAAGGCCTTGCGAAAGTTCGAGTCTCCTACGGTCACCCCTGAACGAAGACAACTCGTTACGGAACTACATGAAATAGGTTAACAGCAGGCGCGAGCGCGCGACATGACACCCCGACCTATCGTTGGACTAAACTAATAACCACTCGGCCCAGTTGAGTGCCTTGGTCCAAACGATGTCGTGTGCCACGAGCGCTTGGGGGATTGCGGTATTACGAGTGGAAGGCCGCGCAGCCCCCTATTCGGGCCATAAGAGACCGATGGGCACCGTGCTCCTTGGGCGCCGCGGTCGATCCTACCGACGCGAATTAGCAGGATGCCACTGGAGACGTTGGTGGCTGGCGGCGTGGGGGCAGGCGACGTGCCTTCAAAGCACAGCTTTCGAATATTTGGGCGCGTTAATCCCCACATGATCTCGCCCATCAACGAAAGCAAATGATCGCAAGTTGAAATGCCCGGTCGTAACACCTACAATTGTTGCCCAATAGACGGAGCAAGCCATGCGACGAAGACTCTTGTGCAAGAATTCCGGGATCCTGATCGGAGTCCTGGTCTGTGCAATGACTCCGCAGGCACGGTCTGCGGAGGTGGATTACCGCGAGCAGATCGAGGCCGACTGGCTGAGGCAGGCTGCTGTTTGGAACAAACCGCCCGGTTCCGGCAAGCCCGCCACCGTGCCTACGTGGGCGGACGCCGCAGGGGCGGTCGACGGGGTCAAGAACGGAAAGTACGCTTTCCACACCGACAAAGAGCCGAATCCCTGGTGGCAGGTTGACTTGGGTTCCCCGACCGAGATTGCCCGCATCGTGGTCTACAACCGGCTCGACTACCAGCCGGGCCTGCACAATGCGGACAATCTCCGCATCCTGGTCTCGCACAACGGCAAGCAGTGGAAGGAGGTCTACGACAACCAGGGCAAGCATTTTGGCGGCGTCTCGGGTGGGCGGCCCCTGGAGGTGAAGTTCCCAGAGTCCGAACGGAAATCCCAATTCGTTCGGCTCCAGATCCCCAGCAAGAACCCGATCTGGTTTCACCTCGACGAAGTTGAGGTCTACGGCCGTGACGCCCCGAAGAAGAACCTTGCCTTGAAACGCCCGGCCGACCAGAGCAGCATCAGCCAATGGTCGACGGTCAAGGTGGCGGCGCTGCCGATGACTGAAACGGACGCGCCGGCCTATCCGACCGGCGAACTCATTCGCCGCGCACGCCTGCTGGCGGCCGACTTGGGGGCCGCGGGTGTCGACGTCCGGCCGTTTGAGACGCAGTTCGACGGCATCGAGTCGCAGTTGCAGAAGCTGCCGCCCAAGTCGCCGGCGGCAGAGCATCGCAAGCTCTACCTGGCGGCACGATGGGCCATCCGGCGTCTGGCGTTCTCCAACCCACTGTTGGACTACGACAAACTGCTCATCTGCAAGCGGTTCACACAGGACACGTATCCCGATGTCTGCCTGAATCACATGCCGTGGGTCTCCAAACCGGGCGGCGATATCTGCGTGCTGAGCCTCGACGGGCCGAGCCGTAAGCCGCAAGTGCGCAACATAATCGACGGACAGCTCGGCCCAGGCCACGTTCACGGGATGGACCTTTGGTACGACGCCGACCGGGTGGTGTTCGGCTACGCCAAAGCCAAGACGCCCGAAGGCCCCCGGAACCGGGGCCGCCCGGTCAATTTCGAGTTGCGAATCTCCGAGGAGCCCACGCACATCTTCGAGATTGGCATCGACGGCAAGAACCTCCGCCAGTTGACCGGCAGCAAGGACTGGAGCGACCTGGATCCCACCTACCTGCCTAGCGGCGACGTCTGTTTCGTTTCCGAGCGGTGCGGCTGCTCGCTTCAGTGCAACGAGTACGACAAGGATGAGACGTCGTGCAACATCTACGTCATGCGGTCCGACGGCAGTGGCATCCGGCGGCTGAGCGTGAGCAAGGACGGCGACTATCTGCCGCACACGCTCGATGACGGCACGATCGGTTATACGCGGTGGGAGTACCAGGAGCGCGGCTGGGCCCACGTGCAGTCGATTTGGTTCGTGCGCCCCGACGGCACGGGGGCCGATGCCCTGTTCAAGCAACATCTCAACAACCCTTGGGCGCTGGAAGACGTGCGATCGATTCCCGGCACGCACAACAGCAAGCTGGTCTGCGTGGCCACGGGCCATCACACGCTGGCCATGGGCCCGGTCGTAATCATCACGCCCAGCGAGGGCATGAACGACTCGCGCTCGATCCGCATCGTCACGCCCGGCGTGCGCCCGCCGGAAGGCGGTATGTCGGGCGTCCCGGTCGACGAAGGCGGCGTTCACGATACGGGCGGTCTCTATGCGACCCCCTGGCCGCTCGCGGAAAAGCACTTTCTCGTTTCCTACAGCTACTCGAACAAGCAGACCGATACGACGGGGTTCGCCGTCTACTTGATCGACGTCTTCGGCACGAAGGAGCTGATCTATCGCGATCCGAATATCTCGTGCTTCGTCCCCATCCCATTGCGGCCGCGGCGCAAGCCGCCGGTGTTGCCCGACGTGACCGACCCGAGCAAGCCGTACGCCGTCTGCTCGGTATCGAACGTGACCTACGGCGTCGACGGCATCGAGCCCAGCCGGGCGAAGTACCTGCGGATCGCCCACCGGCTGCAGTGGCCCTACGACAACACACACGGGGGGCAGCGGTATACAGAAAAGGCACATCCAAACAACTGGACGCCGGTCCGCATTCTCGGCGAGGTGCCCATCCACAGCGACGGCAGCGCGTACTTCCAGGTGCCCGCCGATACGCCGGTCTACTTCCAGCTTCTCGACAAGAATCACTTGGAACTGAGACGGATGCGGTCGTTTATCAGCTTTCAGCCGGGCGAGCAGCGGGGGTGCGTGGGCTGCCATGAGACGCGCGCGGACGCGCCGGCCGACGACAAGTTCCCGTTGGCGATGCTGAAGGAACCGGTAGTGCCGAAGCCGCCGCCGTGGGGCACGCAGCCGGTGAGCTTCCTCCGCGAGGTCCAGCCCATCCTCGACAAGTACTGCACGAACTGCCACAGCGGCCTGAAGCCGGCCGGAGGGCTCGACTTCTTCGGCGGCTTGACCAGCAGCTACGGCGACCGTCCCTCGGGCGTGATCGGCTACGGCTACAATCGGGCGTTCGATACGATCATGCGCCACAAGCTGGTCGCCTGCTCACCGGTCTACGGCGACGCCGCAGTGACGCAGCCGCTGGCCTTCGGATCGCATCGCAGCAAACTGGTACAGGTGCTCCGCAAGGGCGCTTGCAGCCGGCGTGCGAAACTTTCGGACGACGAGTGGTACCGGCTGGTAACCTGGATCGATGCCAACGCCCCTTATCACGACGGCTTCGTAAACAAGCGGTCGTCCACACCGTACGGGCTGCCGAACGATCAGCAGCTCCTGGCCAAGATCACCTCCGTGCATACCAAGCGCTGCGCCGAGTGCCACAAACCCGAAGACATAAGCCGGCTCGATTGGATCGATCTGCGAAGTCCGCGTCAGAGCCTGTTCCTGGCCGCCCCGCTTGCGAAACAGGTCGGCGGACGTGGCAAATGTGGCACCGCTGTCTATAGCAGTGCCAACGACGCCGACTATCAGGCAGTAGCCAAGTTGGTTGAAGCCGCAGTAGACAAAGCATGGAAAAACCCTCGTCGCGACCTGCGCACATTCCAACACCCAAAGGAATGAACCTTGTGGCGACGGTGGCCGGAGTCCCCAATAGCAGTTTAGACATCGCGGAGTAGCTGACTCATGTCAAACAACACGGATGCGGGTGATCCTCAAAGTCGACCGGAACCAGCGATCCTTGCCGGGCTTGACGATGTCAACTGGGGGTCTAAACGACTGGTTCGAGATCTTCTGGTTGACCGCGAGCCGACCGACCCCGATGTTGCCTTGTGCGACGAGGCGGAGCTTTCGCACCAACTCTGCCACCGGGGCTCCATCTACGACGAGACGTGTTTTGATTCCCTTGGAACTGGAATTCTCCGTGGTTTGAATTAGCATCGAAC
>CAZJRB010000171.1:0-10315 GCA_964547995.1 uncultured Planctomycetaceae bacterium | reverse complement strand
TCGGGCGGCTGGCCGACGTCAAAATCCTCGACCCGGCGTGCGGCTCGGGCAATTTTCTCTACGTGGCGATCAACCTGCTCCTGGAGCGGGCGGGGGGTTGAATGTACGACGGGCTTCCAAGCCCGTCGAGGCGCGGGTGTTGTGTTGCGTTGGTTTTCGGTAGGATGGTTGACGGCGGGGGCGTGGGGTTGTGGAGGCTGTCCTGGCTTGGCGATCGACGGGCTTGGAAGCCCGTTGTACAAGCTTGTGGAGAAGGCGATGATCTCCGAGTCCTTCAATTTGGATGCGCCGCCGGGGTTTCGTGGGCTCGATCCGGAATTGCCGATCCGTGTCTACCACCGGCGGCTGCCTCATTGGCGACAGGAGGGCACGACGTACTTCGTGACGTTTCGTCTTGCGGACTGCATCCCGCAGGAACAACTCCGCGCGTTGAAGGAGTGGCGCATCGTTTGGGAACGTTCGCACCCGGAACCTCGCACCGATGAGCAGTGGCACGAGTTCGCTCGCGAAATCACGCGAAAGACCGAGCGGTGGATGGACGAGGGCTACGGCGAGTGCGTGTTCCGCCATCGCGAGCTTGCCGAGGAGATGTCGAAGTCGCTCTTGCACTTTCAGAACGACCGGTACCTGACGTCTTGCTTTGCGGTCATGCCGAACCATGTGCATCTTGTGATCAAACCGCTTGGGGAGAACGATCTGGAAGAGGTTTTGGCGAGCATGAAAGGATTCGTAAGCCGCAAGGCAAACACGCTGCTTGGGCGTCAAGGCGTGCTATGGGAAGAGGAGAGCTACGACAGGATTGTCCGGGATGAAGAGCATCTGTTCCGCGTTATTCAGTACATTGGACGAAATGGAGCGAAAGCCGGATTACCGCGAGGCTTGTGGGTTCGGTGGATTCATCCGGACTGGGAGGCGGCAGGTTGGGGATTTCGCGATGCGATGGGAACGTACGATGGCTGAACGTACGACCGCTGACTGTACGACGGGCTTCCAAGCCCGTCGAGAAGAGGCGAAATCGGCGATCGACGGGCTTGGAAGCCCGTCGTACAGCGGGGAATCGACGGGCTTGGAAGCCCGTCGTACCGGGCCATCGTACGGCGGCATCGGCACGGTCCGCTACGCCCGCACGGTCCCCCGCGACGCCGAGTGCGCCAAGAAGCTCAAAAAACGCACGCTAACGAACCTCTACAACGAGCGCCCCACGTGGCTGGACCTGGCGCACAGGAAGCTGGACGAAACAGTCTTCGCCGCCTACAACTGGGACCCCGGCATGTCGGATGAGCAGTTGTTGGAGAAGCTGCTGGCGTTGAACCTGGAGCGGGCGGGGGGTTGAATGTACGACGGGCTTCCAAGCCCGTCGAGGCGCGGGTGTTGTGTTGCGTTGGTTTTCGGTAGGATGGTTGACGGCGGGGGCGTGGGGTTGTCCCCGTGGGGCGATGATTGCCACTAAGCGAGGGCCGGGGTTTCCCCGCTCTTCCAGGCGCGGCCCGGCCGGCGTGGCCGGAAGGAAGGGGGGCTGTTCTTGCGGGCGGGTAGTGGTCAATCAGCGTCCCACGGGGGCGAGCCCCGTGGTGACGTGGAGGCGGCAGGCGAATTTCGAATATCGAGTGATGAATGTTGAATGACGAATGGGGTTGGTCGTTAGCCCGATTCATCGGGCTTTCCGCCGCAGGCGGTCTTAGGCCCGGCGGTGGATCGGGCAGCTCGCGGCCGCCATCCGCAAGCACGACCGGCGGCACCTGATCACCGTGGGGCTCGTACCCTGGAGCCTCGCCCGCCCGGGCCTGACCTCCGGCTTCGTGCCCGAAAAGGTCGCCGGCGAACTGGACTTCCTCGCCGTGCACATTTACCCGGAGAAGGGCAAAGTCGACGACGCGATCGAGACGCTCAAGGGTTTTGCCATCGGCAAGCCGGTGGTCATCGAGGAGATGTTTCCGCTAAAATGCTCGGCGAAGGAGTTCGGCCGTTTCATCGACGAGTCGAAGAAGACCGCGACCGGCTGGATCGGCTTCTACTGGGGAAAGACCCCGGGAAAGCTCGTCCTCGGGCTTCTCGCGGTCGAGCTATGCCTCTTCGCCGCCGACCGGCTTTCATTGTTCGGTCTCGAACGAGGATTCGTGGAAGTGGAAGATGGCGAAGCGGGGCGTTGCATCGGCACAGCCAAAAAGGCGGGCATCAAAGCAAAGGGCCCTGGTCAATTCTCGGTGTCGCTTGGAGAATCAAGGCATGTCGCGATTTCCCTCGATCAATTCTGGGCAAAGTACATCGATTTGCAAGATCAGTCACACATCGCGGAAATTCCGATCAAGGAGATCAAGTACGAATAGAAGTCTTATCCATCAAGTTAGGAGGTGCATTATGACCAAAAACAGCACATCTAAAAGCAAAGAGAGCAATCAAGGTGTTTCGCGCAGGAAATTCCTGGCATCTGGTGCTGCCGCCGCAACCGCGTTTTCTATCGTGCCCGGCTACGCTGTCGGGGCCAATGACCAGACACCGCCAAGCGGGAAATTGAACATAGCCGGCATTGGCGTCGGCGGTATGGGCAACGGCAATCTCCGTAGCTGCCGGGGTGAAAACATTGTCGCGCTCTGTGATGTCGATAGCAAGTACGCGGGGAAAGTATTCAACGCCTACCCGAAGGCTGCCCGGTATGACGATTACCGGGTCATGCTGGAAAAGCAGAAGGATATCGACGCCGTTATCATCGCAACGCCCGACCATACGCATGCGGTCATCACCATGGCCGCCATGCAGGCGGGAAAACACGTCTTCTGCCAAAAGCCGTTGACCCATACGGTGGTCGAGGCGCGCCGGATCACTGAGTACGCCCGGGCAAACCCGAAGATCATGACCCAGATGGGCAACCAGGGGCATTCATCAGAACAGATCCGCATGGTCCGCGAATGGATCCAGTCCGGTTCCATTGGAGACGTCAGGGAAGTGCATGCCTGGACCGACCGTCCCGATAAAGGCCCCTGGTATGCTAACTTCGCGGCCAGGGATCTGCCGAAGAGCTTTCCGCCCGTACCCGATACATTGAACTGGGATCTCTGGCTTGGCCCTGCAACAGACCGCAAGTATAGTCCGGCATATCATCCCTTCAAGTGGCGCGCGTGGCTGGACTTCGGAACGGGAGCATTGGGCGATATGGGCTGCCACATTCTGGATCCTGCGTGCTGGGCGCTTGACTTGATGAATCCAACAAGCATAACCGCCGAGGTCAAGCATCATAAGCCTGAATTGAAGGGCAAAGCATTTCCAATCGCAGCAAAAGTAACTTACGAATTTCCCGAGCGCAGCAACAAAACGTACGAAAAGGGCCTCGCGGCAATCAAGGAAAAATACGGCAAGATTCCCGAGAAGATGATCGCGGCGCTCAAGCTCTGCCCCGTGAAGCTTGTATGGTACGACGGAGACTTCCAGGTCCCAAGACCTGAAATGCTTGAAGACGGCAGGAAACTGTCGGCAAGCGGTGCCGTCATATTTGGAGAGAAGGAAACCATCATCCATGGCTCCCACGGCGCCGGAGGCGCCAGGATTATCCCGGAAGTAAGGATGAAGAACTTCAATCCCCCCGAGAAGACGATCCCGAGGGTTAGCGGCGGTCATGAAGGCGATTGGATCCGGGCCTGCAAGGACGGTAAGCCCGCCAGCTCAAACTTTGCCGACTATGGCGGTCAGCTCACGGAAATGGTGCTGCTCGGCGTCGCTGCCCAGCGTGTCCCCGGCGAGAAGCTGAAATGGGACGCGAAGAAGCTCGAGTTCGACAACCAAGAGGCGAACGAGTTCATCCACACCCCATATCGAAAAGGCTGGTCATTGGGTAGAGCTTAGTTTAGCAAGGCGAAGAAAAACCCTTCGGGAATGATCGCGCTCTCCGACAAACAAGCACCCCGCACGAGGGGGGCGCAATCGTGCCGCGACCGGTCGGTAATTCCGGGCGCTTCCGCGGGACCGAAATCGGCAAGGCGAAGTCTGTCACGCTCGCAACGCACATCGTCGAATTCGAGCAACTGTTCCAGCAGCTTGTCCGGCCACCCGGCCACCCGGCACCGAGGTGCGCCGAAGCGGCTGTTATTCATGCTGACAGCGGGTAGGCATGAGAGTATAATCCGAGGAATCAACGGGGGTGGTTCCGGCTGGTTGTCATCCGGGAGACCCCCCGGATTATTATCTCCACCAGTACCGAGGGCCGGTAAGGAGGGTCGTCGATGGATGACGGGCAGATGGAACAGACGCTTGTGCTTATCAAACCGGATGCGCTAAGACTCTCGTTAACCGGATATCTGTTCTCACAGCTTTCCGAGTTTCACATAGGAGTCAGATTCGCCGGCCTGAAAGTCGTACACGTCAGCAGGGCACTTGCCGAGGAGCATTATGCCGAGCACAAAGGGAAATCGTTCTACGAACCTCTGCTGGACTACATCACCGGCCGCAAGCACTATCCGGCGGAGCCCCACAGCCGAAGAGTGATCGCCGTCGTTTATTCCGGCGTTGACGCCGTGGAGAAGATCCGGCGGACTGCAGGACCGACGGATCCTCATGTGGCGAGGGAACATGCGCCCGGTACGATTCGTGCATTGGGGACATTGGTGCCCGTCAAAGACGCGGACGGGAACGTCGTGGGGCAACGCATGGACAACTTGATCCACGCTTCCGCGTCCCCGGATGAGGCCGAACGCGAAATCAAGCTCTGGTTCAGGCCGACTGATATCATGCCGTACATGCGGGGATGGCCCATCGAGCGTTGTGAGGGCTACTACCTCAAGGACGGGGAACTCTCCTCTTCCTACGAACCCGGCAGCACTTGCCTTCTCGCCCCCGGCAGCCTGGCGTGGAAATCCGATCTGGATGCCTTGCGCGAGGTTTCGCGGGGTGGGACGCCTCAATGCGGACTCAACAGAGTAGTGATAAAGTATATGATCAACACGGAGGAGGACACTTAGAGGCGACCGAAAAACAACTTCCCGATCTCCGACGGCACGGCTCCGGTGGTTAGAGTATTGGAGTGTTGGAGTAATGGATTGTCGAACGCGGCTTCATAATGGACCGATGACGTTACAGCCGGTGCCCCAACTCCTCATCCGGCAGGGCCAACTGGCGCCGCAACTGGACGACGTGGCGATGCAGGTGGTCCAGGTCCTGGCGGAACCGTTTCACCTCGTTGCACCGTTCTTCCAATTGGACGAAGACCCCGGCGGCCGACGATTGGTTGTTCCAGCTCTGGGCCAAGACGTCGATTTCGCGCCGCAGGCCCCGCCGGAGCCGCCCGCTGAGTGCCCAAATCAACACCAAGCACCACAGCACGAGCCAGAACACGCACTGGACATAGAAACTCATCGGGAACAATTGCGACGGATCGGCCCATGAATCGTAGAAGAAATTCTTGCCCAGCCGGTACAGCAACCAGCCGAGCAGCAGGCCGAACATGCCTTCGTAGTACCACCGGGTAAACCAGCCGGTATGCCGGGCGGCAAGCCGTGTGATAACGGCTTCGAGCTGTCCGGCCACCCCTTCGACGAAGCCGGTCCCCGCCCGCTCCGCTTCCATGGTGACCGTTTCGAGCGAAGCGGCCTTGCGGTCCAGGCCGGCTTCGACCGTGTAACCGTCGAGCACCAGTGCGGCAGACCGCAGCTCGGCCGTGTCCCAGCAGTCGGCCACGGCGCGATCGGCGCCGCGGTCGGCCGTGCGGTGCTGGGCCCGTTTCTTCCATGCACGTGCCCCGGTCACCGCCCCCCAGAGTGCCATCTGGGCGGGTGTTCGCATTCGGTAGAGCAACGCCGTGCTGAGCAACCCGCCAAAACCGTGAAACACGCGCAGGACCATCGCAAAGGGGCTCAGCCCCCATCGCGACGCGGTTTGGCCCAACAGTCGGTTCTCCCACGAGCGGCGGCTGGTGAGCAGTTCGGACCGCATTTGCCTGGTCAACTCGGCGGCGAGCCGCGTTCGTTGTTCCTCGACGGCCGTCTGGAGCTGTTCGACCGCGGGGATACCCTGATCGATCCGCCCGCGGCAGTTCGCCAGGAGTTCATCGACCAGGTCGAGGAAGTTGGCCCGGCGGATGCGGTTTGCGGCCGTGCCGGCGAGCTGGCGGGTGAGCAGGTCGACCAGGTCGGCGAACTCGCCGCGCGGTTGCAGCCCCTCTTGGGCATCGGCCAACGCCGCGAGCGAGTCGACCCGGAAAACGTGGCCAACCGCATAGTTCCCCTTGAGCACCCCGCGCCAGTCGTCGCGTATGTCCTCGTCCACGTCGGCGTGGGTTTGCACAAAGACGAGCCGGGCACCGGTGGCCGAGGCGAACAGCTCGTCGGCAACCCGGGCGCTGCGGTATTTCTGCTGCGTTGAGGCAACCAGCAAGACGTCGCAATGCGGCAGCAGGTGGCGAAGTCGGGCAAGGTTGCTGCCGTGGGTTTCCGGGCCGGCGGCCTCCTCGGTCGTGTCGGGATCGGGACAATCGACCAGGACGACACCGCCCAGCGCCGGCAGGTCGCGCTGCACCAGCTCGACGCTTTCGGGGTCGATGCCGAGCATCTCCGGCGTCAGTCCCGTGCGGCAGATCAGCGTGGGCTTTGTGGTCGTGGGTCGCCGGCGGCCCGTCTCGACAACCTCTTCGCCGAGCAGGGCGTTGATCAGGGCGCTCTTGCCGGTGCCGGTGCCGCCGAGCGTGGCGACGACCAGTGGGGCCTCCATCCGCACGCGCAAGGCTTCCGCCCGGTCCTCGAGCCGGCGGACCATCGCCCGGCACATCTCGGCCGGCTCCCATGCGGGCGCACCCCCGGCCCAACGCTCCAGCCGCTCGACCAGGGCGTCGACCTCCGCGAGCAATTCGAGATGGGCCAATTCGGGACGTGCCATACTATTAAGGATACCCGATAGGTGGAGTGGGGAGCAGCGGCCCCCCGGATTCGACCGGTTTTCGCGCCCGGCGCCGGCAAATGGACGGGATATAACTCGTGTGACGGCAACGGGTTATCCGAATACCCGGCCGGCCGCTACCGCGGTCTTTCGCCGACGCACTCCCGAAAGGACTTGATCGACTCCAGGTAGTACGGCGTCGCAATGGGGCCTTTCAGAAGCGGATCGTCCACCTCCTTCATCCAGGCGTAGAGCCGCTTCGAGAGATCCTTGACCACCTCGGCGTACTTCGGATCGGCCGCAACGTCGTTAAACTCGTTGGGGTCGTTCCGGAGGTCGAACAACTGGACGTACGGTCGCGTTCCCTTGCGCTTGGGCCGCTCGGTGTGTTGCGAGACGCGTATCGGGTTGGCGTCGGTCGGGTAGACGACCGAGCGGCCCTTTTCGAAATAGCGGACGAGCTTGTAGCGGTCGGTGCGGATCGTGCGTCCCGTGTTGTCGCGGAGGGCGTGGCTGATCCGCTGGCCGAAAACGTATTTGCGAGGCGGTTTGCCGGTCTTGCCGTCGATCAGGTCCTTGAAACTGACCCCTTGGATGTTTTCGGGGATCTTCACGCCGATGATGCCCAGCAATGTCGGCAGAAGATCGACATTGCTCATAATCTGGGTGAACGTCTTTCCGCCAGTGAGTTTCGTTCCGGGTTCATACATAATCAAGGGCACGCGGAACCCGGTATCACGCAGTGACCATTTCGCGCCGGCGTAGGGGATGCCGTGGTCGGCAGTGAAGACGACGATCGTGTTGTCGGCCACGGCGCTTTTGACGAGGGCGGAGAGGATTTCGCCCACGTAGCCGTCGAGCACTCGGATGTCGGTCTGGTACCTTGCCAGGTCGTCGCGGATCTCCTCGGTGTCCTTGAGGTACGGCGGGATGTAGACGCCCTTCGAGGTGTCGGGCTCGCGGTGGCGGAAGGACCCGCCGACGCGATGGACCTCGAAGAAGCCGACCTTCATGAAGAACGGCTTGCCGGGCTTCGCCGTTGCAAGGAACTGCTCGGCCGCCTCGACCGTTTCTTCCGCCTTGTATTTCTTGGAGAGGACTTTTTGGTACCCCAGTTCGTGCGGGTCGCCTTGCGTAACGTGCTGGTATCCGTCAAGGACGGTTTTGTAGCCGGCGTCTTTAAGGATGGCCGCAATGTGCCGCTCGCCGTCGTTGAGTTTCCACCACCACGGGGCGTGATTGAGCCCGAGCATGCCGTTCGACTGGGGATATCGGCCGGTGAGCATGCTTGCCCGGCCCGGCGAACAGGTGGGCGACGTGGAGAAGTAGTTCTCGAACCGGATCCCCTCCGCCGCCAGCTTGTCGATATTCGGCGAGTTGACGGTCTTCGCGCCGTAGCATCCGAGGTGCTGGCCCAGGTCGTGGCAGGTAATCATGAGGATGTTCGGTTTGCTCGATTTTTCGGCCGCTTTGGCCGCGCCGGAGATCATTGCGGCAGCCGACACACCGAGGGTAATTGCAAGGATCGCGGACACGGATATCTTGCCCTTCATGCCTAAACCTCCCGTTAGCTTCTCACTTGTGGAAGAACCGGCTGCCCTTTTTGAACGCTTCTTGGGCCGCCTCGGCATCGTCGTAGATGTCGAGAATTTTGTTCAACCCGGTTATCTCGAAGACTTCGCGTATGTTCGGTGAGATGCTGCACAGCTTGAGCACGACCTTGAACTGTTTGCACTTCTTGTGGATGCGGATCAACATCCCCAGCGCCGACGACGACATGAACTGCACGACGCGGAAATCGAGCAGCACGTTCGGCTGCTCGGTCTTCTCCAGCGCGTCGATTACGTCCTTGTAGATTCGTTCGATGCCGGCCTCGTCCAGGATTTTCACGTCGGTCAGGTAGATGGTCAAGAGTTCTTCGGATCGCTGCAATTTCACGGACGGCGGCATGGTTCTTCCTTTCGTGTGAATGTTGTTGCGGCGCGATCAGCGGTCGATCGTTCCCTAGGGGGCACTCAAAAATAAGTTCGACAATCGGGTCTATAAAGCCGCGACCGTTGGTCGCGCCCCGCGTTACCAAGAATTGTTCCGAGCGTCGTTCGGCGCGACCAACGGTCGCGGCTTTATGCCATGTGGCAGCCGTACTTGTCGAAGTTGTTTTTGGGCAATTCCCAACTAATGTCCCGGTTATACCAAACTCCCCAGACGACCGCAAACGGCCCCGTGCGGCCCGCAGGTACGTGGTAATCGATCCGGCCCCGCCGGCCCTCACTCGACGGCAACCGTCTGCCGGTACTCCGGCACGGTAACCTCCCAGCCCTTCTCTTCGCGGATCTGCCCGGCCAGCGACAGGGCTTCGTCCTCTTCGCCGTGGACGAGGAAGAGCCGTCGGGGCGGGTTGTGGAAGTGGCCTAGCCAGCCGAGCAGTGCGTCCCGGTCCGCGTGGCCCGAGAAACCGTGGATCTGCTCCACGCGGGCGTTGACCGGGAGCGTCCGGCCGTGGATCCGCACCTCTTTCCTCCCCTCGACGATCTGGCGTCCCAAGGTGCCCTTGGCCTGGAACCCGACGAAGAGAATCGCACACTCCGGCCGGTCGATGTTCCGCCGGAGATGGAACTTGATGCGCCCGGCCGTACACATGCCCGAGGTCGACATGATGATGGCCGGCTCCTTGTGGCGGTTGATCGCCATCGAGTCCTCCTGTGACCGCACCATCTGAAGCCCGGGAAAACCGAACGGCGCGTCGCCGTCGGTGATCAGCTTCCAGGTCTCCAGGTCGAAGCACTCGCGGTGGCGGCGGAAGACGTCGGTGACGTTGGCCGCCAGGGGGCTGTCGAGGAAAACCGAAAGCGGCGGGATGCGGCCGTCGTGCCGCAACCGGCTGATGTGGTAGGTCAGCTCCTGGGCGCGCTCGATCGCAAAGATGGGGATGACGACGTTGCCGCCCGCGGCGACGGTCTCGTTGATAATCTCGGCAAGCCTAACTTCAATGTCGCTGTGACTTGCATGGACACGGTTGCCGTAGGTCGATTCCATGATGATGTAGTCCGCTTCGGAAAAGACGGCCGGGTCGCGGATGATGGGTTTTTCCTGCTGGCCGATGTCGCCGGAGAAGATCACGCGGCGCCGCCGGCCGCCGGAGTGGAGTTTCAACTCGATCATTGCCGAGCCGAGGATGTGCCCTGCGTCGTGAAACACGAACGACGCCTCGTCGCCCAGCTTCACGGTCTCTTCGTAGGACGCCGGCCGCAAAAGCGGCAGCATCTGCTCGACGTCGCTCTCGTTGTAGAGCGGCTTGACCGGGTGCTTTCCCTTGCGGCCTTCCTTCTTGTGCCGCTTCCGCTTGTAAGCCGCGTCTTCCGCTTGAATCTGGGCGGAATCGCGCAACACCAGCTCGACCAGGTCGGCCGACGCCGAGGTTGCACAGACGGGACCCGAAAATCCCTCCCGGACCAAC
>CAZJRB010000170.1:0-10613 GCA_964547995.1 uncultured Planctomycetaceae bacterium | reverse complement strand
TAGATCAGGCTGAAGGTCAGCTCGTCGTGGTGATACTTGCGGTGAATCGGCTCGTGCCGCATGTAGCCGATGGTGTCGTTCATCCAGCCCATATTCCACTTCAAGCTAAACCCCAATCCGCCCATATAAGTGGGGCGGGAAACGGCGGGCCAAGCGGTCGATTCCTCCGCGACCGTCAATACACCCGGGTATTGCAGGTGCGATTCCTCGTTCAGTTGCTTGAGAAATCCGATCGCAGCAAGATTCTCGCGGCCGCCGAACTCGTTCGGCAGCCAGTCGCCGTCCTGGCGGCTGTAGTCGAGATAAAGCATCGACGCGACCGCGTCGACGCGGATCCCGTCGATATGATACTTGTCGAACCAGAACAACGCGTTGGAGATCAAGTAGTTGCGGACTTCGTGCCGGCCGTAGTTGAAGATGAGTGTTCCCCAGTCGCGATGTTCTCCCTGCCGGGGATCGGCATGCTCGTAGAGCGGCGTTCCGTCGAACTGGTGCAAACCGTGGCCGTCGCGCGGGAAATGGGCCGGGACCCAGTCGAGAAGTACGCCGATGTCGTTCTGGTGACAAAGATCGACGAAGTACATGAAGTCGTGCGGCGTTCCGTAACGGCTGGTCACCGCATAATACCCGATCGTCTGATATCCCCAACTCCCGGAGAACGGGTGCTCGGCCACCGGCAGCAACTCGATGTGCGTGTAGTTCATCTCCTTGCAGTAGTCGACCAACTGGTGGGCCAACTCACGATAGCTCAACCATTTGTTCGGGTCGTCGCCCGGTCGCTTCCAGCTTCCGAGGTGGACCTCGTAAAATGAAAGCGGCTCTTCCAACCAGTTCGTTTCCTTGCGGCGTCCGAGCCACTTGCCGTCGTGCCAGTGATAGCGGTTCAGGTCGACCACTTGCGACGCCGTCCGGGGCGGTACTTCCGAGGCGAACCCGAACGGATCGGACTTCTCGAACGCCCGATCGTAATGGCGGACCAGGAACTTGTAGATGGTTCCCTCACACAATCCGGGAACGAACAACTCCCAGAACCCGCTCGGGATGTGCTTCCGCATGGGGTGCTTGCGGCTGTCCCAGGCGTTGAAGTCGCCGATCACACTGATGCTGGTCGCGTTGGGCGCCCAGACTGCGAAATTCACGCCGTCGACCCCGTCGATCGTCCGCAATTGCGCACCCAACCGGTCGTAGCACCTCCAGTGCGTGCCTTCGTTCAACAGGTGCAGGTCGTAGTCGGTCAGCAGTTGTGGAAACGAGTAGGGGTCGTGCATGATGCTCTGGTTACCTTCCCGGTCGGCTGCTCGGATCATGTACCTTGACGATCCGTTCTCGCCGCGGCAGGGGCAAATCGCCTCGAATAAACCCGCCGGATGAATTCGCTGCATCGGCCGCGAGGGCCCTCCATGGGACGGGTCGACCACCCACGCCTGTGTCGAGTCGGGCAAAAACGCCCGAACCGCCAACACCCGGCGCCCCGACCGGTTCACCTCGTGCGGCCCCAACAGCTCGAACGGGTTCTTGTGCCTTCCTTCAATGAGTTGACCAATATTCTCCAAACCAGTCGTGGTATCCACACACACCTCCTTGCAGGTTTTCTCCAGTTTCCTCGGCTAAGCGGTCTTGCCCAGGAGCCTCGCGCCCCCATTTCGAGCCGTCCAGCCGAATGACAGCAAGCCAACCCACCATCGAACTACGCGATGGTCCCGCAGGTTGAGCATGGCAGCCAATCGCCGCAAACCACCCGACACCGAGGACTTCTCATATTTTACCCAATCGTGATCCGCGACGCGAATCGCCGATTCCATATTTTCCCCCCGATTTTCGTCCGCTCGAACCGGTTTCGCATGTGGGGGATCGAAGCGGCGCCGGCAACATCCGACCCGATGAAACCGCAACGCACGATCGAGCCTCTGCCAGAGGTCCCCATTTCTCACCGGTACCATGTCCCCAAAGAACTCCCAACGCCATCCGTTCTCTCGCCACTCGGATAGCCCGTGCTCGATCCCTTGGCGGATGTACCGGCTACACCCGACCAGCGCGATCTGCGAAGGCTGATCCAGCGATTCGAGTGCACGGACGAGCGTGAGCAAATCGAGGCGGTCGCCGCGGACCTTCGGTTCCACGTCGGCCGCTTCCAATTCTTCCGAACCATCGGGAGATCGAAGCGTGAATTGCCAGGAGCCCGGGGCATGGCGGTCAGCCCGGGCATACAACAAATATCGTGGCGTTGTGCAGTTCATCGGAGTTCCAATCATGGGGGGATCATCAAAGCTGGTTCTACACGTTCTCGTCTATCGACAATCATGACCCATTCCCCCCACCTTATCCAACCATTCTTTATCTCCTTTTGCCAAATCCGACCTCGAACGGGAACGGCTGGCACGTTGCTAGGAAAGAGGCCGGTTTTTCGTTTTGCAACGCGCGGAAGAAGACACTCTTGGTTGCGGCGATCCACTATCCGCGCCCTGCGAACATACTCCCCGAGATTCCAGGCCCAACGCTTGATGACATCGTTCGCCGAAGGTACCCTATTGGGTTATTGTGGGCTTCTCGCTCGGGGGAATGGACCGCTCCCTGCCAAATGGTTATGTCGCAACGAACAAACGCCATGGATATCCTTCGAATCTCGGTCATTGCGTCATTAGCTGTTGCCCTAAGCGCTGCCGGGGCTCTTGCCGGTGAATGGACTTCTCCCGACGGGGTAATCGTCGTCACGGCGCCGGATGCTGCTGATTTCCAGCAAGTTGATGATCCCCCCAAACCGTTTATGGTCCTTTGGGTGTCGAACGATGGAATGCTCAGACTTGGCGTCATAAAGATTGCAATACCTTCACACATCAAGCTTGTTCGTTCATCAGCCGAAGAGGGGTTTGCCGAAGAGATTGGCGGAACCATCACGGCCTCGTCTTCGGTGGTGAAGAACGGCCATGAGATTTGGCTCATGACCGCCAAGGGCTCCGCTCACGGCGTGAATATTCAGATCACGCAAGCGATGGTACAATACAATGCGAACGTATACAAAGTGATGGCGGCGAACGTTGGGGATGCCCCAATCGACGAAACAACCATAAATACGTTCGTGAACTCCATCGATATCAAGGCAGTGAATCCGAATAGTGACACCGGTCGCGCCGGGAGCGACGGTCGAAGACAAAATGGCCACATCGACCTGCATAATCTTTCAAAGACAATTGGCGGGGTAGGCGCGTTGCTGTTGATGGGCATCATCGTCTGTCTACTTGTGCGCCGCGGTAAGAACAAGCCGTGACATAACTCCGGCGTTAGATTCAAAAAAGAGCACATCGCAGTTCAATCGCCAAGGTCGTTCGGCGGGCGGCGGGATGTGGCGGCGGGCTTGTTAGACCTTCAGCACCGCGATTTTCTCCCGGATCTCTTCGAGGGCCACGAGCGGCCCGCGGTTTGCCCCGGGGCATGATTTGCTCATTTCAGCCCAGGTTTCCGCCGTGCGGAGATTCGAGTCCCAGAAGGGCCACGTGCGGCACTGCCGCGGTCGGGCGGTGTAGATCCGGCAACGGCGGCCCTCGTTGTCAAAAAAGACGCAATCGCCGTTGGGAAACTCGACGAGGCTCTTGCGGATGCCCACCTTGCGGACGTATTGCTTCTCGAACGCGTCGACGTCCATCTGAAACAGCGCGGCGATGGCCTCGATCTCGGTCTTGTTGAGCCAAACGTAGCCGGGGGCGCCCGTACAGCAATTGCCGCAACCGGTACACTCGAATCTCAGGCCGTCGCGATACCAGGGCTTCTTGGACGGCTTTTGGGATGGCCTTTTGGACGTCGACATCTCAGCCCCCGATCTGGTGCATCGGCCGGCCGCAGCGGCTCAATTCGCCGTCGTCGTTGCCGCGGGCTTCGTGCTTGTCGCGGACGGCCGCCCGGATCAGTTCGGCCAACGCTCCTTCCGCGGCACCCGAGCGGAGCAGGGATCGGGCGTCCCATTTCTGAGCCGAAAAGAGGCAGTTGTGCAAGTTGCCGTCGGCCGTCAGCCGCAGCCGGTCGCACCTCTTGCAGAACGGTTCGCTGACCGAGGGGATGACGCCGATCCGCCCGCCGCCGTCGGCAAAGCGGTAGGTCGTGGCGGGGGCGTGTGATCCATCTTGTGAAATCGGCTCCAGCGGCCCGATTTCGCGGGCAAGGATTTCCAGGATTTCTTCACCGGGTAGAACCCGCTCCGGCTGCCACTGCTGGTCGCCGTCGGCCGGCATGAACTCGATGAATCGCAGCTCATGGCCGTGCTCGAGGGCATAGCGGGCGAGCGGGACCACGTCGTCTTCCGTCACGCCGCGAATGGCCAGCGTGTTGAGCTTGATATTCTCGAACCCGGCTGCCCTCACCGCGGCGATCCCTCCCAATACGCGACCGAGTTCGTCGTGCCGGGCGATCTGCACGAACTTCTCGCGGTCGAGCGTATCGAGACTGATGTTCAACCGCCCGAGTCCGGCGGCTTTCAGCGGTTCGGCGAATTGGTCGAGCAGAATGCCGTTGGTGGTCATGGCCACCTCGTCGATGCCCGGAACGGCCACGAGCATCTGCACGAGACGGACGATCCCCTTGCGGACGAGCGGTTCGCCGCCGGTCAATCGCACTTTGCCGATTCCCAAGGAAGCCCCCGCCCGGACGAAGCGTTCGATTTCCTCGTAGGAAAGCATTTCGCCGTGGGGGCGGAACTCGACTCCCCCGGCCGGCATGCAATACGTACACCGAAGATTGCAGCGGTCGGTGACCGAGATGCGCAGGTCGGCATGGACGCGGCCGTACCGGTCGACGAGAGGGTTCGGGGGTGGGGATTGAGGGCTCACGGGGGGAGAGGAAATTGTAATCTCAGTAGTTCCAAATTTGTGTGATGGGTGGCAGCACTGCTGGGCTTTGTCTCAAAACCCGTACGACGGGCTTCCAAGCCCGTTGAGAAGTTCCGTTTCGGTGGAAGCGACGGGCTTGGAAGCCCGTCGTACAACCCGTTCGGACACGTTTTGAGACAAAGCCTGGCACAGATTGGTATAGGTGAACACAAGGCTCCTCTTACAAATGACTTTTTTCCAACCGGTCATTTCAAGGAGGGAGCCGTGCGTTCGAGAAACAAGTATACGATTTCGGCCGACGATGTAAAGGCAGTAGCGACCACGTGGGGCCAGGAACATTTGCCATTGGAGGATTTCAGCCGGAAATGTACGGCTGTATTGCGATAATCACGTTAGGGGGCGTAGCATCGTAGTCGAGCAGGTTATGCCCCGCCGCCGGGATGGGGATTTGGGATTTGGGGGCTTGGCGTTTGGGAAGCAAAGCCCCCGCGCTGCGTGCGGGGGTAAACGATCGCTTCCATCGTTCTCGTCGATTCCCACAGAATCCGTACCCCGTCATGTGCCAAGGGCTATTGTTTACGCCGCGTTTCGGATATGCTACTGAGCAAGGGCAACGACTCGTTACGCACCGATTCTCCCGGCGCGGCACAATCGATGGACCCTCAAGAGAACCCGTACGCATCGCCGATGGCCGATATCGGCCCGCCGCCGTTGACGCCTGTCGAGCTGACCCGGAAGCGGTATCTGAACCACGAGGTGTCGGTCCAGTCGATCGGCTCGCTGTACTATCTCGGCGCGTTTGGCACCGCGCTGATGACCCTCGGGATGTTCGGTGTAGTCGCAAGTGGCGGCGTGGCGAACATTGTGGGGGGGATCGTTACGTCGCTCATCTTCGGTGTGCTCACGGTGTTTTTCATTCTACTCGGCTGGGGGCTGCAAAAGCTCAATCCGCGGGTCCGGATTCCCGTGGCGATTCTTGCGGGCATCGGGATGTTGTACATCCCCATCGGCACCATCATCAACGCATACATTCTCTATCTGGTTGTGAGCAAGAAGGGGCGGTTCGTCTTCTCGGACGAATACAAGGAGGTCATCCGCCAGACGCCGCACATCCGCTACCGCTCGTGGCTGGCGATCGTCTTCCTGGTCTTGCTACTGTTGATACTCGCCGCGGCCGTCCTGCCTGTGATCTTCGTCGCCGGCTGATCCCGCTGCAACTCTCGACCTTCGACTCTCAAGCCTGGACTCTGGACTCCTCGAAATCCCAAATCTGAACCCCGAAATCTCTTCCCGCTTCGGACTTCCCACGTCCCACCTCCGTCTTTCTCCGTTGACGCCGCGGTGGGCGTCTGTACGGGCGTTTACGCCCGTTCCCGGCGTCAGCCGGTATTAGGCCCGGCGTTTACGCCGGGTGATGCGGATCGCCCACACAACCCTGAAATCTCAGCCCCGTTCACGGGGGTTCTCGACCACGGCGGGCCTCGGCCCATTCGCGACACGGCTGAAGCCCGACAGCGAGAAGCCCCGTAAACGGGGCTCAGGTTACCGCAACCGGGGTCCATCCCAACCCGACGTAAACGTCGGGCCTACGACCGCCTACGGCGGAAAGCCCGATCAATCGGGCTGGCAAGACGCCCAGGGGTTCCGGGCGGGGGGTTGGGGAGATGAGGGGAGCGGGGATGGGGTTTCGAATTCAGAATGTCGAATATCGAATTCCCACTTCCGACTTCCCACTTCCCACTTCCCCATTCCCACTTCCCCATTCCCACTTCCCACTTCCGACTTCCCCGTTCCCACTTCCAAATTCGCTATTCCCCGCCTCCGGCGGAAAGCCCGATCAATCGGGCTAGGAAGACGCTCATTGGCCATCGCCCGTTGCGGGCTGGAAGGATCGGAATCGAAAGCCAACAGTTCGGATCTCTCGACTCTCGACTCTCCACCCTCGACTCTCCACTCCCCAGCGCCGGGTCGCCTCCAGCGTCGATGGGCGGAAACCCGCCGTTGACATCTTTCGTGACAATCGGTCATGATCTTGGCACGAATTGCCAAACGCCAAAAAGGGGCCGAAAAGCCTTGACAACTCATGGACGCTGGGGCGGTCGGGGGGTAGAATGACCCCGTGTGTCTGGAACGTGCGGCAGCATTGGCGACGGCAAATCGGGGGAAGATCCATGGCTGTCACCGGAAAAAGTAAGTATTGTGTCCCCCGAATTCGTTGCGAATTCGTTCTATACCTTTACGACCCCTTTACTGTGCAGTTAAGGGGAATGCCGGGAGTAGCCCTATGACCAACGCTCGTAATGCTCGGCTGGAGCAGTATCGTAACGCAAGCCGTCGTGCGGATAAGCTGGCGGCATCTGGTAAATGCGAGGAAGCCCTGGAGGTTCTGCGCGAGAATCTGACCGCGGCGTCGGCCCACGGCGACGAAGACTACCAAACGTTGTTTGAAGCCGAGATTCTCAATTACAGCGAGCCCGACTACCCACGTCAAATCGCATTGCTTCAGCGTGGTATAAGTTGGCTGGAACAAGAGGGCCTGCCGCCCGACGCATTTCTTTTTCGGACCATGGGTGCCTATCACAGTCTGAAGGGGGACGAGGACGCGGCCATCGTGTGGTACGACAAGGCCTTGGAAATTGATCCCAAGGATTACGACGCGATGCGCAACACGGGCGTCTCGCTTACAAAGAAGGGCGACTTAGACACGGCCATCGAGTGGTACGACAAGGGTTTGGAAATCAATCCGAAGAATTACGATGCGATGCGGGAGAGGGGCGCCGCGCTTTCGAACAAGGGTGACTTCGACGCGGCCATCGAGTGGTTCGACAAGGCCCTGGAAATCAACCCGAACGATTCGATCGCGATGCGAAACAGGGGCGTCGCGCTTTCGAAGAAGGGGGACGAGGACGGGGCCATCGAGTGGTTCGACAATGCCTTGGAAATTGATCCCAAGGATTACGACGCGATGCGGGAGAGGGGCGTCGCGATTGGCAACAGGGGAGACTTGGACGGGTCTATCGAGTGGTTCGACAAGGCCTTGGAAATCAACCCCAAGGATTCGATCGCGATGCGGGAGAGGGGTGCCGCGATTGGCAAGAGGGGAGACTCCGACGCGTCTATCGAGTGGTGCGACAAGGCCCTGAAGATCAATCCCAAGGATTACCGCGCGATGCGGAACCGGGGCGTCTCGCTTTCGCAGAAGGGTGACTTGGACGCGGCCATCGAGTGGTTCGACAAGGCCTTGAAAATCAATCCCAAGGATTACAACGCGATGCGAAGCAGGGGCGTCGCGCTTTCGAAGAAGGGGGACGAGGACGGGGCCATCGAATGGTACGACAAGGCCTTGAAAATCAATCCCAAGGATTCCGACGCGATGCGGCAAAGGGGCGTCTCGCTTTCGAACAAGGGGGACGAGGACGCGGCCATCGAGTGGTACGACAAGGCCCTGGAAATCAACCCGAAGGATTCGATCGCGATGGGGAACAGGGCCGTCTCGCTTTCGAACATGGGGGACGAGGACGCGGCCATCGAGTGGTTCGATAGAGCCTTGAAAATCAATCCCAAGGATTACGACGTGATGCGTGAGAGGGGCGTCGCGATTGGCAAAACGGGAGACTTGGACGCGTCCATCGAGTGGTTCGACAAGGCCTTGGAAATCAATCCCAAGGATTACGACGCGATGCGGAACCGAGGCGTCTCCCTTTCGAAGAAGGGGGACGAGGACGCGGCCATGGAATGGTTCGACAAGGCCTTGGAAATCAATCCCAAGGATTACAACGCGATGCGGCAAAGGGCCGTCTCGCTTTCGAACAAGGGGGAGGAGGACGCGGCCATCGAGTGGTTCGACAAGGCTCTGAAGGCAAACCCGGAAGACGCGATGGCTTACCGTAACTGGGCAGTGTCGGAACTCAAACGGAAGCACCTTGATGCCGCGATGGAGAAGATTGCGAAGGCCGCGACACTTGCTCCTGAGGAACGGCGTTCGGACTTCAACGCATTCTGCAAGATTGCGGGCCGCGATGCGGACGAGGAGTGGCAGACGTTGTTCCCCGAGGATGAACCGGCCGCAGAAACGCCCGAAGATGTCCTTGGCGAACTTTCCGCGTTCATCGGCTTTCTTCGGGGCGCATTCGGTGATAAAGCAGATGAGTACCGGGAAAAAAAGGCGGAGGGCGAGCAGGCCCGACAAAAATTCCTCGAGCCGTCGTCGTGTCTCGCCGACGGGCGTTCACTCCTGCTGGTGCTGAGGAAATGGAATTCGTACACGCCGGCCATTCCTACCGGCAACGAAGACGAACGGAACCCAGGCGGGGGATATTTCTTGTGGCACAACGGGCACGGCACCGTTGTCGATCCGGGCTACAACTTCATCGAGAACTTCAGCCAGGCCGGGTGCCGGCTTTGCGACATCGACAACGTGATTCTCACGCACGCCCATAACGATCACACGAACGATTTCGAGGCCCTGCGGACGTTGCTGCACGAGTTCAACGAGAAACGCAAAAAAGACGAAAAAGGTCCGTCGAAGAAGGTCCGTTTCTTCGTCAACAACGGATCGTTCCGAAAATTCGCCGGTCTGCTGGATCTGAAGGAGGGCGGTTTTTCGGAACACCTGTACACGCTCAATCCGGGCGGGGAATTCGAACTGCTCGGCGGTGGCCGGTTTCGCGTCTTGCCCGCATACCACGACGAGGTGTTCGCCCGCGATCAGGCCGTGGGGCTTTTGTTTACGCTCGATATCGAAAACCAACCACGACGGATTCTTCTGACCAGCGACACCGGTCTATTCCCCCTTAAGCAGGATCTGCCCGACCTGGTTCCTGACACGAAGGACGCGAAATCGGAAGTTTGGCATCATTATCTGGCTGCGGACGGGGAAGCAATCGACGTGATGATCGTACATATCGGGTCGATCCGTGATAGGGAACTCCAACAGGACGCCGCCCGCGATCCGGCCACGGCGTGCTATCCGAACCACCTGGGGATTATCGGCACGTCGCGCGTGATCGCCATGTGTCGCCCCAGGCTTGCGGTTATCTCGGAATTCGGCGAGGAAATGAAGCAGTTTCGTGTGGATCTGATCCGAGGGCTTCAAGAGAAGGTGTTCGATCTACTCTTCTCCGACCATGACACCGTGCCCCGCATTGTGCCGGGTGATCTCCCCTTCATCTACGACCTCGGGGCCAACACGTTCTTGGATTGCGTTTCGCGGGATTGGGTCGACATGGAGAAGATGGCCTTCGGCGAGGGAGACGGCGACGATTCCGATACCGTGTATTACTTCTCGGTGGACCGGAAAACCGATTTCACGGAAGATCCTCGACGGTATACGAGGTTATTCCAACAGCACCGGGAGAGCCGTGATGGTCTCTACTTCGCTGAGCAATGAGGAGCTTTGGCGCCGGCCGGGGGCTTTTGTCCGGGCGTCCGGCATTCCGGCCGACGGAGGCTACTATGCGGGGCGTCCGGAGTCGGTTGTGGTGCGTTTTACGCACGCTGCAGAGTTTCCGCTATACTAATCCGTGACGGTAACACCTTCTCGGCCGGCTTTTGCAGCCCGGGTGCAATCGATGGACACGCAGGAAAACCCGTACGCTTCTCCCACGGCGGACATCGGTTCCGCCCCGTCCGAAGCAGAACTTCTGGCCGACCCGGAACGGGTACGCAACGAGTATCTGAAGCACGAGTCGAAGGTGCGCGCGGCCTGTGTTGCGTTTTACATTAGTGCTGCCGTGTTTGTGCTAGTCCTCAAACAAGCGAAGCCAAATCGCGTTTCTTGCGCTGAAGTTGCCGAGA
>CAZJRB010000169.1:0-10619 GCA_964547995.1 uncultured Planctomycetaceae bacterium | reverse complement strand
TCGATGCTAATTCAAACCACGGAGAATTCCAGTTCCAAGGGAATCAAAACATTACCTCTGGAGGCACACGGCGGATTCCCGCCTCGTCATAGTCTTCCATCAGTTCATCCCACGTGATACCGACGTACGATCGCAACGCATCTGTGAAACACTTTGCGGCAAGTCCACCTACTCCAACTGCAACGACGACGCCGCACACCCAGTACCACCACAATTCACCGTGAAATGTGACCTGAAATTGGGGAGACTTGGGCATCTTGAGACCGACCCAATTACTGAAAACAATTAGCAGAATCGCGAAAATCGCGACGCAGAAGATCCGCAGGATGATCCAACGCCAATACGGTCGCGCATTGCGTCTCGTGCCTTTCTTAATCTCCTTTGCCATTGAATGTCCCCTTATGCCGTGTTCGTTCCCCTCAAGGCTTCAGGATTCTTCCTGAGCCCGTTCCCCCTTCTTCTCCCGTTCCATTACCAAGCATCGCAGACCAGCGACTTGAACTGCGAAACGGACACGATCGCAGTATTTTCCATTCTTCCGGCTTCTTCGAAATCCCGGTCGCCGGTGACAAAGTATTCAGCATCCGTCGCCAGCACACATTCCAGGAACTTCGCGTCTTTCCGGTCGCGCGGGAAATCAATGTGTTCTTCCACCTCAACGACCGTAATCAACGTCTCAAACAATGACAGCCACTTGCGAACGGTTTCGTCCGGCAGGCCGAATTTCGGACGCCGCAGCACTTCTGCGTATTCCGCCAAAATGTCGGGCGAGGCAAGCCACTGAAAATCCGGGTGCTCAACCACAAACAGAATAACCGCTTCCGGATCGCGATCCCTCAAGACCGCCGATACAACGACGTTCGTATCGAAGATGACTCTCATTGGCCGCTACGGTAGGCGTTGACTTCCGCCGAGATTTCTTCCTCACTTAGCTTCTGGAGCTGCGGGAACGCCTGTGTCTCCCCTGCCAGTGATTTCCACCGCTGAGCGGCCGCCGCGCCGCTCTTGTTCTGTGGTAGCACGAGGATCTCGACGCGCTGGCCCGGTTCGAACGGCACGTCGGTCAACACCACCTGTTTCGGGTCATTGACCGTGAGAACGGTGCGGTATGCCTTCATGAGAATCCTCCGGCAAACTTGATCTTTGGCTAGGCAACCCTTCACCAACCAAGTTTAATCAAGTTTCGCTGATTATAACCCTTGCCCAGGCGGCTGTCAAGTATCCCCTTCTCGCGGCCGTCGTGGAACGTGGGGGGTCGCAAGCGGGAAGTCGGAATGGGGAAGTCGGAATGGGGAATTCGGAATGGGGAATTCGGAAATGGAAAATCGGAAGTGGAAATGGGGAAGTTGTATCGCGAGTCGGACTCACGTCTTCCTGAGCACAATCCAATCGCCGAGCCGGGGGAAGAGCTGGGCGATGGCGAACAGCAACCGGGCCTTGCCGGGGATGACGATCTCGGGCTTGCGCTTCTCGCAGGCCTTCAAGATCGCGGCGGCAAGTTTCTCGGGCTTGATTCGGCCAACCTTTACACCGCCGCCGGGGCGCCGGGCGTGTTCGGGAAGGTCTTCCAGGCCTTCGAGCGGGTAGAGCCGGTCGCCTTCGCGCCGGATCGGGCCGGGACAGACCAGCAGTGTGTGCAGGCCTTCGGAGCCGAGTTCCAGCCGGAGTTGCTGGGAGTAGGCGGCCACCGCGTGCTTCGTGGCCGGGTAGGCCCCGACCCATCGGGCCGAGGACTTCGCTGCCAGCGAGCCGATGTTGACGACGTGCCCTCGCTGCTTCAGAAGATGCGGCACGGCCGCCCGGGTGCAGCGGACCATGGCCACGAGGTTCAATTCTATCAAGTCGCGAAACTGCTCCGGCGTGGTATCGAGGATCTTTGCCCTCATCGACCGCCCGGCGTTGTTCACGAGCACGTCGAGCCGGCCGAAACGCCCGAGGGCCTCGTTGAACAGCCGGTCGACGTCTTCCTGCTTGGTAATGTCAGCATGAATACCGAGGACATCGGCGCCGGCGTCTTTCATCTCTCCGGCGGCCCGCTCGACGTCATCGGGTTCCAACCCGACAACAACGATCTTGCACCCCGCCGCGGCAAACGCATCGGCAATCGCGCGGCCCAATCCGCTGGAGCCGCCGGTGACCAGTGCAACTTTGTCTTTCCAGTAGCTCATAGAAACCAGGATAACACCGACCGGGTCAGGGGGGAAGGGTCAAGAAAAAGCCAGACGCTCAGCCGCTGTTGGCCGTTGCCCGCGGGTTCCAGTCTTTTGGCCAAGTCCGCTGCCAGAGGTCGACGCGGCCGAATTCCGTTTTGCCGCCTTCGGAGAACACCTCGATCCGTCTGGCCGGCCCGAAGTCGATGAACTTCTGGTAGTGCAACCGGCTGTTGACCCGGACGCGGACGCGGTCAGGCATCACCGAGATGCGCATCTCGACCCACGGCGGCCCGTCCGAATCGGTCTCCTCGGCCAGCGGGATCTTCGGGTTGAAGAACGTCTTGCGGCCCATCAGGTCGAGCATGTGGGCCGGCTCGTCGTAGCCGATTTCACAGATATCGCCGCTTTCGGCAGTGATGCGGACGCCCCATCGCTTCGCCGGCTTGTTACCCGTGGCCCATGCACCGATGCGAAGGTCGTAGGTGGGGCCGCCGACCGGTTTGATGGAACGCGCGTTATCATCAAGTGTGAAGTCCTCGAGCCCAACGTGCTCGCCCCGCTGCTTGTTTTGCATATCCAGGTTATTGTAGAGCGCGCACGCACGGTGACTGTGTCTCCAGTGGCCGTCCCAACCGTTTCGCCCACCCTTGTAGACGCACCGGTCGACGAACTCGAAGCCGTCGCGGTCGACGTACAGCAGCGTGTAGAGGCTCATTTTGGTCCAGTACTCGGTGCCGCCGTGGCGGCGGATGAGCATGTTGCGGTGCGAATGGCCCCCCAGACAGAGCTTCACACCGTGTTTCTCGCAGACGTCGAAGAAACGCTTGTCGCCCCACTGATGGCTAAAGAGGTAGACGGGTGTACCCTTCGGGACCGAGGCCAAGTCCTTTTCGAGCCAGTCGACGATCGAATCGGCCATGCCGCACTGCAGGTGGCCTTTCTCGTCGATCAGCGACCAGTCGACCCCGACGAACCGGATGCCCGCGTAGTCGAACGACCATCGCAGCGGGCCGAGATACTTGACAAACGCCCCGTTGCCGGCCAGCTCGTGAGGAATTTTCCACCAATCGGAATGAATGCCGACGATATCGTGGTTGCCGATGCAATGGAGCATCGTGACCGGGAAATCGTTGGTAAACTGTTCGATCGCGGTGTAGTCCTTCTCGGCGTTGGCGAAGCCGAGGTAGCCGAGATCGCCGCCCATGACGGCGAAATCGGCGTGGCGGCCCGCCCGGCCAACCTCGTCGCGGAACACGCGGTTGTGCGGGCGTCGCAGTGCGTCGTGCGGATCGGTCCCGAAGGCCACGCAGACCGGCAGCTTTTCCTCCCTCGCTACGAGATGGAAGTCGACCTTCTCGGGATCCTTGACATCCTTCAGCCTCGCCCACCACTGCCAGCGCCGGGTCCGGCGATCCTGGACCGGCCATGTTTCCGATGGCCAACAGACGCTGACCGTGCGGCTCGGCAGATAAGGCACCAGCGGGTCGGGCTTGACGGTTATCGCGTACTTGCCCTGTACATCCGTGGTGACGAAATCGACACCATCGGTCACCCGCACGCCGGCCAGGCCCTTTTCACCGAGGAAGACCGTCCCGCTTATGGTCTTGGGCATCTTCTGGACGAGCTTCGCCGATTCGGTCGTATCCGGCAGGCCCGCCGGGACCTGCTCGTCCTTCTTCTCGTCGCCGACGGCAAACGCCGGCAAGCCAACCATCACCGTCCACAGAAGCAGCAGGCAAAATCGTCTGTTCATTGGGGGTCCCTTCAACAACATGAGGACAGCAATGCTCACTGATCCTTCAACCAGACCGATGAACTAACGGCACGACGACCTTCGGAAGTATCGAGAGTGCGATTGCTCCGGAGGTAATAGGGGATTGCCGTCAACGGGGCGCCGTCGGCCCAGGCGCCCTTGATGACCATCGTCCCCCCCAGGAAATCGTCCCGCCAATCCGTCTCCAGCGCCGTGCCGGGGCGCAGCACACCGTCGATATCCTCCTGATCGGCACTCTCCACGCAGTAGATCAGCGGGCCGCGGCGCAGGGCCACCTGGCCGCGCGTCGCCTCGATTTTCTCGCTTCCCTTGATTCGCTGCACCTTCATTGGGAGCACCAGATCGATCGTGTCGCCGGCTTTCCATTTCCGCGTGATCACGGCATAGCCCTTTTCCACCGGCGGGTTGATCTTCGATCCGTTGACCGAAATCGACGTGATGCCGTCCGACTCCGGCGTGTCGGTATACAGGTCGCTGACGCTCCGGTTCGGCACGCGGACCTTGACGCTGAACTGCTTCTCGGCCGCCGGATTGACCGTGATCGAAACCTTGCCGCTGCGGGGATAGTCTGTCGCCTGCACCATTTCAACATCGGTGCCCGCAACGTCCTCAACCGTCACCGTGCTTCCGACGAAGAGGTTTACGTAAAGCGAGTCGTTGCTCTTGCTATACATCCAGGTGGGCAGCATCAGCAGGGTCCTGGGGATATTGCCCACGCAGCACGGGCAGCCGTGCCAGTCGTAGCGAAGGCGGTTTGAAACCAGGGGGTTCTGGTAGAAGAAGTTCTTCCCTTCCAGGTCGATCGAACCCAGCAGGGCATTGTAGAGCGTGTCTTCATACAGGTCCGCAAATTTGGCATCGTGGTACGTCAGGTTCAGCTTGTGCTGGAAGTAGATCTCGCCGCAGCTCGAGCACGATTCGCAGTAGGCGTTGTGGCGGAGCGAGTAGTCGGGGCCGAACCCTTCGGAGGTCTCGCCGCTGCCGATGCCGCCGGTGACGTAGTATTTGCGATTGACAATGTTGTCCCACAGCGACATAACGGCGCTGTGGTAGTCGACGTCGCCGGTTTCCATGGCGACGTCGGCCATTCCGGCGTAGGAGTAGGACGCCCGGACGGCGTGCCCGACCGCCTCGTACTGCTGGACGACCGGCACGTGGCTCTGGTCGTACTGGTGCCCGTCTTTGCGGCAGTCGAGCAGGAACTTCGCAAGCTCGATGTACTTGTCGCCTTTGCCGCCGCCTTCCATCCGGTTGACAAACCGTCCGAAGCGGACCAGGGCGATCTCCATCCCCTGATGGCCGTTGTACCACTCCTGCTTGGGCGGCGGGCCGATGTTGTTGCACCAGCAGTCGGCCAGTCGCTTGGCCGCGTTGTACAACCGGGCGTCGGCCTTGTTGGTCAGGAGGTAATGGGCAATGGCCGCTTCGAGAAAATAACCGGCGACGTACCCCTCGTGGGCACGCCGGTGTTTTGGCACCCAGTGTTCGAGGTCGCCCAGTGTGAAGAACGTCTGCAAATATCCATCCTTTTCCTGGGCGGCCAGGATCTTGGGGATCCAGTCGTCCAGGATCGCCCGCATGGCCGCCTGGGCCTTGATGATCTCTTTGTCGCCTTGCGGGTCGATCATCAACGCGACACAGATCGACTCGATCGTGTTGTAGACCCAGGCGTTGGAGAAGACGTAGCCGCGATGCTTTCCGTGGGGCTTCCCGGCCAGCTTGTTGGCGGCGTCGATGAAGTTGTTGATGCCGCCCTGCTTCACCTCCGGGTCGGAAATCTTGGCGATGCAGTGGGGGATCCAGTTCACGATCAGGGCCTTCGCCCGGCTGTTCCACAGGGGACTGTCGATCTTGTAAGGCTTCGTGTCGACCAATCCGAGGTGTTTTTCGGGCGGCGGCGGAATCACCTTGACCGCCAAGGTGGACAAGTTGCTGAGCTTCCCCTTGCCGGCGGTGAGTTTGAGGACGTAGTCGCCCGGGGCGGAAAACGTCGCCGTCGTGACCGGGGCACCCGCGTCGGCAAAAATCACTTTTCCCGGTCCCGATTCCTTGCTCCAAGTTACCTTCGTCGAGTCGTCCTTGCTGTCCAGGGCCTTCAACTCGCCGCTGAGATACGTCTTGCCTCCCAGCACGACCACGCGATCGACGCCCACGGTAACCGAAGGCGGAAAGTCGGGCGATTTGCCCGAGTCGTAGACTTTCCACTCGAGAATACCGGTCGAGTAGTTGCCGTCGCCGTCCATCTGAAGCCGGAGCTTCGGCGTGCGGACTTCGTCGAAGGTCGTCGTGTTGTACTTATCTTTCGCAACGCCGAGGCCCGATGGATTTTTGACGGGTACAAACGCCTTGCCGTCCCAGTAGAGCAGCCGGCACGCCTTGGGGAGCCGGACGCCGCGGCGGTCGTCCCACCAAAAAACGTCGATCTTATTCGTGCTGATCGGCTGGCCCCAATCATACTGCACCCATTGCGTACCCCGCGCGGGCCAGTTGCCGTAGGACCCGTGGCCGCGGACGTGCGAGGCCTTCGGGGCATGACCGTCGTTGAGCGCCCCGAGCGACGTGTCTCCGGAACAACGCGACGACGACGGTTTCGCCACGGCAGCGAGATTCGCATCCGCAGCAACCGCGGTGCTGCAGAGCAACATGGCGGTCATCGTGCTGAGAAGCGTCATCGCAAAACGGCGGAAATGTGTTGTCCTCATCGTAAGTGCCCTTTGTCTAGGAGTTGTATGAGTCAGGGTTTGACTCGACAATGGAAGAGCGGCCGGTTCTTTTCGTCAGGGCGTACCCGACCTGCCGGGCCGCCCTGCAATATCGCTGTCCACCCCGCCAGTATCTTATGCTGCGGGCGGGGTGTCAAGCAACGCGATTATCTCGTAAGCCCAATCGCTTTTTTAGTCCTTTCCCATGACTGCGGTAAGTATACGCCGGGAAAGTTTCCCGCCTGGGGCATCGTACACTGCTACCCACCGTTGGGCAGAGAAGGTAACATGGGTTCCATGAACACCAAACGTGAAGTCGTGCGTCTGGTCCTCGAGGGGAAACGCCCCCCGTACGTCCCCTGGTCAATGGGTTTCACCAAGGAGGCCAAGGAGAAGCTCCAAGAGCACTACGGCTGCGACGATACCGAAGGGCCGCTCGAGAACCACCTCTTGAAACTCGGCAGCGACATCGGATTCTTCACCGACCTGGGCAATAACCGGGTGCAGGACGCTTTCGGCGTCGTTTGGGACCGCTCGGTCGACAAGGACATCGGCAACGTCGAGGGGTGCGTGCTGGCCGAACCGTCCCTCGGCGGCTACGAATTTCCCGATCCGCTCGACCAGCGGTTCTTCGAGGACATCCCCGAAAAGATCGAGCGGTTTCCCGATCGCTTTCGAGTGTTTCAGATCGGCTTTTCACTCTACGAAAGGGCGTGGACCCTGCGGGGAATGGAAAACCTGTTGATGGATTTCTACGACCATGCCGATTTCGTCCGTGCCCTGTTCGCCGCGATCGCCGATTACAACATCGCCCAGGTACGCGAGGCGCTGAAGTACGACATCGACGCCGTCTACTTCGGCGACGACTGGGGACAACAACACGGCCTGCAGATGGGCCCGAAGCTTTGGCGCGAGTTGATCTACCCGCAATTGGAGCGGATGTACGGTACCGTCCGCCGTGCGGGAAAGTTCCAGATGATCCACTCCTGCGGCGACGTCGACGAGCTGTTCGACGACCTGATCGCCGCGGGACTGAACTGCTTCAACCCGTTTCAGCCGGAGGTGATGGACGTCTACTCGCTGCTGCCGCAATACCGGGGGCGACTGGCGTTCCACGGCGGGCTTTCCACGCAGAAGACGCTGCCGTTCGGCACGGTCGAGGAGGTGCAAGCGGAAACCCGGCGGCTGCTCGAACTCGGCGCCGACGGCGGTTACATCTTCGCACCGGCCCACGACGTCGAGGGCGACGTCCCGCTCGAAAACATGCTCGCGGCGATCGAAACCGTACAAGGGCAGCCGGGGTTTGCTGAAATGGACCGGACGTAGCCGGCTGCACCAGCGTGAACGCTAACCGCGCAGGGCAACCGCCTCTCGCGGCGCCGCGAGTTGAATGACGAGCCGCTCGAGGATCAGCCGCGGGGGCAAGGCACTGGCCCCCTTCAGGTCGAGATCCGCCTGGAGCAGCCAATCGTAGAGTTGGAGCCCGCGCTCGCGCCCGAGCCTGCGGAGCTGGCCTTCGGCCTTTTCGAGGACAAACGGGCGGACTTCGGCCTGTTGCAGCGCGCGGCGGATTTGGGGTTTGCGCCCGGCGGTTTCCGTTTGGACGACGACCCGCGCGGCCGCGGCAAGACGCCGCAGGGAAGCGGATATCTGCGCCAGGATCGCGATCGGTTGTTCGCCCGATGCCAACAGCCGGTTGAGCTGCAAGATCGCCTCGGGGGCATTCCCGTCGAGGGCCGCGTCGAGCATCTCCCAGGTGGTCTTGGCACGCCATCCCCCGGCTGACCGGGTGATCGATTCGGGCGTAATACTCTTGTTTTCGCCGACGACGAGGGCCAGCTTCGCCAGTTCCTGGTCGAGCAGCCCCAACTCGGGCCCGATCAGTTCCACCAGCATCTCGGCGGAGGCCGGGGGAAGCTGTACTGCGTGGGCCCGTTTGGCCCAAACCGCGAGCCAGCGGGTCAGTTTGGCGGAGGTCGGCGACGCGCAGTCGATCGCCAGACCGGCGGCCGACACGGCCTTGTAGAGCCGGGTGTTGGCCGGAAACGACTTGACATCAAGCACCAGCACGCCGCTTGCGTATGGGCTGGCGACATAGTCCTCCAACTCACCACGGTATTGCCTGATGAACTCGTCCGCCTCTTCGACCACCGCCAGTCGCCGGCCGCCGCCGAACATGGCCAAGGTGGAAAGCTCCTCCAGCACGTCGCGGAGTTCCGCTTTGCGACCCTCGAACGTCGAGAGTGAGAAATCCGCATCGTCTCCCCCCAGCACGTCCGCCCGAATCTGGAGAATCACCTGCCGCCGGAGGAACGGTTCGTCACCAAAGACGGCGCAGACCTCCCGCGGCGGGTATTTGTCCACCTTGGCAAGGTAGTCGATGGCATGGAGCTTCTTGGCCATGACAAGAGTATACGAGATCGCGGCCGAAAGAGGTAGACCTCTGTGAGAACAGAGTCGTTCTGCCCGGGAATCAGTCCGTTCCGGATCAGACGATCAGGCTATCGGGCGGTTCGAACCGCGTAACGGGCCTGATATTTGCCTGTTGCTTTGCCCCTTCGGCGTTGATGTCGTAGTCGTACCGCTTGATCTCCATCAGTAAGCTGAACACGGCCGACAAGATCGCTGCCAGGGAAAAGGCGAGCAAGACTCGAAAGGGGGTTCCCGTTTCGCGGGCCTTCCAGAGCGTGTATCCGATGAACACCATCGAGAGAATATAGACGTCGAGCATGCTCCAGAAAAACTTGTCTTTCTGCGACTCGTCGATTCCGAAATAGGTTCCGGCGATGATGCCGCCGCAGATGAACAGCAAGGAGACCAACTCGAGGATGAGCAACAGCTTCATTCGTTTTCGCTGCAACTCTTCTTCGTCTTCTTCCTCTTCCTCTTCCTCTTCTGCGAATACTTCCTCTTCGCCTTCTTCCTCTTCGGCAGCTTCCTCTTCGTCATACTCGCCTTCTTCTTCGGCGAATTCCCCTTCTTCGCCTTCTTCCTCGGCGAATTCTCCCTCTTCGCCTTCTCCCTCGGCGAATTCTCCTTCCTCGCCTTCTTCCTCCTCGCCTTCTTCCTCAGCGAATTCTCCTTCTTCGCCTTCTTCCTCGGCAAATTCCCCTTCTTCGGCTTCGCCCTCTTCGATATCGTCTTCGGACAGACCGCCCTCGTCGGCCACGGGAGCTTCCTCGCCGTGGTCGCCCTCATCCTCGGCGGCCTCGCCCTCGGCAGATTCCTCTTCGGGGTCGTCCGCGATGAAATCTTGGTTCTCGTCTTCGGTGAAATCGGGGATTTCGTCGTCAGTGTTCGACAATGCTCTTCCTCCTCATCCTGGATTAAGATTCTATTATACCTACGGATCCCTCGGCTGGCTACGAAATTACCTCCAGTCTTGTGGAGGTGCATCACAAATCCACTAAAAGGGGGGCAATGGTCCTGCCCAAATGAGTAATAGGAAAGGAGGAGCCACCGCTGGCGGGGGATTAGAAGCTCAAGGGGTCGATGAATTTCCCTGCCGGGCCTTTGAGGTACGCGGGATGCCGGTTGTCAAGAGAATACCCCGGGCGGGCATTCACGTTGCCGGCTTCATCTTCGGCGGCGGATGACGAAGAAGGCCAGACCCGCCATAGCGCCAAGCAGCAGGGCGCCGCTGGAGGGTTCCGGGATTGGGGTCAGCAGATGGTTGTCGTTGACGCCGTCGGCCGGCGGGTTGGTCGGGTCCGAAGCGGTGAACCCCAGGTTGAACGCGCGGTTGTTAAACCCGCCGCAACGGCTGTAGAAGTCGCCCCAGCCGGGCGAAACATCGCTCCAGAAAGTGATCTGGACCTCTTCGTTGACGCCCTCGCCCTCGCCGATGGCGTTGAAGAGGATCCCGTAGACCGCTTCCGGCATGCCTTTGTTGGGCGGATCCGTTGCCGGCTGAGAGCCCACCGACCAGTCGCTGCTAGCAGCCCGTTGAAAAAATCCCCGCAGCAGGCCGAAATGTAGCCAAATCGATTG
>CAZJRB010000168.1:0-10698 GCA_964547995.1 uncultured Planctomycetaceae bacterium | reverse complement strand
AACCAAGCTTTCGCCCGCTTCCTGACGCCAAATCAGCCTTTTTCCGACTGGCACTTGCTACGGGCGGCGGCCGGCTAATAGCCAATGTCGCAGTTTGGTAATACCTGCCGGAGTTTCTCGATACCATCGTCGGTGACTTGCGTGTCTTTGAGCCACAGCACTTCGAGTTTGGTGAGCCTCTTGAGATGCTCCAGCCCGGCGTCGTTAACTTGGGTGCGACTAAGTCCCAACTGTTCGATTCTGGTCAGGCTGTGGAGAGGTACAAGTCCGGCGTCGGTGATTTGGGGGCCATTAAGGCGTACCACAACAACATCCGTCAAGAAATCCACACCGACCAAATTACGAAACCATGCCGGGCCAGGCGGTTTTGCGCCGTACATGACCACCCCGTCCAATTGCTGAATCGCCGCCACTGCTTCCTTCTGCCGCTCGGCCGCCACCATCTTGCACCTGAACCAAGCACAGGCAAACGCAACCACGGTCATCAGCACGAACAGATGCCACAGGTAGAACTGATACCAGCAGCGTTGCCGGGGCGCAGCGATACGGCACACCCACTTAGCACCCTGCCATATCCACTTAGCGCCACTGTACACCCACTTAGCGCCACGGCATTGGGATAGCCACTTAGCGCCACGGCATTGGGATAGCCACTTAGCGCCATAATGCACCCATGTGACGCCATCAAGTTGGGACGCAAATATTACAAGGGTGCCTAGCCCCGCAATGTATACAGCAATACTTAACGAGGTATATGGAAGGCTCAACAAGAAGAACAGCATGAAGAGTACGACCAGCGAGGCAGTCACGTAAATTACCGCATCAACCGTAGGACTCCCCCAGCGTTTGGGTTTCGGCTCGGGTTGAGGCTTCTCACTCATAACCGGATTCTACCACGGCGGGGCGGGCGGCGCAAACCGATCACGTTCCCCATAAGGCTTCTGGGGATTCCCCGGGCAAGAAGAGCGGGGCGATCGACCTTCCCCGCCATCATTTCTACTACGTCGCCTGTCGTGCCGGACGCCGGACGCCGTTATCTACAACCGCTATCCTCCTTCCCCCTTGACCGGATTGCAGAGCATTCCGATCCTCTCGACTCGCACCTCGACGGTATCGCCGGGCTGGAGCCAGACGGGCGGTTTTCGGGCCATGCCGACGCCGCCGGGGGTGCCGGTGAAGATCAAGTCGCCCGGCGAAAGCGTACATATCCCGGAAATGTAAGCAATCAAATACTCGACGGAGAAGATCAACTGGGCCGTCGTGGAACTCTGCATAATCTGACCGTTCAGCAACAGTTGGACTTGCAGGTTGTCCGGGTCGGGGATGTCGTCGGGGGTAACCAGCGCGGGGCCGATTGGGGCAAAGGTGTCGAACGACTTGCCCATCAGCCACTGGCCGCCCGGCTTGTGGAGCTGCCAGTCGCGGGCGGAAACGTCGTTGCCGCAGGTGTACCCGCCGATGTGCTGCCTGGCCCGTTCTCGGGGGATGTAGCGTCCGCCCCGGCCGATCACCGCAACCAACTCGGCCTCGTAGTCGACTTGTTCGCTCCAGCTCGGCAGGACGATCGGGCACCAGTCACCGCTGATGGCCGAGGGAAGCTTGTTGAAGAGCACCGGCTCAGGCGGCTTTTCCGCACCCGTTTCCTTCGCGTGATCGGCGTAGTTGAGCCCGACGCAGATGATCTTCTCGGGATCGGGCACCGGCGGCAACTGGTCGACGTTGGTCAGTGGCATGCGTTTTCCGGCGGCCATGGCCTGCGGGGCCCGGGTTGCCACCCCCGGCATCAGGGCCATGATGCCCTTCATATCGGCTGGAATGGACGAATCGGCGTCGTTAAGATCGACACAGACGGAACCTTCCACGCCGGCAACACGAGGTCCGCGGCTGCTCCTGTAGGTAATCAGCTTCATGCGGGTCTCCTCGTCGGACGGCCTGAAGAATATCCCCAACGGCCACGATAACGAATCCGGCCGGAAAGGGCAAGTGTGCCGGTTGTAGAGGCGGTGTTTTGTCCCCGGTCCCGACGTGACCTAGGCTTTCACTAGCAGGGCAGTCTCCTGACAGGATAGGTCTTCCCGCAACGGTGGATGTGCGCCTATGACGAAGCCCCCGGATTCTACCGCTGTCGACGCGCCCGACACCCGTTCCTCCGGGGAACCGGCTGCTGCCGGAAGCGGCTTCCTGACGAACCGCTGGTCGTTGGAATTGAGTTCGCTGCTCCGGGAGCTGGACGGCGTCTCATCGGCGGATGTTTCCGCGTCGCCGGTGATCAGCAAAGAGATCGACAGCCGGTTGGCCCTCGCGCGGTTGGGAACGGCAAGCAGCCTGTTTGCCGCCCTGCGGTGCAAACACGCGGCGACCGCGGCACACGCCTTGCGAGTGGCGTTGAGTTGCTCCGCTTGGGCATCGGAAATGGGGCTTGCCAAGGACCGGCGCGACGTCATCGAAGTGGCTGCCCTGCTGCACGACATCGGGGTAATCGGTCTTCCGGATCATATTCTCTTGAAGCCGGGTGTCCTCGATTCCGACGAAACGGCCGTCGTAACTCGTTCGCGGTACAAGGGCCCGGAGATCCTTTGCCACAGTTGTTCGTCTCCGGAAATCCTCGAGATCATCGAACACGTTCCGGCGTGGTATAACGGGATCCGGCCGGGATTCCGGCTCCAAGGCGAGCGAATCCCCTTGGGCGCCCGAATGATCGCCATCGCGGAGACATTCGACGCGATGACCACCGACCACGCTTACCGGCCGGCCATATCGCACGAACGGGCGACGGCCGAGTTGTTCGATTGTGCCGGTGCCCAGTTCGACCCTGCTCTGGTCAGGCAATTCGTCGAGTTGCACCAATACGATCAGCCGGAGGTGCACCGGGCAGTGGCCGGTCGCTGGCTCAGCTCGCTCGACCCCGACGCGGCCGATTCCTATTGGCAACTCAACCGTACTGCGCCGGTACCCGGGTTGAAGGAAAGGGGCCTGCCGTTCGAAACCAGCCTGCTGGAAAACATGCATGACGCAGTCGTGTTCATCGACGTTGCATGGGAGATAACTTTGTGGAATCGCGGCGCCGAACGACTGACGGGTATCGCGGGCCAGACTATGCTTCAGCAGCAGTGGAACCCTGCCTTGCTGAACATGTCCGACGAAAAAGGAGTGGACATAGGCAACGAGGATTGTCCGGTCAGTGTTGCGATTCGTTGTGGGACACAGTCGCTGCGGCGGCTGACGATCTGGGGACGTGGCGAGAGGCCCGTTGCGGTCGATGCTCATGCCATTCCCGTTGTTTCTGAAAACGGCGCCACGCTGGGCGCGATCCTGCTGTTTCACGATGCCTCCCCTGAAACCTCACTGGAGAAACGATGTCAAAGCCTGCACAAGAAAGCCACCATAGACCCCCTCACGAAAGTGGCAAATCGTGCGGAATTCGATCGGGTGCTGTCCTTGTTCGTTGAGGCCCACAAACAGCAGCGCGTGCCTTGCGGCTTGATCATCGGCGACCTCGACTTGTTCAAGCAGGTAAACGACATCTGGGGGCACCAGGCCGGCGATGACGTGCTCAAGTGTGTCGCATCGTTGATCAGGGGATTTTGTCGCCCCGGCGATCTGGTTGCCCGATACGGAGGAGAGGAGTTCGTCATGCTCTGTGCCGATTGCGGCAGCGCGGTCTGCACCGGGCGCGCCGAACGTATCCGCAGGAAGCTCAGCGAGATTCCCCAACCGAAAATGGAAGGTCACTCGACAACGATCAGCTTCGGTGTCACTGAAATCCAACCCGGCGACACGCCTGATACGATGCTGCGCCGCGCCGACCGGGCACTGCTGATGGCCAAGGCTCGGGGCCGGAACAATGTTGTCCAGTTGGGAACGGGGTCCCCTCCAGCCCCGGTGGAATTGAGACGGAAACCGGGAACGGGAAAGCCGGGCTGCGCCGACCATCTCATCGAACGAGTCCTGGTCACGCCCGTCCCTCTTAATATGGCCGTCGAGAAGCTTCGGGGGTTCGTGGCCGATCATCAGGCCAGAATCATCAGTATTCACGGGAACCATGTGGTACTACAGATTACCGACCGGACCCCCGGCCGGTTGCGGCGTTTCACCGACCGGCCAGTCACTTTTCGCCTGGACCTTCGATTCAAAGAGAAAAGATACCGGAAGTCCGAAAATAATCCCTCGTCCGAGATACTGCGAACCAAGATCCATCTGAGCATCGCTCCGGCCAGGAATCGTGACCGCCGCCGAGGCGCAGCCGTCAACCGTGCCCGGGAAATGCTCATCAGCTTGCAGTCCTACCTGATCGCTGCGGAAGAAGACGCCCTCAATCCGTTGAGCCGGAGTCCATGATCCCATGCTTCTTCTCTTCTTCGAATGCCTTGATTTTGTGCGTTCCGTGGCAATCCGTGCATACTACCGGCGAAAAGGCCGGCCTTCGCTCGACGAAACGCAGGATGACTTTCACCGCGGACACATCGTGGTCCTCGTGGCACTTGCCACACATGGCATCCACCTGGTTGCGCTCGTACATGACGTCCGGTTTCGTCGCGCCCACGTCTTCGTCGTTGGCATGCGCGGCGCTTAGACCGTGGCACTTGATGCAAGTGACTTCCTCCTTGAAGTGTACCCTGCTAATCTCTTCCCGGACGAAGGTCATGTGGCAGACGTAGCAGGTAGCATTGACGCTCAGCGGGTTGATCTTCTCAGCGGCCCCCGTTTCCTTGCCGGGATCCTCCTTCTTTTCGGCAGGCGATATCCCCTTGTTGTCGGGGTTGTCCGCTCCGGCCGTGGGCAAACCGTGCAGCCACCAGAAAGCCGCCGCCGCCATAAGGCCGGCGCCGGCCAGCGACGCTGCCCCGGGCATTAGTCGTCGCATCACACCTTTTCCCACTTGTGCAGCCAGCGGTAGTCGGGCGTGAGATGGGCGTAGTAGTTTCTCTTGCATTCCAGTAGGGCCTTTTTGTCCTCGGGCGTCTTCGGCTTGTCCTTGTCGTACGCTCCCTGGACGTTCATTTCGAGTTGCTCGGGGATGTTCACGCCGGGAATGATGGCCGAAAGGCGTTTCTCTTGGAGCATTTCCTTGACCAGCGACACAGCCCGCTTGTCGACTTTTCCCTTGATTTGCTGCGGCTTCAGCCCGAAGGTGGTTCCCGCCCCGAACGGTTTCAGCCCGATCACGCCGACGTTCTTTTCCCGGGCGAGCTTCAACAGACTGTCGCCACCGAACTCTTCGGTCAGGAAGAGATAGGGGAAAATGATGACGGAGAACTGCGGGTAGTTTTCCAACACGCGGTGAAAGACCTTGGGGTTGTGGGCCGAGACGCCCAGGTGGCGGACCTTGCCCTGTTTCTTTGCCTTCTCGAAGACATCGACGACCAGATCGAGCGTTTTTTCGCTGACCATGAGCATGGTCGCCATCTTCGTTTGCCCTTTCCCCCAGGTTGCCCCGACGGGGCGCCACATGTCGAGCACATCGGTCCGGTAGGACTTCAGCCGTTCGTCGATCGTTTTCATCATGCCGTCGGCCGAGAGGTTGGCTTCGTATTCGGTGGTGATCTTCTGCGGCCAGGAGGCAAAGCCGATGAACCACTTGTCGCGCCCGGCCGATTTCGTCTTGGCCATTGCCTCGCCGTACAGGTTGCACTCGTCGGCGATGTTGTTGTCGACGTAGTTCATGCCGAGTTCGACGGCTTTTTCGAGCACGGGCACCCTGTCGGCGGCGGTCTTTCCGCCGTGGCCGCCCAGTGCAATCTCGGAGATCATGAAGCCCGTTTTCCCGAGCGGGCGATAGGTCATTTTGGCGTTGTAGTTGAGGATTTTCGAGGCGTCGACCGTATCGGCCGAAGCCATCGAAGCGATCCCGGCGCCGGCCACTGCGGCTGAAGTAGCCTTGAGGAAATCGCGCCGCGTGTTCCCTTGATTTGTCATGGCTGGGCTCTTAATCTGTTGCTCCCTGTTTGGCCTGCCTGCCGCCCATACTATGTGACTGCCGATAGAGAGCAGTAACAGGCCGCGGTGGAGTATAGGGGGTGCAGGGGAATAGGGGGGTTGGTAGTATCAGACCATTCTATGACATATTCAGTGGGTCGTCAAACTTCAGCGCCCCATACCAAGAGGGGGGCAACGCGGCACGGCATTGCGCATGTTGCGCCGTCTTCCCAGTTTCTCGCGCGTAATGAGAATCTGACATTGACCCGCCCAAGTTTGCGACTATAATCCCCCCACTCATCTGTCGGGAATTGGTGCAGACTCGCCCGATTAACATTCCTGCAGGCAAAAATGCTCTAAATTGCCGACTTTACGAAAAAGGAATCATCAATCGGGTCCTGTTGTTCGATCTATTCTTACAGCGCCCGGCCTATCCCATGACAATGAGCCCTCATGGACGAGGGCGCCCCGGGTGGGAGCAAAACACGGAAGTTAACGGCCTTTCGGCCACTTTTCTTTGTCCATTTCTAAGGGACATGTCAAGCCATGCGAATCCATTTACTACGTTCTGCGTTCGTCCTGTTGACAGTCGTTGGTCTTTCCGGTTGCTACAGCGGCGGCCAATGGAAGATGCCGAATCTGGCGTTTTGGAAGAGCAGCCCTTTCTCAAGCTCATCCAGTGTGACGACGCCGGCAGAGGCAGCAACGAGTTTGGCTGCGTCGAACCCGGCATCCGGAACAGCTTATCAGTCGACCTCGACCCCGACCGCGATTCCGGCCGGTTCATATCCATACACGGGCATGAATCGTACAAGTACGCAGCAGCCGTATTCACCGAGCTACACAGCGTCGTCAACCAACGGAGTGTCTGTTGCCCCGCAACGAGGCTACTACAACGCAGGAGTTTCAAGTTCGACGGCTTCGCCTTCACCTTACCGGAGCACAACCACCCCGGGTTACAGCTTACCGAACAATGGGAGCAGGTATACGACTGCAACAGCAACCTCGCCCTATGCCAACCCCGTTCGCCGCGCGGCGCCGCTTAGTAGCGGATCAATCCCACAAGGGACCGGGTCGTCGGCAGGTTCCAGCTACGGACTTGATTCCTCACCAGGCCAGATGCCGGCGGCGGGCTCGCGGTATGGTACCGGCGCCACTGCCTCCGGTACTTCGGGTCGCTATGATACGAGCGGCCCTGCCTACGGCAGCAGGACGACCATCAGCCCCTATTCGACGGGAGGCTACGGTTCCAATCCATCGGTGAGCAACACGTATACGCCGACTACGCCGCCAGCAGGGGCCTACCAACCGGCGAACACGGACTACAACCCATATCCGGCACCGTACGAGTCACCGGCCACACCTTACACTGTTCCAGCCGCGCCAACTGCGCCAACCACGGCACCAACCACGGCGCCAACCACGCCGTACACATCGCCGGCGAGCCAGCCTTACTCTCCGCCCTACGGCAACTCCTATGTGCCCGCCGACGCCGACACTTCCCAACCTTATTTCCCGGGAAGCACGAAACCTTATACGCCGAAGACCGGTTCGTGTTGTCCGAGCACCAAGTCGCTGGCGTATCCGGGGCTGGGGGCATCCGGCACGGAACCGCCCAATCCGAGTATCGCAGGAGGCTTGCCGACCGCCGAGAATCCGGCGCCGGGTTCGCCGAGCACGGGGACGCCGAACCAGAACGTCTTGCCGGCAACCTACTCGCCTCCACCGACCGGAACGCTTTACCGGTAGGGCAAGCCGGCCTGTAGCCGGTTCTCGGCTATCCGCAGGACGCGGCGCCTGTTTTCTCGGCTGTTTGTAGAATTGCAGGCGGGCGGAACCGCCATATTCTTCTGGGGAAGTTGTTCGCCCTGCTACAGACGGCTTCGACAGCCGGGCCGCGTATGGTAGAATAGGTCTGGCGAACGCTTCAAATTCACCTTGTTTAGGGGAGCCAGGCAGTTGTTCATCGGTCCCGTTTTCACCCGGGAAGTCGTTACTGCTCCGCGTCGGGCAAAGTTTTTCGCGGGGCGGACGGCGTACGGCCTGGCGCTGCTGTTGCTGATTCTCACCGCGTGGATGGTGCTGACCGGCACGCAGTTGGTTCGCAACGTGGGCGATTTGGCCCGATTCGGGACGATCCTGTTTCAAATCCTGGCGCCGTTGCAGTTGGGCCTTGCGGTCTTCTTTTCCGCAATGCTGGCGGCCAGCGCAGTGGCACAGGAGAAGGACCGAAAAACGCTTATCCTCTTGCTGCTGACGCGCCTGACCAACAGCGAACTGGTGCTCGGAAAGTTGCTCGCCAGCGTGCTCAATGTGCTGGTGATGCTGGCGGTGGCACTGCCGGTGTTCATGATGACGGCCCTGCTCGGCGGAGTCTCGTTCGGGCAGATCGGCCGGGTGTTTGCCGTCACGCTGGCCAGCGTGCTGATGTGCGGTTCGCTCGGGTCGATCCTGGCGCTGTGGCGAGAGAAGACCTTTCAGGCACTGGCGATGACCGTGTTGGTGCTCGTGTTGTGGCTGGCCGTATGGGAGATCGTAGCCCGCGGAACCGGCTGGTGGGGTATCACATGTGAGTCCTGGGCCGCCGGGTTCAGTCCGTGGCGGGCGATCCTCGCGGCCACCCGACCCGACGGCCATCACGATCCGGCCCTCGGGCTCCTGCACACGCCGGTCAACCTCTTTCTGCTCGTGGCCGTGACGATCTCCGTCTTGCTCAACGGCCTGGCGATTGCGATGGTCCGCGTCTGGAATCCTTCACGCGAAGCGCGACCCGTACAACAGGAAGACGCCCCCGACCGGGAGACCATTTGGGGCGCCGAGCACGACGCCGAAGCGGCCGGGAAAAGCGCGGCCGCCGCGGAACAACTTCAGAAATCGCCGGCCGCGGCTGCGATAGCCGGGCAGCCGGCCCGCACCCGCCAGGTCTGGGACAATCCGATCCTTTGGCGCGAAATTCGCACCTGGGCTTACGGGCGGAAGATCCTCATAATCAAGCTCGCCTACTTGGTGCTGTTCGCACTGGCGGCGGCGAGCCTGGTCTGGATGGTCCATAACGGCCGGCTTGCCGAGTATGCCAACGGAACGATTGCCGTGGTCCCGCTGCTGCTGTTGAGCCTGGTGCTGGTCAATGCCCAGGCGGTTACCTCGATGACCAGCGAGCGCGACGGCAAAGCGATCGACCTGCTGTTGGTCACCGATCTGACGCCCAAGGAGATCGTCTTCGGCAAACTCGGCGGGGTGTTCTACAACACCAAAGAGATGATCGCGCTGCCGATGCTCTTGTGTATTTATCTCTATTTCGCCGGCATATTGAGTGCGGAAAGCCTGATCTATCTGCTCCTTGGGCTTGCCGTCTTGTATGTCTTTGCGGCGATGCTGGGAGTCCATGCGGGAATGACCTATGCCAATTCACAGGCGGCAATCGCCACGAGCCTGGGGACCATCTTCTTCCTCTTCGTCGGCGTGGCCACGACCATGCGGATGATGATTGCATTCAGCGGATCGTTCCAGGGCCAATTGCAGTCGTTTCTGGCGGTGATGATCGGCGGCGGCGTCGGGCTCTACGTGGCTTTGGGCGTGCGGAATCCCTCGAATGCCATCGCCTTGGCATCGTTTCTGTGCCCTTTCGCAACGTTCTATGCCATCACCAGCTTTCTGCTGGGGCAACCGCTCGGCGTGTTCCTCGTTACGGCGGGCGCCTACGGCTTCACCACGGCGGCAATGATGGTTCCGGCAATCTGTGAGTTTGACGTTGCCACCGGAAGAACAACGGTTGACGAGCCCTGAGGACGTGTTTTGAAATCAGTGTACGATGGCCCTCCGTGGCCGTCGATTGCCGGCGGCTCGACACACGCGACGGTCTCGGAGAACCATCGCACCCTATTTTCTCACTTCGACCAGCCTTGCTCGCCTATCAGCGGCACAAACCGGCAAGCGGAAAGGTTTCTCACGCGGGGCCGGCCACCGCTCTTCCGGATCGCCTGAAGGGTTTGGCTATTGCGGTCGCCCGTCGGAGCGACGAGAATTCCACCCTCGTCGAGTTGTTCAAACAATGACGGGGGGACTTCAGATACGGCTGCCGTGACGATGATTCGATCGTACGGCGATTCGTCGGAATAGCCGAGCGAGCCGTCGCCGATCACCAAGACCACATTCCGGTATCCCAGTTCTGCGAGGACCTTTTCTGCTTGCCGAGAAAGGGATTCGTGGCGTTCGATGCTGATTACCCGGGGGACGAGTTCCGCCAGCACGGCTGCCTGGTAGCCGCTGCCGGTACCGATTTCGAGTACCGTCTCGCCGCCGGTCAGTTGTAGTGCCTGGGTCATCAGGGCGACGATATAGGGCTGGCTGATCGTCTGACCGCATTCGATCGGCAGGGCCTGATCGGCATAGGCCTGGTTGCGGAGTTCGGGGGGCAGGAACCGTTCGCGAGGGACCTTACCCATCACGGCGAGCACGTTGGGGTCACGGATGCCCCGCCGCTGCAATTGCTTGTGAAGCATTAACTGTCGGGCGGATTGGAGATCAGTCTGGTCCATCAAGCGTATTGTGGAGAATAATGCCGCTTCGTGCAAGGCGGTTTGGACAAACTGCGTCGCGATATCTTTCGGATTGCCGGCGAAGACAATCCCTCCGGCTCCCAACGACGCTCCGCTTCCCCCTCCAAGTGCGGAGCTTCCCTGTCTCCCGTTTTCCGGGACTATCGCGGCCGGCGCCCTTCCCCTAGACCTCAAACAAGCGAAGCCAAATCGCGTTTCTTGCGCTGAAGTTGCCGAGACGCAC
>CAZJRB010000167.1:0-10941 GCA_964547995.1 uncultured Planctomycetaceae bacterium | reverse complement strand
GCGGTCAAGCGGCTACAAACCAAAATAGGGTTAACGGCGTAGAGTGCCACCCGCCGTGACCCCGAAACTTGAAACCCCAGTTCAACAGCAGTTTATCCGTCATGGCTGCGCCACGGCTCCGCCACGACGGCCTACCCCTACAATACGGGGGGTAGGCTCATTTCGAGGAAATCCCTGTCCAATTGACGGTCCGCGTGGTAATAGTATGTAGATGGCTGGTTTCGCTACGGGCTCGCTTGGCGGGGAAGGATGAGGGGATGTCGGACGAAAGCAACTCGAAGCGGACAACTTCGATCGGGGCGACGGCTCTCGTCGTGTTTCTAGCTCTTGCGGCAGCCGCAGCCGAATTCCCCGCCGACGTCGAGCCACCCGCCAAACTTCCGATCCCGCCCCAGGCCGAACAGCAGAAGCGGCTGGACGTGCTGAACGAAATCTACGACCTGCAGAAGCAACGGACCGACGAGGAGGTGGGGAAACTCATCGATGAACTTCTTGCCTCGGCCGACGAAAGCCGCGGCAAGCCGACCGATCGGTTCGTCCTGTTGCGCAAAGCCATGGAATTGGCCAGCGACGCCGGCGACGCCGTACTTACGATGGAAGTGGTGGATCGCATTGCGGCCGATTTTCAGATCGACCCGATGCTCACCAAGGGCAAGATGCTCCGCACGATCGCCCCGAACGCCAAGACGAAGGAACAAATCGCCTCGCTCGTTGAAGCGTCGAACGCGTACATCGATAGGGCAATTGCGCAGAAGCGATTCGATTATGCCTTGAGTGTCGCCACGCTCGTCTACCGCGCTACGCAAAGTGTGCAAGGCAAAGATTTCCGCAAGGACGCCCTTAAACAGCAGCGCGACGTTCAAAGGCTCCACGCGGATTATCAGAAACTCGCGGAGGCCGTGCGTGCGGTCCAGGCCAATCCAACCGACGCGGAAGCGAATCTGACGGCCGGGCAGTTGTACTGTTTCTCGTACGGCGATTGGCAGCGAGGGCTGCACCATCTTGCCCGCGGCAGCGATGCGACGTTGGCCGCGTTGGCCAATGCAGACCTTGCCGCTCCGGCCGAATGGGCCAAACAGGCGAAGATCGGCAACGGATGGTGGGACCTGGCTGCGAAGAAGAATGACGCCGAGAAGGATATTCTCTTGCGGCGTGCCGTCTTCTGGTACGAAAAGGCCCAATCGGCGGGCGTCGCCGGATTGACCAAGGTGAAGATCGAGAAGCGGTTGGAGGAATTCGCGAAGATGGAACAAGAGGCTGCCGAAAAGGAAGCGGCCAAGCGTACCGGCACGGCGCGCGCGACGAAGTCGGCGTTGCCCAGCGGAGCGGTCGCCATCTACACGTTCGACAAGGCTACGATCGGCCGCGAAGGTGAGGTTACGTTTGCGCGCGATCTGAGCGGCAAGTGGAAGCCGGCGAAGTTGATCGGGGGTGGTCTGGTTCCGGGCGTTTCTGGCGAAGCGTTTACCGTGGGCGGCTCGAAAGCGTACGTCGACCTTGGCATTCCGCACGTGCCGGCGCCGAAGACCGTTTGTTTTTGGGCAAAGTCGGTCGAGGCGGGGTCACGGACCCTATTGCTTTTCGGCTACCATGCCACGCCCGCCGGCAATCGCTTTTATGTCGGCTTCGACACCAAGGGCATCTTGAGCCTGGGCCTGGGCGGTTCGCCGTGGGGCGGCGAAGGCGGCGTGAAACTCGATACAGCCTGGCATCACTACACGCTTCTCTACGACGGGACGAAGATGGGGTTGTTTCTCGACGGCAGGCCGTGTTGTGTCAAGAAGGGCACACACCAGGCCGGCGGGAGTTACTTCCTTGGAACTCTCTCCATGGGCGGCAAGCCCCACGCGAGAGGTCTCCGCGGCGCGGTCGACGAGTTTGTCATGTTCGACCGGGTTCTAACGCCAGAGGAGATCGGCAAGGTCTTCGAATTGGGTGCTAAGGGCAAGAGCCTACGGTGAAGTTGGCCAGACACCGTTCGCCACGACTGCCAATCCGCTACCGCCCCCGTCCCCGGCCGCTACCGCCCAGGATTTCGCTTCCAGTGTAATAGAACGGCCCGTAGCTGCCCTTTGAGTCGGGCATAGTGGGCGATAGGTGTTTTTGGTTGCCAAAGGCATCGGGGTTTTCTCCGCGGCCAATCCGCCGTTCCGTGGCCTTGCCCCTACAATACGGGGGTGGGCTCGTTTTGGGGAAATCCCTGTCCAATTGACATCCCCTGTGGGTAGTGGTAATACTATGTAGATGGCCAGTCGTGCTATGCGCCTGCTCAGTGGCGCTGATTGCGGGGAAGGATCAGGGGATGTCAGACGAAAGCAACTTGAAACGGGCAACTGTGGTCGCGGCGGTCCTCGTCGCGGTTCTGGCTCTCGCGCTGTGCGCGGCCGATTTCCCCGCCGACGTCGAGCCACCCGCCAAACTTCCGATCCCGCCCCAGGCCGAACAGCAGAAGCGGCTGGACGTGCTGAACGAAATCTACGGGGCCGACAAGACGGGCACCGACAAAGACAAGGTAAAAGTCGTCGGCGAACTCCTGAAGATGATCCCCGACACCAAAGGCAAGCCGACCGACCGGTTCGTCCTGTTGCGCAAATCGATGGAACTGGCCAGCGAAGCCGGCGACGCCGTCTTGATGATCGAAGTCATCGATCGAATCGGTGCCGAGTTCCAGTTCGACGCGATCACCACCAAAGGCAAGATGCTCAGGGCCGCCGCGGCCAACGCAACCACGCCCGAGCGAATCGCCTCGCTCGTGGAAGCTTCAAACACGTATATCGACGACGCGATCGAGCAGAAGCGTTTCGACTACGCCGAGCACATCGCCGGGCTGGTCTCCCGCGCAACCCAACGTGCCCGGGCAGGCAGTCTGCACAAGCAGATGGCCGAGCGAACCCGCGAAATCCAGAAGCTCCACGCCGAGTACAAAAAGCTCGCGACCGCGCTGGCCGCCGCCCAGGCAAATCCAGACGACCGAGCGGCCAATCTCGCCGTCGGCCGGTTGTACTGCTTCGCACGCGGCGAATGGGACCGCGGACTGGAGTACCTTGCCCGCGGGAGCGATCCGGCCCTGGCCGCCTTGGCAACGGACGAATTGAACAAGCCGGCCGATTGGAGTGCGCAAGCCGAAATCGGCCACGGATGGTGGGACTTGGCGCAAGACAAGTCTGGCAAGGAGAAGGAGACCCTTTTGCTGCGAGCCGGGTTGTGGTACGAGAAAGCGCAAGACGGCGGGGCCGTAGGGTTGGCGAAGCTGAAGATGGAAAAGCGGCTGGAGGAAATCGCCAAGATCGACCGAGCCGACACCGTGTCAGGACAAGTCAAAACCTTCTTCTTGGACGACATGCTGGAAACGTCCGCGGTGGTCTACAAAACGCTGGGCAAACACGGAGCCACAAGCGGAAGCAGCAAGGGAAGAGTCAACGGCAAAGAGTTTCAGCACGCCCTGTCGGCCCACCCGCCGAAACACGCGTCTTCTTCCGTGGTGACATATGACTTGGGTGGGCGTTTCATCTCGCTCGATACCGTCGCGGCACTCTGGGACAGCGGTCACCCAAAAGGACCGCTGATCTTCAAAGTCATTGGAGACGGCAAATTGCTCTGGCAATCCACACCCATGCAAAAAGGCGGACAAACTCAGATATGCAAGGTTGGTCTTAAGGGTGTCAAAACGCTGAAGCTGGAAGTCAACTGCCCCGGTAACTACCAGCACGCGCATGCCGTTTGGGTCAATCCGCAAGTCGTCGGACGCGAAGAACCCGTGCCGAAGAGTGCCAAGGGACTGAAGCCGGGGCTTCTGGCCGAAATCTACGAAGGGATGAATTTCGAGAAGAAGCTCACGACGCAGGTGTATCGAATGGTCAACGTCACATGGGGCAGGGGGGACTCACCGACTCCCCGGCCGACCAAAAGACCGTTTTCGATTCGCTTCAGCGGCTGGCTCCTGGCGCCACGGCCGGGAAACTATCGCCTGAAGGTCTTCAGCGACGACGGCGTCCGCCTCTGGCTCGACGGCCGCCTGTTGGTCGACGCGTGGATACCTCAAACCGGCCGCGAAGGTCACGACGCCCAAGTCACGTTGACCGGCAGGCCCCACCAACTGAAGATCGAGTATTTCGACAAGGGCACCAACGCCAAATTGCACTTCCTCTGGAGCCAAGGCGCCGCCGAACCGACCCCGGTCCCTCCGCAGGCGTTGTTTCACTCGAAGTAGTGCTAACCGGAGGAAACCGGGGACATTGAAAGCGCCGGGATAAACCGGCTTGGAGTTGAGGATGAAAGAGCCTTACGGGAAAGGTCTAGCCAGCCATCTCGGCCCTGAGTCTTACGCCGACTATGGTAACATTGTAGGTGTAGCATGGACAAGGGGCACGCGCAGGCCAGCCATGGAACTCCGAAATCACTCGTTTCGCGTGCCGACCTTGTACTGTCATGGGGAAGGCAACATGGGCAGTTGCGCTACAGGCGAGCGGCTGCACGACGCGGCGGAGTCGAAGACCCTGTGCATGTGTGAAAACTCCAAGCGCGAGAACCGGGAGATCTGTGCGGGGGGCCGCCGGCAACGGCGGTCCCTACCGCGATCACGTGACTGTCCCCGGTTTCCCTCCCGGCTTAAGAAATCGGTTATGCTGATGTAAGATCCCAATTTTCCCAGATGACGTAAGTCCTTATGCAGCAACGCGGATGGGGTTTTTAGCAGGGACAGCAAGTTCAGGTAACCCCGATTTCTCTCTCAAACTGGATCAAACACCGGGAGCCGGCCACGATGCGCAACGTCTTTGCTTGTTTCGTCCCCACCCTGTTGACGCTTGCGGCATGCTTTCCGGCGGCCGCGAAAACCGCAAAGAAGCCGAACATCTTGTTCATTGCAATCGACGACCTCAACGATTGGGTCGAACCCCTTGCCGGGCATCCGCAGACGCTAACCCCGAATCTCGAGACCTTTGCGGCCGGGGCAGTCAACTTCAAGAGAAACTACTGCACCAGCCCCGGATGCAATCCGTCCCGGTCCACGTTGATGACCGGATACCACACGTACACCTCGGGCATGTACTCCAACTACCAGGATTGGAGAAAGGTGCCAAAGCTGGCAAAAGCGAAGACGCTCGGCGAATACTTTCGGGACCACGGCTATTACGCCGCGGGGGCGGGGAAGATCTATCACTATAGCCAGGTGGCTCCCCGGACCTGGGACGAGTATTACCCCTCGCAGACAAACAACATGCCGGAGGAGTTCATCCCAAAAAACAACCCGGTGAACATGCCGGAGTTCAAGTACATGTACAAGATGTTCGACTGGTCGGCGCTGCCCTTCGACGATGAGAAGACCGCCGATTATGCAAGTGTCAGCTACGTCAAGTCTCAACTCGAGCGGGCCCGCGACAAGCCCTTCTTCCTGGCAGCGGGAATCTATCGTCCGCACCTGCCCTGGTACGTGCCGAAAAAGTACTTCGACCGGTTTCCGCTGGATCAGATCCGGCTGCCGAAAGTGATGGAGAACGACAACGACGATCTCGGCCCGAGGGCAAAGGAAATGATCCGCCGAGGGGGGAACTACCACGCGCACGTCGTCAAGGCGGGAAAATGGAAGGAGGCGGTCCGGGGGTATCTCGCCTCGATCGCGTACGCGGACGCCATGGTTGGGGAACTGCTGGACGCCCTGGCAAAAAGCCGGTATGCCGACAACACCATTGTCGTGATATGGTCGGATCATGGATGGCAACTCGGCGAGAAAGAGCACTGGAGAAAGTTCGCCCTTTGGGAAAATGTCATCCGAACGGTCCTGATGATCTGGGTGCCGCCGGGAATCGCAACCATGCCGGAGGGATCGGCCAAGGGCAAGGTGGTCACGGAACCGACCTCGCTGCTGGACATCTATCCCACGCTGGTCGACCTGGCGGGGCTGCCGCCGAGACCGGATCTCGACGGGACCAGCTTGCGGCCCTTGCTGTCGCCCGGAAACCGGTTGCTCGATCGCCCCATCATCACCACCTACGATTTCGGAGACTACTCGGTGCGATATCGAAAGTGGCACTACATCCGCTATATTGACGACAGCGAAGAGCTTTACGATCTGAACGCGGATCCGGAGGAGTGGCACAACCTGGCGGCCGTGGCGAAGTACGCACGGACGAAAGACCGCCTCAAGGCCATGCTCCCACAGAACGCCGTGCCCTTGCCGGAGTCGTCGCTGCTCGAGTTGGAAGAGCACCACGTCCCGCCCATCAAGTCCCGGGATTACTACTTCAGCGACGAACGCCGCCAATGGCTTAAGAGATTCGAAAGCAAGGAGTGATCACGTCCGGCTGATCAGGATTTTCTCCGGGCTTGCGTCTCAAACGCTTGACGACGCTGCCCGCCGAAGGTATCCTATTTGGTGACTAAACCCTCGCCGTCCGGCAAATGGAGATTTTGGGTGGAATAACAAGTTAGCCGAGCCGAGATGCAGGAGATTTAGATATGCTGACCGAGTACCTCAAAGCGGCCATGAGACACGCGCACTATGAGATTCTCAAGGATGATGGGACCTATTACGGCGAGATTCCGGAGTGCCGCGGGGTCTATGCAAATGCACCGACCTTGGAGGAGTGTCGAAACGAGTTGGCCGAAGTCCTCGAGGATTGGCTGCTCTTTCGCATCCACAAACACCTTGCCCTTCCTGAGATTGACCAGTTGGACTTGGCGGTGAAGAAGGAGGAGATAGCCGGCTAATGCCTCGGTTCGGCCCTATCTCACGGAACGACTTGATCCCGTAAAATGACAAATTCGGCCCACAAGAAAGACGGGGCATACCTTGCGGCTTGGGCCACGACGTGGTAGCTTGACACCATGAGATTCGAGGTTCGGTTTGTCCCGAGTGCGGATGAGGACCTGGACTACTACCAAGCCCGGGAACAGCGGATTATCCTCGATGCCGTAGGAAAGTTCCTCGAGGCTGATGCGGATGTGGAGACCAGGAGACGGAAGCAGTTTCGTCCGAATCCCCTCGCGCCTTGGGAACTGAGGATCGGAGACTACCGGGTCTTCTACGAGATCAGAGCCGAGGGCCTTGTCAGAGTGTTGGCAGTAGGCCACAAGATACACAACGATCTGTTCATACGGGGGCAGAGGGTGGAGATATGAAAACCATAGACCTTAGCAAGGGGAACCACTCCTTGAACGAAGTGCTCGCGCTGGCAAAGACCGAACCGGTTCTGGTTCATTCGCCGTCCGGAGACGATTTCCTGATCGAGCAGGCGGATGAGTTTGATCGGGAAGTGGCTGCACTGGGCAACAGCGAGAAGTTTTCGTCCTTCTTGGAAGCCAGGGCAGCAGAGACCGGCGACGTTCCGATCCGTGACGTCCGCGAGAAACGTGGCATGTGATTCGGGTTGAGCCTGTCCGATAGGCTGCATACCACGACGACCGTCGCAAAAACGGTTTCCCGCATGTTGGCCGTGCTGCCGGCTGTTCAGGATTTTCTCCGGGATTACACCTCAAACGCTTGACGGCACCGCCCCCCGAAGGTACCCTATTTGGCAACCAAACCCTCGCCGTCCGGCAAATGTGGATTTTGGGTAGATGACAAGTTTGGCCACTGGAATTAACGCTGTGTCTTCCATCGATTTCACTACCGCGTTCTACATAAAGCTTGGCCGAGGCGGGGAATGGGAAAACGAGTCCATCGAAACCGGCAAACTTCGGCTTGGATGGCAGCAGCAATCGGTCGAGGACATCAATGCCGGCCGCTGGGAGTTAATTGAGGAACAACTCCGAGCGAAGGATCACGGCAAACGCGTTGCTGCCACTACTAGCGACCTGAACGCGCTGAAGATTATCGCCGCGTCGGGTGGCGAAGACATTTGGATTACGTTTTTCAAGGCCAAGCTGTGGTGGACGCGCCTCGCTTCGGGACCAGTCGAACAGGACGGCATCTCGAAGTTTCGACGGACTGCGGAACCCTGGCGCGACCACGCTGCAGACGGACGACTACTTGTGATCAACGCTCTTCCCGGCAAGATTTCGCAGCTTCAGGGATTCCGCGCGACTGTCTGCCGAGTTAAGTACGGGGATCTTCTCCGAAGAACGCTGAATGGAACTCGGAGTCCGCTGGCCACTGCAATTCGGGATCACCGCGAGACCCTAGCGCAGCATCTGACGAAGGCGATCCAGGAGTTGCATTGGAAAGACTTTGAGACCCTCGTCGATCTGGTCTTTCGCGCCGCTGGGTGGGTCAGGGTCAGCGTACTTGGTCAACACGCCAAAGCTTATGATCTCGAACTTCAGGAGCCGATCATTGGGGATCGCTATGTCGTGCAGGTGAAGTCGCGGGCTGGTCTCGCTGATCTCCAAGCGACCATTGCGAATTTTTCACCGGAAGACTTTCGGCGAGTGTTTTTTGTCGTCCATTCCCCCAACGACGACCTCATGGGTGCGACGGACATCCCTGACCATGTCGAGATTGTCTCGCCCAAACGCCTCGGGGAACTGGCGATGGATGCCGGGCTTGTTGCGTGGCTGGAGGACAAGGTATCGTGAGCAGCAACAATTCGGGTAAATGGTCAGAGCCATGAAACTGTCGGCATACATTGTAAGGCACGATAGCGGGTTTTCCCCTAATCCGTTCGGCCGTGTATGCACCCTTGCTTGCTGCAAGCCGGTGGTCCGCCGCTGCGCCGAACGCGGAGACATTATCATTGGAACTGGCTCCGCGCGTTTCGGGCTGTCGTTGCGTCTCATTTACGCCATGCGCGTCGGAACCGTTATCCCGTTCGACGTTTATTGGGAACGCTATCCATCAAAGCGTCCGTCACCTGAGACTCGTGTGAAAAAACGGGGCGACAATATCTGGCACCGTGATGCTTTCGGCAATTGGCATGGCGTTCCCGGCGCGCTTCACGACGAGCGTAATCGAGATCGCGATCTGCGCGGTCGCAATGCGCTGATTTCGTCTGACTTCTACTATTTCGGCCGTGACGCCATTGAAATCCCGGACGAGTTCCGTTGTCTTATTGCAACGGCGCAGGGACACAAGAACACGTACGATGTTGACCTGATCACAAGTTTCTGGGAATGGATAAAATGCAACGCACCTAAGCCCGGTCGGATTGGTGTCCCGTTGGATTTTGAGGAGGCTGTTTGTGACGTTTAGCAACGCCGAGATGAGAGCGTTTCCGATTGCAACCCAAGGGGCGAACAAAGCGATAAGGTGCTTCCGGCGACACCCTACTGAACTCTTGACGTGTTTGCGGAGTCTTGATAGGCTGTGGGTGTGGTGTGGTGAAACCGAGAAAACGCGATCCAAAACCCAAACCGCGAACGAATTAGGCAGGCCGTCGCCGGAATTTCTGAAGGAGAGGGAGGAGAGTGCCGTGAAGAACTTCAAGATCGTTGTGGAAAAGCATCCCGACGCGTACGTGGCCTATCCCCTTGGCGTCAAGGGCGTGGTGGTCGGCCAAGGGGAGACGTACGAGGCCGCTGTTGCCGACGTCACGTCGGCCATTCGTTTTCATCTGGAGACGTTCGGCGCCGACGCCCTGGACGTTGATCCCCCGGTCCTGGAGGCGTTCATTGCAGAGGCTGGAGTGCCCGGCTGATGGCCAAGTTCCCTGTCGATGCCCCCGGCGAAAGGTCGTCGCGGCCCTTGAGAAGCTCGGGTTCCGTCTGGTGCGCGAGGAAAATCACATTGCCATGGAGCGGCAGAATCCTGACGGCACGTCTACGCCCTTGACGATGCCCAACCACGCCACTATCAAAAGCTCCACTCTCCGCACCATCCTCACCCAGCCGGGAATATCCAGGGACGATTTCCTGGGGGCGTATTACTCCTGAACGACGGTGAGGAGCGCCAAATCAAGCGCACGGCTGAGGCAATATCAGGAGGCAGGATGTCCGGCAGAAGCAGTGAGGAACTGGCGGTTGGAGACTGCACACAGCGTCAATACTGCTTCTGGCGGCGGGGTGGCACTGCTGGCTTGTCCAGCAGTGTGGTTCGAGCGACCCCGGAGGCACTGCCGGGCAAGCCAGCAGTGGCACCCGGCGACATCGGCAGGGAATTGCTCATGCGCATTCTGCGTCAAGCGGGTATCTCCAGAGAGGAATGGGGAAAACTCGGCTAAGGACTCGTAAAAAAACTGTTTCCGGAATTCGACAGAATGCCGCACGGGTGAGCAATCACCCGGGGCCACCTGGCCCAAAATGCCGCAAAATGCCGGCAAAATGCCGGCAAAATGCCACCCCCAAAATGCCGCCAAAATGCCACAGGCATCCCTCCGCAGGGGCCGTGAGATTATGCTTGTCCTTTGGGTACTTGATCGCGGTCGCGATGCATAATAGGATCCCTGTCGTCGTGTGGGATTCAAATCGCGATCAGTATAGGAGGGTCTGTCATGAAACGGTTTGTGTTGCTTGGGATCGTTTTGCTTGCGGTTGTCTGCGCTTTGGGGGCGACCGAGCAGCAGGCGACGATTTCTCCGGTCATGGAAGCGCTGAAGTTCGAGTATGTCGCACCGCCGGACGGAAAGGTCGGTGGCCCGATGGAGTACAAGGTCACGAAGGACACGCTTAAGTACCTCACCCAGTTGAAGAAGAACAAGAAGACGATTGTCATCACCAGCAAGGGTGAGGTTGAGATCAAGTGACGTCGGGGTGGCACTGCCGGCTTGTCCAGCAGTGTTGTTTTGGGTGACTCTAGTTCTAGTAGCCCATTGCATTTGATTTTGTACGTTGGCCCTCCGAGGCCGACGCGGTTTGTCGACGGCTTCGGAGAGCCATCGTGCTGACAGTTTCAAGTGACATGGGGTACTAGAGGCCCATTGCATTTGATTTTGTACGTTGGCCCTCCGAGGCCGACGCGGTTTGTCGACGGCTTCGGAGAGCCATCGTGCTGACAGTTTCAAGTGACATGGGGTACTAGACCTCAATCAAGCGTGATTTTTGGCCAAAAAATGGAAAACTCGAAACCTT
>CAZJRB010000166.1:0-11207 GCA_964547995.1 uncultured Planctomycetaceae bacterium | reverse complement strand
AGCCGATCGGGTAATCGGGCTGGCGACGTACGAGATAGAATAGCGAAAGTCGCACCGTGATGTCGACGCCCTCGACATCCTCGTGGGTTACTCCGATCGCCCCGCCGAAGTTGGGCGCGGCGAAACCCGGCGCCGGATAGCTGCCCTTCGTCTCCAGCGACTGCGTGATGTGCTCGGTGCCGCCGCCCGTGTCGAACGTGTAGGTCGACTCCTTGGGGTCCTTGACGCCGTATTGGGCCGAGACATCCCAGTAGCCTACCGCGTCGGACTCGTCGACATGGACCGGATCAATGCTGTACGTCTGGAAGGAGAGGCCGCGATAGAAGGCGGGAATCGTCGCTTGCACCAGCGCATGGACGGTCGAATCGTTGTCCGTGCCCTGCACGATGTATTCGAGCGTTGCCGACGCACTGTTACGGAACTACATGAAATAGGTTAACAGAATAAGAGGATTTGCTGTTAACCCATGGGGCGATTTTCGGGGGGTTTCGAACCTTTGGCTATTTGGTTAACAGCAGGCGCGAGCGCGCGACATGCTGGCGCGACTTTCGCAGACTGCGTTTTATCGCCCGTCCCGGCACCATCGCCCAGGTCGCATTCCTAGCGATGCAGGATCGCATCCGAGAACCGACCCATCAGTCCCGCGTTTTGACTGCTCGCAGCCCCCCAATCCGGGCCACGAGCGGGCAAAACCCGGGAGCCACGAGTTGGCAATTCTACATGCCCCTTCGGCGCCGCGGTCGATCCTACCGACGCGTCTTTGCCCAAGGTCCTAGCGGAGTCTATTTCCGTTTTAAAAAGGGGGTTTGGGTCCCACATGAAAGTGCCGCCGAAACTCGCTGGACCACTTCAGCGTGCCTCGGCCGATCCTAGAACGCGAGTTAGGCAACAACCGGGAATACGGGGCCACAGGGAGTTTTAAGAACCGTTGCCGATTTCGCGCTGCCGTTTAGTCGAGGCGTCTCCCAGAGTAGTTACGAATCGGCAAATCATTTCGCATCGTGCGCCACGTATTCCATGATCTTCACGAACGACGCGCCCCGATTGGGCATATCGGGATGCAACTTCTGCTTCTCCTTCCACAATCGTCCGATACGGCTCCGCTGTTCTTCAGTCAGTCCCGCGATGCGACGGTCGACATATTCCTGGTGTGTGGCGAACTCATACCCCTTTGGCAGGTCGCTGGCGTCGATCCGGGCAAACAGCTTCGCAAGGTGCCCTTTCGATTCACGAGCTTCGACCGATTGAGACCGCCCGATCTCCTTGATGAAGATATTGCGAAACTCGATGGGACATTCTTTGTACAACTTACCCGCGATTTGTTGGGGCACATGCTTCTGCAGCCGGATGGGCGCCGGCTCCATGCTGATGGTGCCTTCCGGGTACTCGAATCGATCGTGAATGACATGCCCGTCATACTCGGCCGACAGGGTCCTACCGATCAGTGTGAGCTTGACCGTGTGCCACACGCCGACTTCCGGATCCGTGTACCGGACCGGCGGGTCTTTCAATTCGTAATAGGCGGGTTGACAGTAGAAGAACGGCGTAAAGGCGGACTCCCGGAACGAGAGCTGTCGATCCTTTGGAAGATGATCCAGGCTGTCCAGGTTCCCCGTGCCGTAGACCGACATGAGATTAAACTGCTCCATGCCTCCCATGATTCCCGGAATCCCCCGAAACCAGATCCCGCTGTCGGAAACCGACGGAAACCTGAAATCAACCCGCAAGACGAAATCCCGATATTTCCTTTCGGTCGTCAGATCGGCACCCCACGCCTTGATCTCGTGGTGTGCCTTCAGCACGCCACCCTCAATGGCCCAAGCTTCCTTCACCTTTGGTGTCAATCGCCAGCCGGTGAAGTCCTTTCCGTTGAACAGGGCGGTAAACCCTCGGGGCGGAACGTTCAACTCCGGGTGCTTGATCTCTTTTGGGAAACCGGAAGGCTTGATCTCCTTTATGAATATGTTGCGGAACTCGATCGGGCAGTCGCTCCACTCGCCTCCGATCTTGCCCGGGGCATGTTTCTGGAGCCGGATCACGCTGGGCTCCATGCTCAGGATTCCTTCGGCATACTCGTACTCGTCAATGATCGTCTCGCCGTCATACTCGGCGGACAGGGTCTTGCCGATCAGCGTCAACTTGACCGTATGCCAAACGCCAACTTCAGGATCGATCGGCCTGAACCGCGGAGGTTCCACGCGCCTGTCCGGCGGTTGAAAACGGAAGCTCTCCAGGGTTCCCGTGCCGCCGCGCGACCTGAGGTTGAACTGCTCCCAACGGTCCCGGTCGAAGATGCCGATCCCAGGCATCAGCCCGCGGATGTAGATCCCGCTATCGGAAATCTTGGGAATCCGGTAGTCGACCATCAGCACGTAGTCCCGGTATTTCTTCACGGTCCGCAGGTCCGATCCCCAGTCTCTGATCGCCTTGTGCGACTTGAGGATCCCCTCCTCAATGGACCAAGCGTCTTGCACCGCAGGCGACAGTCGCCAGCCGTTGAAGTTCTTGCCGTTGAACAGAGCTGTGAACCCCTCGGGTGGCACATTCAACCGGGAAGGCTTGATCTCCTTGATGAAGATGTTGCGAAACTCGACGGGCATATTGCGTGTCTTTCCGTCCTCCTTCTCTACCGGATGCTTCTGCAACCCGATAGGACCAGGCCGCATGCTCAACAGCCCTTCCGGATAGACAAAGCGATCGAGAATGACCTCACCGTCGTACTCGGCAGTCACTTTCCTCCCAATCACCGTTAGCTTGATCTTATGCCACGCACCGACTTTCGGGTTAATAGGCCTGACGTGAGGACGTTCCTGCTCTTTCAGTTGGACACCCTTTGGGAGAAAATGGAAACTCAACAGATTCGCCATCCAGCCGCCGCCGCCGGCGTTGAGGTTGAATTGTTCTCGCTGCCCGAAAATTCCCATGTCCGGACGAAGTCTTCGGAAGTAGATGCCGCTATCAGACGGCTCCGGCATCCGGTATTCGAGCATCAACACAAAATCCCGAAACTCCTTCTCGGTGAACAGATCATCGTGTCCCTGACCGCTTCCCTTGAGGATGCCATTCTCAATCGACCACACTTGTTTGCCCTGGCCATCGAGACGCCAACCGGTGAAGTCCTTACCGTTGAACAGGGCGATGAAGCCCTCAGGTGGTACATTCAATTCTCGGGCAGATTCTTCGGCCCGGGCCATGGGGTCTTGGCAAAGCGATAGGAGCAGCGTCGCGGCGGCAAAACACCCCCATCTAATCGTGTAAGATGTATTCGTTTGCATGATAATCCCTCGTTAATCGCTACCCCTCATAGATATCTCTAGAGCTCTATTTATGGCTCCATAGGACGATGTTCGCCTCGTCCTGTCAAGGGTAAGGGGATAAGGTACAAGATTGCCATTCGTGCCGGTAATACTCATCAGACGCTTACCGGTCATCTACCGGTGGCTTTGTTGCGGCCTTCGCTTACTTGCCCGCCAAGACCAAGGCCAGCCGGAGCCCCATGTCGGGCCGGCTGCCAGGGTGGCGGTGACGAAACGCTGACCGGGAGCGCTTCGGAGGGTGGCTCCAACTGCCCCCGCGAATCATGCGGGTAGAGCCAGCAGGTGGTCCCGTCGGATCAGCCGGCGGCGACTTCGCATAATAGTCCGTACCGTACCAATCCGAACACCATTCCCATACGTTTCCGTGCATATCGTACAGTCCCCAAGCATTCGGTTTTCCTTGCCCAACCGGGTGTGACGTTCCACCCGAATTGCCCTTGGACCAGCCATGCTGGGCAAGCAGTGCCGCATGATCGCCGAAGGAATACGCAGTTGTTGTTCCTGCCCGACATGCGTATTCCCATTGGGCTTCGGTTGGCAGACCAAACATCATCCCTTTCTTCTCAAAAGTAGCGTTGAGCTTGGCGACAAAACCCTGAACGTCCTCCCAACGTACCGTCTCAACCGGATTCATAGGGTCTTTGAAGCTGGCCGGGTTGTTGCCCATCACCGCCTGCCACTGCTTTTGCGTCACCTCGTACTTGCCCAGATAGAACGGTTTCGTGATCTTCACCTTGTGCTGCGGCCCTTCGGTCAGAATCCGTTCAACCGCCCACTGGTCGGCCCCCGCTTGTTCTATGGCCAGTTGGCGCTGCGCATCCGATGAACCCATCATAAACTCGCCCGCCGGGATTAACACAAAATCTATCTTGACCCCGCCGGGCAGATCGATCGCCAATTCTTTCGGTTGCTTCGACGTGGTCGGCTTTTTGGGGCGTTTGGGTTTTGCGGGCACAGGCTTCTCGATCTTGGCGATCTCCTCAAGCCGCCGGTCGATCCTGAGCCGCGTAAGACCGCTGAGGTCGCCGGCCTTCTCATACCAGAATCCAGCACGGCGCAGAAGGACTTCCTTCTCGGTTCCGCTTGTCCGTTCGGCTAAGTCCCACCATCCGTCAGCCAGCTTGATTTGAGCAGCCGATTCGGTGGGGGCGGCGCGTTCCAACCGGGCCAGCGCGGCCAACTCGGCGTCGCTACCCTTCATTAGATAAGGCAATCCCTTTTGCCAATCGTTGCGCGAGAAACAGTGCAACCGCCCCATGATCAGATTGGCTTCGGGATCGTCGGGATTCGCTCGGAGGGCGACCATCGCTTTGTGGAGTCGCTCGGCGCGGTCGCGTAACTCGACGGCCTCCTTCCGGACGGTCCCGCTCGACGATCCTTTGCACGCCTCGTACGTCAGTTTGGCGGCGGCTAGGGCATAGTCGTACCGCTCGTGGGCCATCGCCTGGCCGACGTACTCCCTGGTTGCTTCTAGCAGCGATTCCTGCTCCGCCGAGATATCTGCCTTGCCCGCAAAAGTCCTCAGCATCTGTCCCTTGACCTTTAGCACGTCCGTCTCAAACTCGACCCCGATGGCATCAACGACTTCCAGCATGAACTTGGCATCACGCCCGCCGATAGCCAACTCCATTGCGTTGCGCAGCAGAACGAACTTTTCGACAGGTTCGACGTTTGACTGCCCGCCCAGCTTGAACAGTTCCTTGGCCAGTTCGAGCTTCTCGGACGGCGATTTAATCTTGGAGAGATTGTACATCTGCTCCAGCTGCTCGGAGGCGGGCTCTTGTGCGGCGGCGGAGGGAACGGAGAATTTCTTGGGGGAGGCTGCCAGCTGTTCAGGTGCGGATGGTTCGGATGTGGATGGTTCGTGGGTGGGTGGTACAGGTTGGGTTTTCGGCGGCCCCACTACGATAGGCTGTTCGACGCTGGGGTCCGCAGTGTCAGGCACGTCAGCGCTGGGTTCGTCTGCGGTCAGTATCTCACCCTCGGCCACGTACGTCATGATCTTCACAAAAGATGAGCCTCGATTGGGCATGTTCGGATCTATCTTTTGTTTCTCCCTCCAGAGTTTCGATATCCTCGCCGACTTCTGCCGATCGAGTTCCGCAAAGACACGGTCGACATACTCCTGATGTTGCGCGGGCACATACCCTTCGGGCAGGTCGCCGGCATCGATTCGGGCAAGCAGCTTCGCAAGGTCACCATTCGATGCACTGTCAGGCTCCTCGTGCGAAACCGGTGCAGGTTTAGAAGTTCGAGAATCGTTTGAAGCAGGCGGCAGTGGGGCAGGTGGTATTCTGCCCGGCTGCCGATCTACAGATGTTCGAGAAATCTGCGGTGCTTGCTCCTCCGAGGCACCGCCCGATATGATACCTCGAACGATCAGAACCAGGACCAGAAGGCACCCGACAGCGATTGCCGATCCGATGATGACCAGGCGTTTCCTCTCAGCGGTAGGTTTCTCGGGCGGTTTGTCTCTTGCTGCAGGCTGCTCCACTACGTCAACTTGCTGAAGGAAGCCAGTCAGTTCGGCGGATATTTCCTTGTCGTCTCCGCCAGCCACCCTGATCTGCATCTGTTCCTGGAGTGTTTTGTCGTACTCGTCCTTCTTCTCCGGGTTGAGCAAGATGATCTTGGCTGCGGCAACCTCGTTCAACAACTTCTGCGACTCGCCTGAGTGCTTGCCGGACTGGTACGTCCGCAGGTGCCCCATTCGCTGGTTGGCGGCCGCTTCGATCACGTCCGGGTCATCCTCGAACCTCTCTACTGCCAGCAGGCGGTACAGGTCCGGCGGCTGATCTTCCGGTGCGATCGCCAGCCACTTGTAGTACGGATCAAACTTTTCCGATATTCCAGACATTTCGCTCTCCCTCGATTATTCCCAACCTCCGGCGAAACTGCATCGAAGGTCCGATAAATTCTGCCTCATTACTTGCCCTCCAGAACCAAGGTCAGCCGGAGCCCAAAGTCCTGCCGGTTGCCATACTGGGCGTGGTGACGAAACGCTGTCCTACAGCGCTTCGGAGAGTGGTTCCAACTGCCCCCGCGAATTATATGGGAAGAACCTGTAGCCGGTCCCGTCGGATCAGCCGGCGGCGACTTCGCATAATAGTCCGTACCGTACCAATCCGAACACCATTCCCATACGTTTCCGTGCATATCGTACAGCCCCCAAGCATTCGGTTTTCCTTGCCCAACCGGGTGTGACGTTCCACCCGAATTGGCCTTGGACCAGCCATGCTGGGCAAGCTGTGCCGCATGATCGCCGAAGGAATACGCCGTTGTTGTTCCTGCCCGACATGCGTATTCCCATTGGGCTTCGGTTGGCAAACCAAACACCATCCCTTTCTTCTCAAACGCAGCGTTGAGCTTGGCGACAAAACCCTCAACGTCCTCCCAGCGCACGGCAACCGGATTCATAGGGCCTTTGAAGCTGGAGGCGGTCGGGTTGTTGCCCATCACCGCCTGCCACTGCTCTTGGGTCACCTCGTACTTGCCCAGATAGAACGGTTTCGTGATCTTCACCTTGTGCTGTGGCCCTTCGGTCGGAATTCGTTCAGCCGCCCACTGGTCGGCCCCGGTTTGTTCTAAGGCCAGTTGGCGCTGCGCATCCGATGACCCCATCATAAACTCGCCCGCCGGAATCAGGACGAATTTTATCTCGACACCATCGCCCAGGTCGATCGCCAACTCCTTTTCGAGTCTCGGGGGCCGCGTTGGTTGCAACGCGGGGAATACGCGTTCCTCTCCCTCTTTGACAGCAGTGTCCTTTGTGGCTCCAGAGACCAATACGGACCCCTCGATAACGCGAACCAGTAGCTCCTTCGTGTTCTTCCCAACGGATCCTGTCTTTTCGAGGAGTTTCACTTCGAACTTCGTTCCGGTCACTGCGACCGTTCCCAGCTCTGTGCGGACGCGGAATGCCCCTACGCTCCGGTTGACGTCACACACTACGCCTCCTCGCTGCAGAACGACACACTCTTCCCCTTTGTCCCCTTCGATCGTCGCTTCGCTATGAGGCTCGATGGTCACCTCGCAGTAGCCGCCCAGCACCAGCTTGGCCTCTTCCTCTTCGGTAGTCAGCGTCACACCGCGGCCTATCGCTTCGCCCCCGACAACGCGGTAGGAACCTGACGCCACCGGTGCCGGATATCCTATCGGCAGCAACTGCCAACCGAGCACGGCCATAATGACCGCTGCGGCGGCGGAGACCGTAATCCACCAGCGAGTCTGTCGTTTCGGGGTTTCTCGACGCGGCTGCGTATCCGGCAACGGATCGCTAGATGCAGGGTCGCTAGAAGTAGGATCACCGGAGACAGCCGTTTCTTCCGGTGCATCGTCCTTGCCGCGCGGCAGTTCCATTCGGCCCGCCATGGCCGAGAGTTCGAGCGTGTCGGAAATGAAGCGGACGTAGTGCCGACTGGCGTCGGGGTTTTCACTGACAAGATCGTGGAGTCGTTGCTCCTGCTGATCGGTCAACTCCTCGGCTAGACAGGCAGCGGCGAGTTCGTAGACTTCGCTGCGCAGAGCGTCGGACTCAGAGAGGTGGTTCATTCGCTGCCCTCCCGGTGCATCGTCTGTTTCATACAATCCGCCAGCGCCAATCGAGTACGGTGGATCCGCACTTTCACGGTGCCAGTAGACAGCCCCATATCAGCGGCGATGTCGCTCATTGTTTCCGTCCCGCCATAGAAACGCATGATCAGCCCGCGACGGGCCGTGTCGAGCTTCTGTAGGCAGGCCGCCAGCGCACTGCGAAAGCCGCCCGACCGAGGCGCGGCTTGTTCGAACTGGCGAGAAACGCTTCCGAGGAACTCCTCGCTGCGAAGCTGGGGATAGCGCCCGGCCTTCTCGCGCATCGCCAGGACAAGATAGTAGGCGATGGAACGGGACCACGCGCCGAAATCCTTCGATGGATCATATTGGTCAAATTGCTCCCAAATCCTGACCCGGGTCTGCTGCACGATCTCGTCGGCATCGGCCCAGTGGGGAACCAGGCTAAGAACATAGGCACGCAGATTTCGCTCGTGCTCGCCCAACAGTCGTACGAAGCGGCCGGTCTGGTCGTTGGGATCGGGGTTTGATGTGCTTGTCTTGGTCATTGATTGACGCCGCAATTCAAGAGTCATTGGGTGCATGACCAAACGGATGAAACATGCAACCGTTCTACAATCGACGCAGCTAGGGGCGGCGAGACGAAAAGCCGGGGCCGCGCAGCCCTCAAAAACAGTGCCCACATTATATATACAGTGCCCACATTATATATAAGGACGATGGTTACATGGCGGACATGTAACCCGGACGCGACATGCCAACGGGGGGGATTGCCCGTCTCCCCGGCGACCTGACCTACCCTTGCGCGCGGAGGTGATGCACCCAAGCAGGCTAGCTAGCCCCCCAAACTGCCCGCGGCCGATCCTACCGACGCGGTCTAGCCTGTGGTCGTAGCAGGCTTGGATCTCCACCCTATCGCAGGATTCGGAGCCCGCGGAGCAACGAATGTTCTTCGGTCAACGGCCGGTTTCGCCTCCGGCGTTCCGGAGGAGTTCGGCCGCCTCCAGGCGAGCCACTTTGATTCGTTCGAGATTGAGTTCCATCCCTGTCTCGCCGGCGATCCGCAAGTAGAAGGCTGCCAAGCCATCGCTCCACGGACCGGCAACATTATCCGCCGGGGTCTTCCCGTCATGGTTCTTCACGTTGACATCCGCCCCCTTCTGAATCAACAACGCGACGAATCTGGGATGAGCGAAAAAGGCTGCCATGTGCAGGGGCGTGTTTCCGTCGTTGTTCCCGATGTCCGGGTCGGCGCCGTGCTCGAGGAGTACTCGGGCTGCCTCGGTTTGTCCGTGGAGTGCCGCAAGAAAAAGGGGCGTATTGCCTTCGGTCGCCCTGCCGTTCACATCGGCGGCGGCCGTAATATTCTGCCGAACGACTTCTGCGTTGCCTTGTAGTGCGGCGATCCAAATATTCGTCGTCGGTGTCTCTGGCTCCGGCCCCGGCGGCGGCATCAGCGGGTCTTGTCGCGGCGGCTCGAACAGCGGGTCTTGGCCTGGCGGCGGTATCAGTGGCTGCAACGGAGGCAGCTTGTCCGGCAGCTTGTCCGGCGGCGAAACGGGTGGTTCGCTGGGGACGTCTGTGGGCTGTGCGTTTTTCGGCGGTGCCTCGGCCGCCGGTTGAGAGGGCCGCGGCCGGGTCGCCGCTTTCCTGTTGTCCGTGTCCTGTGTCAAAATGAATGCTGCCACAGCGACCAGCGCCACGGCTGCAATTCCGAACAACACTGGCACAATCGACGGCTTTTTGCCTGGCCGGCGCCTGGTCGACAAACGCGACGTTGGCGCCGGCGTGCTGAAGTTGGGGACCGCTACCGGTGGTGGATCTGGCGGTTCGGGCTCGTCCGCCAGTGGAACGGCTACCCGAAGGGCCGGCGCGTCCTTCGATTCCAACTCTTTGTCGTATTCGGCCTTCTTCTCTGGGTTCAGCAGTACGATCTTGGCGGCGGCGACCTCGTTGAGTAGTTTCTGCGACTGGGCCGAGTGCTTGCCGGACTGGTAGGTCCGCAGGTGGCCCATTCGCTGGTTGGCGGCGGCCTCGATTACCTCGAGGTCGTCCTCGAAAGTCCGCACGCCCAGCAGACGGTACTGGTCGGGCGGCTGATCTTCGGGCGCGATGGCAAGCCACTTGTAGTAGGGGTCGAATTCTTCGGCCATAATCGTCTCTCGAACGGAGCTGAACCAGTATTATAGATGGCCAGCATGATAGTGCCAGGCACGTTCAGCGAATGGGCTTCATTTATTCTTCTCATGGTCGGCGCGAAGTCGCCGCACTTCGCTGAAGCGATCGAGGGTCTTTTCGCGGAATTGCTTACCGGCGGCGGTTTGGGATGTGCGGTAGGCGAGCGAGGCGATGCTTTCGGCATAGTCGAATCGCTTCTGTGCAACGGCCCGATCGATGTAGGCATTCGACGCTCTTACGAGCGATTCGATTCTCGCGGCCGTAGTGGCTTTGGCAGCGACCGATTGTAGCATCTTGCCCTGGATGACCAGCGGATCGATCTGGAAGCTGTCGGCGATACGATCGATGATTTCGCACATCAACACTGCGTCGCCGGCATCGCGGGCGAGTTCCATGGCCTTACGCAAGAGGGCAAATGTTTCCGCAGGCTCATTGGTTTCGCGGGCCGCACCCAAGAGTACCTCAATAAGTTCTCGTTTCTGCTCGTCCGTCTGGGCTTTGGCGAAATCGTAGATCTCGCCGAGATGGGTAACGGCCTTTTGCTGCTCGACCGGTGACGGGACCGGCGCCTTGCTCGCAGGCGGAACCGGCGTCTTGGGCACACGAGCGACCGGCGTCTTGGCCAGCGGAAGGCCGAGCACCGTTCGCAGCGGGGCCTTGTACATCCAGGCGAAATCCGTCGACCTCCTGAATGCACAATCATGTCCGCCGAAGTAGACGTCCGTGTCATTACGGAAGGGGGACGGTTCGATGGCCCTCACGGCGGTCAACGGAGTGTCGCTGCCGTTGTGGCGCCCGTTTACTTCGTTGATCGTGTACCGTCCTTTCTCGTCGCGAATCGCGAAGAGCCCGCCCATGTAGATCTTCTTGTCCGACCAAGTCGGATAGGAGTGTTTGCCGTGCTGCAATTGCACATAGAGGCCAACCAGGTGATTGATATGGCGAGTTACGGGATTACGTACAGGCTGCACATAGCTGTATGATCCGAGAATGAAACTCGGATAGACGCCCAATTCCTCTTGAACGACCGGGGCGAGCCGGACATCCTCGTGGCGGGTGTAGCCGCCGCGCCCATCGGGGTCGAGGCGATACATGCTGCCGCAGGCTCCTTTGGCGTCCGCGTTCGACCATAAAAAGAGCAAGGAATCCCCCGGTCCGTTG
>CAZJRB010000165.1:0-11348 GCA_964547995.1 uncultured Planctomycetaceae bacterium | reverse complement strand
CTTCTTCCTCAGAATCCGGGCCGCATTCCCCGGAAATGGGAGATGAACCAAAAATAATCCCAGTGCCGGGGCACGAGCCCCTCGAAGGGGTTGGGGATCGCTGCTTTGTGGAGGGGGGCTTTACGTTGACACGGAATAGCCAGAGTCTCTCCGGCGTTGGAGGACGGACAAGGTGTGATCGTGGAAAAACGAGCCGCGGCACGCCCGGGCCGCGGCGATGGGCGTCCCGATTTCCAGCAACGCAATGATTCCCTCGCCTTCCCAACGGTCGGGCAACTCGCCGGTCAGATACGTCTGAAGGTCAAGGTGCCACCCAAAATCCCTGGCGCACTGTGCCAGCGCCAGGGCGAAAACCTGGTTTCCCCAGGAGGAGGCCAACAGGACGCGGCGTGGGCTTTTTCTGGTCATCGCGGCCCTTTCGAACCGCTCAGAAACAACTTCGGGAGTAGCCACGGTTGGCAGACCGTGGAGATCTGCGCTGCCCACGCTCTGGCGAGCGTGGCTACGGCCGAACCCCGAAGGTGTTCTTGAGCCATCCCTTTGCGGTCGATTCGTCTGGTAAGTATTGTAATCAAAGTTGGAAGAAAATCCATTTCTTTTTCCGGCTGTGGCGGGTAGACTATCGGTCAACAACACCTGCCGCCCAACCTCCCGATACGTTGGGCAAACTCGCGTCCACAGCAAAGGCCCCTCCCATGAAACGAACCGTTCTGAAATGGATGTTGCTCGCCGTGGTTTTCTCACCGTGCCTGGCGGATTGCTGCCGCTCGGAAGACGCCGGCCCGACGATGCAGGCCGAGGCAAAGCGAATTGTCGGCTCGCACCGGGCGGTCTTCCTGGGGCCGCCGAAGAAGATCCCCTCGAAGATGGCGGTTGACGCGCCGCTGTTGGGCAACGGCGACATGGGCGTGGCGCTGAGCGGCCCGCCCGAGCAGCAGCGGTTCTGGCTCTGCAAGAACGACTTCTGGCGACTCAAGCACGGGGCGGGCTCCGGCCCGAGGGTGTTCGGCGGAATCGACCTGGCAATTCCCGGGTTGGCCGGCGCGACCTATCGTGTGGAGCAGTTTCCCTATGACGGGGTTACGGTAGGGACGTTTACCAAAGACAAGCTCGTCGTGACGATGCGATCCTGGGTTGCGGCCACCGAGAACCTGCTTGTCGTCGAGATCACTTGCCAAGGCGGCACGGTCGATGGCGACGCCAAACTCTGGGTGCAGACCGGCGCCGGTTCCGAGACGGAGGAAGGGGAGACCGGCGGGACTCGCTGGGGCGTGCGGAAGTTTACCGAGGGCGTCGAGATATCCACGGAAGCCGCCGCGGCCGCGAAACTCATCGGCCTGGATAAGATGACGTTCACCGCCGGTCCCGACAAGCCGGTGACGTTGGTTGTCGCTATGCAGAGCGTCTTCAAGAGCAAGTCGTATCTGACAGACGTGCAGAAGAGAGTTTCGGGCCTTGATGCCGGAAAGCTTGAGCGATGCTGGCGCGATCACACCGCCTGGTGGCACGACTTCTGGGCCCGGTCGCTCGTGGAGATCCCCGACAAGGAGATCGAACGCCAGTATTACATGTCGAACTACGTGATGGCCTCGTGCAGCCGCGATCCGGAGTTCCCGCCGGGTCTGTTCGGCACGTGGGTCACGACCGACAGCCCCGGATGGAACGGGGACTATCACCTCAACTACAACCACATGGCCCCCTACTACGGCCTTTACAGCTCCAATCACATCGAGCAGGCCGATCCCTACCACGCCCCGATTGTCGACTTCATGGAGCAGGCGAGGGAGTACGCGCAGAAGGAGCTGAAATGCCGGGGCGTCTACTACCCGGTCGGGATCGGCCCAAAGGGCATGGAGGTAACACGAGGCCATGGATACGACCGGCGGGGCGATTCGAGCCCCGGGCTGTTTTGCGGACAGAAAAGCAACGCGTCTTACTGCCTGGTCAACATCGCCTCGCGCTGGTATGCGACCTACGACCCGGAATATGCCAAGGAACTCTATCCGCTGGTCCGTGCGGTTGCCGACTTCTGGGAGGACTACGTGACGTGGGAGGAATCAAACAATCGCTACGTGATCCGGGACGATGCGGTGCATGAGAACACGTTTGGCGACTTCAATCCGATTTTGTCGCTGGGGCTCGTCAGAAACTCCCTGGCATTGGCGATCGACATGAGCAAGGAGTTGAAGACCGATTTGGATCGCCACGAAAAGTGGCGACACATCCTCGACAACCTCAGCACGTGGACCACGCAGGAGAAGAACGGCAAAACCGTCTTTCGATACACCGAGAAGGGCACGCCGTGGTGGCGCAACAACACGCTGGGCATCCAGCACATCTATCCGGCCGGGGCCATCCATCTCGACAGCGATCCACAATTGCTCAGAATCTCCCGCAACACCATCGAAGTGATGAACCGCTGGGCCGACAACAACGGCATGAACAGCATCTTCCCGGCGGCGGTGCGGGTGGGGTACGATCCGGAAGTGATCCTCGAGAAACTCCACACCTATGTAACGAAGCATGCCAATACAAACGGCTGGGCGGCGCGCAATCCACACGGCATCGAGAATTGCAGCATCGTTCCCAACACGATCAACCAGATGCTCTGCATGGGCCACAAGGGCGTCTTGCGGGTCTTTCCGGTCTGGCCGAAGGATCGCGACGCGATGTTCCGAAACCTCCGTGCGGAAGGGGCCTTTCTGGTTTCCGGCGAGCTGCGCGACGGCACCGTGCAGTACGTGTCGATCCTGAGCGAACGCGGCAGGGATTGCACGATCGTGAATCCCTGGCCTGGAAAGACGGTGCAAGTGCTGCGCAACGGCAGACCGGCCGAGACCTTTTCGAACGACCGCGCGACGCTGAAAACGGCCAGGGGTCAGACGCTTCTGTTGCGCCCGGTCAAAGGATCGCCATGAACAAGAAGCTGCGAGTCGTGTCCGCCATCCGCCACGAGGAACCCGACCGGGTGCCCAAGGGCGATCTGGCGATCGAAAACGGCCTGCTGCGGGCGCTGATTGGCGAGGAACAGTACAACCGGTCCACGGACTACGAACGGCAACTGGCCGCCCGGCGGGTCCTGGGGGCCGACCTGATCGACATCCACCAATTCCCGATGGAGGAAGTAGGCCAAGATGATCGGGGCTACCCAGTATACCTAAGCGCGTTGGGCGACGAGCACGTGATTACCGAGGGGAGTTCCCAGTTGGTCAAGCCGGCGATTGGCGATATTTCCGACGCGGCATCCTATTCGGTCCCCGATCTCGGCCTCTGCCGTACCGAAATGCTCGACTGGTTCCGCGACCACAGCGACTTGTTCCTGTTCTGCCAGATCGGTGGCCCGGTCAGTTCTTTGGACTGGATGCTCGGCACCGAAGACTTCCTCGTCTGGTGCATGACCAATACCGACCAGATCATTGCGCTGGCCGAGAAGGTGATGGAGTTCGAGGTGGGCCGGGCGAAGATATTCCTCGATCACGGCGCTGACGCGATCCTGATGGCCGACGATATCGCGTACAACAGCGGTCTGTTTCTGCCCCCGCGGATCATGGAGCGTTTCGTCTATCCGCTATGGGCCGATGCGGTTTCGCGCATCAAAGCCCATCGTGACGTGCCCGTGTTTCTGCACACCGACGGCGACATCCGCACGGCCCTGGCGGAGATTGTCGAGTGTGGCTTCGACGGCTTGCAGTCGCTACAACCCAGCGCGGGCATGGACATCGAGCAGGTCAAACGCGACTACGGCGACCGGTTGTGCCTGATGGGCAACCTCGATCTGGACCGATTGCTGCCGTTTGGAACGCCCGAGGAAGTCGAAGCCCAGGTGCGCCGGTTGTGCGAGAAGATTGCCCCGGGCGGCGGATTCATCCTCAGCACGTGCAATATCCTCATCGACGCCGTTCCGCCGGAGAACGCCCTGGCGATGTATCGGGCGGCCGAAAAATACGGGAGCCACGAACTAGGAGTCGCAAGCGATGCCGGCTGATTCCCGACAACTCGTCACGGCGGCGTTGGAGTTCACCTCGCCACGGCGTGTTCCGCGGCACATGTGGCTGCTGCCGTGGGCCGAGCGGCGCTACCCGGAGCAGACAGAACTCTTGCAGGAGCGGTTCCCATCCGACATCACTTGGGCCGACGATGTGTACGATATCCCGGTCGAGAAACGCGGCGACCCGTATGCGGTGGGGACCTACGTTGACGAATGGGAGTGCGAGTTCGTCAACGTCCATGGCGGAATCGTCGGCGAGGTCAAACAGCCGAAGTTGCGGGATGTCGCGGACTGGCGTTCGATTCGCCCACCATACGATGTCTTGCCGCATGATGAGTTAGCTGCCCGCGATCGGGTAAATCGGTTTTGCGCCGAGAGCGACCTGTTCGTTCTGTCCGGGTGCGGACCGCGGCCTTGGGAACGGTACCAGTTCCTGCGGGGGACGGCCGACGCCATGGTGGATCTGACCTCGCCCGAACGAGGAGCGGCCGAACTGCTGCGGGCCATTCACGAGTTCTACCTGAAAGAAGTCGAGTTCTGGACGGGGACCGACGTAGACGGCATATTCTTTCAGGACGATTGGGGCTCGCAGAACTCGCTGCTGATTTCGCCCTCGTCGTGGCGGGAACTGTTCAAACCGCTCTACCGAGACTACTGCGATCTGGCTCATGCGGCGGGCAAGTTCGCTTTCATGCACTCCGATGGAAATATCACCGCAATCTACGAGGACCTGATCGAGGCGGGTGTCGACGCGATCAACTCGCAGCTCTTCTGCATGGACATGACCGACGTGGCTCAGCGAGCAAAAGGTAAAATCACGTTCTGGGGCGAGATTGATCGGCAACACGTGCTGGCTTCTCCAGATCCGCAAGTCGGCCGCGACGCCGTGCAGAAGGTGGCGCGCCACTTGTGGGACGCGACCGGCGGCGTGATTGCCCAGTTCTCGTTCGAGCTGGCCGGCGTGCCAGAAACGGCCATGGCGGTCTTCGATGAGTGGGAGAGGATCGGACGAGAACACAACTGCGGGTGCGGGACAATGATTGATGTGAAGAGAGGGTGACACATGACGTGGATCGATATCAGCATCATCTCGATCTACTTCGCCATCACCATCGGTGCCAGCGTTTACTTCAGCCGCAAGTCGGCCACGGGGATGCGTTCCTATTTCTTGGGCGATAACCAGGGTAAGTGGTGGATGCTTGCGGCGTCCGGCGCGTCAACCAACTACTCGATCAGCGGCACCGTGTGGATGATTTCGATGCTGATGGTTCTGGGAATGAAATCGTGGTGGACCACGCTGATCTGGTGGATGCCCAACTGCATCTTTCTCATGGCGTTCATGGGCGTGTGGATTCGCCGCACCGGCGTGATGACCTCGGCGGAGCTGAACAGGATACGGTTTGGCGTTGATGGCGGGGCCGTCGCGGCGAGGATCGGGTTCGCCGTCATGATAACCATGTTCAGCATTGCGCAACTGGCCATGTCGTACATCGTGATTCACAAGTTCGCAGTGAAGCTCGGGTTCGACGGCCACCCGACCGCGATGACCGTGATCGGCATCACCGGCCTCTACGTGCTTGTCGGCGGTTTTCGCGGTGTGATCTTGACCGACTTCCTGCAGACACTGCTGCTGTTTACCGTCTCGTTCATCGTCGGCTACATCTGCTTTACTCAATACGACGCCGGGCAACTGCACAAAGCGCTCGCCCACGGCAATGTCACCTCCGACTATTGGCGTTCCCTGGCATTCGACCCGACCCCTAAGCTTGGAGAGTTCGCGCAGAGCAAAGACTACCAGGGCTGGAGCGACTTCGCCGGCGCGGCTTTCGCGTTCTCGTTGGTGGGCCTCATCGGATCGGTTGGCGGTGCCGGAGGACGTTACGGCGAGCAGCGGTTCCTTGCGGCGAAGAACGGTCGAGAAGCCAGTTGGATGGCCGCCCTGTGGACGGTGCTGGCCTTGCCGCGATGGGTCTTCCTCGGCGGGTTGGCGTTTCTGGCATTCGCGGTGTTCCGAGAGCAGACGGTTACGGGGGCCGACCCGGATGCCGTCGTGCCCCTGTTCCTCAAGTCGGACTTGTTGTTCACCGGCATGAAGGGGCTGGTGGTCGCCGGGTTGGTCGCCGCGTACATGTCCACCTTTAGCAGCGAGATCAACGCCACGGCGTCGATCATCGTTCGGGACATGTACGAACCGATCTTCCACCACGAGAAGGATGTCGAGGAGGGCGGGCACATGCTGCCGAGCTACCTGGCCACGGCGGGACTCGTGGTTACGACGATCGGATTCGGGTACTTGATGGTTGTCAAGAGTTCGCTCAACGGCATCTGGATGTGGATGCTCGGGGGGCTGGTGACCTGCTTCGTCGTGCCGCTGGCCTTGCGGTGGTACTGGGGCCGGATGAACGGCTGGGGGTTTGCCGCCGGCAGTGTAATCGGTCTGATTCCCGCCCTGGTCATGCTCGCCAAACAGTTCGTGCCGGAAGGGGCTTGGATCCAGGGTATTCACGACAGTTACTTTACTTATACGATCCTGGTGATGTCGCTGGGGACGTGCATTGCGGTGTCGCTGTGGACGCGGCCGGTTGCGGCAGAGCACATCGACGAGTTCTACCGGCTGGTGCGCCCGTTCGGATGGTGGGGCTGGATCAAGCAGCGGGTCATCGAATCGGGCATGCCGATGCGTACTCCGCTGCAGCCCGGTCTGGTAGCCTTAAACGTTTTTCTGGGCATCGTGGCGATGTACGCGTTGTATATGTCGCCGATCTACTTCATGGGCAAGTGGTATACCGAAACGGCCGTCGTGTTGGGTGTGTTTGCGGCATGTTGCGTCGCCCTGTATTTTACCTGGTACAGAACTTTGCCTGAAGACTGACTTTACGAATCTCGGAAGATGCAAAACACGGTGTAGCGATGGCGAAGAGCGGTGTGGAAAAGATCCTCGACAAATGGCGCGGGCTCATTAAGGGCAAGCAGCGGCGGATCGTTTCATTTGAAGAGATCATTCAACAGAAGATCGAGTCGCTGCGACCGTGGATTCATCCCGAAAGTGAACCTCTGGAAGACTGGGAGTTCCGGCAATTCCGATACACCCGCAAGCGGGAACGGATCTTCGACGATGCCGACTGGCGACCGATCCGCGTTGGCGAGACGTGGGGCGGACCCGACCAGAGCGCCCTGTTCCGCTGCCAGGCGACCATGCCCGAACGATTCGCCGGCAAGCCCGTGGTGCTGAAGGTGTATTTCAGCGGAGACGGTCTGCTGTCAGTCGACGGCTTGCCCTACCATGGGCTCGATCCGTTCCGCGACAGTGTGCCGATGACCGATTGCGCCGCAGGCACCGAGGTCTATCAACTCGAGGCCGAATGCTACATCATGTGGCACTTCGGCGAAGGTGAGGTCAAGACCTTCGAGGAGTCGCAATGGGCCACCTTCGACCCGCAGATTAACGAGGCATACTGGGACCTGCGGGCGGCGTTTAACGTCATGATGGTCGAAGGGATCGAACCGGAGTTGCTGGAGTTTCTGCGTCATGCCTTGGCAGAGGCGACGCGCCACATCGATCAGGAGGAGCGCTCCTACGATGTGGTCCGCGGGATGGCCCTTCACGCCCAGGGAATCGTTCGCAGGAAGATCTACCAGAGCCAAGAGTTCCGGAAGAAGGGCAAAATCCACCTCTGCGGGAATTCCCATCTCGACTTGGTGTACCTCTGGACGCACGCCGAATTCGTTCGCAAGATTGGCCGCACACACGCTACGGCTTTGCGGATGATGGAGCGGTATCCACACTACACGTTCTGCCAGAGTCAACCGCTTATGTATCGAGAAATGAAGGAGACCTATCCGGAGATTTTTGAGCAGGTCAAGCAGCGAGTTCGGGAAGGGCGTTGGGAGGTCATCGGCGCTTTCTGGGTCGAGCCCGACTGCAACCTTCCTTCAGGGGAATCGTTCGTCCGGCAGTTACTCCACGGGATTGAGTTCATCGAGCAAGAGTTCGGCATAACACCCAAGACCGCGTGGGTTCCCGATGTCTTCGGCAACGCATGGACGATGCCACAGATCTTCGTCCAGTGCGGCCTGAAGTACTTTGTAACGCACAAGATGGCGGCCTGGAACGATACGAACCCATGGCGGCACAGCGTATTCTGGTGGCAAGGGCCCGACGGATCGCGAATCTTCGCGACGGTGCCGCCAACGATCTTCATCGGTACGATGGAACCGGACCATTTGAAAGAGCATTGGGACGGCTTTTCGAAGAAGGCCTCGGTCGGCGAGAGTTTGTTCACGTACGGGTGGGGCGACGGCGGCGGCGGTCCCGACCCTGAAATGCTCGAGTATGTCAAACGCTACGAGAGTTTTCCCGGCATGGTGCCTACAACGTCCTCAACCGTGGAACGTTGTCTGGAAAGCATGTATGAGAAGGCCCTTGGTGCCGATCTGCCCGTGCTCGACGATGAACTGTACCTGGAGGAACACCGAGGCGTCTACACCACGAAGGGCCGGCTGAAGAAGCTCAACCGCTACTGCGAGTTCCTGTATCGCAAGGCGGAGTTGTTTTCGTGCTTTGCAAATGTTCCCTATCCGCAGAGCGAGCTCGATCGGGGATGGGAACTCGTACTGACGAACCAATTTCACGACTCGCTGCCCGGTACGCACATCACGGCCGCCTACGACGATCTGCTCGAAGCGTACGACACGGCAACGGAGATTGGACATCGGGTTCTGCGCGGCGCTCTTGACAACATCGCCAGCCGGGTCGACACTCGCGGGCCCGGACGTGCCCTCCTCGTATTCAATGGTCAACCCTTCACGCGGGACTCGCTTGCCCGCATCGAAATGGCCCGGCAGGACATTCACGTCCTCGATCCCGAAGGCCGACAGATTCCCCACCAGTTCACCGAGGATTTCGCAACGGGTCAGACGTGTCTCGTCTTCCCAGTCGCCAACCTTCCGTCATGTGGCTACAAGACGTATCGTCTAATCGACGGCCCCGGTATAGAGACATTTCCGGCTGTCCGAGTTTCAACGACCGGCCTGGAAAACGAACGGCTCAAGGTGGCCGTCAACAGCGAAGGCGAAATCACCTCGTTGCGAGACACAAAGGCTAGCCGAGAGTGGATCGACCCGGACGGCCGAGGGAATGTCTTCTGTCTGTATCAGGACATCCCCGGTACGTTCGATGCCTGGGACATCGAGCCGCACTACACGGACCTTCTGTACGATCTTCCCGGTGCGACCGTTCGCGTGTCGGAAGAGGGGGCGGTTCGATCGGCCATTGAAGTCACTCGCAAGTTCCGCAACTCGACAATCGTCCAGCGGATCGTCCTTGCCGCCGGGGCAAAGCGGGTCGATTTCGAGACCTGCATCGACTGGCACGAACAACACAAGCTCTTGAAGGTCCGGTTCCACACGCCGATTGCTGCCCGTCAGGCGACCTTCGACATCGCTTACGGCAACATCCAGCGTCCCACCACTCGAAACAACTCGTTTGAGCAAGCCAAGTTCGAGGTGCCCGCCCACCTCTGGATGGACCTTTCGCAACCCGACTATGGCCTGAGCTTGTTGAACGACTGTAAGTACGGCCACGAAGCACACGGCGGGATGATGGCCCTGACGCTTCTGAAGGGCCCGAAGTACCCGGACCCTGTTTCAGACCAGGAAGAGCACCATTTCGTCTATTCGCTCTACCCGCACGACTTCGATTGGCGACGGGCTCACACGCACGACGAAGCCCTCGACCTGAACGATCCGGTTGAGACGGTGGTCTGCGATTCCCACGACGGAGACTTGCCGTCGGCACACAGCTTTCTGTCACTCACCGATGTCGAAGCCTCCGCCTTCACCAACGGCATCACTCTGGAGGCCGTAAAGAGAGCAAGGCATTCGAGTGAGCTGATCATCCGCGTCGTCGAGAGGTACGGTATCGAACACGAAGCAGTTCTGCGAGCCGCACGGCCATTCGTGCGGGCCGCCCAATGCAATCTCCTGGAACGCGAAGACAGCGATGTACCGCTGGCCGACGGCACGGTGCCGCTGACGATCCGCCCTTACGAGATCAAGACCTTCAAAGCTGCCCTGGCGACAGAAGAGGAGCACTCCCGATGAAGGGAAAGAACCTGAACACGTTTTGTTGCTTCTCGATTCTACTGGGGCTTTGTCTGCGTTTGTCCGCCGAAGATGACCTGACCAGGATCCTGCAGGAATCCACCGGGGTTTACTCCTCGTTGCCGAAAGGTGTGGTGACGATCTCCTACACGAAGGGACCCAACCTCGGAAACGGCGAGTTCGGGATGACGATTGGCGGCACGCGAGAGTCGCAGACGCTTTATATGAACCGAGTCGATTTCGGCGCCAAGGCACTAGGTGGTGTAACGATCCTCGCTGAACGGGGGTCCTTCCCGCCAAGCTACCAGTACGAGCAGGATTTGAAGGCCCGGGCTGGGACCCTGTCGGAAAGATTCTCGACGGACGCGGCGACATTCCGACCGTCGTCTTCTTCAACCTGCCGAACATAGAATTTGGACCACCCGTCCGATACGGCAAGCCCAACACGTATGTGTGTGCGGCTCCGGATGTGAGCTGGCTGGAAACATCCCTGCGGCTGGTGAGCGCTCCGGCGCGGCTGAAGCAGGCGAATTTGGTGTATGCTTCACCAAAATCCAATGAGGTCTATGACGAAAACCGTATCCATGACGTCCACGGCCGTCGCCACCCGCTGGGCCCCGGATTCGTCGATTTCCCCGACTACCTTGCGATCTACCACAAGTACGCAGCGAGCGACGAGATGCGGCAGTTGGCCGACTTCTATGAAAAGACTGCCAAGAAGGTTGTCGAGCCGGAGAAAAAGGCGATCTTCAACGCGGCAAAGCACTACGTCGTCTTGCGAGATCTGATTCGCAAGAACAACTGCCAAGGCGCCATCGTCGCCGGTGCGGCGTGCATCGGTGCGCCGGGCGATCCCGGGCCGGGCTGTGTGGCCATATCCCGTCTGAACGACGAGGGCCTGGTGGGAATCTGCGAAGGCGACCCGGACTTCGGTGTGGCGGACCTGGTGACGCACATGATTTGCGGGCGCCCGCTGGTCATGGGCAACGTCGGACACTTGACAGCCACAAACTCATTGGTGATATCGCACTGTTACTCACCCACGAAGATTTGCGGACCGGAAGATGAATATCGAGCACCGTACCAATTGCGCGATTTCCACGGGCGGCCGGCTTGCGTGATCCAGGTCTTCTGGCCGGTGGGCGAGAAAGTGACATTCCTGACTCCCACAACGGTCGCAAAATGGCATGAACGCCTGGATCATACTAGTCCTAAAACAAGCGTGAGTTTTGCTGTTCAATAGTTTGCGTCAACGTGG
>CAZJRB010000164.1:0-11760 GCA_964547995.1 uncultured Planctomycetaceae bacterium | reverse complement strand
ACCACGTTGACGCAAACTATTGAACAGCAAAACTCACGCTTGTTTTAGGACTAGCAAGGGTGCAACTGTCGTTTCTGATCACAGTCACCCATTTTCGAGAGATGTGCCTTCAGGAAATAGGTGACTGTCCCTATTTTTCTATTTTTCCTTTTTTCCTATTTTTCCAACGGGGGCGGCTCGTGGCCACGTTCAAGGGCAGGGTCGATTTCTATCACCTGATAGCGAACGGGCGGCCCGTCAGCCGTGCTATGGAAATAGAGGCGGCCACAATGAACGCCCAGATTCTCAGGGAGTACAAATTGGCCATCGAAGCAGCGGACGAGCGGCGGCGGGTGACGATGGAGGAGCAACGGAGGGCGATGGAGGAACTCGAAGAGCGGCGACGGAGGGCGATGGAAGTGTTAAAACCTTATCAGGCTAACTGCTCACCCGGGGCTCCCACAGATCCGTACGTGCAGGACTACCGCATACGGTTCCTCAAGTAACTCCTTTGCTTCGCGGACGGCAGACCGAGTGGATCGTTGCTACATACGGGAGACGATAACGCTCCTGAAGTCGAGCGAACCAGCTCCACGGCGGGCGATTCCCGCGCTTGCGGCGAGCGAGCCACTTCCGCCAGACGCGCCGGAGATCGGTGCCACCGCCGCAAAGACGTCGGGAAACCTCATCGCCATGTTGTACGATCCATACCCACCCATACTCTGACCGGTAATATAGACCCGGTCGGGGTCGACCCGCAGTTTTTTTCCTTCCCGCTGGACAACCGCCATCATTGCATCGAGCATTTCCGGATGCCACCAGGTCAGGCCCTTCAGACATTGAGGAAAGATTGCGACTAGTTCGCAGTTCTCTCTCCAGTAACTTCCCAGCGGCCCGCCCATGCCCTTCAGATCGCTGCCCTGGCCTCCGTGCCCATGAAGATGGATAAGAAACGGATAAACCTTCTTGCTGGTCTCGTAGTCATCAGGAACGGATACGACATAGGCGATCTTGTTGCCTCGTTCGCCAATCATGACCTTCGTTTCCACGTTCGCCACTGTCGTCCCGGCACACAACATTGCGGCTAGAAATGGGGATACAAACTTCTTCACGCTCATGGATTTCCCTTTCTTCAAGGTGACGGGCTGCGATTTGCGGACAGATTTCGCCAAGCAGGGGTGGTGGCGGACATAAAAGTTGTCAAGCTCCGCCCCACGGAATAAGGACTTATGATCGCTTCAGACGCAAATCTTGTCAAGGCCGGGACGCAAAAGCTGTCAAATCCCCATGTTTGGGACACAAAGTCTGTCATCCACGAACTTCCTCGCCTCTATGGTATCACCGGAGCACCTCGGCAGAAGACGGAACTCGCAGGCTGGGTTCAATAGCACTCGTAAATGCTCCTGCGAGCTCCCGAGAAACTGTAGATGCCAAGCAACAAGGCATAATTCGTCGCGTGCATCGCGTCATCCTGTTGCGTTTCGGGATGCGTGTATCTCACCGTCCGATTGATGTCGTCGTACTCGGCAATCTCGCACTCAAACTCCTGTAGGTAACTGCTGCAATCCTGTAGTCGGGGAAAGATGATTTTCTCCTTCTTGACTCGTGAGAACAGCGCGCCAATCGTCGCCGACCGGTTCACCGTCCACTTGATCAAGACGCCGTCCTGACGAGGCTCATGATCAGCGGCAGAGTATAGTATCGCAAACAGACCGGAACTGCGCCGCAGACGGTCTAGCAGCAAGCGGTTCAGAACGTGGCCGTTCCCGCCACCGTCAGCACCAATCAACCGGACGCGGAAATCGGCACAGCGCCTTGCAACGGCGTCGAGCACTCGATCCGGGTCTTCGGTCGCGCAAAAACGCTCGAAGCGACATACCTGGAAGTGATAATCGCTTCGCATGAATCCAATCACAAGCACAGTCTGCGAGATGCCTCCACCTCCCCAATCGATGCCAGCAATCAGCTTGTCGCGTCCAAGACGCGGAACGTCGTCCCGCGAGTGTGCCATCGCGTATTGACCGCAGCACGCTTCAAGTTCCGCCCGCGTGACGACATGATCACCGATGGTGGTGGACAGCCCGAGCACTTCGTTCTTGAACTTCGCGATGTCGTAAACTCGTTGGCGATCAACGATCTCGTCGTAGTTCAACCACGGCACCATCGGATGACAAATCCAGAATCCATCACCCCAGGTCGCTGTGGGATTCCGCGCCACCCAGCGACCCTGTTTCGGATCGAGCGATCCAGAGCAGTCGGGGCAAATAATCCCCTGTGGTCCCAAGCTGCGTTCATCGAGGATCACCCCCTTCTGGCATCGTTCACATTGGAGTGTCCACTCGTTGGCGGTCGATTGACCGAACATCAACTCGAGGTGATTGTCAATCGTCTTCGGCGTCCCTGCGAGGATCGTGCGGCCGTCTTCGGCATGAGAAAGTGTTTCCTGCAAGACCGGTAGATGGTTCGCCGCGATATCTTGGTATTCATCTATGTACAGGCGCCGAACGCTCAGGCCGCGGCAACTGTCAGCGGTCAGGAAAGCAGCTCGAACGAAGAGCTGAGATCCATTGGCAAAGGTCATGTGAGTGATGCGGAGTTGGCGAGTACTCGAACCGACGAGCTTCCGGCGAAGCAACGGACTGTTATCCAGGCATTGCAGCAAGCGGGTGTGGCAGAATGTGCGGGCCTGCTCGAACCGGGGTGCAACCAGGAGCATTGTTATGCCTGGATTCGTGCAGGCCTCATAGATGATACTATTGGCGAGGAAGGTCGACTTTTCCGTCTGCCTGCTGCACCTCAGGACGAGGTTGCGTTTGTCACAACGGTAGACCGCCGGCAAGTAGGGCCGATCCTTAAACGAAATCAGCTCCTCGCCCAAGTGAACAAAGTGCTCACAAAACTCAAGCTTACCCATCCGCATCCTCCGAACCAGCGTTCATCACCATATCGAGTTGCTCACCGGTCAAGAGAGGGGCCAACAGGTCCAGCAGCTTCGGATCCGTCCGCAACAAATCCAAGACGTCGGAGTTCGAGAGGCTCTTTTCAACCTCCTTGGCCTTGGCCTTGTGATGCATGAGGATGTCTCGGTATGCGTTGCGGACGGCGTTGGCCTGTCCCGGCTTCAGCAACCCCATCGCCGCCAGCCCGGCCACCTGGGCGATGGCCGACAAGCAGTCCGCTTCGCTCGGGATAGCTCGTTTCTGCGAGTGTTGGTGATGGCGGCGGGCTCGTTCACCGTGGTCCTCGCCTGACGTCTGTTCGTTGCCGATCTTCTCGGGCTCAGCCCCGCCCGGCCCTGGAAGTGACAGATTAGTAGACATGCGTTTTCCTCCTTGTCGGATTGGACATTGAACACTTGAATGAACTGGGCGACACCTCGGTCAGGTTGCGCGCCCTATGTCTTGGAGTCTAAGACCGTCTCCTTAACCTTTGATGTCGACGGGATTTACGTCCGATTCCGGTGACACCTGGATGCCCTCGGAACCTGGGACCATGTTTCTGTCCTGCGGCGCACCTGACTCAGGTATCGTAGTTGCGCACTGGGCGAAGTACACATCGAGCCCGGCCAACAACTCGCTGGCGTTCTCCTCGGTCATGGCCGCGCGGATTTTGCGGGCCATGTTCCTCACCGTGGTCGAGCGACTGATACCTAATCTGATACACAGTTCGGTGGTTCCGAACGTGGGTCGCAACAGCAACAGACGGATCGCCTCGAACCAAGTCATCAGGGGCAACGGCGAGTCGGCGGCGACTGTGCCGGACCTCAGTCCAGTCTGCCGCTTACAGTCGCGGCACTCCCAGCACCGCCGACTTTTGATGAAATGTCCATGACCGCAACCGCACCGCGGACATCGATAGCACCCTTGCTCGAATCGTTTCAGAAGGTAAGCCAAGCAGGCCATTTCCGTAAGGAAACGACTTGTCGGCACTGTATGGTCTGGCTCCACCTCGCGACTTTTACGCTGTTCCTGCAACTCTTCCAGCGTACGCAGTGCCCGATAGAACGCGCGGGACCGCCGCTGTCCGTGGATTTCGCCAAGTTGGACATCGGGGGCAGAGACTGCTGCCGCCAAGGAGACGTCTTCCAGGTCAACGTCCTCGCCACCTTCCGGAAGGACGAGTCCCTGCAAGCGCTGGGCCCGTTGACGCTGGAGGGCAGCCACCCCTTCGCCCCACACCTCCATCAACGCCGATTGTCGCGCGAGGTCGCGGACTACCATCAACTCAAGGTGACCCTCAGGCTGAAAATGTCTGGTGTACTCTTGGAGATGGTATTCGAAGGAAGACCTTTCAAGGACAGCCGGGGTGCCGTTACCTGCTGCAGACGGCGCTTCAGCTTCAGAGGCAATGGCAGACGCCGCCTCCCGCGAAGGGGAGGAGGAACTCAAGCGGGGCGGCCGGAGGGGCCTGTGAGATTCGTCTGGAGTAGATGCGATTGCGATGTTCTCCTGTCGTAGGGCGTGTGAGAATTACAGGTTAGCCCGCCCGATCACGTCTGTTGAGCGACAATCACTTTCGGCCTCAGCGACAATTACCCCCGTGACGTAACCCTCAAGACATTCTTGTCCCAGCGGCCCTTCACCCTTGTTTTGAGGGCTGTTGGGACAAAAAGAATGTCGGCCGCCCGCATTCAAGCGTGCAAGTGACTTTCAATCGCCCTCGTTAACTTTCACCAACGCCCGTTCTTCGGCCCCATTCTTTCATCCCTCAGTCCCCGTCGGCGAGATGCCCCCCGAACAGTGGAGGACCGCAGGACGCCCACAGATAATAATTGGAAACGAACGGCCGTTTTCATAACCCCATGTTCCAAAGAATTCTCTCGATCCCGGCATCCCCAAGCCTTGCAGCGCTACGCCACTCGGCACCAAGACAATACGCGGCGGGAGGAGCCAATCCTGGATCATGAGACCCCGAACAGTTTACCCCCACCGAAGGTGGGGGCAGTGTGAGGCGCACGTCTTGACATGGCGGGAATCTTCATAACCGTCCCTGTCCTCATCACCGAGGACAAGCGACAAGCATGTCTGTCGCACTGGTAGTTGCCGTCACACTTCTCATCCCACGCCTTCAGAGTTATAATAAATTACGCCGTTGTAGCTGCCCCAGCTCGCGGTCGTCGAGTTCCCGCCCCAATCAATGACGATCGTGCTTCTGTCCGTCCGTCGCTCGTCGATCAAGGCGTCCAAGAAGCAACAAAGGTCTCGTAGGCATTCCAGGCAACTCTGGCAATGAAGAACTCTTCCTCGCAGAACACGATTGTGGTGCCAGACGTTTTGCCGGGACTAGGCGTCGCCGTTCGGTTCTTGGTTCGCCCATATGTACTGTGTGTTCCGAACGCCAGTGGCACCTCCACAAAACACAGTCTGCGACTGTTCCTTCCGGAATTCGAAAACGGCCGCCCCCATTTTATCGACGCCATTGCCACACGGCTTGTAGCGGCCCACATGTATGTTCCTGCAAGTGCCTACTTTCACTGTCAGCGTTGGGTTTCGGCCATTTTCTTTCAGGATACCAAGTCGCATGTCGACCCAAGACGGCGCAGAACCTTCCTTCTGTCGAGCCTCAGCGCATCAAAGAGATCGTCGGGCAAGCGCAGGAAGTACGATACGTTCGACGAACTTCGGCAACAACCCGAGTTCCGGGATCTGACTAATGTGGAACTGCTATTGAAAATGGCCGGCATCAGTGCCGAGTCGACCACGGACTTGATTGAGCAGGCGATATTTCTCAAGCCAGCGATTGAAATGGAGGAATCGTTCAAGCAACTGTTGAATTTCGATCACGATGTCAAAGGACAGTTGCGACAACTGCACGAGCTCATCACAGACGTAAACCGGGCTCTGGGGAACGAGGCTACAGTCGGCAGCAAGCAGTCGAAGCCACTACAGTTCACCCGTGGTATCCTGTTTGAGGTATTCGGTTTATCCCTTGCGAGTCCCAAACCCAAACGACGTGGGCAAAAACCGCCTCACAAACCAGACATTGAGGCCGCGGACTTGTCAGCGGAGCGTGAGAATGCGTCGAAACATTTTGCACGCTCCGAGGAGCATCTAAGTCAATGTGACGAAATGATTGCCCAGGTCCGCCGTCATCTTCAACCGATCGCCAAAGATCTCGGAGAGGAATCGCTCTTGGCACTCCGGTCGGACGAGCGCCTGGCTATAGTGGACGAACGTCTCGGCACAGATACGGCCAACGCACTTCTTGCCACGATTGTGGATGTGTATGAACGGCGTGGGAAGGTGCGGAAGCGCAAGCCATCCGACGACTTCCGTGTGGCGCGCCTTAAAGAAGCGATTGAGAATTCGGACAGGTTTCAGAAATGGTGTGAGATTATATCCTGTACGCAGTACATGCTTTTCGCACGCGAGTATGGCCGACTTTGCATGCGCAACGCCATTCGGATGTATCATCTGTTGTTGGGTTACGTGTTCGTCCGAGCGTACCGTGGATTACGTGAGCAGATGACGGCCGCGGAGAAGCGGGCATTCTTGTTAATGTACCTGCCGCATCCGGACCTCGGCCACTTGGTACCGGCATTGGATCCGGTCCTGTGCGGCTTCTGGAAGGGTATGAGCAAACAGACTCGCGATCTCTTGCTCCATGTAGTTGCGTTCCGGCTGAAGGATAGACAGGGCGATCTTGAGAGCCGCTGGCGGGCTTATTTGAAAGCCTTTCCGTCATGGGCAGAGATCGTTCAGGATGAGGATCGTTCCGCAAAGCGGCGCAAGGGGAAATCGCTGGAAACACCGGTACTTGGAAAAGATGGAAGTGTGCGAGTACTTCGCGATCTCGTGCGTGACGAGAAGGCCGCGGACGTCGATTCCGAAATCATGTTTCAGTCTTATCTCGACAAGTACTGCTCGCCGAAGCAAAGGGAGAGAGTCATCAAGTGCTTTTGTGAAGGCAAGACGCATCAAGAAATCGGTGCGGAGGAAGGAGTGTCTCAGGCAGCAGTCACGAAGAGCATCAACAGCGTTTTGCGTCGCATCGCGGAGGATATGATGCAGCATCCCGAATGGTGAAAGTATGTCGCGAAGGACGTTTCCCCGTCCCACTAATTCGACTATTCTAGATCAGTCTTTTGTTTATGTTCAATGACGACGGAGGTGAGAACCAGCAGATAGATGTACAAGACGAATGGTTTGCTTGGCATCCGAATGCCAGCAAGCAAGAAGCTGTTTGACAATTTGGCTGAGAGAAGGTTCGTTCGGCCAATGGGTCCACATCGAGAGAAGGGCGTCGGCTTACACTGAAGGGCCAGCGAAGGGTTATCTGGACGAGATTGCGTCACCTGATGTCATCGAATGCAGGATTGGCGGGGAGATGCTTTCTGCCATCACACTTGATACGCTCTGTGGCATGGTGTCCGAAGAATGGAAAGACAACGGAATGCGGTGCCAATCGTTCATGAAATGAGATGAGCAATGCCCACTATTGGGGGGATTGTACTTTGGGTTTGTCACACATTACTTCCTTTTTCTTTTTCACTTGGTAGACAAAGCACTGGAGGAGTCGATGGCGTTCTATGCTTCCGATCTCTGGCCCTTGATGATGCGTGCAGTCGAAGCACTTGACCGGGGTGAGACAATTTCTTTCGCCGACCTACGTAGGCGAATACGAGAAGGCGAGTTGCGGGAACTGGTGGACGAAGCGGGCAATTACCCCGAACCTGCGATACCGGACGTAGATTGGCAGGACATCACCAACAACTTGAATGATGTGCTTGCTACCAACCAGGGAGACGAGGGTGAGCACTTCTACGTCAGCAGGAACGGATACTGCCTGTTGATCGCCGTGCTAAAAGAGATTGAACGGGACTGCGATGGTCTACACAGGCCCTAAGGGCACCGATCCGCCGGCTTTTGGCTGACGGATCCTCGCGGCGCGAGACCAGTTCGAAGGGGCCCATGGACTCGTCGGCACAGGCATGGAGATCGTCGGCGCTGCTGCCGCGAAGCTGGTGTTGGCAAAGCACCCCTTCCTATTGCGATTTGGACACAACGACATTCACGGCAGATTGCGAAAGGGCGACTTCGTTTTGATTTCCCAGACGCGCTCGGATCACGCCGAGATTCACGTCGTTCTACTTCGGGGCCTTCTGGAAACCCAAAGCGTTCGACACCTTCGCCTGCTCTTACGATCTGGTGAACTGGACGAAATGGACCGGGCCGCACTTGATCGAGCCGTCTGAGCCGTGGGACGCCACGTATGCCCACAAGCCTTGGGTCATCAAGCACGACGGCGTGGTCTACCATTTCTACTGCGCTGTGGGAAACGAGGGCCGGGTTATTGCACTGGCCACCTCAAGAGACTTGAAAGAGGGCAGGCAAGCAGAGACAAAGGCTGGCCAATAGAGACCGACAATCAACTTCTCCATCGGAGGTTACCTATCATCTAATCCTCTAACTTCACCTTGCAGTTGTCTGCCGTGATCGGGGTTTTCATCTTCCAGGCGGTCAAGGATGGTACTTTCATGTCGGCCCCTTCGGCAAAAAGTGCGATGCCAATGTTCTCCGCCGGATGCGTCTGCGCGGTCACCACCGCTTGGCGGTCGTTGACGAAGACTTCGACGATCGCTTTGTCGAGGAAGACGCGAAATGTCGTCATTTCGTTTTCCTTTAGCTCAAACGGTGCCCGAACATCGCCGACCTGGAGGATCCTTTCACCGGGAATGACGCTGATCGGGAGGCCCGCTTGGTTCTCCTTGTCTCCGAAAACCGTAAGCCCGAACTTTGTTGCGTCGTTTGGCGCAACCTTAACTTCCAGTTCCAGTACATCGCCGGCGATTTGTTTCAGCAGAAGCGGGTTGCCGTCCGAAACGGTAAGGTCCGATTCCGTTTTCTCATCGAATCGGAGCGACTCGAGTTCCCGTAGCGGCTTGATCCGCAGAACACCGTCCTCTGGCAGACTCAGCTCGCGCGGGAGCGATTGGATGGCGGTCCGCATGCCAGGCTGGTCCAGTTTGCACCACGCCCACATCACACGCCGCCCATCGGGCGTAAGCAATGACTCGGGCGCGAAGAACTGCCAGCCTTTCCAGTTCATCATCGCGTGAAAGTCCGGCAGGAACTTCTCGTCCTTGAAATCGCCCAAGTAATAGCGACAACCCAAACGGTGACTGATACAAAGGAGCATCCACTTATCACCGATCTTAAACATGTTCGCGCACGAAATGTCCTCACCCTTCTCCACGCCGAGGTCGGATGGGAAGTCCTCGTGAAGGACGTCACCTAGATGAGTCCAGTTCTTCAGATCCTTTGACTTCATTAGTTGCGGATTCTTTCCACCGGAGAGCGCGTAGTACATGTCGCCATTTAGCCAGCAGTCAGGATCCCAATGCCGCATTTCAGGGACGCTGCCATCGGCCGCCCTTGGAACCACCGGCTTCGGTCGCGCCCAACGCTGGATGTGATCGTCGAGCGGGGAGTGAATCACGTTTCGTCCGGAGCCTTGGCCGTGGTAGATGATCGCGGGCTCGCCTTCTTTCGTCATGAAGGCGGTGCCGCTGAACATGCCGTGGCCAGTGAAGCTCGGGGTGAGCGTCGTCGGGTGCCACTGCCAATGGACCATGTCGGTGCTGGAAACGTGCGCGAATGCGTAACCTTCCGCATTACGATAGATATAGTGGAGGTGGTATCGGCCTTTCCAGAAGAACGCGCAATTCGGATCCCCCGGCATACCGATACCCGGGCCGGGATGGGCGAGGTGGTAAACTGACCACGCGGCGGGCGGATCCTCCGGCATCGTCGGCCAGTCGTACGAGTCGATGCGTGAGATATCAAACGGCTGACCGGGTGGCGGAGGAACCATTCCCTTTAGGTTCGCTTGTGTCCGCGCGGCGTAGAAAAAGGCGCGGTCGCTGAGCACGAGCTTACCGCCGACGAGTTTCGGCTGGCCGACCGCTGCTATGCCCTTGAGCGCACCGGCACGGTCGGTGATCTTATCACCTGCAAAATCGAACCACACGGTCGGATCAAGGCCGGGCGTTGGCTCGTTCGGCGTGAGGGATTTCAATTGCGCAGGCGACAGGGCCTTCGGGTACACTCGCGCGTCATCGATCGCGCCTTGGAAGAAGTCGTTCCCGTTCTGCCCATGATGCCGCTTGCCAAAGACAATAAGGAGATCGGGCTTGCCGAGAATGTTGATGTTCTTTCTCGCGTACGAGTCGATCGGTTCGCCATCCTTGTAGAGCGTGATTCGGTCGCCCTGGTAGACAATCGCCATCTGGTAACACTCGCCGTCGGTCAATCTAACGGCCGGATAATCCTTCTGTTCCCTGTTTGTCCGCTGATAGAAATGACTGCCGACCATCCACTTCGCGGGCATGATTTCAGCGAAAACAATCCCGTCGAACTCCGGGCCGGACTGAACCGTCAGCACGCTTCCACCCTTCTGGCTGAGCGTGGAGGGGCAAACCCAGGCAACGAGCGTCTTGTCGGTCAGTGCCGGCTTCTTCACGTCAGGCTTGGGCGCCGGAGCTGCTACCGAAGTCGCAGTCGGCCAATCGCTTTTCGTCAGCTGCTTGTAGAGAATATCCTTAAACTGGACGACCATCGGCGGCCCGCTGTGCAGTTGCGGCGCGAGGAGCCCCGAAAGATCGGCAGCCGACGGCTGACCGTCGAAAACCTCCGCGACAAGCTTTCCATCAATATAGAGCGTCATCTGCGTGCCGCGACAGATCAAGTGGTATTGATGCCACTGGTCGAGCGAGAAATGCGCCTTCTCCGGCACCGATGCGATTCGCTCGACGTTTCGATTGCCCGCTTCGTCGATTCGAGTCCGCTCGCCGCGCCACGCCAGCGTATGTCGTCCGAACTCGTCGTACATCCGTGCGAGCCAGGGCGTCATCGTATTGTTGTCGATCTGGTATCCCTTGCAGTCGCCATCCATGTAGTGTTCGCTGCGGTATTGAAAACCGCCATTGACGCGATGGGGCGAGGTGATCCGGTGCGTGATCTTCAGTTCGAAGTCGCCCATTAGTCCTTTCGTACCGAACAGCGGCAAATCTTTGTCATCGGACAGGTGGGGTTCGTAGAAAATGTATTGGTTCTTCTTGCACGGCTTCTCGGCAGTGATCGTCCCGGTGATCGCCCCATCCTGGATCGACCACCAGCTCATATCCGCGGCGTACCAGCCCTTGAACGTCTTGCCGTCGAACAGCGGAACGAACCCATCATCGGTCGTGTCCGCGAAGACTCCACCGCTGAAAGCTAAACCGAAGACCAGTATTGTCAGAAACAAGAGGAAAGACCGAACCATAATCGTTACCTTATGCTGGGATTTCCCGTTTGGGCGAGCCTGGACCTTTTCCAGGCTTCTACTAACCCTAAAACAAGCGAAGGGCCAAGCGCGTGTCCTGCCTTTGGGCGCCGGTTTGTGAATGCGCAGCTTGACCGGGCGGCTGCGGACAGGCCGCGTCGTGATGTTGCGGAATGTCGTGTTGCATATGTTCGGCCGCCAGGCGGGCGACCTCCTCGTTGTCGGAGCCGATGAACGGAAACGTGAGGTCGCCGAGGGTTCCGCGGAGGTTCACGACGGGCGCACGCGAACGGGTCACCGCCCGGGCCAGAGGGCGATTGTCGATGCGCGCGATAATGCCGTCCCCCTGCCATTTGGCCAGCCACGGCGGCGGCGGATCGCCCAGTCCTTGAGGCTGGAAGTAGGTCGACCAGCGACCGTGTTCCCGGTTGTACCGGGCAATGCCACGGAGAAGGCCCCGGCCGTAGGCCCGGGAAGTTTCGATCAAGATCGCAACGTGTCGCATACGATGCATCCTCC
>CAZJRB010000163.1:0-12309 GCA_964547995.1 uncultured Planctomycetaceae bacterium | reverse complement strand
TGCTAATATCAAATACTTTACGTCACGTCAACATAAGTTAGACAGTCGAACTACTCACTACTCACTACTCACTCACCGCATCAGCATTCCGCCGCTGACGTCGACCGTTGCGCCGCACATATAGCTCGCCGCGTCGGAGCAGAGAAAGACGACGACCTTGGCGATTTCGGACGGTTTGGCAATGCGGTTCAGCGGGATCCGTGCAAGGTATTTTTCCCTGTTCCGTTCGATGGTATCCTTGGTCATTTCGGTATAGATCATTCCGGGCGCGACGGCGTTGACGTTGATTCCGTGCATCGAGACCTCGCGGGCCAGGGCGACGGTGAACGTGACGATGCCGCCTTTGCTGGCGTCGTAGGGTGCGTGTCCGGTGGTCGAGCCGCGAAAGGCCGCCTGGGACGAGATGTTGACAATCTTTCCCTGCCGGTCGGCGTCAAGCAGCCGCTTGACCATCTCGCGGCTGGTGAGGAACGTGCCCTGGAGGTTCACCTCGATGGTCTCCTTCCACATTTCGACGGGCATGTCCTTGACCTGGCAGGTGGGACAGACGGCGGCGTTGTTCACGAGCACGTCGATCTGTGAGAACCGCTCTTCCATTTGGCGGAACATCTCGATGACGTCGGCTTCCTTGGCGACGTCGGCCGGCACGGCGAATGCCTCGACGCCGCACTTCTTTTGAATCTCTCCCACGACCTCGGCGGCTTCGCCGGCCAGGTCGATGCCCTTCTCGGGATTGCAGTAGTAGTTGACACCGATCTTGGCGCCTTCGGCCGCCAGCTCGAAGCACATCGCTTTTCCCAGCCCGCGCGAGCCGCCGGTGACCAGGGCAACTTTGTCTTTCAATTGCAGGTCCATCGTGGTTCTTTCGGTCCCAGGCGAATGTTCTCACGAAACCCCCATTTTGGCGTCGTTTCGACCGGTGTCAATCCCTACAAAGCCGCGACCAGTGAGGCTGTGACTTTTTGTAGGGAACGCCCTCTGTGGCATTCCCAGAAGTCGCAAAGAACGTATTTTCCGGGTTTCGGAACGCCACAGAGGGCGTTCCCTACAGTGCGTTGACGCGCCATTCGCCGCGCCCTACACTGACTCTCGACTCTGAACTCTGGACTAACTCTGGACTCTCAACGCTGGACTCCCCCCATGACGACTTTGGCGAACCGCTGGATTCTAATCACCGGCGCAAGCTCCGGCTTAGGCAAGGCCATGGCAATGGAATTTGCCGCCGCCGGTGCCCATCTTATCCTCAACGCCAGAAATGCCGAGCGGCTCGGGCAGGTGCAAGAGCAAGCCGGGCAGTCCGGCGTCGAGTGCCTGACGGTCGTGGGGGACGTCACCGAGGGGGCCGTTCGCGATTCGCTCGTGAAACTCGGACTCGATAAAGAACTCGACATCCTGATCAACAACGCCGGCATTGTGAGCATCGAGCCGCACGAAGAGATCGCGCCCGAGCGGATCGAATACCTCATCGCGTTGAACTTGACGGCCCCCATCTTGCTCACCCAGGCATTTCTGCCGATGTTCAAGGCCCGCGGTTCCGGCACGCTTGTGAACATCAACTCGGGCGGCGGCCGCAACCCCGGACTGCACCACGCGACGTACTGCGCCTCGAAGTACGGGCTCCGCGGTTTTGCCGAATCGCTGCGACTGGAGGTCAAAGGGCAAGGCATTCGCATCCTGGAAATCTTTCCCGGCAAGATGGCGACCGAGTTGTTCGTCAACGCCGGCCGCGAGATGGACACCGCCAAGTTCATCCCGCCGGAGGAAGTTGCCGCCGCGCTGTTGAACCTTCTGCAAATGTCGCCGAAGTGCGCCCCGGCGGAATTGGTGATCGACCGGATGAGCAAGTAGGGTGCGCATCGCCACCGCAATATCTTGCTTGCGCAGCACGACCCTTCCGGTTTTTCGCAAGATGCGTTATACTACCGTAAGGCAACGCACGGGGTTGGCAAAATGGCCGAACCGCAGAACGACCGACCGGTGGAGACATCGCCACGCTGGCAATTCTCACTCCGCACGCTTTTTGCCGCGGTGACCCTCACGGCCGTCTTCTTTTCGTTGCGAGCGTTCTTCTACTCCGGCATCTCGGCTGGAATCTGCGTCGGGTTGATCCTCTTCGGCTGGCTCGCCGTCCGTGCGGCAGTGACTTCCTCGGCGACTACAAAAACGGAGTCGCCCGGACGCTTTCGAACGAGTTGGCGGGTGTGGCTATTTGCCGTGATTGGGGGATTGATCGGCGCGTGGGCCATTGGGGTCCGCGAATTGGCATTGATGATGCACTATATTGGCTCTCCGTTCTACGATGTGGTATTCCCGTTTCTGGAGTGTCTGCTTGGCGGCGCGGCGATCGGGGCCAGCACCGTAGGGCTGGCGGCCTTGTTCTCAGGGGGCAGGCTTGGCCGCGGTTTCTCGCTGATCTTTGGAATTCAATTCGGATTTGCTACCGCGGCATGGACTCTGCTGGCAATCGTGTTCTGTCTGCCGGAGGATTCGCTGTCGGACACGACCATACTTAGAATCATCCGAAGCCTGTTCTCGTCCGGCATAATCATCGGCATCGCGCACGGCTACCTCCTGCCCGGGTTCGGTGCGAGCACCCGGCGCTGGGCGGCTCGTGGGGCCGGTGTAATCACGCTGGTCGGTGCGGTCGTCTTGGGCTACCGGTTCGTCGCCGGGTACTTCCTGTTTCGAAATCTGCGCCCGGAGAGTTTTGTTGCGCTGGCCGCCGCGATTTGGCTGATCGCAATTCTCGCCGGTGCAGCGGCGGCGTTGATCAGTGCGTTGCGTGGCCCCTGGCGGCTCGCGTTTACCATTCCACTAAACAGAATACGATGGCCCGCATCCGGCCGTAAACACCGGTTGATAATACTTCTGGTGTTATTGTTTATCTTGGCAGCCGTACTGGTCGTTCCTCGTCGCCACCGCATCGCGCGGTTCTGTAGCCGGCAGGAGTCTTCGCTACAGCACTATGCTGGTGTCTGCGACGACTGGGCTGAAGATCGCTACGACGAGTATCGCGAACAGATCGTTCGGGAGAACGTTAGAAGGCAGGGGGTCGACTTGCCCCCGGTCGACCGGGCAGAAGTGTTTGCCTTGGGAGAACCCGATTTTTGCTCGACAGACAACGCATCGGCAGCAGACAGCACAAACGGATTCCCAATTTATCCCTACGACAGGTTCGCTCCCATTCTTGCCCATGACACGGTGACGGGGCAAGAAGCGCGGGATCTCGCGCAGATGTGGCGCAGCCGGATTTTCGACCCAGAGGGAGGGGCGTTGGGACACTTTCACACCTACGGACTGCGATTCTTCTCCAAGGGCAGGATGGTCCTAGAGACCACACTCTGCTGGCAGTGCGCCAACTACTATGTTCTATCTGACGGTCAGGTCTACGAATGGATCGCTTTCTATGATGAGGATTACGAACTGATCGATCGATTACAGGAAATCGCACCTCTCACGAGCGAGAAGCAGGCATACTTCATAACGGACCGAGCTGGCTGGCTTCTATACAATGACAAACATGAGGAAGCGCTTGCCGAATTCGACCGGGCGCTGGCGACGGAACCGGACTATCCTCGGGCCTATTTGGGAAAAGCATCCACGTACAGAAAGCTTGGCCAGCTTGACAAGGCCGCTGGAGAGTACGGTAAACTCATCAAGAGTTACGATAAAGAAGACACGTACTGGTTGGGCATGGCTTATCACTCTCGCGGTGACATCTACGTTTCGCAAGGCAAACTTCAAGAGGCCGTTGCCGATTTCTCCAAGGCAATCAATCTGGGGGAAGAAGAGTATCATTGGGATGATCTACTTGACTTGTATGAGAATCGGGGGCTGGCATACACCGCACTCGGTCGGTACCAAGAGGCAATTGATGATTTCACCAAGATTATTAGTGAACTCGAACCGGACGAGTCCGTTCGATACTTGCAACGGGCGGAACTATACGAAGCCATCGGAGACCAGAAACGAGCCAAGGCCGACCGGATCCGGGCCGGTAAGATCGAAGAAGCATCTCGTGAAGGCTACGGGGGTCTGATGCCAGAGTTGGATGAACTGCTCGAAGAGGAAGAGGAATCTGAGTAAAGCAGGGTGGCAGACGTTCCCCACTTCTCCGCCCCGCGTTGCGGGGCGGCTATTGGTTTCTCCCGCTTGCGCCCTACTGATCGCGCAATACCACGGCCGGGTCTTGCATTAGGGCGGAGAGGGTGGGCAGGTAGCTGGCCACCGCCGAGAGGAGCGGGGCGCCGACCAGGGCCGCCAACAGGATGCCGTAGTGGACCGTGAATTGCTCGGAAGCGACGTCCAACGCCCGGACCCCGAGCAGCCGGGCCAGCCACGTGCCGAGTACGAACCCCACGGCCGCGCCGAACAACCCCAGCAGAACCGCCTTGCCGAGAAACAGCCCGGCGATGGTGCTCGACCCCTTGCCGATCGCCCTGAGGATACCGATTTCGGTGCGGCGCTGGCGGACGTTGGCCAAGGCCAGGAGCCCGACCCAGATCGCGCACGCCAGGACGACGACCGGGGTAATCACGCCGGCAAGGGTTTCCATCGTTTTCCGCACCTGTTCCCGCGATTGGGCCACGTCGGCGAGGATCTTTTCTTGCTTGATGGCGACCTGGTTCCGCTGTTCCGCCCGGGCAATCGCGATCGAGCGGAACTCGGTGATTCGCGTTTCCGGCAGGACCGCGGCAAGTTGCCCGCGGATTTTCGGCAGATCGGAGTCCGCACAGCGGCATCCCAGGGCCATGATCTGGTTGACGCGGTCGGGCTTGTCGAGAATCTCCTGGGCGTCGGCCAGGTGCATGATGACGCTGATGTCTTCCTTGCTTCCCTGCTCGGGAAGGATTTTGGCGATTTTGAACTCTTTGCCCAGCACGTCGATAGTCTCGCCTTCCTTCTTGCCGTGGCCGAGTTCGTGGCCGAGGTAGACGGTTCCCTCTTCAGGCCGGTAGCCCATCGGGGCCCTGCGACGCTTGTGAGATTGGGTGGCTTCGGGCAAGTAGCCGACGAGCAAGACTTTGCGGCCATTGAAGGTGATCTTCTGCTGCAACGTGGCGACCAGGTGGGTGACCATCGTCAGGCGGCGATCCTTGGCAAGGCGGTTGACGTACGCCTGCGGCATGTCGATCGCGGCGAAGTCGGCCGCCCAAAAGTCGCTCATGTCCGTGTCGCGGTGGACGATCATCAGGTTGAAGCCCATGTCGCGCATCAGCTTACGGGTTTCGTCGGCGAGCTTATCGAGCTGTTCGGTGGTTTCCGCCTCCAGGTCGGCGACGCGTGCCTGGGTCTCGCGGCCGTAGCCGTCGACAAGCACCGGCCCTGCTACAAACAACGCCACGGCGACGATGATGGCGAACAGGCTCAAAACGAAGTTGAGCTTCCGGTAACCGATCTCAGCGAATAGGAGTTTCAGGGTGTTCATGGGGAGAGGACAGTGGGCAGGGGGCAGAGGACAGTGGGAAAGGGTTTGGGGTTCGGGGAAGGAAGGATCTGAGGCGTTCTCAATCTTCAACTCGCAACTCTCAACTCTGGACTCTCAACTCTCAACTAATTATTACACGTCCCCCGGCACAAGGCAACCTACTCTTCTCCTCCGGCGGCGACGGGACCGACCTCGGGTCCGGCCAGGCGGTGGCGCGGCTCGTCGAGCCGGAAGGTCATCAGGCCGCCGAGAACAATCAGCCCGGCAACCGAGTAAAAGACGGTCGCAAATCCCGCCACGTCGACCAGTCCGCCGACGACGGGCGAGAGCAGAAACGGAACCGCCAGGCAGAGACTCACCGTGCTCAAGTACCGGGGGTGTTCCTCCGGTTCGCAGATTTCCAGGGTGTAGTTGACCAGAATCCGCAAGGTCAAGGGAAAAATGCCCATGGGAAGGAAAACCAACCAAAAGAGTTGGTTCCCGATCTCGTGGGGGAGATACGGCAGCGAGGCGACGTAGAAGGGGGCGACGGCTGCCCCGAGGATCAGCGTGCGAAGCGTCAGCCGGTTGCCCAGGGCGTCGGCCACCGGTCCCACGAAAAGGCTCAGCGTGCCGACGCTGATGCTCTGGACAATGACCCAAACCATCAAGTGCCGCCCCCCCAGCCCGAATTCCTGCTTCGCAAACGCCTGGTAGTGGGGAAAAACGATCAGCCCGCTCCCGAACAGCATCGCCACCGCAACCAGGCGCCGCAGGTTCGGGTCGGCCCGCAACGTTTGCCGTGTTTCAATCACGCTCCGGCGAAAGGGGATCGCCGGGCGGCGATGCTGCGGGTCGAGCGGCTCGGCCAGCAACAAAACCAACAGGGCCGACAACAAAAAACAAGCCGACGTGAACGCGAACTGATAGCCATAACCTCCACCGGGCAATGCGAGCCAGCGCCCCATCAACAGCCACGCCATCAGGATTGCCGGAATCGTGCCCGTTGATGTTGCGATCAACAACAGCAGCCCCCGCCGCGTCGGGCGGATCAATTTGCCCTGGGTCGCCCCAAACGACAATTGGTACAGCCCGTAAAAAATGAAAAACAGGCCGTACATCGTCAGAAACAGCAGCGGCATCCAGGCAAACCGGCCCGCCTCGCCGGAGAGGCAAACCGACGCCAAGACGGCAAACGGCAGGCTCATCAATATCACGCAGCACGCCAAGGTCCGCTTCTTGGATCGTGCCGCCCGAAACCAATCCGCCAGCAGCACCGGCGGCACGCTCTGGCCGAACCGGCTCAGCAAGGGCATGAATCCCCGCATCCACCCGACCCCGCCGAGCGAGTCGAGAAACGCCGGCATGATCACACTCTCGGTCTTGAAGATCCACCCGACGCGCAGCACGATCTGGTGAACGGCCAACAGAACCAGGTTCCGCGGCTCGTGCGGCTCGATGGCCGGGTGGGTCGGCCACTGGCTCGGGTAGGGCGGGGCGGGCGCGGCAACCGGACACTGCTCGGGGGCAGAATCGCTTGCGTGGGTGTGCATCCCATGAGTATAGCGGATCGAATCCCCTTCGGCCAGCGGTGGCGAAAGGCCCACCATGCCAATTGGCCGACAGTCTTGTAAGACCGGTTTGCCGCCCGTCCGGGACGGGTTACAAACCCGTTCTACTTCATGTCGAATCGGAGACGGTGTCGCTTCCCGAACCTCCGTCGGCGGCGGCGCCGACGGGCGGGGGCGTCTGTTCCGCCGGTTCGGCGGCCGAGCCTTCAAACACGAGTTGCTTCTTGGTGCCGACCTTTTTCACGTTGACCGTGATGGTGTCCTTGCCCTGGAATTCGCCTTTGAGCAGCTCTTCGGAGAGCGGGTCTTCGATCATCGATTCGATGGCTCGCCGCAGGGGCCGGGCCCCGAACTCGAGTTCCTTGCAGCCTTTCTTGACGATGAACTTCGTGGCGTCGTCGGTCATCACCAGTTGCAGGCCGCGCTCGTCGAGCCGCTCGCGGACCTTCGCCAGCTCGAGGTGGACCACGTCGGCCAGGTCGTCCTCGGTGAGGTGCCGGAAGACGATCACGTCGTCCACGCGGTTGAGGAACTCGGGGCGGAAGACCTTCTCGATCTCCTCGGTGACGCGGGTTTTCATGCTCTCGTACGACGAGTCGTCGTCGGATTTGCGGAAGCCGAACTCCGCCTCGTTCTTGATTGCCGCGGCCCCGGCGTTGGTCGTCATGATCAGGATGGTGTTGCGGAAATCGACGTTCCGGCCGAAGCTGTCGGTCAGCCGGCCTTCCTCCATGACTTGCAACAACATGTTGAAGACGTCGTGGTGGGCCTTTTCGATTTCGTCGAGCAGGACGACGGCGTAGGGCCGGCGGCGGATCTTCTCGGTCAACTGCCCGCCTTCCTCGTAGCCCACGTAGCCCGGAGGCGCCCCGATCAGCCGGCTGACGTTGTGTTTCTCCATGTACTCGCTCATGTCGACCTGGATCAGTGCGTCTTCGTCGCCGAACATGAACTCGGCCAGGGCCTTCGCCAGCAGGGTCTTTCCGACGCCGGTCGGCCCGGCGAAGACGAAGCAGCCGGTGGGCCGCTTGGGGTCTTTCAGTCCGCTCCGGCTGCGGCGGACCGCCTTCGAGGTCGACCTGATCGCCTCGTCCTGGCTGACCACCCGCTTGTGCAAGTCTTCTTCCATCTGCATCAGCCGCATGGAGTCTTCGGTGGTCATCCGCGTCAGCGGGATACCGGTGATTTTCGAGACCACCTCGGCGATGACGTCCTCGTCGACCACTCCGCCGGCGGCGCGGGATTTCTCCTGCCATTCCTTGGTAATGAGCTTCTTCTTGTGTTTCAGCTTGTCGGTCGAATCGCGCAGGGACGCGGCCTTTTCAAAGTCCTGGTCGGCAACCGCTTCCTCTTTCTGCCGGTTGAGGTCCTCGACCTCTTTGTCGATTTCCTTCAGGTCGGGCGGCCGGGTCATCGACTTCAGATGGATTCGGGCGCCCGCCTCGTCGATCACGTCAATTGCCTTGTCGGGCAGACAGCGGCCGGTGATGTAGCGGCTCGACAGTTCGACGGCCGCGTCGACCGCGTCGTCGGTGATCTGCACGTGATGGTGTTGCTCGTAGCGGTCGCGGAGGCCCTTGAGGATATCGATGGTTTCCTTTTTCGTCGACGGCTCGACCATGACCAACTGGAAGCGGCGGTCGAGCGCGCTGTCCTTTTCGATGTACTTGCGGTATTCGTCGAGGGTGGTCGCCCCGATGCACTGGATTTCGCCGCGGGAGAGGGCCGGTTTCAGGACGTTCGAGGCGTCGATGGCCCCTTCGGCCCCGCCGGCGCCGACGAGCGTGTGCAACTCGTCGATGAACAGGATCGTGTTCTTGGCTCGCCGCACCTCGTTCATGACGGCCTTGATTCGCTCTTCGAACTGCCCGCGGTACTTCGTTCCGGCGACCATCATCGCCAGGTCGAGCACGACGATGCGTCTTTCCATCAGCAGGTCGGGGACGTTGCCGTTGACGACTTGCTGGGCGAATCCCTCGACGATGGCGGTCTTGCCGACGCCGGCCTCGCCGAGCAGGACGGGATTGTTCTTGGTCCGTCGGCTGAGGACCTGCATGGTCCGTTCGATTTCGTTTTCGCGGCCGATGACGGGGTCGAGCTTGCCCTGCTTGGCCAGTTCCGTGAGATCGCGTCCGAAGCTGTCCAGGGCGGGGGTTTTCGACTTGCCGCCTCTGGGCGACTCGCTACCCGCGCCGCCGCCGCCGCGTTCGGGACCTTCCGCGTCCATCCCGTGGCCGAGCAGGTTGAGGACCTCCTCGCGGACGTCCTCGAGCTTCACGCCGAGGTTCATCAACACCTGGGCGGCAACGCCTTCCTGCTCGCGGAGCAGGCCCAGCAGGATGTGTTCGGTGCCGACGTAATTGTGGTTGAGGTTCCGGGCCTCTTCCATCGAGCATTCGATGACCTTCTTGGCACGCGGTGTTTGGGGGAGCTTACCCATCGTGACCATGTCGGGCCCGCTCTGGACGAGCTTTTCGACCTCCAGTCGGATTTTCCGCAGGTCGATGTCGAGGTTCTTCAGCACGTTGGCGGCCACCCCGCTCCCTTCCTTGATCAGTCCGAGCAGGATGTGTTCGGTGCCGATATATTCGTGATTGAACCGCTGTGCTTCCTGGTTGGCCAACTGCATGACCTTGCGTGCGCGGTCGGTAAATCGTTCGTACATTTCAAATTCTCCGTTGAGCGGCTAGGCCGCGTGTTTCCGGTCGGCGGTCGGCCCGGCCGGATCACGGTTTGCCTGCCCTTCGACAGGACAGCCGGTTGTCTTCTCGAGTTCGGCTAGTAGTTCTCGCTCTCGCTCTATTTCCAGTTCCCACTTCTCGGCGGCCTCGATCCGGACGAGCCGGTCCAATTGCCGGGTTGCCTCGTCGAACCGGCCGGTACGTCGCATCAACGTTGCCAGCGTGAGCCGGGCCTCGGCGTCGCGGGCGTCTCGACGCAGCAAACCGGACAGGAGCCGTTCCGCCTGAAAGTAATCTCCCTTCAGGTAAAACTCGATTGCCTCGCAATAGCGGTCCGTATCCGCGTCCGTATCTTCGGCCGGGTTGGTCCGGCGATACCGCATCTCGGTCGCCGCGATCGCAGTGATCCATCCCGCAAACATGCCTATCCATAGCGCGGTACGCGTGGCAGGGGCGATTAGTTCGCTCCAACCGAACGTGACCGCCAGCAACAGGTTCAACAGGGCGGCCGCAGTCGCGGCGACCGCCAAGGCGTACCAGTTCCCCCCCTTCCAAAGCTGGGGCAATCCCGGCCACACGTACATCGCCTTCGGCATCCTGCGCACGGCAATCCGTTCCTTCTTACCTATTGCTCATAGGCAATTCCCGGGTAATCATAGCTCTAACCTCGGAATTGTAACTCCTAAAACAAGCCGAATCAAGGCGGCTGAGAACCACCCTTTCGGGCCGGATTGCCAACACCCGCAATAAATGCGAAACTTGGGAAGCGACATCGAGGCTTCTCGATACCTTCCTGCATCGTAAATTGATTGCTAGCTATGGCTTCCAACCCCTTTTCGACCATGCGATTCCAGTTTACGCCCGCCGCCCTGCGCGCGTTGACGTATGCTGCCGGATGGACCGCTCGTGACGGTTGCGACGAGTTGGAACCCCCGGTTGTGCTGTTGGGACTCTTGGCCGAGTCGGAATGCCGCGCCGCAATCACTCTGGCCCGACATGGCATCGACACGTCCGGCGTGTGCGGGCGTTGGCCGGAAATGACACCGTGCGAATCCCCCGTTGGGGGGCGCGAGGGCCGACTGGGACTCCTCTCTCTCGAATTGCAGGAGTTGCTCGACACGGCACGCCGCCGAATGGCGGAATACGCCGACCCGGTTCTGGCCACCGAACACCTCCTGCTGGAATTGGTTGCCGCCGAGAGCGAGGTCGGGACCTGGCTTAGGGAACAAGGGCTCCAGCCGGAGGCGCTGGAAGCAGAGATACAGCGGGTCTACGGCTACGACCCCAACCCGCTGCCGTTGGAGGAACTCGCGGACGAAGAGCCCCGATCGCCGGTCGAAGGCGAGCGAGCGGAAGACATCCCCCAGGCACGTCCCGAGCCCGCTGCCGCGGAGAGGATCGCCGTTCTTCGAGCCATCGACGCGGCGGCGAACCGTACACGGGAAGGGTTGCGCGTGGTGGAAGACCATGTCCGGTTCGTGCTCGACGACCGGCACTTGACCGGTCTGTGCAAGCAATTGCGTCACGAGCTGGCGTCCGCGCTGGGCGAAATCTCGATCGAGCATCGCCTTGCCGCCCGCGAAACCCGGGCCGACGTCGGCACCCGGCTGAGTGCTTCCTCGGAGCAGACCCGCGACGACACGGCCGGCGTGTTGACGGCAAACCTCATTCGCCTCCAGGAGGGCCTGCGCAGCCTGGAGGAATTCGGCAAAACGCTCGATCCCGACACGGCTGCCCGGCTCAAACAGCTCCGTTACGAAACCTACACGCTGCAACGGGCGGTCGAGATCACCCGTTCGAGCATCGAGCGGCTTGCCGGTGCGCGGCTCTACGTCTTGATCGACGGCCGCTCGTCGGTCGAGGACTTCCGGCAACTGGCCCGATTGCTGATCGACGCCGGCGTCGATGTGCTGCAACTCCGCGACAAGCAACTCGACGATCGCGAGCTGCTCGAACGAGCGCACCTCCTGCGGGAGATGACCCGGCAAACGCCGGCGCTGTTCATCATGAACGACCGGCCGGACCTGGCGGCGCTGAGCCGTGCCGACGGCGTCCACGTCGGCCAGGAGGATCTTTCGGTGAAGGACGCCCGGGCGATCGTCGGCCCGGACGCATTGATCGGCGTATCGACTCATTCGCTGGACCAGGCGCGCGGGGCGGTTCTCGACGGCGCGAACTACATCGGGGTCGGGCCGACGTTCCCGTCCGGCACGAAGCCGTTCGAAGGATTTCCCGGCCCGGACCTGCTGCGCGCGGTGGCGGCCGAGATCCGTTTGCCGGCGTTCGCCATCGGCGGCATTACGCCCGAAAACCTCGCCGAGGTCCTGACGACCGGCATTGGCCGAGTGGCCCTCAGCGGCGCGATTACCAAGTCCGACGACCCGGCGGAAGTGGTCAGACGGTTGTCGAGCGGCTTGCGGTGAGCGTGCAGGTGGTACGTAGCGGTCGCCCTGTTGGGAAACGCCTTGCTTGCCCCCGCCCGGCCCGCCGTGGTAGAATCCGGACATGAGCGAGAAGCCCCAACCCGAGCCGAAACCCAAACTCCGCTGGTATCAGTACCGGCTATCGCACTTGTTTGTACTGATTGGGGTACTGCTAAGTTCGAGTTTTGCACTTTTTAGGGCGATTTTGCTATTTCTGAAAATGCGGC
>CAZJRB010000162.1:0-12729 GCA_964547995.1 uncultured Planctomycetaceae bacterium | reverse complement strand
TTGGGTTGAAAACCGAGGGGATGACTTGTGGGGAGGAGTGAAAGTCTAACCAAACCCAGAGATAGCTCGTTCTCTCCGAAATAGCTTTAGGGCTAGCCTTGAGCCACTACGTACCGGGGGTAGAGATACTGAATCGGTTTGGGGCCCTTCCCGGGGTACCCTGCTGAACCAAACTCCGAATACCGGTGCGACTATCTCAGGAGTCAGTCCGCGAGGGATAAGCTCCGCGGTCAAGAGGGAAACAACCCAGACCATCTGCTAAGGTCCCGAAGCCATACTTAGTCACTAAGGAAGTTGAATTGCCGAGACAACCAGGATGTTGGCTTAGAAGCAGCCACCATTTAAAAAGTGCGTAACAGCTTACTGGTCGAGCAATTCTGCGCCGATAATGAACGGGAGTAAGTATGGCACCGAAGCAGTGGATGAGTAGGGACTAGGGACTGGTAGCTAGGGATTAGGGATTAAGGATTTAGGGATTAGGGATTAGTGAGCGATGGACATCCATCGGCACACGAGCCCCCGGCCCCTGGTTTTCATAACCTCTAGACCCTAGTCCCCAGCCCCTGGCCCCTGCCATGGTAGGAGAGCGCTGTAGATCAGATACGAGCCGTACCGAGAGGAGCGGTGTTGGGGTCTACAGGTGATTATGCCGGAATGAGTAACGATAAAGCAGGTGAGAATCCTGCTCGCCGAAAGCCTAAGGTTTCCTGGGGAAGGCAATTCCGCCCAGGGTTAGCCGGTTCCTTAGTCGAGGCCGAAAGGCGTAGACGATGGACAGCAGGTCAACATTCCTGCGCCACCGGCGTGGACCGATGGAGGGACGGCGTTTTTAGGGTGAGGGGACGAGTAGAAATGTCCCTCGCCTGGCGGCGAGGTAGTCGCAGGAAAATCCGCGGCAACACGCCTCAAAGCCGGGACAAACACATGTATGTTTGGATAGTCATCCGGAGAACGTCCAAGAAAAGCTTCTAAGGGTTGAAGCGTTGGTGACCGTACTAAAACTGACACAGGTAGGCGAGACGAGTAGTCTAAGGCGCTCGGGAGAACACTGGTTAAGGAACTCTGCAAAATGGCCCCGTAAGTTCGCGATAAGGGGTGCCCTCGGCGGTGTACGCTGCCGGGGGTCACAGTAAATCGGCTTCTGCGACTGTTTATCAAAAACACAGGACGCTGCCAACTCGCAAGAGGATGTATAGCGTCTGACGCCTGCCCGGTGCCGGTAGGTTAAGGAAGACAGTTAGCCCTTCGGGGTGAAGCTGGCGACCGAAGCCCCGGTAAACGGCGGCCCTAACTATGAGGGTCCTAAGGTAGCGAAGTTCCTTGTCGGGTAAGTTCCGACCTGCATGAAAGGCGTAACGACAGAAGCACTGTCTCAACCAGTGACCCGGTGAAATTGTAGTCGTGGTGAAGATGCCACGTACCCGCACCAAGACGGAAAGACCCCGTGAACCTTTACTGCAGGCTGATATTGGGCTGTGGTATATCTTGTGTAGGATAGGTGGGAGGCGCTGAAGCCGGGACGCCAGTCTCGGTGGAGCCAACCTTGAAATACCACCCTGGGTATGCTTTAGTTCTAACGCTGATTCCCGTGAAACCGGGCAGCGGACAGTTTCAGTTGGGCAGTTTGACTGGGGCGGTCTCCTCCCAAAGAGTAACGGAGGAGTCCAAAGGTACCCTCAGCCTGGTTGGCAATCAGGCGTCGAGCGTAAAGGTAGAAGGGTGCTTGACTGCGAGACCCATAAGTCGAGCAGGTACGAAAGTAGGTCTTAGTGATCCGGTGGTCCCGTATGGAAGGGCCATCGCTCAACAGATAAAAGGTACTCCGGGGATAACAGGCTTATCGCTCCCGAGCGTCCATAGCGGCGGAGCGGTTTGGCACCTCGATGTCGGCTCATCACATCCTGGGGGTGAAGAAGCTCCCAAGGGTTTGGCTGTTCGCCAATGAAAGTGGTACGTGAGCTGGGTTCAGACCGTCGTGAGACAGGTCGGTCCCTATCTGGTGTGGGCGCTCGAAACTTGCGGAGGTTCTTCTTTAGTACGAGAGGATTTAGAAGGACGTTCCTCTGGTGTTCCTGTTGTCGCGCTAGCGGCACGGCAGGGTAGCTAAGAACGGAAAGGATAAACGCTGAAAGCATATAAGCGTGAAGCCCTCTCCAAGATCAGGTTTCGTAAGTGCAATTGCACGAAAGTCCCCTGGAAGACGACCAGGTCGATAGGCCGGATGTGTAAGCGCAGTAATGCGTTCAGCTAACCGGTACTAATGGACGAATGCTTGACCGCATGTATTCAATGCTCCTAAGCAGCTCGAAAAACTGCCACTTGTATCACCATCCAACCCGGCGGCGACCCGACCGCAAAGCGGGCGCCGCCGCTTTCCGGTGGCTATATCTGAAAGGCCACACCCGTTCCCATCCCGAACACGGTAGTTAAGCTTTTAGAGCCGATGGTAGTACCAAAAGTGCGAGAGTAGGCGCCGCCGGATTTTGCACAACGAAGCCCCCATGGCCGAATGCCCTGGGGGTTTCTTGTTCGCCCGCGTGACGAACCTCGCCGTCGGTTGCTATTTCCGCAGAGTTTCCCGATCTCGCTTGTCGCCCCGGATTTGAAGAGGCGCTAGAACACGTCGAGCCCGAAGTGGTGGCCCTTGTGATAGCGTCGGGCCTCGGGATAGGAGTTGTGCCACTGCCTGTTGTAGACCGGGATACGCATCTCCGGCGGATAGCGGTGGTAAAGGTCCTCGCTACTGCGGTAGTAATCGGCCCCCCAGAAATTCATCGGATACCAAACGTACGGATAATGGTACAGTCGGTTCCAGTCCTGAGTGGTGTAGGTGCGCCCCCATTGACGGCCAAACGCCTGCTGGGCCTGGGCGTCGGCAACACTGAACACGGCCAGCAAAGCGACCGCACAAAGAATGGCAATTATAGTCCGGCGGATCATCGAATTCCCCCCTTCTGGCAATTTGTATGGCCACGGCCCGCGCGCAGGCTAGACCGATTACTAAAAACATCGGCACGGATCATCACCCGCATTGAATGAATATCCGGCACAATCCGCACAAACAGCGCCAGCAGCAAAGAATAGCTGAAATGAAAACTGCGGGGCGGCCGCGGAAGAATGGGCAATCTGAGCAGACTTGTCCGGCAAAAACCACTGCCCATACTGTCCTCTGCCCTCTCAATCATCCAACGCCCCGGGGTCATGGCCCTTCGCCGGCGATTCAAGGTAGGCACTGAGCATGATCTGGGCGGCGAGCATGTCGAGCCGCCGTTTGCGGCGTCGGCGGGTCATGTCGGCGTCAAGCAGTAGTTGTTCCGCCTCGACGCTGGTGAACCGCTCGTCGAAAAACTCGACGCGCACGCCGGTCGCCTCGTGGAGCCACTGGCCGAACTCCCGGGCCTCGGTCGATTTCTGACTTTCATGGCCGTCGAGATGGACCGGCAGGCCGACCACAAACAACGTGATGTCCTCGTCGGCCACGAGTTGCCGGAACCGCCGGGCGTCCTGCTCCGGCGATGTCCGCGTGTAATTTTCCAGCGGGCTGGCGATGGTCCGGCCGGGATTGCTCAGAGCGATCCCGATTCGCACCGTTCCATAGTCAATTCCCGCGACGCGGCCGGAGCTTTCATCACCCATCGTTCATCCTTTCCCAATCTTCGCCCATCACCCACCACCCATCACCCACCACCCATCACTCATCCTTTCCCTTCACCGGCTGCCGCTTTTCTTCGGAGACGAAGTGTCCGTGCTGCAAGAACCTGAGCGTGTGCTCGTGTACTTTGACTTGATCGATCATGAAGGTATGGAGCATGGGCACAACGACGAAATCTCGGGCGCCGTCGAGCCGGGTGCTCTTGACCGTTACGGTGCCGTCGTCGTCGCCGGGCAACAAGGGGTTGAATCCGTGTTCGTCGCCCTTACCGCCGGCGACGATGCCGAACTGGCATTCGGGCGTTGCCAGCTTTCCTTCCAACTTGGCCCATTCCGCTCCCAGCTCTTGGCCCGCACGTCCCGCCACCGCCTTGAATGCGTCGTTCTGGGAGAGGGCAACTGCCGCAAGGGACCCGTGGTTTGGCGGGGCGAGCATCACAAAGCGTTTGATCGGCGGGGAGTTGCGCCGGTTTTCCTTTGCCGGAGTTTTCCATTTCGCCCGGTCCGCCAGGTAATGCCGGATTACGATATTGCCCATGCTGTGGGCGACGAAATTGATCTCCTCGACGCCATCGAGGTTCTCGATGATACGGCCGAGCGCCCGGGCGTGCGAGCCGACGTCGCGTTGCGTGCTGGGGTATCCGACGTTGAGGACCGTGTAATCGCCGTGCTCTTCGAGGTGCTTGCAGATTCCGCTCATCGCCGCGCGGGTGCGGAACAACCCGTGCAGGACGATGACGACCTTTCCCTGCATCGGCGGCAGTTCGCGGCCTTGCTTGATTCGCCCGAGTCTTGCCTTGCACTGGTAGAACGTTCCCCAGGCGTGACGGACGTTGTCTTCGTCGAGCAACCGGCAATGCCCGGTGAACACGTTACGCTGGATTCGCCACTGGTGAAAAAAGAGTTCGTCGGCCCAGAACTGTTTTCCGCCGAGCGTCGGCGTGGCAAGGTTTATGCCGCCGGCCGATTGCTGGGCCTGTAGCAAACCGGCTGCGCCGAGCCACACGGCCACCGCGAGCAGGCAGGCGATAGTCGGACCTCTTGTCATAACTCATTCCCGGGCCGTTTCCCCGAATTCATCTTCCCACCAGGCGAGATAACTTCGATTATGTAACGATCCGAGTTCTCCTGCAAGACGCATATTTCATCGCGCCCGGCCCCCGATTGGTATTTCGGCGGTGGGTGCGGTAGAATGGCCGGCGGCCAAACGGCCGTTTCGAAAGCGGGGTGGACATTTTCGCGAAGGAGAGAACCATGAAGTGCTTTGTGATGGCCGTGCTGGCGGCGGCCGTGATCGCCGGTTTCACGCGGACGGCAACCGCTGCCGAGAACGGGAAAAAGACAAAGAAACAGTTTACCCTCAACCCCATCGGCACGGTCCAAAAGGCCGGCGGCAAGACCCGGCTTGTGATCGACAAGGAGGTCGCGCCGGCCCTGCTCGGCCTGGACGGCTGGTCCCACGTCTGGGTCTTCTGGTGGTTCGACCGCAACGACACCCCGCAGCGCCGGGCGACCTTGCAGGTCCATCCGCGCGGCAACCGCAATAACCCGCTTAGCGGGGTGTTCGCCACCCGGAGCCCGGCGCGGCCCAACCTGATCGCCCTGACACTGTGCAAGATCATCTCGATCAAGGACAATGTTGTCGAGTTGGAGAAGATCGATGCCTTCGACGGCACGCCGGTGCTCGATCTGAAACCGTACATCCCCGGCTACGATTCGGCCGAAGCGACCGTGCCGGATTGGCTAAAGAAATAACCGACACGATTCATACGCCGCTGGCGGCTTCGCAGAAGGAACATCCCCGTGCGACTTCCACTGATACTGCTTTGCCTGACGATGGTTGTGTTTTTGTCGACGGTCTTTTTCGCGACATCCGGGTTACATGCCGAAGACGCCCCCTTCTGGCCGCGATTCCATGGGCCGAACCAGGACAACAAATCGACCGACACCGGCCTGTTGAAAAAATGGCCTGACGGGGGGCCGAAACGGATCTGGACCGCCAAGGGCATCGGCCACGGATTTTCGAGCATCTCGATTGCCGACGGGCTGATCTACACCGCCGGCAACATCGACGGCAAAACGGTCATCACCGCCATGGACCTCGACGGGAAGATCAAGTGGCAGGCGGAAAACGGCGCCGAGTGGACGAAGGACGTCGCCGGCACCCGGGCGACGCCCACCATCGACGGCGACCGCCTCTACCACCAAAGCCCACTGGGCAACCTCGTCTACCTTGATGCAAAGACCGGCAAGAGGCATTGGGGGCTCAATACGCTCGAGAAATTCCACAGCAAGAACATCACCTGGGCGCTGGCCGAGTCGCTGTTGATCGACGGCGACCGGGTGATCTGCTGTCCCGGCGGGCCGGAGTGTGCCGTGGTTGCCTTGAACAAGAGAACCGGGGACATTGTTTGGAAGTCGCCCAGCGCCGGCGGCGACCTGGCCGGTTACAGCACCCCCGCCTTGCACGAGTACAAGGGACTGCGGATCATCTTCGTTATGACCTCCAAGGCGGCGATCGGGGTCGACGCAGACACCGGCAAACTGCTCTGGCGATTCAAGCACATCACCCCTTTCGACGAGAACATCCTGATGCCCATCTTCCACGACGGCCGGGTCTTCGTCAGCACCCCCCGCGCCGGCTCTGTGCAGTTTCGCATCGATGTCCGGGGTGATCAGGTCTCGACCGAGGAAGTGTGGCGCTCGAAGGAAATGGACAACCACCACGGCGGCGTGATCCTCCTGGACGGCTACCTCTACGGGTCGACGTACACGTCCAACCGGGCCCAGTGGGTCTGTCTGAAGTGGGAAACGGGCGAGAAGGTGTACGTCGAGCGGGGCGTCGGCAAGGGCTCGCTCACCTACGCCGACGGCATGCTCTACACCTACGGCGAGCGTGGCACGATGGGCCTGGTCCGCGCGACGCCCGAAACGCCCCAGCCGGTCAGCACCTTCCGCGTCCCCTCCGAGGGCGAGGGCCCCTACTGGGCCCACCCGGTCGTCTGCGCCGGCCGGCTCTATCTGCGCCACGGCGATTTCTTGTACGCGTACGACGTGAAGGCAAGTCGGTAGCGCACGGGTGCCACGGGCAGCTCGTCTGCCCGTGCAGGCTTGTGCTCCATCGACACGGGCCGGCAAGCAGCCCGTCCGTGGCACCCGGCAGAAATCGACCGTCCGCTGGGCCACGAACGACGCTCTCAGAAACCGGTTGGCACGACACGGGGCTACGGTAGCTCGTGATGGCCAAGGAATTACAGCGGTGCCCCTCCAGGGAGGCATAGGCGCCCAGGAGAGGAAGTGCCCCCAAATTGACAACCAAGAAACGCGGCGGTACACTAATTTTCTGGAAAACGGGCTAGTGCTCTGTCAGAATTAAGATTTGGGGTGCCACTGCTGGCTAGTCATACGTTCGAGGGATTCAGAAGCTCGTGGAAGAAAACCGAGAAGCAATCGTGGAGGTCTGGAATGAGTGCTTTAGTCGGTGATCGCGAGGTGTTTGTCTTGGCCGTATCGTTCTCCGAAGACGCGATGACCGTTTCTCTGGACGACGGCCGCACGATCTCGGTTCCTCTTGCTTGGTATCCGAGGCTCCTGGCCGCAACGGCGGAAGAGCGGCTCCACTATGAATTGATTGGCGATGGGGAGGGGATTCACTGGCCTGACCTCGATGAGGACATCAGTGTTGAAGGGATTGTAGCGGGTCGGCGCTCCGCGGAGTGTGCCTCGTCGCTTGCCCGCTGGCTGTCCCAACGGCAAGATGCGTCGAACAAACGCATCTAGGGGAGCGCTGACGGGGGAACATTGGGGTCAAAGCTTGATTAGCGGAATAAACGGGTCAGAACTATTTTTCGCGCTTCGTTTGTTGGGTTTGTTTCCTCAGGCGGCCTCGGAGGCGTATCGTGAGGTCGAGATTCAGACGCTTTGCCAATCGTTTTACCCGGTCTGCGTTGCCATACGGCAAACGCGGTAAACGGAATAAACGAAACGGAATAAACGGGTCAGAACTATTTTTCGCGCTTCGTTTGTTGGGTTTGTTTCCTCAGGCGGCCTCGGCGGCGTATCGCGAGGTCGAGATTCAGACGCTTTGCCAATCGTTTTACCCGGCCTGCGTTGCCATACGGCAGGCCGCATACCCGGATCCTATCAGAAGAAGCGATTCCCGTCAAGATAAATAGTTCTGACCCCTTTTTCTTCTCGCGCTTCGTTTGTTGGGTTTGTTTCCTCAGGCGGCCTCGGCGGCGTATCGCGAGGTCGAGATTCAGACGCTTTGCCAATCGTTTTACCCGGCCTGCGTTGCCATACGGCAGGCCGCATACCCGGATCCTATCAGAAGAAGCGATTCCCGTCAAGATAAATAGTTCTGACCCCTTTTTCTTCTCCCCTTTTTCTTCTCTGTGATTCGCGGTTGCCATTCAGCCCAGTTGGCTGAACTGGCAACTCGATGGACCGAGAAACTCTACGAGACGGAGAATCATGTACTCGGTCGGCCGCTCTGGTCGGACCAGGTTGGGTTCACCCTGGGCCTGGCAGAATTGCGGCTCCAACCGAACCAACTTGGCTTCTTCCGTGGTGCCGAAGTTTCCGATTGGGCACGGGCACGGCGGATGTCGCGACGCCCAACCATCGTCCACTTCGGTGGTCGGCGATGGCGTCGCCTCTGGAATCGTGGTCGCATTCTGGGGTTGATCCGATGAAGAACCGACGTGCCCTCGCTCGCGCGTTCCCGAAACATGGCGTCGGCGTAGAGATTGGCGTCTTTCGAGGAGACTTCAGCGAAGTGCTCTTGCGGGTGACAAAGCCGCGGGCCCTGTACCTTGTCGACCCCTGGGTACATCAGCCGGATACCGTGTACTTGGATGGATGCAATCGCACCCGGCGCGAATTTCGGGCGATCTATCGCAACGTCAAGCTACGATTTGCTCGCTACGCCACCGTTCATGTCATCAAGGCAAAGTCGCTACGAGCGGTCCGCATGTTCGACGATGCGTCTTTCGACTGGATCTACATCGACGGCAATCACAGCTACGAGGCCGTCCGCGACGACCTGACCGCATGGTGGCCCAAACTGAAACCCGACGGCATCTTCGCCGGCCACGACTACATTGATGAGCAACCTCGGTTTAGGGTCAAACCGGCCGTCGACGAGTTTGCGCTCGAACGCGGCGTCTTGGTGGGTGTCACGGCCGAGGATCGATTTCCCTCCTGGTACATACGAAAACCCAAATGAATCGCCCGGGACCAAACCTCATCCGAAAGACCATCTCCCTGGCGATTGCGCTGACCACGGGCCGACGCGTTAGCGACGAGCGTATTCGACGCCGAGTGGAAATTTGTTCGCGGTGCCGTTACGTCCGTACCCGCAAGACGCGCCGCGGTGGCCGGAAGCTCAACTGCGGCATCTGCGGTTGCCGGCTCCGTGGCCGTCGGGCCCTGATCAATCTCGCCCGCTACGAAGAGACCCGCCGCTGGGGATGTAAGCACCCAAAGGGTTCGCGATGGAAGGCGCACGGGCAGTAGAGTTGGGCGTCCCCCCGGGCCACTTCGGCGGTCCGGGTGTCACCAGTCGACGCGACATCATTTTGACGACACGGGCCGGCCGCTCTCGACAGTCGTAACTGCACCAGGTCGATGTGCCCTCGGAAGTTCTTGATTTCGCAAAAACTCCTGAGGTGGGGCAGACCGCCGCACGTTGTGGACAGCGGGGAAGAGGCTGCCGTCGATCATACCGCCGCACGTTCGGCCCGCTGCACAAATGCGGGCGGTGGGGCGGACCGACGCCCGTTGAGCAGTCGGCGCACTTGAACTCAGGGCGTGGACCGTCGTTCACAGATGGGGGGCGTCTCTTTTCCAGTGTCTAAGATCAAGTCGAGTAGGACCAGTTCCTGCAAGCTGCTCCAGCCGCTTGCCATTCAACGATGTCTTCACACCTCGACCCATTTACCGGGGATCGGAACCGGGTAGTTGCCCTGGGCATCCGGTTGTACCGGTGCGGGACCGCCGAATTTCAACTGGTCGGCGATTGGCGAGAATGCGAATCTAGAAGCGAGCATCTCCTTCCAGGTGATCGTGCGTCCCATGTGGGCGGCGGCCCGGCCCATGATCGCGGCCAGATTCGCGTGAATCGCCCGCTCGGCTTCGTTGTACGGACGATCCGCGCGAATGGCTTCCAGGAGATCCTTCCACTCGGCCTTCCAGGGGCTGCGCGGTTCGCGCTCGGCGGCCCAATCGATGTGGGCTTTGTCCATCTCCGTGCCCTTGTAGATGTGCACCGTGGCGCGATGCGCGTGGCCGGAGAACTGCGCCGCGCGCAGGCTGCCGTGAATGAACGTGGCGAACGGAGAAACGCTTTCGACCACGGCTTTGCCGCCGTCAGCAAACGTGTACTCGATCGAGTAGTTGGCGAGGTTCTGGCTGCAATTGTTCGGTCGGTTTGCCGATTTGCCCTTGCCCGTGGCCGACACGGGCCAGCCATCCTTGATCCAGCAGCATTCGTCAATCTGGTGGATCAACATTTCCAGCAGGATACCGGAGGAAGCCCACAGGAAGTGCATTCGGTTGCGGATTTGCCAGGCGACATGGTCTATGTCGGCCGGCGGTTTCGCCAGGAAGTTGCCCACGAAACCGCGTGTGGCGCGGATCAGGGGAATGTCGCCCAGTTCGCCGGCCCGGATCTTCTTGATCAGTGCCTGCCGAGCAACGCTGTGGCGGCATTGCAGCCCCGCGGCGATCTTGAGATTCTTCTTCTTCGCCTCCTCGCCCGCGGCCAGAATGCGGCGGCAACCGGCCGGATCGGGTGCGAAGGTCTTCTCCATGAACACGTTCACACCTTTCTCAACTGCGTATTCGATCTGCACGGGACGGCAGTAGGCGTACGCGGTGAGCATGGCCACATCGCCGGGACGCAGACAATCGATAGCGTGCCGGTACGCGTCAAAGCCGGTAAAGCGGCGATCCAAAGGAACGTCGACCCGATCGGTAAAGAGATCTTGGAGCACCTTGTGGGAACGGTTGAGACGATCTTCGGTCAGGTCGGCCATCGCGTGGAGCTTGACCGGGCCGGCTGCCACAGACAATGCGTCACGGACGGCCCCGCCGCCTCGGCCGCCGCAGCCGATCAGCGCCAGGTGGATCGTGTTATCTTCCGCCGCGTGCACCGGCGGCACGCCCATGCCGGCAAGCACCGAACCCGCGGCCAATGCTCCGCCAAGTTTGAGTACGTCACGGCGAGTGGTTTTTGGAAGTGGACGATCGGCCGGGGCGGTTTCGAAACTCATGGTCATGCTCCTTGCGGCTTTGGTTTTGTCGAGGGGACTTGCGGTATCCGTATGGCTTTATACCGTATTCTTCGTGCTGCCTACATACTCCGCCTCAGTTCTATGTGTGCCTGTAGCGTCAGACCACACTCTCAGATTTGCACGGACCGGTTCAGTGTCTGAAGCCATAAAACGCGGTTCACGATCTGCCACAATATGTTGCCACTACTCCAGCGTTGGATAAGCAATCCCGCCATTGAGCTGGACTTCCCCGCCCTCTCTCGAGTAGACACCGTAGAAGTTGGATGCCGAATCCAGCCAGACAGTGATCCGGTACATTTCCTCTCTTGTCAGCTTCAGACCATGGTGATCCTTGCTGAGAATCTCATACAGCTTTGACGCGAGCGCGCCAAACTTCCCGGGAATTGTCCGATAAGAATTTCCATAGCTCGTGAATGCATACTCATCTATCAGACTTGCATATGAACGATACACTTTGGTCCTTGAACCCTTAAAAAACAATTTAGGTTGTGGACCTTCAAGCGGCAACGTGACTATCTCGCGGCCCAAAGGCGGGCCTTTCTTGCCATTCACGCCCTTTTCGTGACAGCTGACACATTTTTTATCCAGCACCGGCTGAACAAGTCGGGGATAACTGAACGGGCTTGTCCCGTCAACATCGGGCTTCGGAACCGATGGCGGACGTTTCAATGCCATCGGTAACTTCTTCGGCTGTGCAATAGCGCTGTTTTTGGGCTCATGACAGCCCTGGCAAACCAATCTCTCCCCCGGCTGAACCCATGTACCCGAGCGCATCGACTGAATAGCCAGCCCATCCTTATCCAGTGCCTGGAAATAGAGCTCCCTCAATGCCGGCACAGTAAAATGCGCGCTGCCGTCACTTTCCACGGGAACCGTACCAACAATACGGCGGGCAAGATTAACGGAATCACGTGCCTGTCTAATGCGCTTGCCCGTTTCATGAGGATGACCGAATGACGGCACCGACATGGGATAGGTCTGATAAATACGAATAGCCTTGATGTCCGTACCTTTCGGCCAGTCCAGGAAGCTGTCGTATACGTTCATCACTGCCATTGTGCCCGTCTTTGGCGGATTCTCAGCCAGTCTGTCGCATTTTTCCCGCACTACCGGCCGTCAACGAGATCGACACTGAACGTGTCCTCGTCGAACCGGACATCTTTGACGCGTTCACCCGGCTTGATTTCCGAGCCAGCCATGGAAGGCCTCCAATAGTTCTTGCTGATGTTCGCTTATAATACGTTCGACCTCGCTGAGTTCGTGGGCCCTGAACCCCGGGTTTCGGGCCAATCCGACCGGATCGAGCAGAACTTGGCCGACTGGTCGTCCCGGTCCACGTGAACATGCGGCGGTTCGTTCGGTTCGTGGCTGTAGAAGTAGAACCGGTAGGGCCCACTTCTTAGAACCGTCGGCATACCAATATCTCCGTGATACCTGGGATCGCCCCAGCTTCTGGTGTTTCCATCCGCCTACTACATTCTACAGCATGCCCGTCACACGACGCAACCGGTATTCGCGGAGATCAGAGATGCCTCGTCGGCGTGGTGTCTACGGCGACCCCGTCCCGCGGTGCCAGAGCGATTTCCAGTACTGCTGGTCGAGTTGGTAGGGATCGACTTTGGAGTTCATGTCGTGGTCGGGCGGGAGGATGCCGTAGCGCACGGGTGCCACGGGCAGCTCGTCTGCCCGTGCAGGCTTGTGCTACATCGACACGGGCTGGCAAGCAGCCCGTGGCACCCGGGGCTACATCGACACGGGCTGGCAAGCAGCCCGTGGCACCCGG
>CAZJRB010000161.1:0-12742 GCA_964547995.1 uncultured Planctomycetaceae bacterium | reverse complement strand
AGCCGATCGGGTAATCGGGCTGGCGACGTACGAGATAGAATAGCGAAAGTCGCACATCATCATGAGGAGAAGGAATCTGTGCGGATTGGTTGCGATGTTGTGTCTATCACCAAAGAGAACCTAAGAGTCCACGGACGTTTAGCGGAACGGGAGAAAGAGTGTCGCGACAGTGTCAAGGAAGACCAGGCAGCCTACAAAGTGAAACTTCGCTGACTTCAGCAGTGGCATGCGCAACCTCACACCCCCATCTTCTTCCACCGCGAACCCTTCGGATGCTTGCAGCCCCACCGACGGGTTTCTTCGTAGCGGGCGAGATTGACCAAGCCGCGGCGTCCACGAACGCGGCAGCCGCAGATGCCGCAGTTGAGCTTCCGGCCTCGCCGCGTCTTTCCAATTCGAACGTAGCGGCAGCGCGAGCATATCTCGACTCGGCGTCGGATACGCTCGTCGCTGACACGTCGCCCCGAGGTCAGCGCGATGGCCAGGGAGATGGTCTTCTGGACGAGGTTGTCGGCTGGGTGTCTGCTCATCGGGTCAACCCCAGGATGCGTCCCTGGCTCCAGAGGCGACGCCATCGCCGGCCACCAAAATGGACGATAGTCGGTCGGCGCGACATTCGACGGGCGCGTCCCCAATCCGAAACTTCGTGGCCCCTGAAGAGGCCGAGTTGGTCCGGAGCCAAACGCAACTCAGCGACGGCCAAGGTAAAGGCGACCTGGTCGGACCACAGCGGACGGCCGAGTACGTGCGTTTCCGTCTCGTAGAGCTGCTCTGTCCAACGAGTGGCCAGCTCCGCGAGCTTGGCCGAGTGGCAACCACGGATCAGGAAGACGTTCGGCACGTGGAGGCCAAGTTTCGTCACACCGGCCTGCTCGAACAGTTCCCGGTAACCTTGTCGGTTGAAGGATCGCGGCGCTCGACGCGGCCGACCGGAATGGCGACCGAGGAACTCGAGGCCCTCAGTCTCAGCCCGACGGATGATGGGATTGATGTCACCGAAGCAAAGCGAGTCGGCATCCAAAGCCAGAACCCAATCGGCCAACTCGTCGACATAGGCGTCGAAGCGCGTGCCCATGTTCTTGCGGTAGCCCTTGTCCTGGCACCGGACCAGGCGGATGTTCGCGTCCGGTGTGTGCCGCATGATCGTCCGGCCCGCGACACGGGCCATGTTCTCGTAGGAGCGGTTGGTGTACCCAATACAAACGGAGATGCTCATGCGTCGGCCTCCACATGGATGGTCTGTCCCTGCCACGAATGCAGGCTTCGGTGGATCAGCGGTGCGCTGGGATGAATGTGGGCCATCCATCGGTTCCAGCGCCGGAGCGGGATCTTATGCTTGCGGCAAAGGCGAAAGAGCAGGCCCGGCCCGGTGAGATTGATGATGTTCTTGCTGACCATCCCACCGCCGAGAACCGTATTGAACGCGGCTGCGGATTGGCGGTAGGCGTCGCGCATCAGCACGTGATTGGGATCGCTGCCGATCAGACCATTCCAACACCGCTTTGCATGGACACCGCTAACAACGAATATGCGACCGCCGATCGGCATGCATGGGGACTGGCCGACCGGTTCACAATCGGCATCGATGTACCACCCGCCGTGCAGCATGAGAATGCGGTATCGCATCAGGTCGCTTAGGGCGGCGTAGGGTCGAATACGGGCATACAACTGGATGTCCAGGGAGACGAGGTCCGCCTCGGTCCAGAGACGATACTCGTACTCGCCGAAGGCTTCTTCAATGCGGGCCATCGCCGTGGCGATTCGATCCGGACGGGTTTCGAGACCACCGAGCCATATTTGATGGATCGTCTTAGGAATCAACGGCCGCCTCCTCAAGTGGATTGGGAAAGGCACAGAGTTCTTCACTAAGCGTGGCGAACGAGGAATGATTGACGTAGCGTAGAAACTCCTCGTCTCCGGCGAACAATCGCCATCGATCCAACACCGGCATGTCGGACGCGCGACCGTCATATCGCACACCGTCGAAGGAACTACCCCGACCGGCGCGCGCGATCCGCTTGGGAAGCGATGGGCAGATTGGAAGTCCGAGTCCGTCAGCTAGGTCCCTTCGATAGGATTCCTCCAAAAACCACTGGTTGTAGACGCATCGGGTCCACGACTCGTCGTGACCGGCGTGATCGGGCCACAATTCGGCCACGCGACGCGGGTGCGTATCTCGATTACGTTTTCGCCGAGTCCGATGGAGACGACTGGCAACGAGGTTGTATGGGTCGCGGATAACAACGAGTTGCTTCTGCTGGTCTGTTCCAATGCGACGAATGAGGGGTGCCTCCAAAACTCGCCCGAGTCGTTTGTCCTCGAAAACGATGAGAACATGCTCGTTTGAAGAGGCCGAAGATGCGAAGCTCTTCGAGAAGATCACGTTGGAATCTTTGCTGTTGAGAACTCGCAGGCGAACGTTGTTGAGCAGGACATGCGGTTCGCCCGTCGTGTCGATTGCGGCCTTCATCCAGTTGACCACGGCGTGAATGCCGCTGCGCCGCATGCCGGCAATGATCCACAGAGTTCGCATCGTTATCCTTTCTCGAATCGGGACGGTCTCGGGAACCTTTCCGTGAGGATCTGTTCCAGCGTCGGCCCCGTGGCACGATTGGTCAGATTCAGGTAGTGAGCGCGGCGAAGGACACGTCGAAGTCTCGAGGTGTCTTCGACCGGTCGGTCTAAACGGAACCGAAACCTGCGAGGCAATCGAACGTGTTCCTGCAAGCCACAGCAATTGAAGTACGTCGAATCAATCGTCAGTCCGGGTAGCTTCTTGTAGGAGGCCCGGTTGAACACATCCAGGAAACGGTCTCGCTCCATCGGGGCAGGGAGATGACTATCGTAGTTGAAAGCAGTCATTCCACGCCCTCGGAGCCAACGTCCAGTGCGGTTGAGACGTCGGTGCCAACGATTGCCGTGCGGATGACGTATTTCGCCCTGGTGGTAGGGCTTCATTGCATCGAACCGGGTACGACGAAGGAGGATTTCGTCATCGCTGGCGCGTACGAAGAAGGACGACATGTTGTGTTGATAACAAGCGGTCATCACTTTCGTGATCAGATTGGCGTCCTTATTCGCCAGGAAGAAGTCGGGCATCCGGAGATATTGGACGCCGACACACCAGGACGGCTTTTCGCCAACGATCCACACCTTACCTAGGTCGACAAAGTTGGTCTCCAAGGCGCGGAGGCAGAATCGCAATTCGTTGTCTTCCCAGCGACTGCCTCGACCGAGCGGAATAACGACATCGACTTTCATTACCATCCTCCCCACAACGAAGAGGAACTGTCTGAGTCGCTATCGCTCAGTGAACTATCGTCCGACCAACTCGGATCGCTACTGGATTGATCGAGAGAACTATCGTTGGAGGATTGGCTCGCCGAACTCTCGACGCTGGATGATTCGCTTTCGCTGGCCGATCCGCTCGGGGAAACACTAGAATCCTCCAGCGAGGATTCGCTGGGCGAATCGCTCAGCGAGCTATCCTGGCTCGGAGAACTGCTTTCGGCAGACAGGTCGCTTTGCGAGGGGCTGAGCGACTCGTCTGAGGAGGAACTGCTGCTCTCGCCGATGGAGGACTCGTCGCTGATACTGCTCGAAGAGCTTTCGTCGCAGCAGATGTAGTGACACGATTCGCCGGCCGGTGTCATGCCCTGGTAGCAGCCATCGACGAACTTCAGGTCGGCCATCGGAAAGCAGAGATCGTCGCCCGAGCGATACGGCTCCGCAAGCAAGACACGAACCGTTCCGCTCACGCCTCGGCAGCCACAGCATTCGTCCGATTCACTCTCGCTCGGGCTTTCCGAAACCTCCGACGATTCCTCGCTCAACGATTCGTCGGATGGGCTTTCCGAAACCGACGAATCCGATGGGCTTGAAGAGCTCTCGGAAAGGCTAGACGATTCGCTCCAGCTACTGCTCGATTCGTCCGGTTCGCAGCAGTTGCCAAGGCGGACGATGGCCCAGCAGGTCCCGCTGTTCTTTTGCTTCCACAATATCTGCGCTGATCCGTCGATGCACGTTTGAAGGTAGTCGCATTTCTCCGGTTCGATGTCGCAGCACGTATCGAGCGGATCGTCAATACGAAGGCGGACGATCGTCACCCCGGCGATGACGGCATGGGCAATCTTGTTTGCCTTGACTGGTTCCAACAGAACGACGAACCGGCACTTGTGAACTTCCGTTGGCTTGACGCCCCGAAAGGTGGGCCGTCGCTTGAACTCGATCAGGTTCGCCTCTGGTCGAATGATCGGTTCGGTCACGCCCAGAACGTCGAACTGATTGCGGTCTTCGCCCGACTGGTTGGCAACCAGGATGATTCCCGAGTCGGGGAAGTACGGCTCGGGATTCGACCTCTTGTCGCGCTGACGGTCCTTGAAATCGCGTGCCGCGTCAATGAAGGAATTGAACGTCTCTGCCGGGATTTCGAGCTTCTGCCCGGATTGCACTTTGCGGAGATGGTCCATACTTAGATCCCCAACCCCGCGAAATTGCCTTCTTCGTAGACCTTCTCGACGTAGGCCGCCACGGGGCGCTTCACCAGCATCTTGGCCGCAGAGTCCTCCACGTCCGCGTAGCGAACCCAGAGCAGTTCCCAGCCACGTTTTGAGGCAACCGTGATCGGGCCAACCTTCAGGTTCACGACGTTGGGCGACGCAGCGAACTTGTAAGAAATCTCCCAGTCATCTTTGCCCCGTTTCGTCCCGGAGGCTCCGAGGAACAGCACCTCACCCGCGGCGAAGTTGCGGAACCCCGCCTGATTCGTTGTGCCGGTCAAAAGGAAGAGCGTGCCTTTGTAGGCGTCCGTGACCAGGGCATCGTCGATGTAGTGGGTTTCACTGAAGTTGTAGACGGGTATCGTAATGTCCACCCCTTCGACGTCCTCGTGCGTGACCCCAATCGCGCCCTCGAAATCGGGTGCCGTGAATCCGGGGGCCGCGTATTTGCCCTTGGTCTGAAGCGACTGCGTGATGTGTTGTGTGCCCCCGCCGGTGTCGAAGGTGTAGGTCGACTCCTTCGGATCCTTCACGCCGTATTGAGCCGAGACATCCCAGTACCCGATCGCATCCGACTCGTCGACGTGTACGGGGTCGATGCTGTAGGTCTGGTAGGAGAGTCCACGATAGAAGGCTGGAATCGTTGCCTGGACAAGGGCGTGAACAGCCGAGTCGTTATCTGTGCCCCGCACGATGTATTCGAGCGAAGCCGACGCACTGCTATCGACACCTTCGGTGGCGCTGCGACTGGTCGGTTTTTCGTCAATCGTGAGTGCCATACGCTGGTTGGCCTTTACCCAAACTGGATTCCGCCCTTCTTGGCTTCCTGCACCAAGATCCCGATGTTGCGATCGATATCAGCAACGCGCTCCTTGATCTTGTCCACTGGGCCACCGGAGCCCATACCGCGTGCGGCGGCCATGGCGTTGAACGTACTCTGGACCTCGATTGCGCCGCTGATACCTCCCAGACCGAGTCCGGAGATGGCATCGCGGGCCTTGGCGATAAGTTCATCGGGTCCTTCGAGCCCTTCCGGCCCCTTGTCTTTCTCAGCGGCCTTTCGTTTGGCCTTCGCCTCGGCCAGTGCCTCCTGCCATTCCTTCCGGGCCGCTGCCAAGTCCGCCTCGTTCTCGGCCATCTTCGCCGAGTACTCGTCGTCCAGAGCCTGGTGCGCGTCGAGGTTTTCCTGAAGGTAGCTGACCCCGGCGGTGGCGGGGGAGGCGGTGGCGGGGGAGGTGGAACGTCGAAGAAACTCGTCGCCCAAGCAGAACTTGAACCGTCGGAAGTCCAGGACTTGGGCGACCTCATCCCCCAGCTACTTGAAGTCAAGAACAAGGCCAACACACCCATGGTATTCCGTATGCGGATCGAGGTGGGCGACGGAGAGAACGACCCGGATGCCGAGTCGACGAATGCCATTAGCAAGTTGTTAGAAAGCATCCGGGAGGACTTCAATCTTCTTTGAGCCGCGTCCACAGACTCCTTTGCCTTTGCCAGTGCAGTATTGCTGCGATCGGTCGCAGATCCCGTTCGGTCACCGGGTCGTGGCCGCGGTCAACCGGAGGTAAGAACAGGATGTCCTCTTGAATACTGGGAGCCAAGTCAAGTAAGTTCATGATTTGCGTGACGCGGGCACGTGTAACATGGCCGAGGCGGGCCAGTTCCGCCTGATTGGCCACAACGCCGTCGCGTATTAGTTGGTCAAAGCGGATCGCCAGAGCCATAAGACGGGCCACGCGTGGTACGACTCCCACGGGCACCGATGGTTTCTCCGGCCCGTCACATAGCTCCTTCTTGCTGCGATGTCCGCGCTGGAAGTGGACCTTGGATTGGATTGTAATGCCTTTCATGCTGCTTCCTCCTGGGCTAGCTTCCGGATGCCGGTCGGCCGAAACGTAACGGACACGGTGCCGTCTTCCCCGTCGTAGTCGACCCGTTCGATAAGCAGGTGTAAGACGCGGGCCTGCTCGCGCGTGCTGAGGGACTGCCAGAGGGAATCGAATTCCTTCAGTGCCGCGACAACGTCCTCCTCGCGAATAAGTCCGGTCCGTAGTCGCAGTGACTCCTCGCGAATTTCGGTCAATCGCTGCTCCTCGCATTGAATGCGTTCCTGGAGTTCGGCGAGCCGCTGAGATGACGGTGAATCCTCAAACGTCTCCATCATCCGGGCAAAGTCGAGCAATGATCGGCTGAGACGGTCGACCTTGTAGACCACCACGCAATCGACATCGCCCGCCTCGATATCCTTCATTAGCCGCTGAAGTGCCGGTCGATCCATGTTGCCCCCCGTGAATCCGCCATCATCATAGTGCGTCGGCAGGCAAACCCATCCCTCGTGCTTCATGCTGGCGATGTAGGCCTCCCCAGACTCCCGTTGGGCGTCCAGTGAGTTGAACTCCTGCTCGAGCCCCTCGTCGGTTGATTTCCGCGTGTAGATGGCACAGCGAATCTTCGGTGGTTCGTTGCGTTTGCTGCGATTGGTCATTTGCCGCCTCCCTTCCTGTTGAGGCGAAAGAACAAGAAGCCGCTGGTGTGTGAGCCGGTAATCGCCTTGGCCACAGCGCTGAGAGACTGATACACTTCGCCCTCATACTCGAAACCATTGGGTAGGACAGTGACAAGGAACGTGCGTCCCTTGTACTCGCGGGTAATGATCGTGCCCGGCATTGGCAGCCGGTCATCATGCTCTCGCGAGACTTTGCCGCTTACCTTCCTTCCCGCCGGCGCTGGCACCTTCTTCTGCGGCGGTGCCTTCATGCGGAGGTCAGCGTCGTTGGCCAATTCCATCGCGCGCCGTCGGGCACGTTCAGAAAGGTCGCCCTCTTCGTTCGCCTGCAGTCGCCAAGCGATACGCTTGATCAACCACTGCTTGTGGTTCGATCGGCAGGGTTCGCCAAAGACCTCTTCATAGCGGTCCTTAAGCTGCCGAGTTGTCATCCGTTTCATCGCGGACAACTCTTTGCCAATGTTCAACATCATCCAGTTCTCCTTGCTTTGAGAGTCTCGGAACCGTTAACCAGTGGTCCCACTGAGCCTCGTTTTGCCGGAAACCTCAAGGCCACTCTGCGCGGAATTCCGAGATTCTGCGGGGGCGGATTCGGGCGCCGCGTCAAGCGTTGGCTTAGCCTGCATCCGAAGGAAGGCGAGAGCGAACAGACCGGCGACCTCATGGTCGCGCTCGTCGGCGGTCATTTGGCTGGGATCACGAGTCGAAATCACGGGCTACCTCTCTTTCGATGGAAGTGCCCGCAACGACTTTCGCTTAGCGACCGGCCGATGCCTGACGGGGGTAGAAATATTCAGCGATACTGGTAACATACGCAGGCGGTTCGAGAGTTGTCCGCCACGGCCACCGAACAAGAAGGTCCCGTTAACCTAGAGCGGGTTGTGAACCAGAGAGTCCGAGAGTTTTGGGCCGTTGGCCACGGCCACCGTGGCCAACAGTCGGTTTTGGCCGAGGTACCCCTTACCAACGGATCGAACCAGAGAGGTCGTGGGAAAGGCTCCGCGTGACGGCAAGAATCCGGAAAACCCTCGTGGACTGGGGGTTTTCAATTGTCACACGCGAAAACGCCGAGAGAAAGAACTCTCGGCGTTCGCTGTAAACCGCTGGGCCGCAAGGGTTTGCGGCCAATTCTAAGGCTCCCCGTGCACAACTCTCTTCGTAACGACTCGCGCGCGACCGGTTTTCACAAATGCTGAAACGGGTGAGGGTTACGAAAGTTCGAGTCCGCTACGGTGGCCCTCGAACGAAGACAACTGGTTACGGAACGGCGAGCGGCAGGTTAACAGGAAAGGAAAATTTACTGTTAACCAAGCGAGCATCTTTCGGGGGGTTTCGAACCTTTGGCTGTGAGGTTAACGGCAGGCGCGAGCGCGCGACATGGAGATCTGCCGTTTGCGGCCAGTAGGTATCAGTCCTCATCCCCCCGCTGTTCCGTGCACAGGTCATCCAACCACCCGTCATCAATCGACGGGAAGCTATCGAAATACTGCACCTCTCTGGGTGGACCGATGTCGTAGAACGGGCATGACCGAGGGCCGTAGCAGAAGGTTTCTTTTCGGTAACGCTTCACTTTGCCGAACTTGTACTCGATCTCGACAGCCGACTTATTAGCCCACATGCAGGCAAAGCACTGCTTCCGCCAGCGCTTGGCATCGAGCATCCGTGGCCCGCGCCGCTCGAATACCTCGATGGGCGGCAATAGCCCCGTGAAGGGCGGTCCCGCAGGATCAGCCTGCTCGTCCGCACGGGACAGCGCCTTGAATCCGCCCGCGCGGTGGTAGTCGGCAATGTCATGCTTGGCCTTGCTACAGGGCCAGGCCGTGCCTTTGAACACATCGCCAATGCGGAACTGCTGCTTCGCGTGCTGGGTGTCGCTGACGGCCACGATGAAGCGTCCCTTCCTCCCGTCCGCTTCGCCCTTCACAAACAGGTTGAACCCGAGGTGATGGTGGGTGCGGTTGTCGGTCTTGTAACGCCAGACCCAGGCGCGGCACTGGACCGATTCGATCTGGCCCTCCCACTCGATGCGGGAGCAGGACTGTTGTGATGATTCCGTGTTCACTGCTTTCGCCCGTCTCGTCTCGCCCAGTTCGGTGGGGACGTCACCTTCGCACGGCCGAGCGACTTGTCCGCTCGTGCCATCTGTAAGGGCTCACAAATTCCATCAACCTTGATTCCGCCGCTTCCCGGCTCGCTTGGCCCTCGCAGGTTCAGCCGGGTGCCGGTAGAACGGAGTTTGCCCTGTCTGCGGCGGGGTTCAAAAACTACGTCACCTTCCGTCCTGCCAACGACTTACGGTTATATCCACATGGCGAGATTCTTCCACCCCTTGATCATGGTCCTGGCCCGCGCCACGGAGTCCGAACTGGCCCGCTACGTGGAGTACCTGAAGGCAGAGAACCGGATCCTTCGTAGCAAGTTACCCAATCGTGTCGTCTGTACGCCGGCAGAACGACAGCGGCTGGTCAAGCTCGGCAAGCCGCTGGGATCGGCGATCAAGGACCTAATCACCATCGTCACGCCTCGGAGTTTCGCGCGGTGGGCCAGCGCCGCCGACAAGAAGAAGGAGAAAAAGACGACGAGGAAGCCGGGACGACCGCGGACACCCGAAGCGATCCGAGAACTGATCATCCAGATGGCAAAGGATAACGGCTGGGGTCTGGGCCGAATCCTCGGCGAACTCAAGAAGCTGGGCATCCGAAGCGTCTGCAAGACCACGATCCGTAACATCCTCAAAGAGCACGGCTTCGACCCGGGGCCGAAACGCGGCGAGGGCACCTGGGACGAGTTCATCCGTATCCACGCCAAGACGCTCTGGGCGTGCGACTTCATCTCCAAGAAGGTCTGGACGCTCGGCGGCTTGGTCGATTTCTTCGTCCTGTTCTTCATTCACGTCGATACGCGGAAGGTCCACATCGCCGGCATCACGACCAATCCTGACGGGCGATGGATGGCGCAGCAGGCTCGGAACATGTGCATGTTCTTCGACGACTGGCCAGACAGGCCAAAGTATATCGTGTGCGACAAAGACACCAAGTTCACCGATCAGTTTGAAGCGATCCTGGAGTCGGACGATATCGAATTGAAGCGAACCGCCGTTCGGGCGCCGAACCAGAACGCCTACGCGGAGCGGTTCGCGCAGACAATCCAGCAAGAGTGTCTTGACCACTTTGTCGTTCTTGGCGAGAAGCACCTCCGGCACATCATTCAAGAATTCGTCGCCTACTACAACGAGCAGAGGCCCCATTCATCGCGAGGATATTTGCCTTTGTCGATGGAAAAGCCGCCCGATCTCGTGGGGTGCTTGGGCCCCGAGGATGTCGTTTGCCACGAGCGTCTCGGCGGGTTGCTGAGGCACTATGAGCGGAAGGCGGCGTAGAGCCTGTCCTTGACGTAGGCTGGCTACCACCGCTGTCGGGTGGCAACGTGCCGCCTGCGTTCTGCCTGCCGATCCGCCTGCGGTGGTGTAGCAAGAGTGGCCTCTTGAGCTCACAGATGGTATAATGGTATAAATGGCGACCGTTACCCTAAGTCGCTTTTTCACTGACAGATATGCCTACCGGGCTAGCAAAGGAAGATGGGTAGCGCACATGATGCAAAGGAGAGAAGCGTGAAACTTCGATTGTTTTCGATAATGGCCTTCACTATTACTCTGACATGCGCCGCCTCGGTTGCCTCGGCGGAGGAAGTTGCTCCCCCTGCGAACGATCCTGCGGCGATCGAGTGGGAAGGCAAGACCGGGCATCTGCGGCTGCGCTACAACAACGCCATAATTCTTGAAGCGACCGTCGAGTCGCAGGACACGGAAGGGAACCGCTTCGAGGATGTCGAGGTCAAGCTCCAACGGACCGAATCGCGTGACGATAAAGACAAGGTGGAACAACGGCTCGAATTCACCCTGGCCGAGGCACGAGACGGCGCGACGGTCGTGTTGGCCGGCACCGTTACCGCAAGCGAGGAGGCTTTCCCGGCCGAGACTGGAGGCGAAATCCAGAAGCGATTCCCGTGTGTGCGCACGAGCGTCGGGTTGAGCCACAGCCTGCGCAACAATGCCGTCTATGATCGCCGTTGGGATTGGGTGCTGATTGGGCCCGCAGACGGTGCCACCCGCATCGCGCCAAAACAAGACGGCAAGCAAAGAACGTTTGAATTTGTAAGCCAGGGGCCCAGCATTCAGCTCACCTTCCACCCGCGGTACTACCAAAAGCACAAGGACCTGCCGTATTTCCAGCCGTGGACGTACCGCGTCTGGAAGGGCTCCGTTACGGGTTACTGTACGTGGTGGGCGTATCGGCATGGATTCACTCAGAAAACAGTGGATGAGTTCGTCGAACTGTTTGGCGAGAAGCGTTTGCCCGATTTCGGCTACCACTACATTCAACTTGACGACACCTACCAGACCGGCAACGGCAGTTGCCCGCAGAACTGGCTGACCTGGAACCCCAAATTCCCCGGCGGACCGGAGTACACCGTCAACAAGATTCGCTCCATCGGCATGAAACCGGGCGTCTGGGTGCATCGCGTTCATCGTCCGAACGATCCGCACGTGGCGGATATTGGAAAACAGCACCCGGAGTGGTTCGTGCAGAAAGCCGACGGCTCGCTGTACATGAACGGCGGCTTCTACCTCTTAGATACCACGAACAAAGAAGCCGTCGATGGCATGGCCCGCAAGTTGTTTCGCGCGCTGAAAAAGCAAGGCTGGGATTATGTGAAGATCGATGGCGCTGGCGACCTGCTCTACAACTACATGAACAAGGACTGCAAGCCGCACTTCAACAACGTCGGCTCGACACCGGATGAAACCTATCGCGTGTGGGACAAAGTCGCCCGCGAAGAGCTGGGACCCGATATCTACATTCTCACCTGCTGGGGCGTGTTCCCGGCCAAGCGATCGATCGGGAACGTGGATGGAGCCCGATTGAGCGATGACGGCTTTCAACCGCGGACACTCGCCGATTTCAACTACCTGGAAGGCGTCGTGTGGCGGGGCGACCCGGACCATTGCGACATTCTCGGCGGCTGGTTGATGGACATGGACGCCATGATGAGCGTCTTCGGCCGCGAGGAGCGAGTACCGATGAGAACGGTCGTGCGACCCGCCACTTGCACGATGGCCGGCGGTGTGCTGATGCTGAGCGACAAGGCGGAAGTGTACCGCGATGATAACAACATCGAAGGCATGAAACGCTGCGCTCCCGTGCTATCCACTGTGCCGGGGCAACTTTACAGTTGCGGTCGCAACACCATGGAGTGGTGGCTGCAAGAGATCGACCGGCCGTTCGATCACTGGTCGGTGCTCGCCCGTTTCCAGTGGGGCAAAAAACGCGAGAAAGAATGGGTGTTCGATCTCCATGGCCAGCCGGAGAAAGAGGTCCACTTCGCCGATCTCGGCTTGCACGACGACCGCGAATACCTGGTCTTCGAGTTTTGGACGCAACGGTACCTCGGCAAACACACCGGCTCTTTTACCGCGCCGGCGATGGACGAAAACAACGGAATGCAAGTGTTCGTCATCCGCGAAGCCCGAGAGCATCCCTGGGTGCTCTCAACCACGCGGCACCTTTCGCAGGGCGGGGTTAGTCTGCTCGACGAGAAGTGGGATGCCGCCAGCAAGACCCTCTTCGGCAAGAGCGAGGTGGTCATCGGCGATCCCTATGTACTGACCGTCCATCTGCCCGTAGGTTTTCGTCTCAGGAGCGCGGAAGTCACCGGCGAGACAGTGGAGATTGCGAAC
>CAZJRB010000160.1:0-13391 GCA_964547995.1 uncultured Planctomycetaceae bacterium | reverse complement strand
TGTACCTTTCGCAGGAGGCCCGCTCTTTCATGGTATCAGCGATTTATCGCTGGGTTCGCGGTTTGCGCCAACCCGGAGAAGTCCCGTAGGGACGATTGAATCCGGCCGGTGCATTGTACGCGATACGGCGGCATGCGGGGAAGACACGGCGCCGCGTTTCGTCATCGCCCTTCCGAATCGTCCATTCAATCGTCCCTACGGGACTTCCGCACCTGGCGCGTTCCTGCAACCCAGCGATAAATCGCTGGGCTATTGTCGAACGTCCCTACGGGACTGATTGGGGTTTTTGGGTGACCCGCCGCCAACGGGCGTAAACGCCCGTGGACGAGAAACGAATCGCTCGGCGCCGGCTGCGCTTACCATAGATTCATACGCTGTCCTTAGGATACTCCTTAGACAGAATACCAGCGATCAACGGAGTGCCGGGCTCAATCGTTTGTCCGGCCGGTATGTTGAACAGCTCGCGATAAAGCTCAGAGAGCTGGTACTTGCCGGACTCGGTGGTAGCCAGTTGTTGAAGTTCTCGTTCTCGTTCCTCTCGACTCTTCATTGCGGGCCTCCATTTCTGCTACGTGTACGCTAGATGTAGGTTATGCTTCTTCTGGCTCCCAAGCTGAAGCTTGGGAACAAGCGAAGAGGCCAATCAGGAACCGCTGGTTCGTTTCTGATAAATCGCCTCGAACGCAACGATCAGATCGCGTTCACCAATCGCTACTTCGGCTGCGTCCATTTCTGCAGCTATCCCTCTCCTTATCGCAATTTGTCCTGCCTCGCGGCAGAGTGCGGCGAGTTCTGCGCCTGAGAACCCCTCGCACAAGCTGGCAATTCGAGATAGGGTGGCAACTCGAGATGCCTCAAGTTCAGGGCCTACCTTTATATTTCGCAGGTGTGTTTCGAGTATTGCTTTGCGGCCTGCCTCATTCGGCATCGAAACCTCGATGTGGTAGTCGAACCGTCCAGCACGGCGAATAGCTGGATCGATTGCCTCGATGCGATTTGTCGTCGCGATGACCGCAACCCTCCCCAGTTCTTCAAGCCCATCCAGCAGGACGAGCAGTTGCGAGATCAGGGTAACTTCATGCTGTTGCGATAGTGAACCTCTTGTTGGCGCAATTGCGTCGATCTCGTCGATTAGCACCACACTCGGCTGAAGTTCCCGGGCTCGGCCAAAGACTTGCCGAAGGTTATGTTCGCTCTCACCTACCCATTTCGATAAGACCTCGGGGCCGTTAATGATTTCGAGGTGAGCATTGCTCTCCGTTGCCACCGCCTTTGCAATTAGGGTCTTACCATTGCCGGGAGGGCCGTAAAGGATCACGCTACGCTGAGGCTCGATCCCAACCTTCTCGTAGTAATCTGGGTATGCAAGCGGAAGGTGTACAATATCTTTGATCGCGCTTAGGGCTTGCTCTTGTCCCGCAACCTCAGAGTATTGCACGGTTGGTACGTTTCGCTTGTGGCATTCCCCCTGCTGATCGATAGCCGAATCTTCACTCGTGCCAGAGAATACGCCAGGAATCTCGGGAAAAAGCTGCGGAAAACCAGATGCGTAATCATCGGCCTCACGAGGTTCAATTCCGAGAGGCTTGTTGTTGATTTTGGAATACCGTATTGCGAACTCTGACGAGTCGTTGAGTTCGATGGCATCTGGCAAATCCGCAATGTCAGAGCGTACTCGCGACCAGTTAAAGGCGGGGCAGAGCGTACACAAGTCCGTGCCAGTCTCTTTCTTGATGATCCGAAATATCTGTTTTCTGTCCACAACAAATCCAGATTGATCATCAGAGAATGCACCGTACTGATACCAATAGAAATCTCGCTTCTCTTCCCATTCGCCGAGTCTCCGGGAGATGCCTCTCGTAAGGCGACAACCAAAACAAGTTGCTTCGTCATCTGGAGCATCTTTGCCTGAACAATACTGATCGCCCAATTCGCTATCAAGGCGGCCCTGGTGACAGGATCTTACTTCGTTGACCTGGTGGTGGAGTCCAAAGAGTGTATTTCCCTCACCCCCCTCGACTTCGATTTGGCTTGCCTTCCAGTTGTGTACCTTCCAGCACAACTTCCAAACATCATCCCAGAGGTCTAGAGCGTGCAGGTCTATACGAAGATCAACCGAGTGTAGTTGCTCTCGTCCTTCTCCATGACATTCGTACCCTGGCAGTTGTCTTGCAATTTGAACAGCTTCGCCAAAATACTTCGATGTTGACTTTCGGAACTTGATTTTCATACGCAACTTGGGCTTGCAGGCCTCATTGTGTGATCGCCCACTCTCGCTTGCGGAGTTCATGCTTCTATACGGTTTTGCCATCTACGATACCTTTGAACTCTCCGAAGTGTAATCGGTTTGGGCCAATTCGGGGAGCAGGCCGGAATCAGGGATTAGAGGGCAGCGTGAGGAAGACTGGGAGAAGCTAATCCATTTTTGAGAGGTTATATTCCGATCAAGGAGTTTTCCTTCGTCGCTGAAACCAATCAACTGCTCGATACGCTTTCCGCGCACTCCCGTTCGATCGGAATTCCAGAGATCAATTGTTTTGAGTGCCATTGTGAGATCCCCAAGAGTGCCAGTGATTTGTTCCCGATGCTTCTCGAGCTTCAGCGTCCCTTCGCAATGAGGGTATTGTAGCCCACAGAAGCATGCTCGGGAAGGGTTCACGGTTCAGGTTCTCGGCTTCCGGGACACTCTCGGCCATTGCAAAACGCGGTATCACTCGGGAATTTTGGTCCTTCCCGGGATCGTGGCGTTGCGGTATAATGCAGGGTTTCGCTCCCCGGACCCCAATAGCCACGGATTATGGCTGCTTCGGATATTCTGATTAGAGGCGCCCGCGAGCATAACCTGCGGGATATCAATCTTGTGCTGCCGCGGAACCGGTTGATCTGCTTTACCGGCGTGAGCGGGTCGGGCAAGAGTTCGCTGGCGTTCGATACACTGTATGCCGAGGGCCAGCGGCGATACGTCGAAAGCCTGTCGAGCTATGCGCGGCAGTTTCTCGGGCAGATGCCCAAACCGGACGTCGACCTGATTGCCGGCTTGAGCCCGTCGATCTCGATCTCGCAGAAGTCGGCCGGGCAGAACCCCCGCTCGACGGTCGGAACGATCACCGAGATTTACGATTACCTTCGAGTGCTCTACGCCCGGGTCGGCAAGGGGCACTGCCCCGAGTGCGGGCGGCCGATTACGGCCCAGACCCGCGAGCAGATCCTCGGCCGGATTCTCGCCCTGCCTGAGGGGGCGAAGATTCTGGTCCTTGCGCCGCTGGTGCGCGGGCAGAAGGGCGAATACCGCGACCTGTTCGAGGACCTGCTGAAGCAAGGGTTCGTCCGCGCACGGGTGGACGGCAACGTCGTGCGATTAAGCGACGACCTGCGGCTCGATCGGCAGATGCGGCACAACATCGAGCTGTCCGTCGATCGGTTGACGATCGGCCCGAAAGTACGTCCCCGGCTGGCCGAAGCGGTCGAGATCGCGTTGCGCTTCGGCGAGGGAAACCTGATTGTCGCAGTGGGGAGTCGGGGATCGGGGATCGGGGATCGGGAATCGGGGATCGGGGATCGGGCAGCACAACCCCGAACCCCGAACCCCGAGCCCCGAGCCCCGAACCCCGACATCCACCTTTCGGCCCACTACGCCTGCACGCATTGCCAACTCAGCTTCGAGCCGCCCAGCCCGCAGATGTTCAGCTTCAACAGCCCGCAGGGGATGTGCCCTGAGTGCGACGGGCTGGGCCAGATCTACACGTTCGATCCCGACGCACTGATCCCCGATCCGACGCGGTCGTTCCAGCAGGGTTGCATCGAGCTGTTGGGCGGTTGGCGGAACGTGGGGCGCTGGAAGCGGCACATCTATCGCGGCGTGGCCGAAACGCTCGAACGCAAATACGGTCTCGAACACGGCACCATCCTGGAGACCGCCTGGGAGGAAGTCGATCCGGCGCTGCAAAACGCCATGCTCTGGGGAACCGGCGAGATGCACATCACGTTCACGTGGCGCCGCGGGCCGTCGGGATACAAGTGGGGCGGGAAGTTCGAGGGCATCATCCCCAAGCTGCTGTCGCAATACCGAAACACCAAGAGCCGGCCGCAGCGGCGGATGCTCGAGAAGTACATGCGGGTGATCGGTTGCGGGCGCTGCGGCGGCCGGCGGCTCAATCCGCAGGCCAGGGCGGTTACGGTCACCACCGCGTCGCCGAAGTTCAAGGACAAGCCGGCCCGGTCGCTGCCGGAGGTCTGTGAGCTGGCCGTCTCCGACGCCGAGGAGTTCTTCGGCAAACTCGAACTGGACGCCGCCGGCCGGAAGATCGCGTCCGAAGCGTTGAAGGAAATCTGCGGCCGGCTGCAATTCCTGAAGAACGTCGGGCTCGATTACCTCACGCTCGGGCGGACGGCGCCGACACTGGCCGGCGGCGAAATGCAGCGCATCCGCCTTGCCGGGCAGATCGGATGCGGTCTGGTCGGCGTCTTGTACATCCTCGACGAGCCCTCGATCGGCCTGCACCCCCGCGACAACGACCGCCTGCTGGAGACCCTGGCCGGGCTGCGCGACCAGGGCAACACGGTCGTCGTGGTCGAGCACGACGAGGACACGATGCGGGCGGCCGATCACATCGTCGACTTCGGGCTCGGGCCGGGTATCCACGGCGGCCGCGTCGTTGCCACCGGGCCGGTCGAACAGATCATCGCCGAGCCGAAAAGCATCACCGGGCAGTACCTTTGCGGCCGGCAAGAGATTGAAGTGCCCGCAACCCGCCGCGAAGGCAACGGGCACCATCTCGTCGTCCGCGGGGCAAAACACAACAACCTCAAGAACGTCGATATCGAAATTCCGCTCGGCAAGTTCGTTTGCGTAACCGGCGTCTCCGGCTCCGGAAAAAGTTCGCTGGTCAACGACATCCTGGTCGAGGCCCTGCGGCGGGACCTCAACGCCGGGCTGGGCGATCCCGGCGAGCACGGCGAAATCGACGGCCTTGCGCATCTCGACAAGATGATCGCCATCGACCAGTCGCCGATCGGGCGGACCCCGCGGAGCAATCCGGCGACCTACATCAAGGTCTTCGACGAAATCCGCCGGCTCTACGCCCAGTTACCCGACTCGAAGGCCCGCGGCTACCAGCCGGGGCGGTTCAGCTTCAACGTTGCCGGCGGACGGTGCGAGGCCTGCGACGGCAACGGCTCAAACAAGCTCGAAATGGATTTCCTGGCCGACATCTGGGTGACCTGCCCCGTCTGCGAAGGCCACCGCTTCAACCGCGAGACGCTCCAGATCCGGTTCAAGGGCAAGTCGATCGCCAACGTGCTCGATATGGACGTGCAAGAGGCGCTGGAGCACTTCCAGAACATCCCGAAGATCGCCCGAAAGCTACAGACGCTCCATGACGTGGGGCTCGACTACATGAAGCTCGGGCAGCCGTCGCCCACGCTCTCCGGCGGCGAGGCACAACGGGTGAAGCTCGCCCGAGAGCTGGTGAAAATCGGCACGGGGCAGACGCTCTATCTGCTGGACGAGCCGACCACCGGGTTGCACTTCGCCGACATCGAGTTGCTGCTTCAGGTTTTGCACGGGTTTGTCGAGGCGGGCAATACCGTGCTGGTCGTCGAGCACAATCTCGAAGTCGTCAAGACGGCCGACTGGATCATCGACCTCGGGCCCGAAGGCGGCCAGCAGGGAGGGTGGATCGTCGCCGCCGGAACGCCCGAGGAGGTGGCCCGCAGCAAGAGATCGCACACGGGACGCGTGCTGCGGGCGGTGCTTCCCGGTATTGACGCAAAGGCAAAACGCTCGCGGATCAGCTCGGCTGCGCGGATCAGCCCGGCTGGTGAGAAGAGCCTCCGCGGCGGCACCAAAAGCGCCCCGCGTGCGGAGCTGGCCAAGGCGATCCGTGTCCGCGGCGCCCGGCAGCACAACCTCAAAGACATCAACGTCGATGTGCCCCGCGACCGGATCACCGTCTGCTGCGGGCCGAGCGGCTCGGGCAAGAGTTCGCTGGCGATGGACACGATCTACGCCGAGGGACAGCGGCGCTACGTCGAGAGTCTCAGCGCCTACGCCCGGCAGTTCGTCGGCCAGATGCCCAAGCCGCACGTGGAATACATCGAGGGCCTTTCGCCGGCCATCGCCATCGAACAGAAACGAACCGGCCACACGCCGCGAAGCACGGTCGGCACGGTGACCGAGATCTACGACTACCTGCGGATACTCATGTCGCGTCTGGGCGAACCGTACTGCCCCGACTGCGACGTGCCGATCGGCACCCAGTCGGCCGACGAGATCATCGGCAAGATCATGGACCACCCGAGCGGAACCAGGCTCTACCTGATGGCCCCGCTGCGGATCCACGTCGGCGAACACTATGAGGTACTGTTCGCAGAGCTTCGCGCGTCGGGCTACCCGAGAGTGCGGATCGACGGGACAATCTATCCGATCGACGAGGCGCCGCCGATCGACCGCCGCCGCCGACACGAGATCGAGGTGGTGATCGACCGGCAGACGGTCCGGCACGACGCGCGGTCGCGGATCGCCGACAGCGTGGAGAACGCCCTGTCGCTGGGCCGGGGCGTGCTGCACGTGGCTTACCCGAGCAGGGACGTTCCCGAACCGGAGTGGCCCGTCGAGGTCCATAGCCAGCATTTTTCGTGCGACCGTTGCGGGCGGAGTTTCCAGCCGCTCTCACCGCACAACTTCTCGTTCAACAGTTCACTCGGCTGGTGCCCGGCGTGCGAAGGGCTCGGTGTGCAAACCGGCACGAACCCGGCGGCCCTTCTGCGCGACCCGCAATCGACGCTGGCCGAAGGGGCCGTCGCGCTTTGGCCCGGCGCCGGCAGTCGCTTGTTCCCGCCCATGCTCGATGCGTTTTCCAAGGCGACCGGCGTACCGACCGACGTGCCGTTCGACCGGCTCGCCGCAAAGCACCGCCGGCTGGTGATGCACGGCACGGGCGACCAATGGTTCGACGTCCCTATAAAGCCGCGACCGTCGGTCGCGCCGAAAGCGCCAAAACGGAAAATAAAAGAAACTACAAAGCCGCGACCAGTGGTCGCGGAGAACCCTGCAAAACGCCCGCTACTGCGTTTCCAATACAAGGGCCTCTACCCCGCCCTGGAAGAAGCCGGCCGGTTATCACCCCGGTTGCGCGGCAAGCTGGAGCACCTGGTCGACGAGGTCGAGTGTACGGTCTGCAACGGGAGCCGGTTGCACGATGTTGCGTCGGCCGTGCAGCTTCGGGGGCGGACGATCGACGAGTTCTGCCGGATGCCGCTCGGGCGGTTGCTCCGCGAGTTCACCGACTGGCAACCGGATACGACCGAGCAGAAGATCGCGGGCGAGGTGATCCGCGAGATTCGCGACCGGCTGCAATTCCTGGCCGACGTCGGGCTCGATTATCTGACGCTCTCGCGGCCCGGCCCGTCGCTCTCCGGCGGCGAGATGCAGCGGATCCGGCTGGCGGCCCAGGTCGGCAGCGGGCTGTGCGGCGTGCTCTACGTGCTCGACGAGCCGACGATCGGCCTGCACCCCCGCGACAACAAACGGCTGCTCCGCGCGTTGCGAAAGCTCCGCGACCTGGGTAATACCTTGCTGCTGGTCGAGCACGACCGCGAGGTGGTCAGCAGTGCCGACGGGTTGCTCGATTTCGGCCCGAAGGCCGGACGCCGCGGCGGGCAAATCGTTGCCAAGGGAACGCCGAAACAAGTTGCCACGCGAAAGGCGTCGGTCACCGGGCCGTATCTGGCCGGCAAGAAGGCGATTCCCATCCCGACGAACCGGAGGATGCCGTCGAGTGAGGTCCTCGCACCCCCGGGACCGCAGTCCCGGGGCGTTGGGAAGAAGAAAGCGAGTGCGAAGAAAGGGATCGCGAAGAAGGGTGGTGTTAGTGCTCCGAATGGCTGGCTCGAAATCGTCGGCGCCCGGCAGAACAACCTCAAGAATATCAACGCCCGCATCCCCCTGAGCACGTTTACGGTCGTCACCGGCACCAGCGGCAGCGGTAAGAGTTCGCTTGTCGAGGAGGTGCTCTACAACGCCCTGGCCCGGACCCTGCACCGGGCCAAGACCTTCGCCGGGGCCCACGACGCGATCCGCGGCGTCGAACGCGTCAATAAGGTAATCCGCGTCGATCAGCAGCCGCTCGGGCAGACACCCACCTCGAACCCGGCGACGTTCACCGGGGTGTTCGACCTGATCCGCTCGCTTTATGCCCAACTGCCCGAATCGAAACTCCGCGGCTACACACCCCGGCGGTTCAGCTTCAACGTGGCCGGCGGCCGGTGCGAAAAGTGCGAAGGCAACGGCCAGCTCTGCATCGAGATGCACTTCCTGCCCGACGTCTGGGTCGAGTGCGATACGTGCCACGGCCAGCGGTACAACCCGGAAACGCTCGCGGTGAAGTACCATAACCGGTCGATTGCCGACGTGCTCGACATGTCGTGCGGCGACGCGGTGAAGCTCTTCGAGAACATCCCCAAAATCCGCCGCATTTTGCAGACGCTCTGCGACGTCGGGCTCGATTACCTGACGCTCGGGCAACCGGCCCCGACACTCTCCGGCGGCGAGGCACAACGAGTGAAGCTGGCGGCCGAGCTGTCGCGCCCCGACACCGGCAATACGCTCTACCTGCTTGACGAGCCGACCACCGGGCTGCACTTTGAAGATCTCGCGAAGCTGCTTGACGTGCTCAACCGGCTCGTTGACCTGGGCAATACGGTCGTCGTGATCGAGCACAACCTCGACGTGGTCAAGACGGCCGATTGGGTCATCGACCTGGGGCCCGAGGCGGGCGAGCTGGGCGGAAACGTCGTCGTGGCCGGAACGCCCGAGGATGTCGTCAAACATGCAAGGGCCTACAAGCGGGCGCCGAAGAAGCGGCGGTGGCCGCAGGAAAAGGTCTCGCCGAAAAAGGCGGCGTCGCTCGTGATGCGTTCTTATACGGGCGAGGAACTCGAACCGGTCCTCAAGGCCGGGCCCTATGTCGAGCGCAAAATGTTCGACTTCGCCGCAGAATTGGCCCGGCGGACGAGCGATCTGGACATCACCCAGGTCGGGCGCGGGGCCAAAATGCCATGGCAGGTTGACGGACGAAAGTGGCACACCGTCGACCGCGTCGGACGGACCGGAAACCCCTGCCGATGGGACGGACGCGTATTGGCCGACGTGATCGACCGCATCCAGGAGGACGCCGATCTGTTCAGCGAAACCGACTGGGGCAACCGGACGATCGTCGAGATCCGGGCGGCCAAGAAATCGGACGGCTGGTTCTTCCACGCGATCACCGGCGAGGAATGGCTCCTGAAGATGAAGTTCCGCACGACGCGGAACACGTTCGACCGCGACGAGCTGATCGGGCGGCTCGATCTGAAACCGCTCAACGACATGCCGGACCTGCCCCTTTACGGCACCCAGCCCCGCGTGCGGTGCCGCAACCTCCGCGGGCCGTGGCAGGAGGTCGAGCTGCGGGTACACAGTTACGACGAGATCGACAACGACGGCTTTCGGCGGTTTGTCGACGAGGCGATCGCCGGGTTTCGGCGGTTTCGGGAGCGGGTGCAGAAGAAATCGGACATCTTGCAGCCTTGGAAGCAGCTCGGCCGCACGTGGCATTTTGCGCGCAAGGGTTTTCCCATCGGCAAGCGGGTCCGCTGGGAGCCGAAGGTGCTCGAGCGACTCATCAACACGCTGACAGAGATCGCCCCGGACGGGTGGATCGTCTGGGAGAACAAGCAGGTCGTGCCGATCTACGTCGAAGCTCAAAAAGACCCCTGGGCCGCCGTCCAGACCAAGAAACTCGACGCAGTGTACCTCCACCTGACCAGCCCCAAGGGCCTTTTCACGATGGGCCAGATCACGCAGCTAGGCCACAACCCAACGTTCGACGGCCAGCGCGAGCAGATCGACGTCATCACCCTAAAGTTCCGCACCCCCGCCGACCTAAAACGCGGGAAGCTGGAGGAGTTCTTGAGAGGCCATTTGGCGAAGACCGTCAATCGCGGATAGCCAGCTCCGGTTCAACGATTCGCTAGCCCGCCCCGCCGTCACGCCACCTCTCAAAGGCCAACATCGCTTGTTGCGTGAGCTTGTCGAAGTCCGGCTCACCAGATCGCAGCTTGTGCAGCGTGTCCGTTACGCGGACACGAGTCTCATTGGTTCCGAGAATGTCGTCGAGCGCGGACGCAGCACAGGAACTAGGCGAGTGCCCCAACTGATCCAACTCGTGGTCGGACTCCAAGGTTTCGAGAAGGGCTGGAATAGCCCTCCCCGTGCACAACTCTCTTCGTAACGACTCGCGCGCGACCCGATTTCGTAAGTACTGAAACGGAAAGACGTTGCAGGATTCCGAGTCCGACACGGTGGCGTTGAGGTAGCCAACTCTCTTCGAACTTGTGAGGGTATGCGGTTAACAGTGGTTGCGCGAGCGCGCTACCAAGAGATTCTTCAAGAACCGCCTGCTACCCTTCTTCTGGCCGTCGCCACGCGGGCCGCATGTCAGTAGAACAGAATGATTGATGTTCACGGCGGGGTTCAAAAACCCTGTCATATTCTGTTCTACCAATGACTTACGGTTATATCGAGATGGCGAGATTTTTCCACCCCCTGATCGCGGTCTTGGCCCGCGCGACCGACTCCGAACTGGCCCGCTATGTAGAGTATCTGAAAGCCGAGAACCGCATCCTGCGAGGCAAGCTGCCAAAACGTGTCGTTTGCACTCCGGCGGAGCGGCAACGCCTGATCAAACTCGGCAAGCCACTGGGAAAGGCGATCAAGGAGCTGATTACGATCGTCACGCCGAGGAGCTTTGCCCGCTGGATCAGTGAATCCAAGAAGGAGAAGAAAGGCAAGAAGACCACGCGGAAACCCGGGCGACCACGGACGCCCGAGGAAATCCGCGAACTGGTCATCCAGATGGCCAAGGACAATGGCTGGGGCCTGGGCCGCATCCTCGGCGAACTCAAGAAACTCGGCATCCGCAAAGTCTGCAAGACTACGGTCCGCAACATACTGAAAGAGCACGGCTTCGACCTGGGCCCCAAGCGTGGGGAGGGCACCTGGGATGAATTTATCCGCATCCATGCCAAGACGCTCTGGGCTTGCGACTTCATCTCGAAGAAGGTCTGGACGCTCGGCGGACTGGTCGATTACTTCGTTCTGTTCTTCATCCACATCGACACGCGAAAGGTCCACATCGCCGGCATCACACCGAATCCCGACGGGCGGTGGATGGCGCAACAAGCCCGAAACATGTGCATGTTCTTCGACGACTGGCCCGACAAGCCGGAGTATATCGTGTGCGACATGGATACGAAATTCACCGCGCAGTTCGAATCGATTTTAGAAGTCGACGACATCGAATTGAAGCGGACTGCGGTCCGGGCGCCGAATCAGAATGCCTACGCCGAGCGGTTCGCCCAAACATTGAAACAAGAGTGCCTCGACCACTTCGTTGTCCTCGGGGAGAAGCATCTGCGACATCTTGTTGGGGAATTCGTCGAATACTACAACGAACACCGGCCGCATTCATCCCGAGGGAACTTGCCGCTATCAATGGCCGAACCACCCGCCCCCGTTGAATGCCTCGGTCCCAAGGATGTCGTATGCCACGAGCGGCTTGGTGGGCTGCTGAGGCATTACGAGCGGAAAGTCGCGTAGCCCCCCTATTCGGGCCACGTGGAGCAAGGACAGGTGAGCGACGAGTTGGCAATTCTAGATGCGCGTTGGGCGCCGCGGTCGATCCTACCGAAGCGAGTTACACGGGGCGTCTGAGTTGACTTCACCTATCCGGGCGGTCATCCAGGTATACTCGCTTCGCCCCTACACTCGGGGTGACTGGACGCCAGTTGCACTTTTTCGGCAGGGCGTGGCAAGCTGGCCGGCCGACGTTTGCCACTTGATTGCGTCTGGCGCGTAGACAGCCGGCATCGAGGCAGAATCGTCGAGGAATCGTGGTCGTGACCGCCACATACCCCATTTCGGGGAACGAAGCCTTGGACCTGACCACACGACTGCGTCTTCTGCCGATTTACAGCAGCCAACTCGCTGCTGTTTCGTGGCGGATGTCGATGTGACATCCGCGCATTACGAGGCAGGCTCAGGAGACCGTCAAACGGTGATTAGATGCTGTCCCTAACAAAGGGTTGAGTTGATGGAACGAGCCATAAGAAAAACCCCGCCGGTCGAGCAACCAGCGGGGTGGTGAGTTTCGGATTAGGTTAGGGCGTCACGCCCGTCTGCGTCGCCGCCAGCCGACCAAGCCGAGTGACAAAAGGCCAAGCGCGGCCAGAACAGACGTTGACGGCTCCGGGACAAGGACAATAGTTTCGTTACTGAAAGCATACCAGTTCCAGGAATGGTTGTCGCCCTCTTCACTGTCGATGTCCAGGCTGACCGACGTGTTCGTCCCGGTCGTGTAGGCGATCGAGACCTTAGTGTTACCACGGTTAACACCGCTCTTGGTGGTGGGATCGCCCGCTCCGATATTATTGAACGTTAAGGTGAACACTCTGTTGGCTTGAACGTTTGCCTGATAGAGCACCAGTTCGTAATCCGTATTGGCCGTCAGCCCCGTCAAGGTGAGGGTCGAATAGTCGTCCACGCGGCAACCCATGGTGATCGCTTTCGTTGCGCCAGCATCGTCGATCGTGAAGTCTCCCAAGGTGGTAGAGCCATTCGTAGCAGTGAGGGTGCCGCTGCCGCCATCCCCCGAGAACGAAGTAGGCGTTGCCGTGCCGTAGAAGGTAAACGGACTGGTGAGTCCGTAGCCATCCCCCGACACAAATGTCACGTCCACGTCTGACGTGTGGGCGAAGTTTCTCGCGTGCGTGAACGCGGCGCTTCCGGCGGACCAGTCAACCTGCCCATTCGATGACGGATCGCCCGACCAATTCTCGACGGAAATCGTTGCTGCATGAACTGGGGCAGACAGCAATAGCACGGCCAGAATTCCGACACCGAGTTTCTTCATGAGTGATGCTGCTGGGTCGGTTAAAGCGATTTATGCGTTATTTGTTGGTACGGGTCAGTTGCAGAATGTAGCAAAAGAGGGTTGCAAATCTCTCGCCCGCGACGAATAGTAGACACAAGCCCGATTCTATCCTCTCCGCCTTCCCCAATGCAAGGGTTTTTCTGAAAAATATCGTATTCTTCGGCCCCCGAGACTTTCGCGTTTCAGCAAACGTTCGTTTGTCGGAGCTTGTCGCCACAACCCTTTAAGCCACTGCAAGTTAAGTAGGCTCGATTTCAAGGTTTTCAAGCGAGTCACCGGCATGACACCTACCGAGTATAGGTGCCAGTACCCGTCATGAAGCTCGGATAAGGAAGCACCAAAACTGGTCGTACCGTCGGCATCGGCTTGTAATGGTTCACCGTGAACTGGAATCTCGGCGGGTCAGAATAAGCAACAATT
>CAZJRB010000159.1:0-13563 GCA_964547995.1 uncultured Planctomycetaceae bacterium | reverse complement strand
ACTCGACCAGCTTGGGCGAGATGATGCAGGTGGCGCAGTCGCCGGTGGGGAAGGTCTTATCGAGCCGTGCCATGCCGCCGCCGATCGTGGGGCTTTCCTCGACGAGGTAGACGTGAAACCCGGCCGCGGAGAGATCCAACGACGCCTGGATGCCCGCAACCCCGCTGCCGCAAACCAATACCGAACCGACCGGCTCAGTCCCGTTTTCGGGGGATTTGTCGATGGTTGCCGGGCTTCGGTCTGCAATCACAGGACACCTCCCGCCGCGGCCGCCGCTCCGGTGTGCTTGTTCAACAGCGAATCGGCGCTGACTGAAAGGGCCTTGATGCCGAGTTCATCCGCCGAGAGCCCCAACGCGAGGCCAAGGAGTTGGGTTACGTAAAGGGCGGCGGTTTCGGGCAAGGGGCCATAGGCCTTCGTCGCATCGGCCTGGCGCAGATCGAGATTGATCTGGCACAACGGGCACGCGACCGAGATGCACTCGGCGCCGGCCTCCCGGGCCATGGACAGCAACCGGTGGCCGAGCCGGCTTACCACATTCGGATAGGTCATCGACAGGGACGCCCCGCAGCATTCCGTCTTGAACGGCCACTCGACCGGCTCGGCGCCCGCCGCCGCGAGCAGCTCGTCCATGCACGTGGGATGCTCGGGATCGTCGAAGGCGACGATCTCCGGCGGCCGGGACAGCAGGCAGCCGTAGTAGCCGGCCACGCGCAAGCCGGTCAAGGGCCTCTGCACCTTGGCGCGAACCTCGTCAATGCCGAAGTGGTTGACCAGGACGTCGAGCACGTGGTGGACCGGCGTGTTCCCGTCGTATGGTTTCGCGGTGATCCGCTCGGCGCGGTGCCGCTTTTCGGGGTCGTTGCGCAAGGTGTGGTTGGCGGTCCGCAACCGCGCATAGCACGAAGCGCATGCCGTCAAGACGGGAAGCCCCATCGCTTGGGCCTTCTGCAGATTGAACGCCGGAAGGGCCACGGCCAGCGAGGCGTTGGTGGTGTGGGCGGGCGTCGAGCCGCAACAGATCCAATTCGGGATGTCCTCCAACTCGATCCCCAGCGCGCGGCAAACCGCGCGGGTCGAGCGGTCGAAATCCCACGCGGTCGATTCCAGGCTGCAACCGGGATAGTAGGCGTATTTCACCGCTGGTCCTCCTCCTCTTCCGCCCGGCGGAAGACCTGCCGCACCTCGTTGACGTTTCCGCTGCGGTTCGGCAGCATCTTCAGCTTTCCCTTCGCGAACATTTTCGGGGCCTTGTCGACGTCGCTCAGGAGATCGCCGCAGCGGAGTTTGTAGGCCATCATCATGCCGAGTTCGAAGACGCGGCCGTGCCGCCGGACGCTGCCGAGAAACGAGCGGTTGAACTTCTCGCCGTGGGCATCCGGAATCGCCGCCTTCCGGGCAACCGCCATCATCCGCAGGGTGTCCATCACGCCGGCGATGTCGATTTCCATGGGACACCGCGTCGTACACGCTTCGCACGACGCACACAGCCAGATCGCCTGTGACTCGAGCACCTCGGACGCCTCGCCCAGGTGGATCAGTCGCATGATCTGGCTGGGGAGCAGGTCCATATTGGGTCCGATGGGGCATCCGGTCGAGCACTTGTGGCACTGGAAGCACGCGCTGAGGGGCGTGCCGGAGAGCCGCTCGACTTCCCGCATGAACTCGGTGTCCTGCATTTTCAGTGGTTGTGGCATCGTTGGTTTTCCGGTGACGCGCCGCTTTCAGGTCTTTTCGCCGACGTGCCGTCGGCGGCTAAACGGTCCTACGTGTAAACTCTCAACTCCGGACTCTCAACTCTCGACTCTACTCTCCCATCCCTTCCATCTCCGCTTCCGTTTCTTCATCGTGACGCGGCATGACCTTCCGATAGACCTCCGACGGGTTGCGCAAGACGCCGTCGACCGTCAAGAGATCGTGACGGACGCGGATCCCGAAGAGCCGCTCGTTTTCCTGCAAGTAGGGCAGAATGAGCTTCCAATCGGCCGGCGTCAGCTCGGCGTACATTCCGCCGTTGAGCTGCTCGTCGACCAGCGTGCGGTGCGGGTCGCGGACGTAGATCGCCCCGCCCGAGGCCAGCGAAAGGAGGTTGCCGCCGGGGTAGGGCAGTTCCAACGGGATCGGTGTGCCGTGCTCATCGAACCGCAGGCCATTGACCACCGCGAATCCGCCGCCGTCGAGCGGGTCGCCGGCCATGAACGACTCGGCGAGGAAATCGAGTGCCGTGCCGTTGATCACGGCCTTGGGCCTTCCGACGGCGTTGATCATGGGCCGTCCGGCCGCGTTGCCCAGCACGTAGAACTCCCCGCCCTTCGCCCCGTAGAGGAACGTCTGCCCGACGTCGCCGTAGACGACGAGCTTCCCCCGCTTGGCGATCTGGCAGAGTTGGTCCTGGGCGTTGCCGTGGACGTAGACATCGAGGCCGTCCATGCCGGAGCCGAGGTAGTCGCCGGGATTGTCGTAGCAGTCGATTCGCAGGCCGTCGGTCGCCGGGCCGAACCCCACGGCATGGAACCGCGTACCCCGCGTGTTGTAGTGGATCAGGCGCCGCCAGCCGAGTTCGTACGCTCGCTTGGCAAGGGCCGCGTCGCAGTTTTCTCCCTCGGCGGCGAATCGGCGGGCGTCGATCAGGAGCACCGTCTCCGCGGCGTCCGGCGAGCGCAACCGCCCGCGGGTTTCCCAGGTGACGCGGCAATGAGTTCCCGATGCCGGCCGGTCGCAGAGCGGCTGCGACTCGAAAATCCGCTCCAGGCCGCCGCGGAGAATTGTGAGCACGGAACTCCGCTTCTTGCTGCCGGTCGGACAGCGGCGATCCAGTGCAAACGTCAGTGTGTCGATTCCCAGGGCGGGACATTCCCCGGCCGTCCGCCCGGCAATTTCGCCGACGAACCACCGCAGCCGGTCGTAGCTCATTTCATCGAGTTCGTCATGGAGATAACGAAAGAGTCGTTCGGCGTCCTTGTCGCGCATTGCGTCTGCGATCGCCTGGGCGTCCGCATCGGTTCCGGCGGACGGGACCTGGGTTGTGGAAAGGTCGCAATGGACCTGTCCCGCCGGGGTGGAAACCGGGTTGCCGAACTTGTCGGTCACGCGGAGATGATACCGGCCGTTGGTCTCTCCGGCCGGCTGTCCGTTGCCGGGCGAGACGGTCAGCAGAAAGGCCCCGCCGTCGGAGAAACTGCCGCCGCGGGCGTTCCAGTACTGATCCGCCACCGGCGTGAACCGCTTATCCTCGGCGGCCAGGCCGGCCAGCGTCGCGTCGATTGCCTGCTTCTCCGAGCAGATCAGCCCGATCGAGACTCCGCCCTCCTGAAGCGCGAAGACCTGCGGCCGGAGCATGGCCGTATCGGTGATTCCCACAAGCTGGAACTCGCCGCTGTCGGGCAGACTCCGGGCAATGATGAAGAACCACGGCCCGTCCGGCGAGCCGTGAACGTGCGTCGCCTGGATCTGGCGATAGATCCGCTGCTTGGCCGCCGGCAGCCGGTCGAAATCGAGTTCCGTCGTCGGTGCAAGCGATTCGATGATGTGCTCGACCGGGTACTTGTACACGCGGTTCCACAGATCGAACAGCAGGACGGAAACCTCGGTGTCGGTCAGGAATCGCGAGAAGATATTGCGGCCCGCAAGGTATTCGCACACCGAGTGGTAGTTGGCGAAGTCGCCGTTGTGGACCAGGGCCTCGTTGAGCCCGACAAACGGATGCGCCCCGCCGGGGTGCCAGACGCGTCCCTTGGTCGGATAGCGTTGGTGGGCGATCCACACGTGCGCCCGCATGTCGGGCATGCGATAATACTCGACGGCGGCTTCGGCGTATCCCACGATCTTCACGACCAGCAGGTTCCGCGAGTGAGAAAGCACGAACGCCCACTTCTCGCCGAGCGAGGCGTAGTATTCGTCGTTGAATCGCACGGAGTTCTGGTAGACGAATTCGTCTTCTACGTCCCGCTTCGAGAAATCGGCCAGGCCCTTCTCTTCGGCAAATTGTTCCAGGACTTCCGGTTTCACCCGCACGAAGTAGCGCGCCACGTCCGGCGGGCGGACTTCCAGCAACGGGACATCCCGATAATCATCCACGGTCGGAATCAACCCGCCTTGATCGATGTTGAAGTACGGCTCGATGGCGCCGGTCTCGATGTGCCCGCGGGCATCCGGATCGAGGAGTGCGATTTGGAGGATGTAGTCTTCGTCGAGGGTCTTGCGCGAGACGCCGAGGTCTTCCGGCACCAGTCCGCACGCCGCGATGCCGCCGCCTTTGCCGTTGCCGCGGTTGCGCATCTGGATCGAGGGTTCGTAGATGTGCCGGCCGCCGACGGGAATCGAGCAGGCGAAGCCGGTCACGCCGCAACCGCCTTCGGCCTCGGGCGGCTTGCGGAACCACTCGCCTTTCGGGCGCAAACCGGCCCGGGCACGGCGGATGGCCTCCGCCCGGGCTTCGATCGTGTTCGGTGTTGTATGGTTGCGTTGTGTCATCGGGATGGGAGCCGCTTGCGGCTTCGCAGGGCGCGACCAACGGTCGCGGCTTTGTGTCTCGGCGCGACCAACGGTCGCGGCTTTATACTTGCGCGACCAATGGTCACGGCTTTATATGTCCTTCTCCCCGTTTGTGTTCTCGTAATCCAGATGTTCCAGCAAATCGGTCCGGCCGCGCAGGGCTGCAACGGAATCGAGCCCGAGGCGGTACAGGATATCGACGAACATCTCCCGCCACGCGTTGTATAGGTTCACCAGCCGTTGCGTGGCCCACTCGATCGTGATCATGGGCATCAGTCCCGGGTCAGTGGTCGTGATCCCCCGGGCACAGCCCCGCCCGCTTTCGCAGTTTCCGCAACGAATGCAGCCCATGGCTACCAGCTCGCCGGTGCCGACCACCACGCCGTCGGCCCCGAGCGCGACGGCCTTGGCCATGTCGGCGGGCGTGCGGATTCCGCCGCTGGCAATCACGGTGATCTCGTCGCGGATGCCCTCGTCGACGAGGAACTGGTGAACGCGGTTGATGGCGTACTCAATCGGCATGGCGATATTTTTTTTGGCGATGTTCGGTGCCGCACCCGTCCCGCCGTAGCTGCCGTCCATGTGGATGATGTGCGCGCCGGCATAGTAGGAACCGACCGCCACCATGTCGACGTCGACCGGCGTGGAAACCTTGGCGGAAAGGATCGCCCGCGGGTGGACGTGCTCGATCCAGTCGAGGTGCTTCTTGTGGTCTTCGACCGAGTAGATGCTGTGGAACGGGAACGGCGAGAAGAGCGAGGTTCCGACGACGGCCTCGCGCATGGCGGCGACCGGCGGCGTGTTCTTGTCGCCCAGCAGGTGGCCGCCCAAACCAGGCTTGGCCCCCTGGGCGTACTTGAACTCGATCACCGGGGCCCGCTGGATCGTTTCTTCCCGGACGCCGAAAAGTCCCGTCGCCACCTGGGTAATCACGTAATCCTTGTACGGGATCAACCGATCGAGGTAGCCGCCTTCGCCCGTACAGGTAAGCGTGTTCCACGCCTTGGCCGCCCTTGCCCTGCCGATCAGGACGTGCGTGCTCGTCGAGCCGAAGGACATTCCGCCGCCGTACCACGGGACGTCGATCTTGATCTTCGGCCGCGAGTCGTTGCGGCGGTTCAACAACAACTCGGTCGAGATGTCCTCGTGGCGGAGCCCGGCGGGCGGCGACGCCGGAAAACGAAACCGTAGCCGGTCGAAACCGCCCTCGGACGCGCCGATCTCGCTCTCAAGGTGTGGTTCCGGTGCATGGCCCGTCTCGGCCATCTGCCACGTGCTCGCCAGCAGGTCGGCCGTCCAGCGGTAGTCGCCGATGGTGCGAAACGCCGGATTCTCGGCAAGCGACAGCGCCCCCTGCGGGCAGGCATCCACGCAATAGTCGCCGGTCTCCGCGCAAGCGGGCCCGATGCACAGGTAGTCGAACGGCCGCGTTACCAACCGGTATCCTTCCGGCCGGATGTGAACGCCAAAGCGGCAGATTTCCGCGCACCGGCCGCAAGCTGCGCAGTTCAATGCGCGATGGATGCTGAACTTGCCGATCTCGTTGCGGTAGCGCGGCGGAGCGGGCCGGACCTCGCGCGATACCTCCGCGTAGCCGGGGCGCGACGCGAAATCCTCGGCCGGCTGGGGGGCAACTCGGGTTGTTGGCGGCTGAACGGTGCTCACGCTATCGTCTTGTTGTTAATCTCCCGGGACAGTTGGTACTAAAGCGCTAAGTCGGTTGTTCGACGGTTTGATTCGTGTGTAAAGCCGCGACCAGTGGTCGCGGGACCCATGGATACGTGTTTGCCATCTGTTCTGCTTTTCGGGTGTGATAGTCCCCAGTTCTTCGGTTTCCGATATCTTCACACCACTTCTCCGCGACCACTAAGGCTGTGACTTTTTGGCGTTTGACACGTTCAGTCTGTAGGGAACGCCCTCTGTGGCGTTCCGGGAAGCAGCAACGAGCGTGTTTTCCGGGTTTCGGAACGCCACAGAGGGCGTTCCCTACAAAAAGTCACAGCCTCACTGGTCGCGGCTTTACATATCTTTTCTCTTTCCGAAGAGCCGGCCGAACGTCTCGCGTTCGAGGTCCTCGAAGAACATGCAACGGCCGGTCTCCCCTCGCAGGCGACGCACTTCACGAAGGCCCATGGCCCCGAGCAACTCGATCAACTGCTGGTGCCAGGCGCCCAGCAAGTTGACGACCCGGCGGACGGCATAGTCCGGTTCGGCGTCGGGCAGGTTGACGGGGCACGCCTCGCCGCGCTCGCACTCGCCGCACAAGCGGCATTCGAGTGCCAGCCCCAGCGGGACGTCGATCGCAACCAGGTCGGCCCCGCAAACGATCGCTTTGGCCATGTGTTCGGCCAGCGCGATCCCGCCGGAAGCGGACAAGGTCACCAAGTCGCGCGTTCCGTCTTCGACCAAGGCCCTATGGATTTCCCGAAGTGCGCCGCATATATGGCGAGGGCTCGACGGGGCGTGCTCGCGACCATGTTCGTCGAACACCAAATGGATTACCTCGGCGCCTTGTTGTACGAGTTCTTGCACGCGGCCGGCGACCCCCGGCGCGGCCGGCAGACGGATCGCCACGATCTGATCCGCGTTGTTCTGTTTCAGGTTTGCCACAGCGGTCATCACGCCCCTGCTATCGGATACCATCACCATAGCCGCCGCGGAGAACGCGCCGTCGCCGATCTGCTCCGCAGTTTCCAGCCAGGGAATGACGTTGTGCCGCTCGAGGGATACTTCGGGCGGAATATCGGCGGCGCGTACGACCGAGTAGAGGCTGATCCGCGTTGCCGCCTCGGTCATCGCACAGAGCAGCTTCCCCACGTTCCATCGCCGGGGAATCGCGTCGAACATCACCGGCAAGGGGCTCTCGAGCAACGGGTGCGGCGCGGCGATCATCTCGCCGTCGCCAAACGCCAGACGCCGTAACTTCCGGCCGATGTCAACACCCGTGTTGATGTATTCCCGCCCGTGGATCCCGTCGCGCGTCGGGCGGACGATCTCGGACATGTCGGTCCACATGGCATCGAAGCCGTCCCCGCTGAACGGGCCGCCGTAACCCGCCCCCGATACCGGAATCCGGCCGGTCTCCGCCTGGTACCAGGTCGAAAGGATGATCTCCGGCGTGTAGTACTCGTCGCCGAGGCGTTCATACTCGGGATTGATGACGCGGGTCAGAACCCCCTTGGTGCAATTCTGGACGCAGCTCAGGCAGCCCTTGCACTGGTAGATGTAGTCCAAGTAGCCGCGCTCGTCGTGCAGGGTATCGGCCTCGTCGCGGAAGAATCCGTAGATGCAGGCCCGCTTCACACAGTTGTGGCAGCTCGAGCAATCCTCGCGCCACTCGACGATCCCCAACTTACCCACCGGACGAAAGCGGGGAAGGGCCGGCTCGGTATGGATATGATACTTTGCTGGCACGGCTAATCGACCCCCAGTCCGGATTTCTCGATGACTTGTATCGCAGCGTCATCGTCGCCGTTGCCGCATATCTCGAAGCCGCGCAGCCCGCCCAGGGCTGAGAGTTGCCCGATCGTTTCAACCGCGATCTCAATACCCGCCGCGCGTTGTGCAGCTTTGTCCCCATTCGAGGCAATTCGTTTCAAGACGCTCTGGGGTATCATCGAGAGCGGCCTTCTCTTGGCGTATTGCTTCGCTTCCCCCGCGTCGGTGAGAATCCGGATGCCGGCTATCATGGCAACCCGATCGTGAATCCCCTGCTGCGTGACTTCCTTCCACCAGGCGTCGAAGCGGGCCAAATCAAAAACCGGCTGGGTGATCAGAAACTCGGCTCCGGCCGCGACTTTCTTGGCCAGTCGCATGAGGTGCAGTTCCGGCGGATCGGCGAACGGGGCCGCCGTTCCGCCCAGACAAAGCGGTCCCTCGACGTTGATTCTCGCTTCACCAACGATCGGGCAGTCCTCGCCGAGCCTCGCATACGTTTGCAGCAGTTGGATCGAATCGACGTCGAACACGTTTTTTGCGGCGCGGAATTGTCCCAAGGTCTGGTGCGTGCCGGTCGTGCAGAGAATGTTGCGAATCCCCAGTGCCTGCGCCCCGAGGCACTGGGAGATCAAGGCAATCCGGTTCCGGTCTCGGGTGACGACGTGCAGAATCGGCTCGACTCCCCCGCCGGCAACCAGGGACGCGGCGGCCAGTGCCGACATGCAGACACGATCACGGTTATCGCTGACGCCCAACGCATGAACTCTTCCGGCATAGCGGTCGGCCGTCTCACATACTGCCGCCGCGTCACCACTGGGCGGCGGCGACACCTCGGCAATGAGGATCGACTTGTCCGACTTCATTCGCTCCTGCAACTCCGTTTTTTCAGTTGCCATCTTCTCAAACCTGTCCTACGGGGCTTTCTCCGAGAGCACAAATTCGCTCGACTGTGCCGCGTACTGCCTGCTCGAATTGCTCGAAGGAATCGTCCGGCGAGCAACGCACCAACTCGACCCTGTCGGGTTCGAGGCCAATTTCGGCAAGTATGCAACGGATGGTTTCCACCCGGATTTCCGCGCGGTAGTTTCCCTGGGTGAATCGGCATTTCCCCTCGGGGCACGTTACCACGCAAAGCCCGCGTACCCCGCCTTCCAGGGCGCGCAAAAGGTACTGCCCATCGTTCTTGCCGCTGCAGGGGACTTCCCGCACGAGAACTCGCGCCCCACCAACCGTCCACCGGCGCGGCAACCGCCCGCCGTTGGGAACGCTGTTGCTGCACACGTATGCGATCACGTCTGGGGAGTCGGGGAGCGCCATGTCATGCCCAACGCTTCCGTTAGGTGGGGTAGGATCGGAAGACGTTGGGGCTTCCGTATGCCATCCCTGGAACACTTTTGTTAATATTCGTACTCATCAATTTTACATATACTTATACGCAGCCAGGGCAACAGATTCAACCCCCAAGGCAGGTTGCGGCCTACACTACAAACTGGGATACACCCCCTCGTCTGGCTGGTTTTCCGGCTTGTACCCCCGGCAACAGCCGCCTTGTCCGGAGCGTCTCTTGCGTCTGGACATGGCATGATAACAGAAGAAACGGCAGAAAAAAGAGGGGTGTAATCGTTAAAAGCTTCCCAACCGTAAGGGGCTTTCCAGCCGGATATCCCCTTGTGATCAAACGCGACAACCTGACCGCTATTCTTCACCTTACACACGCCAAGACATTATATTAGTACTACAGCGGGATTTCGCAAGCTATCGCAAACACTGAAGGAATAGAACGTGAGTATCCGCAACCTCGACAAGATTTTTCATCCCCGCCGCGTCACCGTAATTGGGGCCAGCGATACACGGACCAGTGTCGGCTACACGGTCCTTAGGAATCTGGTCGGATCCGGCTTTCGCGGGGTGGTTTACCCGGTCAATCCAAAACACGAATCAGTCCAGGGAATCCAGGCCTATCCCGATGTCGCCAGTCTACCCCATGCTCCCGATCTGGCGGTGGTCTGCACACCGGGACATACGGTTCCAGGCATCATTCGCGATTGTGGCGAAGCGGGCACGCGAGGGATCGTCGTCATCTCGGCCGGTTTCCGAGAAGCCGGTGAGGAAGGCAGGGCACTCGAGCGGCAGGTGCTCGAAGAACAGCGGAAATTCGACGGGATGCGAATTCTCGGACCCAATTGCCTGGGAATTATCGTGCCGGGCCTCAATCTCAATGCCAGCTTCGCCGCCGCAACGCCCCCAAAGGGCCACATCGGGTTTATCTCCCAATCGGGCGCCTTGTGTACTTCCGTGCTCGATTGGGCCATCGACGAGGACATCGGCTTCTCTTACTTCGTTTCGGTCGGCAACGTGCTCGATGTAACCATGGGCGACCTGATCGACTATTTCGGGTCGAAGACGGAAACCCAATCAATCATTCTGTACATCGAGTCGATCAGCGAGGCCCGCGAGTTCATGTCGGCGGCGCGGGCCTTTGCCCGAACCAAGCCGATCGTTGCCTATAAGGCGGGACGTTTTGCCGAATCGGCCCAGGCGGCCGCGTCGCACACCGGCGCCATGGCCGGGGTCGATGCCGTCTACGAAGCCGCCTTCCAACGCGCCGGCATCGAACGAATCTTCCAGATCGAAGACATGTTCGATTGTGCCGAACTCCTGGCCAGACAAAAGACCCCGAAAGGCGACCGGCTGGCGATCGTCACCAACGCGGGCGGGCCGGGCGTGATGACCACCGACGCCCTGATCGAGCGGGAAGGCAAGCTGGCAAAGATTTCCGAAAAGACCATGGAGAAGCTCAACGACTCGCTTCCCACGTGCTGGTCGCACGGCAATCCAATCGACGTGCTCGGCGACGCCCCGCCCGAACGGTTCGCCAAGACGGTGGAGATCGTGTTGAAGGACAGGGGCGTCGACGCAATCCTGGTGATCCTCACGCCGCAAGCGATGACCGATCCGACGGCCACGGCCCAGGCAATCAGCAAGGCGGCCTCGAACGCACGAAAGCCGATCATCGCGGCGTGGATGGGCGGCCACGTCGTCAGCGAAGGCGTCCAGTTGCTCACCGAGGCGGGCGTTCCGACCTACAACACGCCGGAACAGGCAATCCGCGCCTTCATGCACCTGGTCTCCTACGCGAAAAACCTCGAAATCCTCCACGAAACGCCTCGAGACATCCCGGTCGAGTTTACGCTCGACCGCCAGCGGCTCCGCAGGGTGTTTGAGACGATCCTGACCGAGGGCGACGACATCCTCTCCGAGAGCGCGTCGAAGGCATTTTTGGAGTCGTACGAGATTCCGGTCACCAAACCGCAGTTGGCCCGGACGATTGACGAAGCCGTCGAAGTGGCCTCCGCGATCGGCTATCCGGTCGCGATCAAGATCCACTCACCCGACATCACACACAAGACCGACGTTGGCGGCGTGGCGCTGGACCTGAGCTGCGGGGCCGAAGTCCGCACGGCGTTCGAGAAGATGCTGAAATCGGCAGCGAAGGTCCGCCCCGACGCCAAGATCCGCGGCGTGACCGTTCAGAAAATGGTTTCCTTCCCAACCAGCTTCGAGCTGATCCTCGGCACGAAGAAGGACCCGGTCTTCGGGTCGGTGATTATGATCGGGAAGGGCGGCATCGCGGCAGAGCTGTTCCGCGATCAGGCGTTGGGCCTGCCGCCGCTGAGCGAGACCCTTGCCCGGCGGATGCTCGAATCGCTCAAGTCGTGGCCGCTGTTGCAAGGCTACCGCGGAAGGCCCGGGGCCGACATCGACCGGCTGATCGAAGTCCTCATGCGGTTCTCGTACCTGGTGGCCGACTATCCGGAGATCAAGGAGCTGGACATCAATCCGCTGGTGGTTGCGCCGGACGAGGTCGTTGCGCTAGACGCCCGGGTGGTGATTGACCGGAACATGCCGTCGCGCCTGGTCCGCCCCTATTCCCACCTGGCGATCCAGCCCTATCCCGAGGAGTTTGTGACCGAGCGGAAGATGAAAGACGGAACCCCGGTCATACTCCGGCCAATCAAGCCGGAGGACGAGCCGATGTGGCACGACCTGGTGGCAAGCTGCTCGACCGAGACGATCCGGTTCCGCTTCAACTACGTGTTCCGCGAAACCACGCACGAAATGGCCACCCGCTTCTGCTTCACCGACTACGACCGCGAGATGGGGATCGTCGCCGAGGTCGAGGAAAAGGGCGAGCGAAGGCTGATCGGCGTCGGCCGCCTGGTTGCCGACGTCAACCACGTCAATGCCGAGTACGCCGTGATCGTGGTCGATCGCTGGCAGAGCCACGGGTTGGGCAGCTTGCTGACCGACTACTGCCTCGAAATCGCCGATATCTGGGGCGTCAAAGAAATTGTGGCCGAGACGACCAGAGACAACTCGCGCGCGCTGGCCACCTTCCGCAAACACGGCTTCGAGATCAACGACCGGCAGGGCGAAGACTTCGTCCTGGTCAGCAAGAAGATTGAATAGCCGCGGGAACCGGCGCCGGGCGGTTCTGCGCTGCTCAAGACCCCCGAAGGATCGTACTTTCCCTCGTCAGGAGCCGTTTCAAGACCCGGTAGCGTCAATCCTAACAAGCCCCCCCGTGGGTGGCAAGATCGCTCCTTTGCCACCGTTCCAAGTCGTCACTCATTGCCCAGGTCGGCCGGGCTTTGGGCCTGTTCGAGGGTCTTCTCGGTGCTGCTCGGGTCGTCGGTCTGCTGGTTCACGTCGAACCGCAGATTGCCCGGCTCGCGGACGGAGTTCCGGGCGTTCTCCAGCGTGGCCTCGATAAACTGCTCGCGATTTTCCTCTTTCACATGGACGTGGACACAGGCGACAAACATGGGCTTACCTCCCGACAACGATGGTTTGGACCAGTGAGTGGTATTCTAGCAAATGCGGGGGTAGCAACAACCGGGAGTACCCCCTATTCTTGTAGCGCAGGTGGGAGGGCAGGAGCGTCAACAGGAAGTCGGCGGAAGAGCCTGTAGACCTCGTCGATGTCCCTTCTCATGGCGTTGCCAAGAGGGTCACCTTCGACCGGGCGAAATCTCATGTTGTATTCTTCGGACAAGTAGATCTGCCCAAACGCGTATTCCGGTATGTTTTCGAGGTCGTTCTCCGCCCGTCGTATCCGTAGCACTTGTCTCCACTCCTCTCTTGTTCTGGGGTTATATTCGGTCGTGGCTTTCATCGTCCTCTGCGGAATGGACTTCGCACGTTCCCGGAGGGCAGTCAAATCAGTCTGTAATTTGGCGGAGATGCGTTGGAGGTTCGACTCGTCGAATTGCGGAATCACTTTGAACCGGAAACGGATCTGGTGTGTTGCGACAGAACCCGAGAAACTGTAGGACAAGACACGACATCGAATCTGCCGTTTTCCGATCAGCGTGAGCCGATTCGTCTCCACATCGAATGCCACGTCCCACCGATCCTTCGTGATCTGCGCTACCGAAGCGAGCAGATCTGTAAGCTCATTCTCGAAGCGATCACCATCGAGGGCGGCTGCTCCTACGAGGGGAAACATCAGAAGCAACTGGATTCCCATTGTTTCAGTCCTTTCGTCGAGAATGTAGGGAGTTGACCCACCGTTGACTAGCCCTCAAACAAGCGAAGCCAAATCGCGTTTCTTGCGCTGAAGTTGCCGAG
>CAZJRB010000158.1:0-13668 GCA_964547995.1 uncultured Planctomycetaceae bacterium | reverse complement strand
GTTGATTGACCACTACCATGCAACCGCAACCTCACCCTCGCCACCACGGGGCTTGTCCCCGTGGAGCGATGATTGACCACTACCACGCCAACCGACACCTGACCCACGCCACCACGGGGCTTGTCCCCGTGGAGCGATGATTGACCACTACCACGCAACCGCAACCTCACCCTCGCCACCACGGGGCTTGCCCCCGTGGAGCGTTGATTGACCACTACCATGCAACCGCAACCTCACCCTCGCCACCACGGGGCTTGCCCCCGTGGAGCGCTGATTGACCACTACGGACCCGGCGGGATCACGCCCAAATCATATTCCCCAAACGTCCCCACGTAGAACCCGTAGCGAAAGATCGCTGTTTGCCCAACGGCATACGCCAGATTGTTCATATAGCCCAACGCGACCTCGGCGGGCGACTGGTCCAGGCGGCAGCCGACGGCAAGGTGAATATGGTCCGGGATGATCGCCGCCTTCGACACGAGGTGCTCGTGCTTCTCGCTAGCCCGCAAAATCATGTCGCGGATCGCCGCGAGCCGCTCTTCACGGATTTCCATGTACCGGGCGTCATTAACGAAGACGACGTGCAGATTGTACCGGTACTCGGCGTGGCCGCTCCGCCTGGGTTGCGTAAGATCGACGTGCGGCTGGTCGATCTGAAATCGCCCGAGTCGCTGCTGCACACTGCGATCGGCCATCGGATGATGCTCGAGCTGTCCCCGGACGTACTGTTCAACGTCGTTGCGGCTTACCGACCCGACGCTCCGCAAGCCATAATGGCGACGGAAGGCCTTTGCCCGTTTGTCCCGCACCAGGTATTGGAGCCGTCCCTTGACCGACTGGGCAATTGCCGGCGGCGCCGTTTCCGGCCGCGTGCTCGCCAGGAATTGGCTGGTGGCCGGCTGAACGAACCGGTGCTGGAGTATGCGGACGCCGTCCCCTTCCGTGGCTTCCGCCAGATCGCCGAGCCACGCGTCGTTTTCCGCCGGCTCGTTCCAGAAAACGGAGAGCGACCAGTTGAGCTGGTATGCAGGGCGGCAGTTCGCGATCGTGTAGATTGGGGGCGGCATTAGTGGTCAATCATCGCTCCACGGGGACGAGCCCCGTGGTGGCGTGCGTTGGTTCGGGGTGTGGTAGTGGTCAATCATCGCTCCACGGGGGCGAGCCCCGTGGTGGCGTGCTGGGGTTTGGGCGTGTTCCGGTAGTGGTCAATCATCGCTCCACGGGGACGAGCCCCGTGGTGGCGTGCTGGGGTTTGGACGTGTGGTAGTGGTCAATCATCGCTCCACGGGGACGAGCCCCGTGGTGGCGAACGTGTTGGGGGTCCAAGCAAACCTTACTCATTTCCCCAATTCAGTGATCGGCCGACGGCGTTGTGCCAGCGGCGGGTTTGTTTTTCGCGTTGCTCGGCAGCGATGTTTGGTGTGAACTCGCGATCGAGGGCCCAGTTGGCGGCGACGTCGGCCGTGTCTTGCCAGTAGCCGACGGCCAGGCCGGCGAGGTAGGCTGCTCCGAGGGCCGTTGTTTCCGCAACGACGGGCCGGCGGACGCGGACATCGAGCAGGTCGGCCTGGAACTGCATCAGGGCGTTGTTCATCGACGCCCCGCCGTCGACCTTCAATTCCGAGAGCGTAAGCCCGGCGTCCTTCTGCATCGCGCCGAGGAGGTCGTGCGACTGGAAGGCCATCGACTCGACGGCCGCCCGGGCAAGGTGTCCGGCCGTTGTGCCGCGCGTAATGCCGAGGATCGCACCACAGGCGTAGGGGTCCCAGTGCGGCGCCCCGAGCCCGACAAACGCCGGGACGAACACCACGCCGTCGGAGTCGGGCACGGTGGCCGCCAATCGCTCGACGTCGGCAGAGGTCTCGATAATTCCCAAGCCGTCGCGAAGCCACTGGACGACCGCCCCGGCGATGAAGACCGAGCCTTCGAGACAATAGGTCACCTTGCCGCCGAGCCCCCAGCCGATCGTCGTGATCAGGTCGTTTTCCGAGGGGACGGGCCGCTCTCCGGTGTTCATCAGCATGAAGCAGCCGGTGCCGTAGGTGTTCTTGGCGGTTCCCGGCTCAAAGCATCCCTGGCCGAAGGTGGCCGCCTGCTGGTCGCCGGCGTCGCCGGTGATGGGGATCGGCGTGCCGAACCACTCCTCGGCCGTCTCGCCGTAGCGGTCGCTCGACGGCCGGACCTCCGGCAGCATCGCGCGGGGAATGTCGAGGATTTTCAGCAGCTCGTCGTCCCAATCGAGTGTGTGGATGTTGAAGATGAGCGTGCGGCTGGCGTTACTCAGATCGGTCAGGTGCTTGCGGCCGCCGGTCAGTCGCCAGATGAGCCAGGTATCGACGTTGCCGAAGAGGATCTCGCCTTGCTCGGCCCGGCGGCGGAGACCTTCGCGGGTGTCGAGCAGGTGCTTGATCTTGGTGCCGGAGAAGTAGGCGTCGATCAACAGCCCGGTCTTCCGGCGAAACACGTCGCCACAGCCGTCGGCCTTGAGCCGATCGCAGATAGGTGCGCTGACGCGGCTCTGCCAGACGATGGCATTGGCGACCGGCCGGCCGGTGTCGCGTTCCCAAAGGATTGTCGTCTCGCGCTGGTTCGTTACCCCAATCGCCGCGATGTCGCCGGCCGCGAGGTCTGCCCTCGCGAGTGCCTCCCGGGCGACGGCGAGTTGCGAACCCCAGATTGCTTCCGGATCGTGCTCGACCAATCCGGGCCCCGGCAGGATCTGCTCGAACTCCTGCTGCGCGACCGAGACGATCCGGCCGTCGCGGCCGAAGACGATCGCCCGGCTCGACGTCGTACCCTGATCGAGTGCAAGGATGTATTTCCCCATCAACGAATCCGTTTTCAAGATGCCACGTACAGTCTACCGTCACGGGAGGAACATTGCAATTTGCGATTTGCAGTTTTCAATTTTCCATCTACAATCTCTTTGGCTGCGGTTCCGGGCCGGGCCAGGCAACTGACCGGTTGAAACCGGCACTACGAACTCGGAAAAGGACATGGCAAACGCAACCGACACGTCACCCGACAGAAACCGGGCCATTCTGCTGATCGGTCCGACCGGCTCCGGCAAGACCCCGCTTGGCGAGATGATCGAAGAACGTGGGTTGTGGGGCAGGAAATGCCTGCACTTCGATTTCGGGGCCAATCTGCGCGATGCCGTACGGCGCAACTCGCCTGATGAACTGATCGGCAGCAATGATATTCTCTTCCTTCGCGGGGTCCTCGAATCGGGCGCCCTGTTGGAGGACGACGACTTCCCGATCGCCGCGAGGGTTCTCGCTTCGTTCATGGCCCGGCGCGGCGCGGATCGCCAAACGGACATCGTGCTGAACGGTCTGCCGCGTCATGTAGGGCAAGCCGGGGCGATCACCCAAATGCTCGACGTCCGCACCGTGATCCGCCTGCAATGCTCGAGAGAGACGGTCATTAGCCGGATTTCGAGCAACGCCGGCGGCGACCGTACCGGGCGAGAGGACGATCAAAGGGCCGCCGTCGACGAAAAGCTGGCCGTTTTTCAGCGGCGGACCCTCCCGCTGGTGGACTACTACCGCAAGGAGAATGCTCGAATTGAGATCGTCGAGGTGACGCCGCCGATGAGTGCAGGGCAAATGTGGGATGTCCTGAGCCGCCGATCAGGCCCTTTGCAGAGTTCCGACCATGCTGGTAAACTAAAATTGGAGTAATACCTCAGCCGTCTGCTGTACGATGGCCTTCCAAGGCCGTCGTTGTGACATCGCAAGCCCTCGGCGGCCTTGGAAGGCCATCGTACGAAGTGGTTCGCCATTCGGCTGAAGTGGTACAAATTGGAATAATGTGGGGCTGGCAATGGTCACCCCTGATGGGTGGTGTGAGTGAGTGCATGGTTGTCACCACGACTGAAGAACTTCTCGATCTGATTGAAAAAAGCGGACTCCTCAGCTACGAGCAGTTTGGGGAGGCTCATGCGTTGGTCCAAGAGGGTGACGACGCGGTGGCGCTGGGCGCGAGGCTGACCGAGGCCGGCCTCCTTTCGGCGTGGCAGGCCGCCCAACTGGTCGCCGGGGGATCGAATTTCTTCATCGGCAACTACAAGCTGGTCAAGCTGCTGGGCCGAGGCGGTATGGGAAAGGTCTACCTGGGCGAGCACGCCAAGCTGGACCGGCTTGCCGCCCTGAAGGTGATCTCTCAAAAGGTGCGCCAGGATAGCGAAACGCTCGAGCGGTTCCTCGCCGAAGCACGCGCCATTGCCACCCTCGATCACCCGAACATCGTCCAGGCCTACAGCGTCGATAACGAAGGCGACCGTTTCTACCTCGTCATGGAATACATCGACGGCCAGAATCTCGAGCAACTGGTCGAGTCGGAGGGTCCGCTGGACTACCGCGTTGCGGTCGATTTCATCCGCCAAGCGGCCGACGGACTGGAGCACGGTCACAGCCGCAACCTCATCCATCGCGACGTCAAGCCTTCCAACCTCCTGGTCAACCAGCAAGGCGTCGTGAAACTCGTCGACATGGGGTTGGCCCAGTTACAGGACCCCGCCGAAGCGAAAGCCGGGGACAAGGACGACGATCAGCTTATGGGGTCGGTCGACTACCTGGCTCCGGAACAGGCCATGGCCAGCAAGGATCTCAACCACCGGGCAGACATCTACTCGCTCGGCTGCACGCTCTATTTTCTCTTGACCGGCCAACCGCCGTTCCCCGGCGGACTCCTGCACGAAAAGCTGATGAAGCATCAGTCGATGCAGCCCGAGAGCATTAAGAAACTGCGGTCCAACGTCCCGAAGAAAGTGGTCGAAGTCTGTGAAAAGATGATGGCCAAGAAACCCGAAGACCGGTACCAATCGGCCGCGGAGGTGAGCAAAACGCTCCAGCAATTCCCCACACTCAAACACAGGGTGAGGCCGGTGCTCGTGAAGCAAACGGAACCCCTGCCGGATTCGGATATCCGTCGAACATCGGTCGCGGACGACGGCCCGGCGACCGGCAGCGGCGTGGGATCCGGCGTCGGAGCCGAGTTGGGATCCGACATCGGGTCGGGCACGGGATCCAACATGGAATCCGGCGTGACCGTGCTCTCGGCCCAGACCCCCGGCAGCAGCGGCATCTCCGGAACGAGAGCGCGAGTAGCGGGGTTGCTCCATACCCGGCAGGGAAAGATGATTGCCGCCGTTGCCGCGGGAATCGGCGGGATTATCCTTGCGGCAATTGTGATTCCCTTCGTGACCGGTTCCGGGAATTCCCATCAGGGTGTCGAGAAGCCGCGGTGGCTGACGGACGTAGAAGAATTGCCGCCCGTCGAGCCCCCTCCTCCCGTACCCGTCCAACGCGATCAAGAACCGCCGGCCACCGTCGTCGTCAACCCTTTGGGGATCGAGCTTGGCCGCTGGCACACGACCGGCCCGCTGCGTTCGAAAGGATTCAGCGACGCCCTGTTTCCCGAGAAGGGGGTCTATCCGCTGGCCGAAGATGCCGCCGGCAATCGTCTGTGGAATGAGTTGCCCGGCGAATTTGACGATGCAGTGCAGGTGTTGCCCGGCGGCGACAAGGTAACGACTTATCTCTTCCGGACGATCAAGACCGAGAAGGCGGCCGTCTTGCCGATTGGTTTCGGTAGCAACCATGTAATGCAGATATGGCTCAACGGCGAAGAAACTCCCTTGGCCAATGTCGACCGCAAGGCCAGTACCGACAGCAACCGGATCGATCTCGGACTCGGCGCGGGTGAAAACCGGCTGCTGCTGAAGATTTTCAGCCTCGGCGGCGATCATCAGCTCCGCTTCTCCGCCGACCTTGCCAGGGCCCGCTTGCAGGAGGGACCGCCCGCCGAAGAGGATGCTCCGTCTGAGAAGAGCAGTAATGTTCCACCGCCAACCCCGTAGCCCGGCCCACCCTGCCAAGACGACCAATCGACCATGCAATCCATAAAACCATTTGTGATTCTTTGCCTTTATCTCTGTCTCGCGATCTCCGCCTCCGCCGTTGCCCAGCAAGAACCCCCGCTTGCGCGACAGGCCGCCGCCGGCTGGAAAGGCAAGTCCGTCCGGCAGTGGTCCGATCTGCTGGCCGACGAAGACGAACGCGTGCGATGGTACGCAACCTACGCCTTGGGCCAGCTCGGCCCCAAAGCCGCCGATGCCGTGCCGGCACTGATGGCCCTTCTGGAAGACACGCAACAATACGAATACGTCCGCGGCGCCGCCGCCTGGGCCCTCGGCCGGATTGGCGACCGGCAGGCCGTCCCGCTCTTGACGGAAACGCTCGAGTCGAAACACGTCTCCGTCCGCCGCAACGCCCCCTTGGCCCTGGGAAACCTCGAGGAGGCCTCGAAAGAAGCGGTCCCGAAACTGCTCGAATTGGTCAAAGACCCCGACGCAACCGTCCGGGTCAACTCGGCCGTGGCGCTATGGAAGATCGAGAAGCATCAGCGGGCCGTCCCGGCGCTGGTCGAGATGATTCAAAAGGGCGCCGGCCCTGCCCCGTACGAAGCGACGGTTGCCTTGGGGCGCCTGGAGGCCGACCCTTCGATCCTCGTTCCCGGTTTGACCGCCGCGTTGCAGCGGGACGACCCCGATGTCCGTCGCGCCGCCGCCCGGGCGATCGGCAAAATTGGCCCCGTGGCAATCCCCCAACTCGCAGGGCCGCTGGCCGATCCGAATCCGGCAGTCCGGCGAGCCGCCGTCGAAGCGCTCGGCTGGATGGGCGAACCGGCCGTCAAACCGTTGATCGTCGCACTCGGCAACGAAGCCCCGGAGGCGCGCGCCGCGGCCGCCCGCGCCCTGGGACGTCTCGGCCCGAAGGCGAAGGCCGCCGGCCCCAAGCTCATCGAAACGATCAACGACCGCAACCCCGAGGTCCGCGAGGCGGTCGCCAAGGCGATCAAGGAAATCCGCAAACAGTAATCCTCGACCCCCGGCACATTGGTACAAAGCGACCAAGGAGGGGGCACCCGGGCGGGTGGCACTGCCTGGTGCCATGCCCACGCTTGCGTGGGCATGTTCTGCAACATCCGGAAACATGCCCATGACAAGCGTGGGCATGGCACCCGGCAAAACGGCGGGTGTCACTTTGGCACGCGTGTACCCGGCTTCAATCGGATTTCGGCTTCTTGTCGGGCTTCTTGATGCTGCGCCGCAGACTTGCAAACACGGTGGTGATGTCGAACCATATCTCCGAACCGTCGGTGCAGAAGATCACGTCGTACGATCGGCCGCCGTCCTGCCGGGTGCCATGCCCACGCTTGCCGTGGGCATGTTCTGCAACGTCCACAAACATGCCCACGGCAAGCGTGGGCATGGCACCCATAGTTTCAATTGTCATACGGCACTAGACCTCAATCAAGCGTGATTTTTGGCCAAAAAATGGAAAACTCGAAACCTTCCGTGTTTTCAGGCGTCTAAAGGTAAACATTAAACCCCAGGACCCTGTTACAAGGAGGATTTCGAGTGAAAGCAATTATACGAAAACGGCTGGCGAATGCCAAGAGGCGGATTGAACATCGATTGCGGCCGATTCCGTGGGAAGAGCAGCCGAACCCGATGTTTTCCGCAAGCAACATTCAATACGAAATCGCAGAGCGAAGCCGTGGTTTGCCCGTCGGAGGCATCGGCGCGATTCACTTGGTCGCTCAGAAAAGCGGGTGGGTGGCACTGCTGGCTTGTCCAGCAGTGCTGTTCGAGCCTGGTGCCATGCCCACGCTTGCGTGGGCATGTTCTGCAACATCCGGAAACATGCCCATGACAAGCGTGGGCATGGCACCCGGCAAAACGGCGGGTGTCACTTTGGCACGCGTGTACCCGGCTTCAATCGGATTTCGGCTTCTTGTCGGGCTTCTTGATGCTGCGCCGCAGACTTGCAAACACGGTGGTGATGTCGAACCATATCTCCGAGCCGTCGGTGCAGAAGATCATGTCGTACGATTTCCCACCGTCTTGCCGCAGCCCTTGCATCTTTACGGCCTTTCGCAGGTGGCGCAGCAGATCGTATTGATCTGACACACAAGTGACCAGATACGGCTTCTTCTGACTGCCGTCGCCTGAGTTGAGCATCCCCTGGAGGCATTGCTTTTGGGCAAGGAGTTCCTTCTCCGCCCTCTTCTTGTCATTGAGCCTGACAGCGGCAACGCTGGCGTACAGGTGTGCCTTGGGGCTCAACAGCAGCCCCGGCATCGCACCGTCGATCTTTTTCAGGGCCTCCTTGTTCTGCTTCTTATCGAGCAAATCCTTAACCTCGTCGAGGACCCTCGAGTACGGCTGGTACTTCGGGCTCGACGTGACCTGCTTGAACACGGCGAGGTAGTTCTTGGCGCTCGGTTTCTTCAGAAATGCCGCGAACCGGGCGTCGAGATCGGCCTTCGGCGCCTCCCCGGCCGGCACAGAACGGCCACAAACCAGGAACATCAAACCCGCAGCCACGATCCCAAGCCGGATTGCCATGACAACCTCCTTTGGTCAAGAGAAAGAACAAATATCTATCCACTATCCACTACTCACTACTCACTATCCACCGTTGAGTGCCGCCCGCAGAAACCGCCCTGTGTGGTTCTCGTCGATGGCGGCGATCTGTTCGGGGGTTCCGGCGGCGATGATGTATCCGCCGGCTTCCCCGCCTTCGGGGCCGAGATCGATGATCCAGTCGGCCGTCTTGATCACGTCGAGATTGTGTTCGATCACCACGACCGTATTACCCAGGTCCACCAGCCGGCCGAGCACGTCGAGCAGCTTCTTGACGTCGTCGAAGTGCAAGCCGGTGGTCGGCTCATCGAGGATGTAGAGGGTTTTGCCGGTTTCGACGCGTCCGAGCTCGGTGGCCAGTTTGATCCGCTGGGCCTCGCCGCCGGAGAGCGTAGTGGACGGCTGTCCCAGGGTGAGATACCCCAGGCCCACTTCCTGCATGCTGCGGAGCAGTCTGGCGATCACCTGGAAGTTCTCGAAGAACGCCGCGGCGTCGTCGATCCGCATGTCGAGGACGTCGGCGACCGACTTGTCGCGGTAGCGGACCGCAAGCGTCTGGTGGTTGAACCGTTTCCCTTCACAAACGGAGCATGTAACGTAGAGGTCGGGCAGAAAATTCATTTCGATTTTTTTCCGGCCCTGGCCCTGGCATTCTTCGCACCGGCCGCCCTTGACGTTGAAGCTGAAGCGTCCGGCCTTGTAGCCGTGTTGCCTGGCGCCGCGCGTATTGGCGAAGACCTTGCGGATTTCGTCGAACACGCCGGTGTAGGTGGCGGGATTGCTTCTCGGCGTGCGGCCGATCGGCGACTGGTCGACTTGGACGACCTTTTCGACCTGACCCGCTCCGCGAAGGCTCTTGTGCGGACCGGGTTTCGCCGCGGTTTCGCCCATGCGGCGGATCAAGGCCCGGGCAAGCGTTTCGTTCAGCAGCGAACTCTTGCCCGAGCCGCTCACACCCGTCACACAAACGAACGCCGACAGGGGAAACCTGGCCGTCACGCCCTTGAGGTTATTGGTTTCGACGCCCTCGATCGTGATCGAGCGGGTCTTGGCCGTGCGTCGGCGGCGCTCCGGCAGCGGGATTCTCGCGCGGCGGGAGAGATAGCCGCCGGTGAGCGAATTGCTGTTGCCGACGTGTTCCGGTGTTCCTTCGGCGACGATTTTCCCCCCGTGCCGCCCCGCCCCCGGGCCCAAGTCGATCAGCCAATCGGCCCGGCGCATGACGGCCTCGTCGTGCTCGACGACGATGACCGTGTTGCCGTGGCCCTGCAAGTCGCGCAAGGCCTCGATCAGCCGCGAGTTATCGCGGGGGTGCAGGCCGATCGACGGCTCGTCCAGCACGTAGCAAACGCCGACAAGCCCCGAGCCCAACCCGGCCGCCAGCCGCACCCGCTGCAACTCACCGCCGCTGAGGGTATCGGCCGGTCGATCGAGCGTGAGATAAGCGAGTCCCAACTTGTCGAGAAACTCCAGCCGCGAGGCGATTTCGCCGGTAATCGGCCCGGCGACCGTTTGTTCGTCCTCGCGGAAGCTGAGCCTTCCGAAGAACTCGCTCGCTTCCGAGACCGTCAATGCAGCCGTTTCGTGTATTGTCGCCTCGCCGATGCGGACACTTCGGGCTTCGCGGCGCAAGCGGGACCCGCCGCACGCGCTGCAAACGACCTTGCCGCGGAACGTCTGCAACCGCCGCTGGTTCGATTCGCTGGTCGTCGTAACGAATTCTTTTTCGAGCATGGTCAGCACACCGGGAAATTTTTTCCCGTCGCCGTTCAATAACCGGTCGAACACTTTCGGTTCCAACTTCTCCAGCGGCGTGTCCCAGCGGAAGCCGGCCGAGGAGATAAAATCCTGCAACTGGTTTTTGCACTTGCGCACGGCGGCCCGCGTAGCGTTTTTCCATGGAGCGACGGCGCCCGTACCGAGTGAAAGGTGCTTGTCCGGAATCACCAACTCGGGATCGAACATCTCTCGGGAACCGAGCCCCTCGCACTCGGGACACGCCCCGTACGGGCTGTTGAAACTGAACGTCCTCGGTTCGATTTCCTCGTAGCTGATCTTACAGTTTGGGCAGGCATATTGTGTGCTGAACAGCTCGTCGGACCATTTTTCCCCGGTGTCCGCCGGCCCTTGGTGCGTGGCGAGCACGAGTCCGTCGCCGTGCTTCACGGCCAGGTAGATCGACTCGGCCAGGCGGCCTTCAATGCCGTCGCGGATAACGACCCGGTCTACCACCGCCTCGATGTCGTGCGATTTCCGGCGAGCCAGCTCGGGTGGATTCCCGATGTCAATCACCTTGCCGTCGACCCGGGCGCGAAGGAGCCCCGCCTTGCGGATGGTTGCCAGGACGTCCTTGTGTTCGCCGCGGCGGCCGCGGACCATCGGGGCAAGGATCATCACGCGCGTCCCGTCGTCCAGCCGCAGCAGTTCGTCGACAATCTGCTCGGGCGTTTGCTGCCGGATTGGCCGGCCGCACCGGTAGCAGGCCGCCTTGCCCAGCCGCGCCCAGAGCAGCCGCATGTAGTCGTAGATCTCGGTCACCGTGGCGACGGTGCTTCGGGGGTTGTGGGCGCCGGCACGCTGGTCGACCGAAATGGTCGGCTGAAGACCTTCGATCAGATCGACGTCGGGCCGCTCCATCTGGTGCAGGAACTGCCGGGCGTAGACCGAGAGGCTTTCGACGTACTGCCGCTGGCCCTCGGCGTAGAGCGTGTCGAAGGCCAGCGAACTCTTGCCCGACCCGCTCGGACCGGTCACCACCACGAGCCGGTTTCGGGGGATGTCGACGTCGATGTCCCGGAGATTGTGTACGCGGGCCCCGCGGATGCGGATGCTCTCGGCCGCAACGTGCTTGCCCTCTTGCGGTTCCCGATTCATACGACGCCCTGGCGACGAGATGGAGCGGTTCGGAAACCGTTCAATATAGCACAGCCCGCTTCCCAGGGCAAGATCGAGGGGTGTTTGCACCGCCTGCCAAAACCGCCCCGCTTGCGGTTCTGGTCGCAACGGTCTGGAGCATTTTCCTACAAAGCCGCGACCATTGGTCGCGGAGAAGCAAAACCAGAGCGTGCGCAACAGAAGAACCCCTCGCCTCGATCTCCGCCGTAAAACGGAGTGGATTGGGAAACGTTCACCCAGGGTTCCCGCGACCGTCGGTCGCGGCTTTGTAGCGGGCGCGACCGCCGGTCGCGGCTTTATGGTGGGTGACCGCCAGCGGATTTGTTGCAGGTCCGCAGTAACGGTTCCAGCACCAACCGGCGAAGCGGCAACGCCGATGACGGCGGCTCACCGATTGCCAGGTGCAACACCAGCGGCGCCGGCTCGAAGATCATGGTTTGCAGGGTCTGGCCGCCCTGGTTCGCCGCGTGCAGTTTCCCGGCCACCGCCGCCACGTCGAGCTGCTTGAGATCCCGGCTGCCGATCAGCGTTCGATATCGCGGGCATGTCAGACCACCCCGATTTCTGGCCGGGTTACCTTTGAAGGCCATCGTCTCGGTGCGAAAATGATTGGTACATATGCAGATGCCGTCTTTGCCGCGGCGTGCGATCACATTCTTGGGGCTGATTTCGAACACCGCTCCGCGGCGGCGATCGCACAGGACGAGGCACATCAGCGTGGTCCGTTCCATGCCTTGCAGCAGGCGTTGGGCCTCTTCCACCGTGGCACACTCTTCGAGCACCCGGCGGCAGCAGAACAGGTACGGCGTACCCCGAGGGTTGAACTTCGGCGAACCGTCGCCGCCCGCGTAAATCCGATGGACGGCCAAGGCGAGCCCCGCGTCGTTGATGCCCGAGAAGCAGCCGATCATCCCGGGAAATCCGACCGATGCGAAAGCGTGTTTTCCTTTCGGTCGGTAGATCGTTACGAGGGAATACTCGTCGAGCATCCCGAGCGAGTAGAAATCGAAGTTGCGGCCGAACAGCGGGGCCCCGGTCGCACTACGGCCGCCCTCGACGATCAGCGAGGAACAGCCGACCGCGAGAAGGATGTCGACCAGGGTATTGGCCGCGATCAGATCGTCGCGTTGGACGCCGGCCTTGCGGGCGAAGGCGTCGAGTTCCCGTTGATAGTCATCCGGAACCCGGCGCCAGAGATTCTCGCTTGCTTTCTGCATTTTGGGCCACGAGGATCCGCGCCCGCGCTGCTGAAGCAACTTCTTCGGATAGTCCATAAGCTGCTTTACCGCGTTTGGGGTCAGCACGGCGGCCTGATCGCCCATCTCTTGTGGCGTGCCGCGCAGCAGAAGGACCGGCAGGTCGTTGACGTACTTCAGCGCCGCCCCTTGGTGCGTCCCCTCGCGATAGCGGAACGCCGCCGCACCCGGCACGGCGGAAAGGGCGAAAGCGATGCACGCGAGCAACCGCAGAATCCACGTTTGCAGTCTGTTCACGGTTATGGTCCCTCGGCACTCTTCGCTAAAAAGGGAACAACGCCTCCGGGAACGGGCCGGGCCAATTCACCGCCTCAATCGCTTGTTCGAGCATTGTACCAAAAACGGCGTTGACGGCCAACGGGATCACGATGGCAACGGTTATCCCGACCAACACGCCGTACGATGCCATTGTCGCGCCGATGGCATTTCGGGCCCGTCGAAACGCCTCGGCGGCGTTGACTGCGAAGACGTAGCACGTAAGCCACGGCACAAGTCCGAGCACTCCGATGACAAATAGCAATCCAAGCAGCGAGATAAAGAGCATTGGCAGACCGATCAACATGGCGGTTATGGCGCCGGTGTACAAGACTCCCGAGAATACGCCGCCCAATGCGGGCAGTCGCCTGTCGAGAAGCAACCAGGCCGACAACGCCAGCATTTGGAAGAGGAGGTGGACATAGAGGAAAGGCTGCCAGTCGCCACCCGGTCCGGACCCGCGGAGTATCCCCGGGTCGTACGTGACGCACAAACACGGCAGCACCACGCCGCCGAGGGTTCCGACAATCAGGCGTTTCCAACGGGCATGGTTTGGGTCCACGTGGACCGCCATGTACGTCAGCGTTCCGAGAAACAAGGGAATCAGCGCAAACGCCCTTGCCGCCAACAACATCGCCAGAAAGAGTGCAAACGCCGCTTGCAGAATCAACAAGCTCCGCAAGCTGAACTGGAGCGGCGGCGCAGGCCGTTCAATGGGATGTGTTCCAGGTTCTTCCATGACAAGGGTTGTTCTAACGGAACCCCGGCACGCAGCAACATTATGCAGGTGCTAGCATTTGGATTTAAGATTTAACAAAAAGCGAGTTC
>CAZJRB010000157.1:0-13844 GCA_964547995.1 uncultured Planctomycetaceae bacterium | reverse complement strand
GGCAAGGACATCGACATCGCCCTGGACGAGTGGAACTACTGGTACGGCCCGCACGAGTTCGGCGAACTGGGCACCCGCTACTTCCTGAAAGACGCCCTGGGCGTCGCCGCCGGCCTGCACGAGTACGCCCGGCAGAGCGACATCATGTTCATGGCCAACTACGCCCAGACGGTCAACGTGATCGGCTGCATCAAGACGAGCAAGACCGACGCGTCGTTCGCCACGACCGGTCTGGCGTTGAAGCTCTACCGGCAGCACTTCGGCACCTTGCCGGTCAAGGTAACGGCCGATCCGCCGTTGGACGTGATGGCCGCACTGACCGTTGACAAGAAGAAGCTCACGATCGGGATCGTCAATCCGACGATGAAGAAGCTCGACCTGCCCATCGAGATCACCGGCGTGAAGCCAACCGGCCGCGGCAAGCAATGGCAAATCGCCGGCCCCGACCCGATGGCCTACAACGAACCCGGCAAGCCGCCGAAGGTCACCATCGAGGAATCACCGCTGAGCGACGTCAAGGACAAGCTCCCCGTGGCCGCCTGCAGCGTGACGCTGGTGGAGTTGGAACTTGAGTAGGCTACTTCCCCTTCCTCAACGTCACCGGCAACTGGTCGATCGCAGCGGCCAGGGCGAAATCGTATTGGGAGAGGCCGCCGATGGCGTGCGTTGAGATGATGATCGAGACGTTGCGGTAACTCTCCAGGTGCAGGTTGGGGTGGTGGCCCTGCTGCTCGGCGATCTCGCCGACGCGGTTGAAGAAGTCGATGGCGGCCTGGAAGTTTTTCAGGGCCCAATCCTTTTGGATCTTCTTGCCGTCGTCGATCAGCCGCCAGCCGGAAAGGGCGTCGAGTTGCTGCCGGGTCTGGTCCGCGGAAAGGGCCACGGCGCCAACCTCGCAGGCCACGCATTGGGGTTTCTGCTTTTGTTCGGTTCCGTTTTTCATGGAAGCACCCCTTGATACGAAAAGAGAAATCACTTACCGGGCAGAATCACGGGGATGAGTCTCTTGCCCATCATGCCCAGCAAGACGGCGCACATGAGGCACGCCAGGGCGAGGGCCAGGACGAAGATTCGCGTTTCCGATCCGAAACCTCGCAATAGAATAAGGGCGGTGTTGGCCGACGAGAACACCAGCATGCCGACCCCGGCGGCGATCTTCCGCAACAAGGCGGGCGTGGTCAGCTTCTTCAGCTTCAAGCGCGCATCGAACAGCCCGCTGGCAATCGCCCCGGCACACGTCACCGGCAACACAAGCGCAGTGAAGACGATCACGTGCCTGAGTTGGTCGACGTACTGCCCCGGAAACAGCAGGTCGAGCACGAAGTTCAGCACGATCAGCGGCGGCAGGATCGAGGCGAACGCCTGGGGAAAATGCACCAGGATGGGATGCGCGTCGAGGTCCAGCAGGAATCTGCGCCTCGGCGAGACCTTGTCCTCATAGGGTTCAAAGACCTTGCTTTTCAGCCCGCACGCCGGACAGACCTCGCCGACCTTTTCGGCTTTCATGATATATCCGCACGCTTTGCACCGTACCAGTGCCGACATGATTGGCTCCGCTTTCGGTTCTCGCTGGTTGCCGGTTGACGATCCACTGTGGGTATCGTAACGCCGCCTGCGGAAGAGTCAAGATCACACCGGCCAAGAAGCTGCTTTCCCGGCAGGCTGGAAGCCTGAAGCCTGCCCCATTCAGATTGCCAAGACACCCGCTCTCGGCCCGGCAAGGGCCCGAGAAAACCGTCCCCCGGACCCCGCGGCATATTTACATCCCCGGCCGAAAACACTATCCTCTATAGGAGGTTTCCACTTCCGGTACGGAATTTTCCCATGTTACCCTACGAAATGGAGAGGAGTTTCCCATGAAAAAACTTGTACTGGCGGCCGTTGTGATTCTCGGGCTGTTTTTTGTCGGGTGCAGTTCCAAGGCCGACAAGCCGTCGAGCCCAAGCAGCTCGGGCGGCAAGAACAGCGCAAGCAGCAAGGACAAGGGCGGCGCAAGCAGCAAGGACAAGGCCGGCAAGGGCGGCAAAAAGCCCGCCAAATCGGGCCCTATCGACACGACCATACGGGAAGGCAACGTGGACGAGGATGAAGACGAGGAATAAGTTACAGAACCAATGATTATGAGGAGTTTCCCATGAGAAGATTAGGACTGCCGGCGATCGCGATTGTCGGCCTGTTTGTGATCGGGTGCATCTCCGCAACGGACAAGCCGTGCGGCTGCGACACCAAGAAAACCGACCAACCTGCAAGCGAGAAGGCGAAAGCAAAGGAGAGTGAGACCGCGGCCGGCGACGCGGCGCCGAAAAAGGAGGCCCCCGCCGCGGGCGAGCCGAAGCCCAAGGAGGGCGACGCGTCTGCTGAACCGGCAGAGGAAACCGGCCCCCCGCCGACCGAGCCCGATCCCGCTGCCATCATGGACCTGGATGTCGATCCCACAGGCCCGGCACTGGCGCCCCCGGCGAACGAACCCGACGCGAGCCCGTAGTGGAAGTAGCCGGGATAATGGGTTAAGAAAATACGAAATACGAAACTCGAAATACGAAACAAATTCGAAATCCGAATGGGGAGTGTCTCAAACGGATTGAAACTCGGTTTGGGTGTGGAGATCGAGGTTTGGGCGTGAAGACCGAGTTTCGGATTTCTGATTTCGAGATTCGTATTTGTTTCGGATTTCGTATTTCGAGATTCGTATTTCGTCATTCTCCCGTCGGTTCAAACTCGACAATCAACTCGGGCGGTTTTGCCCCTTCGCGCGAGATGTAGGTTACGCCGTCGCAGTTGACCGGGTCGATCACCAGGTCCAGCTCGCACTTGGGATCGAGCTTCACGTCCAGCGGGACTTCGACGACCTGGTGCTCGCGGACGGGTCCGAGACGGGCCAGTTCTTTGCCGACCTTGGGGCGACCCTGGTAGAGCAGCTTCTTTTCGCTCCAAGCCCCCTCCGCCCGGCAGACACGCCCGGAGTTGCTCGTCGGGTTGCCGGCGTTGGTCAGGCGCAGCACGGCGGAGACCGGCTTGCCGTGTACGTCGACGCGGAACTTGAGAAAGAACTGGGCATGGTCGCGGTCGCCCATCTTCCGGTCGCCCCCGTCCAACAGCAACACGTCGGCGGCGCCCTTGTTGCGGTTGGGATATTTCTGGTGGACGTAGGCGTCTTCGACCGGCTGCAAAACGGCGCGGCCGCGGCGGCCGAGGTGCTTGATCCGCACCGACTTCTCCAACTCGACCGAACCGTCGCCGCGGACCAGCTTGATCGTAAGCGGATAGTCGCCGGCCGCGACGTCGTCGGCGACTTTGAGTTCAACGGGCAAGGCCATCCGCTTGCCGCTGCCCAGCTCGACGTCCTTCTGCTTGGGCGAGACGGTGAATCCCTTCGGCGCGGCGAGCTGCACCTTGCACTCGATCGTGTTGTCTCGCAGGTTCGACAGCTTCAACTCGGCCGATGGGCTGGGCATCAAGCTGCTGGTGACGAAGTCGGGCAGCGAGCAGCCGAGTTTGACCACCCCTTCGCGCACGATCTCGACACCGCAAAGGATCGGCTCTTGCGAGGACTCGGGGCCGGGACCCTTCGGATCCACACCGACTTTGGGAATCAGTTCGATCGTGAGCCGGTCGTCGACCTCGATACCGTCGAACTCCCTGAGCACGGCCCGGTTTTGTCCCCCGGCCTCCTTGACGATGTCGAAGTCCTTCGCCAGGACGTTGCCTTGCAGCTTGATGTCGAAGACTCGCTGCCCCGGTTTGTCGTTTTCCGGATCGGCAAAGGCGAGCCGCACGCTATATTGCGAGGCGCCGTCGTCGCGCCCCAGCAGCGGGATCGTGCATTTCCGCAAGCCGCGGGCGTCGGAGCTATACAGCCAGGGGATGTCTGTTTTGCCGGTCTTGGTATAGACGGAGTTTCCGGTCGCGAACTTGCCGCCGGGATGAAACGAGGCGTCGACCTTGAGATCCATCACGAGCCGGCCTTTGTAGGGTCGGGGATAGCCGAGCCAGAGGCCGCCGCCGGGGTCCTTGCGGTCGCCGAGGGCGCCGAAGTTGATCGCCAGACGCTTCACCGGCGTCATCGGCCCCGGGGCGCTGTACCATGCCCAGGCCTTCTGCCGCTCGGTCGGCTCAAAGACGACCGTACACATGTTCGGGAACGCACACATGCAGCCGGCACTGGCCTCGGGCATCAGCAGCAGCCCGCCGACCGGCAGGAAGTTGATCCAGCATCCCGGCCGCTGCGCCCCGAAGTGCATGATGCCGTAGTCGCCGTCGAGGTCGTAGTAGCCGAGACACCACGACCGGAAGAACAGGCAGTGGGGTGAGGCGGCCGGGCAGCCGCAGTGGTGCCCCGGCCGGGCGAACTGCCACGCCTCCTCGGCCCCGGTGACCGGGTGGGGCCGCATCCGCTGTTGGCCCGTGTGAAGATCGAACGCCCAAGGTTCCGCGTGGAGCGTATCGCCGACGATCAACGGGCGGACGCGATAGCCGATCTGCTTGTCCCAGAGCAGCTTGCCGTCGGCGGCCGAGATCGCAGTGACCCGCCGGGCGTTGAACTCGCCCGCGAAAAACTCCTTCCAGTGGTGGCCGTCGAGATAGACGCCGAACAGAACCAGCACGCCGTCGTTGTACATGGCGGCCTGTTCCTTGCTCCCGCTCTTGCTCTTGCCGGGCAGACGGCTGACGTCGACGGGGCGCTGCCACTTGAGGTTGCCGGTCTTCGTGTCCAGGGCAACGACCATGCGGATGTCGGCCTTTTGAAGATCGGCCAGTGCCCGGGCCCGTTCCTTTTCCGGCAGCTTTTCGATTTGTTTGCGACGCTCTTCGATCGCCCGCTTGCGGTCCTCTTCGGTCGCGCTACTCGAAAGAAGGAACACCCAGCCGTCGCCGATCGTGATCGTGCCGTGCGAAATCTTCACGCCCTCGTAGATCCAGACGACTTCGCCGGTGTCGGGATTCATGGCAAAGACCATGTCGCTTTCATAACGGGCGGGCGTGCGGCTGCCGTAAAGCAGGCCCTCGACATAGGCCACGTATCCCCAGCGGCGAGGTTTGCCGTCTTTGGCCTTCGGCACGTGGAAGGTTGCCTTCAGTTGGCCGGTGGCCGGATCGAGCTTCAGGCACTTGTCGGCGACGGTCACGAACAGGGCCTCCTTGCTCAGGGCCAGCGTGCTCATGTCGTGGCTGGCGACCGGGCGGTAGCTGATCGGGTTGGGGATTTCGCGCTCCCAGAGTTTCAGGCCGTTGTAAGCGTCGTACGCCAAAACACAGTCTTCGCCCTGGACGAAGAACCGCCCGTCCAGATACAGCGGGGCGGCCGCACGCGTGTGACGGTTGGCCATCCGTTCCGGGCCGGGCCTGCCGAACCAGAGCACGCCGAACGGGGCCTTCACGAGCTTGTCGTCGCTCGACGCCACGTTGGCCGGGGTGCTGTACTGGTGAGTCCAACTGCCGGCGCCGGGCAGTTGCCCTCGCGTTAGTTCGGCCAACCCGAAAAGATACCCAGTGGTTGTGTACGAGCCATAATCCCGCTCTTCCGGCAAGCTCCGAGCGAAATGCGACTCGAAAAGCATTTTCCCCCCTAACGGCTTGACTAGGTCGCACAGTCGTCGGAGGTGTGGTCTCTGGCGTTGCTTAGATGGTTTGTCCCAATCCCAAATATCTCCCATCACAATCAAGTTAGCAAAGTAGTTGGGATAGGGTATCCCATGCGGTGGCTGTTGTTCAACACACACTCGCCCGTACAGCCCGGCAGCGTCAATCGTCTTGCGAACGGCCGCCACCTTCTTCGCGTCCGGTGATACGCCGTACACCGTCATGTCGCTTTGTTCGGCGAGTTCATAAAGCAACTGGCCCGTGTTGAAATGCCACACGAGACAGTAGCCTCGGTCGGTCTCTGCCATTTCGAGGATTCCTTTGGCCATTTCACGGAAGTGGTTGTGCTTCGGCGACTTGGCGTAGGGATCTTTGACTGTTGTTTCGCTGATCGTCCCGTGTTCCGCCGTTCCCTTCGGGCCGAACGAGTAGATCAAGCCCTTGTCGGTGCTCACAATCAGGCGGCCACCGGCCACGGCGAGGCCTTTGGCGGCGCCGTCGACCTTGGCGGTCCAGAGTTGCTTGCCGTCGGCGGCATTGACCGCGACCACCTGGTCCTTTCCGCCGGCCAAGAGGATGTTGCCTGCGAGGATCAGTTCGTCGTGGCAAGGGCAATTGACCTTCCAACGGATCTTGGGTTTCGATCCACGATCCATTGCCATCAGTTGGGTGTTGTTTGCGAGATAGGCGGTGTCGCCGGCGACGACCATCTTCCGCCCGGCAAATTTGGCAAAACGGTCCTGCTTCTGTCCGTGATAGGCGGTGATCTCTTCGGTGCCGGTGTAGACGTCGTCGCCGACCAGCAGGGCGTAGGCGCCGCCGACCCTCTTGCCGAAGAAGGGCCCCTCGGAGATGAGCGTTCCGTCGCTGCGGCGCAGTGCGGCGGGCGAGCACCGGCCCAGTGGGGCGTAGAGCGTCGTCTTCGAGGCGAGCAGGTAGCCTTGCGGCGAGACCCTGCTCATCGCCGGTTCGCCGCAGGTGTCATTTCGCCAGATCTCACGCCCGTCGGCCGCATCGACCGCGTAGAAGAAGACGCCCTCGGCCGGGAAGATGCCGGCGCTGAAGTATGCGATTCCATCGTCAACGACAATCCCGGTCCGCAGCGGCCAGAGCGAGATCATCTTGCCGTTGCCCAGCACGCGGCGGTCTTCGGGCGCAGCGTGGAACTTCCACACGACGGAACCGTCCTTGGCACTGAGACAATAGGCGTAGCCGTCGTCGCACGCGACATAGGCGCGCCCATCGGCGATCGTCGGCGCCAGGCGGATCGGTCCGCCGAGGATTTTCGTCCAGCGGATTTTACCGGTCGCCGCATCGAGGCAGAAGACCTTGTTCTCGGCCGACGAGCCGAAGTAGACGGCCCCGCCGGCGGCGACCGGTTGGAAGACGTCGTCAAAACGGTTCCGCGGCAACTCGAGGATATCCTCGATCGGCCGGGACTTGGGCTTCCCCCAGGCCGGTTGCGGGGCATGGCGCGACTGGAAGACCCAGCTTTGGACCAGCGGCGGCTTGATTTTCTCAGCGGTGATGCCGCTTCGCGCGGCGTCGTGCCGATACGCCGGCCAGTCTTCGCCGGCAACGGTGGAAACCGGCAAGCTAAACAGTGCGACACCGGCAAAGCAGCTAAACCAGTTCGATAGTCGAAGGTTGTACATCAGTGTGTCCTCGTTTTGCAGGGGGCGGCTAGTACCTTGTGACAATTAAGATTGTTGGTTGTCGGGTGCCATGCCCACGCTCGCCGTGGGCATGTTGGGCAACCTCCGCAAACATGCCCACGGCAAGCGTGGGCATGGCACCCACAGTTTTAATTGTCGTACGGTACTAGGGGAAAAAGGAAGAAAGCCTGATAGCCTGCATAGCATGTCAACCGGCAATTGTCAAGTAGTACGGCACTTCCCCCGTCGCCCGGCCCGTGCTATCTTACGATCACCATGAATCATCCAGGCGTAATCTTCGACATGGACGGGGTGTTGGTCGACACGTACCATGCTCACTTTGAGAGCTGGCTGATGATGGCCGAGCGCGACGGGTTGAGCTTCACGGAGGAGGAATTCGCCGCGACGTTCGGACGGACGAGCCGCGAGATCATCGCCCATTTCTGGGGCGACGGCCGCTACAGCGCTGCCGAGATGGGGGCAATGGACGACCGGAAGGAGGCGATCTTCCGCGAGATCATCGCCGCCGATTTTCCCGTTATGCCGGGGGCGGCCGAACTGCTCGGTGATTTACGGGCGGCCGGGTTCAAGCTCGGGGTGGGGTCCTCCGGCCCGGTGAAAAACGTCGATCTGGTGGTGGATCGGCTCCGGGCGCGGTCGCTCTTCGACGCGATCATCACGGCAACCGACGTCACCCGCGGCAAGCCCGATCCGCAGGTGTTTCTGCTGGCGGCCGAAAGAATGGGGGTGCCGCCGGAGCATTGTGCGGTGGTCGAGGACGCCCCGCCGGGGATCGAAGCGGCCAACGCGGCCGGGGCCGCAAGCATAGGCTTTGCCAGCACCGGCCGAACCGCCGAATCGCTCTCGGCCGCCAAGCTGGTGATCCGCTCGCTGAACGAGTTGTCGCCGGAGTTCGTCCGCGACGTTATTCTGCGATGCATCAAATAGCAATTCCCATTTTCCCCGTGCATACTTGACGCCCCAGTCGGCGTGTGCCATATTTTAGGATTCCTGACACTTCAGCCGTCTGCAGTACGACGGCCTTGGAAGGCCGTCGCACAACGCGTTTCACCATTCAGCTGAAGTGTTACCAGGATTCTTCGATCAACAGACCACCAGCCAAGAGAAGACTCATGTTCAACGGCATTTTCCAGGTCCGCCGGCCGATCAACGAGCCGGTCCTTTCCTATGCGCCCGGCAGCCGGGAACGCATCGAACTGAAGAGCACCCTGACCGAAATGCTCGGCGCCAAGATCGACGTGCCGATGGTCATCGGCGGGGAAGAGGTCCGCAACGGTGCGACCGTTGATATGATCTGTCCCCACGATCACCGGCACGTCCTGGGCACCTACCACCAGGGCAACGCGTTTTTCGTCGGCAAGGCCATCGACGCCGCCAACGCCGCCAAGGCCGAGTGGGGCCGCATGCCGTGGGACGCCCGGGCCATCGTGTTCCTCAAGGCGGCCGATCTCCTGGCCGGCAAGTATCGCCAGGTCCTCAACGCGGCAACCATGCTGAACATGAGCAAGACGTCGCACCAGGCCGAAATCGATGCCGCCTGCGAATTGATCGACTTCTGGCGGTTCAATCCCCACTTCATGCAGGAAGTTTACGGCGATCAGCCGCTGTCGACCCCGGGCGTGATAAACTACATGGAGCACCGCCCGCTGGACGGTTTCGTGCTGGCGATCACACCGTTCAACTTCACGTCGATTGCCGGCAACCTGCCGACGGCGCCGGCGCTGATGGGAAACACCGTAGTCTGGAAACCGGCGTCTGCTTCGGTCCTCCCCGCCCATTTCCTCATGAAGGTCCTCACCGAAGCGGGGCTCCCGCCCGGCGTGATCAACATGGTCCCCGGCCCGGGACCCATCATCGGCCCGGCCGCACTCGCCAATACCGGCCTCGGGGGAATCCATTTCACGGGCAGCACGAGGGTCTTCTCGACGATCTACCTGGAAGTCGGTTCCGACATCCGCAAGTACATTGCCTATCCGCGGATCGTCGGCGAGACCGGCGGCAAGGATTTTATTTTTGCCCACGCCAGTTGCGACGTGCCCGCGCTGGTAACGGCATTGGTCCGGGGAGCGTTCGAGTATCAGGGCCAAAAGTGCTCTGCCGCTTCGCGTGCGTATATTCCCGATTCGATCTGGCCGAAGGTCAAGGAGCAGTTGCTCGCCGAGATCGCGACGATCAAGATGGGCGACCCGACCGACTTCACCAACTTTATGGGCGCCGTGATCGACCGCACCGCGTTTGCCGGCATCTGCGGGTATATCGACTACGCGAAGGCCAGCCCCGACATGGAAATCCTCTGCGGCGGCGGGGCCGACGAATCGACCGGTTACTTCATCGAGCCGACCGTCGTGCTCTCGCAGGACCCCAAGTCGAAGCTGATGGCCGAGGAAATCTTCGGCCCGGTGCTGACGATCTACGTCTACCCGGAAAACGAGTTTGACGAAACGCTCGAACTCTGCGACCGGGGTTCCGTATACGCGTTGACCGGCTCGATCTTCGCGCTCGACCGCGGCGCGATCGTCAAGGCGATGAACGTCCTGCGCCATGCCGCGGGGAACTTCTACATCAACGACAAGCCGACCGGTGCGGTCGTCGGCCAGCAGCCGTTCGGCGGCTCCCGGGCGTCGGGTACCAACGACAAGGCCGGAAGCTGGCTCAATCTCGAACGCTGGGTCACCCCGCGGACCATCAAGGAAACCTTCGTCCCGCCGGTCGATTACCGCTATCCGTACATGGCCGAAGAGTGATCCGCAATCCACCGGCACTATTCGGTTTCCGGGAAGATCATGGCGTCGGCGAAGGCCGTTTGGAACTCGGGATCGGTCGAGAGATCGACGTGCTCGGTGCGTCGGGCGATTTGGTCGGCCACCCGTCGGGCCTGCTGCGAAAGGGCGGTCAGCTTCGCGCCGGCCAGCGCCGTGTTGCCCCGGTAAAGGATTCGGGGCCGCTCGACTTCCCGCGGCATCAGGCCGATTCGCCGGGCGTTGCTGCGGCGGATGAAGTTGCCGAACCCGCCGGCGATCAAGACGTTTTCGAGCGCCGCGGGGTCGACCCCGCGGCGTTTCAATAGAATGGCGATCCCGGAGCGAATCGCACCGGCTGCAAGCTGCAACTCGCGGACGTCGCGTTGGGTCAGGAGAATCGGCCTTCCGTCGGCCGTTTCCGTCCCGTCGGCGATGCGGAAGGCCGGCTTGTCCTCGTGAGCGACCACCCGTTCGGCGAGGTCCGGGAGTACGCCGCCGGGCAACTCGCCGCGGGACAGCAGGCGGCCGTTGGGGGCCAGGAGCTTGTGCCGGAGCAGCTCCGCCGCCGTGTCGATCAAGCCGGAGCCGCAGAGCCCCGCCGGCGGGACGTTGCCGATCACGTTGATCCTCAGCTTTTCATTAACGACGACTTTTTCGATAGCCCCGTTGCAGCCGCGCATACCTTGCGAAATGCGTGCGCCCTCGAAGGCCGGTCCGGCGGCGGTCGAGGCGGCCGTGAGCTTTCCGTCGGCCCAGAGGACGATCTCGCCGTTGGTGCCGATGTCGACCAGCAGTGTCGGTCCCCGGCCGTCGGCCAGCCCGGTTGTCAGGATCCCCGCCACCGTGTCGCCGCCGATGAACCCGCCGATAACGGGCATGATGTACGCGCGGCCCCGGGGATGGATTTCGAGTCCGAGTTGTGCGGCGGGAACGAGCATCGCGTGCCCCGTGGCAGGCACGAAGGGGACCCTGCCCAGCGGGCTCGGGTCAATACGGCAAAGCAATTGTTGCATCGTGGTATTGCCGGAGAAGGTTGCTTCGTAGATTTTCCGGCGGGAGATCGACGCCTGGCCGGCCAGTTCGCCGATCATTTCGTCGACCGCCCCGCCGATCGCCTCTTGCATCTCACCGAGCCCGTCGGCGTTCTCTTGGCTGTAGAGGATTCGCGAAAGGACGTCGTCGCCGAAGCGTGTTTGCGGGTTGAGCCGCGAGGCGACCGCCCGTTCCTCGCCGCTGTGGAGATCGAGCAAGACGGCGACCAGCGTGGTCGTTCCGACGTCGATCGCGACGGCGTACGATTCGGCCTCGGTGTTGCCGGGCTCGAAGTCGATCAGCACGCCGTCGGCCAGGACGGCGGTACCGCGGAATTGGCACTCTCGCAGTCGCCGGGGTAGATGACGGAGCAATTCCAGGTCGGCCCGGAACGGTCCGGTTGCCTTCTGAAGGCGGATCAGGTCGGCGTCGGCGTCGCCGCGAACGGGTGGGGGCATCTCGACGTACAGCTTGCGGATTGGGGGATCGACGTCCGCCGGCGAGGTTTCTTCCGCCCCGGCAAGGATTTTATGGGGCTCTCCAAGGAGGGACGCCTGCGGCACTTCAACGCGTATCGGCCCGCATACGGCCGACTGGCAGGCCAACCGGCATCCCGCCCGGAGTTCTTCGCCGGAGAAGAATTCCCGCTCGGGTTCGGTCGGCTCGCAGGTATCGCCCGAGACGTTGACGCGGCACTTGCCGCACTTGCCGGACCCGCCGCACGGCTGGTCGATGACGATGTCGGCGCCGGCCGCGGCTTCCAACAGGGTTGTCCCGGGAAGGACGTAGACCGTCTTGCCCGACGGAAGAAAAGTGACGGCGACTTCTGCTTCCCGCATCACGATTCCTTTCGGTCCGATTTCTGGGATTCCTGCAACAGCTCGATGAATTTTCCAATGGTCGGTCCGAAGACCTTGCGCTGGCGGTGGATGATCCCGACGGGCCGCTGCAACTCCGGCGCAATCAGGCGGACGGTGGCCAGCGAACGACCTCTCGTCTCCTTTTGGACGGTGGGTTCGGGCAGGATGCTCACCCCGGCGCCGATCTGTACGGCCTGTTTGATCGTCTCGATGTTGTCGAACTCCATCACGACCTGAACCTTCACCGAGCGTTGCCGGAAGTACCGGTCGATTTCCTTCCGGATATTCAGATCGCGGTCGAAGGCGATGAACTCCTCGCCGTCGAGATGTTCCGCCGTGACGGCATCCTGGCGGGCCAAGGCATGTTCCGGGTGGCAGATGAGCACCATGCGTTCGGACCGCAACGGGGTGATGTTCAGGTCGGGGGTAGCGTTCGGGTAAGAGATGATACCCAGGTCTGCCTCGGCATTCACCACCGCATCGACAACCTTGTTGGGGCGCAGGTACTCCAGCCGGACCTTGGCCTTGGGATAGCTGCGCATGAACTGTTGCATGCACCGGCTCATGTCGTGTAGCCCGACGGAATAGATGGCTGCCACCCGAACGGTCCCGCTGATTTCCTTTTTCAGGGATTGCACGCGGGCCTCGACCGACTCGTACAGCTCCAGCACCTCGCGAAAGCCTTCGTAACAGACCTGGCCTTCGGGGGTCAGCACAAAGGGCCGCTTTCCACGATTGACGAGCTGGACCCCGAAATACTGTTCTACCCGGTGGACCGACTGCGTGGCCGCCGATTGGCTGATGTCGTTGACGGCGGCCCCCCGTGAGAAACTCTGGTGCTGGATAACATCGCAAAAGATACGGAGAGTCTCAATGTTCATAGGGGCAGCTTATCATAAGCACAACTTATACACAAGCGGCCGGTGATGCAGGGGGTCACGGCTAATGGCATACTTGCAAAAAGATCAAAGGAGGGGGGCACCTGCCCCCGGACGTAGCGTGCCGCGCTTGCTGACCGGGGGCAGGCGCCCCCTCCTTTGATGCTCGGTGGAGTCTGCAGACGGGCTGCACGCCCGTCTATGGCGGGGCTGGCTTGGCAGGCGGTTTGGGTTGAGCACCGGCGGGTTTTTTCGTCTTGGGCGGAAAAGACTGCATCAAGATCACGCGGTGCTCCTCGTCAATCTGGGCGTAGACGCGGAAATGGACCTTCAGCGGTTGCTCTTTGATTTTGCCGTAGAGTTCATTCAGCCGGGCGAATTTCGCCAACTTCTCCTTGATCGGCTTGAGCTTTTTGTTGAGGTCATCCTTCCGGCGATTGTCGCCGGGGGCCGTCATTTCCAGGTCCCGCACCAATTTCTGCTGCTCGGCGGCCATGGGTTGCAGGATGCTTTTGGCCTCTTTGGCTTTGAACCGGGTGGGTTGAAGACCCTGCAACTGGTAGTCGATGATGGCGGCAACCTCAACCGAGGGGCGCGCCGCCCTGGTGCTGAAGGTTACGTGCAGCCAGAACTTAGGGAAGTTCGTTTCGTCGAATTTGATATCCATTTCCCCGCTGGGAACCACGGGGTCGCCGGGGACGAATTTGGGTTCGGGAAAGCCGCCTTCCGGCTTGACCACTTGCAACCGCAACGACTCACGTTCGGGCAGGCGATCGCCGGGCAGCACGGTCGCGCGTACCCCGGTATCCAAGTTCACCTCCACCGGATTGACTAACTCCGGCTGTCCCAACGGCAAGAAGCATGTTTGCTCGTCAACGGTGATGTTCAACCCGCAATTGAGGAGGGGGTTCGCCCGTTGGGGCGTAAGGCCTTGCGCCCAGCGGAAATAGAGTTTCTCTTCTAGAATCGCAACTTGAGCAATCGGCGTCCGCGTGGGGGGCTGGCCCGTCCGGCTTTCTGTAACGAGATCAATCCCCCAGAGGTTCTTGTTTTCAGCCTTTTTTATCGCGAAGTATC
>CAZJRB010000156.1:0-13899 GCA_964547995.1 uncultured Planctomycetaceae bacterium | reverse complement strand
TTATACACTTTCATGGCAAACAAGAAAAGCCCTCTTTGACTTCGCTTCTGTAAGGGCTAGTGACCGCTGCAATCATGAGGCTGTTCCTGAACGGCCATCTCCTGGCGATCCTCTTCGCCATTTTCTTTGGCGGATTGGCGTTTCATTTAGCTTCTCTTGCCAGAGGATTGCAGAAACTTCGGCCGCACGTCAGATACTCCGTGATCTTCTTCTGTACCATAGGGTTGATCATGTATCCCTTCTATCCCTTCGGGGCGATAGTCAGTGCTTATATCCGAGAACTCATTGCCGGAAAGAAGGGCCAGTTCGTTCTCTCGGAGCATTATCAGGAGGTAATTCGCAAGACCCCGCACATTCAGGGCCGTGCATCAATAGGCACGCTTTGTATACTCCTGTCCGTTCTGTTGGGACCTGTGGTTATCCTCTTCGCGATCATCGCGTTCATCCATTTATAGAAGCCGTGACTTTGTATTACATGAAAATCGTCAGAGCAGTTGTCGCCGTGCTGGTGATTTGCAGTAGCGTTGCTGCAACCGCCGATGCCCTTGAGATCGTTTCGGTGCGGCGGCCGGTTGAGGTGAAGGAATTTGTGAAGCGGTTTCCGCAGTTGAACCGGGCCGTCTGCGGGAGTATGACCACGCCGGGGCTCGACTCCGATTACGTGCCGCAAGGTATCTGCCAGCTCGACGGGTCGAAGATCGTTCTGTCGTATTACGATAAAAGCAAGACCAAGGGGCCGTCGCTGCTGGTGGTGGCCGACGTGCGTGCCCGCCGGGTGCTGGGCGAGTTCCGGCTTTTTGACACCGACGGCAAACCGTACACGGGCCATGCCGGCGGGGTGGCCGCGGGCGGGCGGTTTCTGTGGACCGGTTCGGCCGGGCGGCTGCTGCGGTTTGCCATGCCCGGCGAGCCGGCGCCGAAGAAGGCCGATCTGCACGCGGACGCCGCGTTCGCCGTCGACAGCACGGCCGCGTTTGTCTGTATCGACGGCCGTGACCTGTGGGTGGGCGATTACTCTTACGGGCGGCGATACCCGACCCCGAAACACCATCACGCCCGGGGCCGATCGGCCTGGGCCGCCATGTACCGGCTCGATCCGAAGTCGGAGCGGCCGACGGCGACGAAGACGTATCGGACGGGCGGCCGAACGGTGCTGCGGCCCGACCGCGTGTTGTTTCTTCCGCAGCAGGTTCAAGGGATGGCGTTTTGCGGCGACGTTGTGGCGTTGAGTATATCATACGGTCACAAGAACAGCCGTCTGGCTTTTTACCGATCGCCGTTTGGCAGCCGCCCGGCCCAGGCCACGACCCCCGGCCGGGCGCCGGTCGACGCGTTCGTTCTCGACGGCAAGGACTGTATCAAGACGATCGCCATGCCGGCCGGTTCCGAAGGGATCGCGTACGGCGGCCGGCAGTTGGTTGTCGTTTTCGAGGGCGGATCGAAGCACTACCGCGACCGCTGGCGGCTGTTGGGCGGCGCGATCGAGGACCGGATTCTGGTGTTGGACGTGGGAGAGTTGGATGTTGGTTGGTGAACGAGTTGTGGTTCGCCCCGAACCCCCGCACGCAGTGCGGGGGCTTTTCTCGCACAACCAACCAATCTTCACTACCCACCACCCACCACCCACTTCACACGCCTTGATGCTGTTTGGCCAGGCGCCGCATTCCGGGCGGGGGCTGCGGGCCTTCCTCTTCTTCTTTTTTGGGGCTTAGGCGGTTGGAGACGAACGTCTCGAAGACGAGGACAATAAGAACACCGGTGAGGAACATCGACCAGAGGCTTTTGCCCTGGCGGAGTTCGTCGAACGTGCTGCTCAACTTGTCGGGGTCGGCGAAGAGGACGGGGGTGGTGCCGAAACGGGCCTGGAGGGTTTCCCGCTCGATTTTCCGGGCGTCGGCCTCGCGGGAATCGAAGTTGACCGAGTAGGCGATCTGCCGGCCCCGGGCCGATTCGAGAAGCCGGAGGCGGTAGACGCCGACCTGGTGCGTGTCGTTGTAGCGGAACTCCTGGCGGCCGGCGCCGGCGTCTTCGGTCGTCAGCCGGATGGTCTCGCCGCTGGGCGGGACGACCTCGACGCCGACCTCGCGCGAAACGTCGTCGACCGGCATCACCAACGGCGAGCCGGCCAGGAGCGTGTGCCGGGCGTCCTCCGCGCCGGCGAGGTTGAACGTCAGCCGGGTCACGAGCGGCAGGAAGATCGGCCGAAGCGGGAGGTTCGACCAGCCGATGTGGGCACTGGTCGAGAGCATCAGCACGCGGCCGTCGCCGACGCGGCGCTCGGCCAAGACGGCCTCGCCGTCGTCGAGCCCGGCCAGGACGCGGGCCTCCGGGTGGTCGGCGGTGGCCATGCGGATGTGCTTGTAGACCAGCACCGACTGGTACATCGAGGCCGGCTCGGCCAGGATCCGCAAGGCGGGGTGCTTTTTGTCGAGCGTGTTGATGTGCCAACTGTCGCGGTCGTCTTCCGCGCCGGGGGTGCGGACATCGACCAGGGGGGCTGGCAGCAAGTTGTCGCCGGCGTCCCGGTTCATCCGGTTGTACGCCTCGGGGTCGACGTTGTCGCCGCAGATCCAGACGAGATTTCCGCCCCGCTCGACGTAGGTGCGAAGCCGGGCGGCGACGTCGTCTTCCGGCGCGGGAAGGTTGACGCAGAAGATCACCTCGTAGCCGGCCAGCGGTTCGCTCAGCAGATCGCCGGCCACGAGCGGGGTGGTGCGGATGGCCCAGCCACCCGACCGGCCGGGGGCCAGGGCCTGTTCGAGATAGAACGACTCTTCGAGGTACGGGATTTCGTGTTTTTCGGGCTTGACCACCGCGACGGGGATTCCCTGGTCGATCTCGATGGAGAAGAAGCGCCGGTCGTCGAGCCCGGAGCCGTCCTCGCCGGCGAGCCGGACCTCGCCGTGGTGGACGCCGCCGCGTTTGAAGGTGTGTTCGAAGTCGTATTTGAGCCACCCGCCCGCGGGAATTGCCAGCTCGGGGCTGGTCGCCTGCGGCTGGCCGTCGATCAAGAGTTCGATGTGCCGCTGCTGTTCGACGGTGGCGTCGTTGAGCAGTTCGGCGCTTATTTTGATCGGGACGTCGGTTACCGGCAAGGTGACGCCGAGCGTTATGCCGGCGACCGCCACGTTGGTCTTCGGGGCCCGGTTGCAGTCGACAAAGATGACGGGGATGTCGAGGCCGACGGGTGCTTGGTCGTCGGGTTTCGCCGACGTGCCGTCGGCGGCTAAACGGGGTTCCGCCGACGTGCCGTCGGCGGCTAAACGTTCTTGCGCGTTGTCGGACTCGTCGGCTCCGTTCTGCTCGAACGTCTCCCAGCTCAGCTCTTGCAGGTCGCTGAGGACGTAAATCTGCTTGTTGGGTATGTTGCTGTCGTCGAGCAGTTTTCGGGCCTGCTGCAATTTTACGCCGAGGTCAGCCTTTTCGTAACTCACGCTGCACTGGGCCAGGAGCTCGTCGATTCTGGCCTTGTCGTAGTCGAGCTGGTTTCGCTCCTCGAAGGGCCCGCCGGTCAGGAACAAGGCGATCTGGTCGCCGTCTTCGAGTTCGTCGAGGATTTGGCGTGCGGCGCGGACGGCCGTCTCGAACCGGGCGCGGTCCCGGTCGATGATGCCCATGCTTGCGGAGTTATCGAGTATGATTGCGACGGCCGAATGTGCTCCGCCGGTCCAGAGGTTGGCCAGGCTGGTGATCGTGGGCCCGGCGAGCCCGAGGGCGATCAGGATCAACACGGCCATGCGCAACAGCATCAGCAGCAGGTCGTGAACGCGCTTGCGGCGCCGGGTTTTCTGCACGCTGATGCGGAGGAACCGGAGCGTCGCAAAGGGCAGCTCCTTGGCCTTCTGGCGGCTGATCATGTGCAGGACGACCGGGATGGCCGCCGCGGCCGCCGCGAGCAGGAATAGGGGCGTCAAAAACGTCATGGCATGTTGCGCTTGGCGATGTACTTGGTCAGCATGAAGTCGTAGGGAACGGATGTGTCGGTCATCACGTAGTCGATCTGGGCCTCGGCACACGCGCGGCGGTAGGCTTCGATGAACCGCTCGACCTGCTCGACGTAGGTCTTTCGGACGTACGCCGGATCGACCTGGATCCGCTCGCGGGTTTCGAGGTCGTGGAACGCGGTGACGTCGTTGAAGGGGAAGTCGATCTCCGCCTTGTCGAACACGTGGAACAGGATCACCTCGTGGCGGCGGTGGCGGAAGTGGTGCAAGGCGCGGATCACGTCCTCCGGCTCGTCGTACAGGTCGCTGATGAGCACGATCAGGCAACGGCGTTTGAAGCGGTTGGCCAGGCGGTGGAGCGTTTCGGCCACGTTGGTCTGCTTGCCCGGCTTGAGGTCTTCGAGCCGCCGCATCATCTCGTTGAAGTGTCGCGGCGAGCTGCGCGCCGGCATGTCGAGCCGGATCTCGGTGTCGAAGGTCGTCAGCCCCACCGAGTCCTGCTGGCGGGTCATCAGGTACGAGAGGACCGCCGTCAGGTAGGCCCCGTAGTCGAACTTCGTGAAATTGCCCTCGTGGGCGTAGTCCATCGAACCGCTCGTGTCCAGAAGGATCTGCACCCGCATGTTCGTCTCTTCTTCGTACTGCTTGATGTAGAGCCGGTCGGTGCGGGCGAGCATCCGGTAGTCGAGGTGTTTCGGGTCGTCGCCGGCGGTGTACTCGCGGTGCTCGGCGAACTCGACGCTGAAGCCCTTGTACGGGCTCGAGTGCAGGCCGGAGATGAACCCCTCGACCACGCCCCGGGCGACGACCGAGAGATTCTTCACCCGGGCCAGCGCCTGCGGTTCGAGATATCGGTATCCGGTCTGTGGGCTCATCGCAGTTGGAACCTCTTGCGCAAAATCCATTCGGTCGTCAGCACGCCGACGAACAGGAGCCAGAATCCCGGCGGCCAGTAGAGTCTTCGTTTCTTTTCGACCCGTTTCTTTTGTAGCGAGCGGTCGAAGTGCTCGAGCAGATACTCGGCCGTGCTGATGTGGACGTATCGGCCGTCGGCCGCGGCGGCGATCCGGCCGAGGCGTTTTTCGTCGAGGTCGAGTTTTTCGAATTCCATGTTCGGGCGGCCGAACTCGACGGCGACCGGCTCCGCGTTGACGGTTGCCTCGCCGACGTTGGCGATCATCTGGATCTTGTAGCTGCCGGCGGTGCTCGGCTCGAAGGCGCCGCTGTAGTTGCCGCCCGGGCCGGGTACGGTGGTCAGGGCGATCTGGTCGGGGCGCCCTTCCGGGCCGGTGATTTTGGCGACCACTTTGGCGTCGGTCGCCGCTTCGCCCTCGGTGTCGCGCACCACGGCCGAGAGGATCATCTCCTCGCCCGGCTCGTAGTACGCCTTGTCGGTGCTTGCCAGGATGCTTGCGCCGGCGCTTACGGCGACGTCGCGCCCGGCCATGTAGCGGACCAACTGGCCCCAGAACCGCAGGAAGGGAGATTCCCGGTCGAGGGCCTTGGGCCCCTGCTGCCACTTGCGGGTCGTGTCGCCGCAGAAGACGGCGGTCCGGCCCTTGTCGACGCGCTGCGTGGCCAGGACGGGCATGGGGCCCGAGCCGGCGGGGTAGGTGGCCAAGACGGTTGCCCCCGGCCGGGCGGCGCCGACACGCGTGCAACCGTCCAGCGGCGGAAGCCCGGCCATCTTCGCCGCGGCGTTTTGTGTCGGGAAAAACCCGGCGATGCCGGAGAAGATCGGGCTTCGGGCGCCTTCGGGCGTCAGCGTCGGCAGAAACGGTGTCGTCATCTGGCCGATGTCGCGGCTGCCGAGCTGCACGGGCAGAATCTCGCCGACGGGTGTTCCGGCCCAGCCGCCGGGCCCGAGGCTGTGGTAGCCGCCGAGCATCAGTAGCCCGCCCCCTTCGCGGACCCGCTTGACGATCAACTCCTGCTGCGGCGGCCGGACGTACGAGGCGTCGAGATCGCCGAAGATAAAGACGTCAAACATGTTGATCGTCTCGGCGTCGGAAGGGATGCCTTTGAGTTCGAGATCGGGGATGTTCGTCCGCTTGACGAAGAAGTTCGGCCGCGTCTGCACGAGCGAGCAGAACTCAAGATCGGGGTCCTTGGTGAGAAACCGCTGCACCAGGGCCCCGTACTCCGCCCGGATCGTCCCCTCGATGTAGAGCACGCGGATGCCCGGCTCGACGACCAGGGCGACGGCCGAGCGGTGGTTGTTCTCCTTGATTTTCTCTTCGGCGACCGGCTCGACGCGAACGGTGTAGGTGTGGCGGCCTTTCTCTTCGGGCAGGAACTCGAACTCGACCTCCTGCGGGCCCTCGACGGCGTCGAGCGTCAACTCTCGCGGCTCGCCGACGGGTTGCTCGTCCTGTTCGAGAATCACGTTGATCACGCGGCCGATCATGCCGATGCCGTCGACCGACGCCTTGACCTTGGCGAGGTTGTTCACGAGCATCCGGTCGGGGCAGTCGATGGCCGTGACCTGGACGTCGCGATAGGAGGGGTCGCTCCGCAGCGAGGCGCCGACGCCCACGGTATGGACGACCAGCCCGAGGTTGCCGGCCGTCTCGACGGGATCGCCGGCCGAGTTGTGGATGCCGTCGGAGAAGAGGACCAGGGCCTCGACGTCGGCTCCGGCGACCTGTTTGGCCGCGGCGTCCAGCGGCCGGGAAAGCGACGTGGCCGCGCCGTCGGGGTTCGAGGCGGCCAGCCCTTCGATGCTCTCGAGCGGCTGGACCCGTTCGGAAAACTCGATCAGTTGAAGATCGAAATCCTCCCGGAGGTCTTCCCACCACTGTTCGATCTGGGAGCGGGCCTGGTTGAAGCGGGTGACCCCCGATTTGCCGTCGGAGATGCTCATCGAGGAGGAAGTGTCCAGCAGGAAAACGAGTGTTTTCCGCTCCTCCGATTCCTTGAAAAAGCTGTAGACCGGCCGGAACAGGAGCAAGACGACGAGTAGAATCGCCACGACCCGCAGCAGGAACAGAAGCGGCCACTGCCACCGCTTCAGCATCCCGAACGCCCGGTAGTAGAACACGCCGGTCAGCAAGATCGCCACGGCGGCGGTCGCCAGCATGGTCGAGAAACCGGAGCCTTGTTCGAGGGAGAAATCGTACACGTCGGTTGGGTCAGTTGAATGTCAAAGTAGCAGGCACACGGAGTGTGCTGTCCGCCGGTGGTGCCAAAAAACTCACAGCTTCTCCGTGTGTTATCCGGCGGTGGAAACTACGAAAAAAGGAGGGGGCACCTGCCCCCGGCCCATAACCAAACGAACTAAGTCCGGGGGCGGGTGCCCCTTTTGTGCTCTTATTCAGTCGGAACTCGCTCTGCAACAAACTCACAAGCTCTCCGTGTGTCTGGTACTTCTGCGGACGGCACACGGAGTGTGCCTGCTACTTTTCTTGCGACAACGGTTTACTCTTCTGTTTGGCCTTCTCCTTGGCGGCTTCTTTTTCGGCCAGCTTCTTTTGCCCTTCGGCCAGGGCCTCTTCGCCGAGGCGGACGAAGCGGACGTAGACGACCGATTCGAGCTTGTCGCCGATGTTGCCCTTCTGGCGCTGGTGGAACAGGTATCGCTCGGCCTTCGGGGGCACGGCCGTCCGCTCGCCCGGTGATGAAGACATCAACGGCTGGACGTAAACGAGCCCCGAGAGCGGGCCGGTGATCTTCCGGTCGTCGTTCAGGGTGATCTGGTGGGCGTATTCACGGACCGGGTAGGTACGGCCGGTATACATCTTCTCGTCGCTGGCCAACTCCTTGAACTTCCACTCCTTCTCCATCCACTCCTTCTTCACGCGGCACTCGATCTGCTTGACTACCTTCAAGGGGACTTCGCGCTGGCGCTTCATCTCTTGGTCGAAGATTTTCAGCCGCTTGTCGCGTGTGAGGTAGACGTTGCCCGGCCGGATCGTGCCGTCGGACAGTTCGACATAGCCGGGGAACGAATCTTGCTGGACCGTCGGCCGCGGGCCAAAAGGGTTGATCGCCGGCGGCTCGGCGGCGCCAGGTATGTCCGACCCCCCGCAGATCAAGACAGCAGTAATAAACACAGGACCGAGAAATGCACGGGACATCGGAATCTCCTTGCGAGCGGTGCGTCGGCGTGAGCTCTATTTGACAATCGCCGACGGGATATTCGGGCTCTCGGGATTAACGGTCACCGACTGTGTCGATGGACAAATCACCAGGTCCATGTCCTCCATCGGCACCGCGCCCATGAGCACGGATTCCCCAATTACCAGGGCCCCCGTGAAGCAGGTGCGGTTCTCGAACCGGATCTGCAGCGGTCCCACGTACGGCACCAGGTGCAACTTCTCGTCCGCCGTCTTGACTTCCCTCCGATCGATCTCTTCAAGCTGGAGTTGCACAGCGACATGTTCGGGAACGCAGATTGTCATGGCTCCCGTATCCACGAGTGCCTTGACGTTGATCGGCTTCAAATCGTCGTTCTTCGGATTGGCCAGTTCGATATCGGCATAGACCAAGCCCATTATTTCGTCCTCACATCTGTTACAGATCAGGCGGCGGGAAGGGGGCCGGCGGCAACGAGTTTCTTTCTGGTTGAGTCTACTCTCAAATTCAACCCTTCCAAGGTCCGCGCGCCAAGGAGCAGTAGATCACCCTTCTCCGCAAAGACGACCTCATCGATCGTAAAGGCCTTGCCGACGCGCAGGATTGCAAACCCCACGCTCCGGGTCACCACTTCACCGTTGGCCATGACAAAGGCCATGTCCTTTTTCTCTCTCCCGATACCGATCTTCTCGAGTCTTGCCGCCGGTATCCATGTATACTCACTACCGATGTCAACCCGGAGCTTCGGAACCCGAAGCGACCTCGACCGATCAACAGTATTTTCGACCTTGCAGCCTACGTGGAATGTACCCATGGTCGCCCCGCTAATAGCGCGAGTCGTTGTGGTCAACGAATCTTCTCCCGCATAATACCTCCAATACCGCCATTTTGCAACATGCGACGGCCGTGGGACACGGTCGTGGCGAGACGTAAGTTATTGGCGTGCAGTGGCTTGCGTCCGGCCCGGCTTTCGCGCGGGGGTGGGGGATTGGCATGTCATACCGACCTTCGCGTGCCCGGTGTATCCAGAACTTATTGTGAGTTGGCATGCACCTTTGCCTGCCGTTTGGGGGGTGCGAATAAGATGCGGCGGACGGCGACTTGACTTTGGGCCCCCCTTTCCGGGACAATTATAGGTGGAGGATTCTATAGGGCCGCTTGCAGCTTCGCACTTGATGCGGGGCGCGACCAACGGTCGCGGCTTTATAAGACAATAACCCAGATTAAGGAACGATGCCATGAACCGGGCAGATCTCTCTCGGCGGAAATTCATGGAGAAGATTGGGTTGACCACTATCGTCGGCGGCGCAACGTCGGCGGCCAATATCCCGACGTTCTCCTGGGGGGCGGAAGACAACTCGGGGCCGGTCAGTTGCGGCCCGCCGCCGAAGGCCAAGAAGCAGCACCGCACGGCGGGCGAGTCATTTGCCCCGTTGCCGTTGCCGGTGACGCCGCTTCGCCGTAGCGAGAAGAAGAAGCCGCCGAGCCCGCCCGCGCTGATCGGCAAAATGTCGATGGGCCCGGTCCGCTGGGCCACGCAGGACGGCAAGCGGGTGAAGTACCGCGACTGGATGACCGACCCGGCCGACGTCAACACGCTGTTGGGTTGGACGGCCGAAAAGATGGGCATCAAGTACCGCGCGATCGAGGCCGATTTCGCCCACTTCTCGTTCGATCCGCGTGAGCTGCCGGTGGTGCTGATGGCCGGGCACAACAAGTTCACCCTTAACGACGAAGTCCGCAGCCGGCTTGCGCGGTATGTCATGGACGGGGGAACCATCCTTGCCGACGCCTGCTGCGGCTGGAAGGATTTCGGCGACTCGTTCCGCCGCGAGATCGCGTTGATCTTCCCCGGCCGCCCGCTGCGGAAGATCCTGCCCGACGACCCGATCCTCGCGTCGTACTACAAGCTGGGCGACCTGACGTACAAGAAGGCGGACGGATCGACGTACAAGGGCAAGCCGTGTCTGGAGACGATCGATTTCGGCTGCCGCAGCGGCGTGATTTTCTCGCCGAACGACATGACGTGCGGCTGGGACGGGCACGAGCACCCGCGCGGGCTTCGCGTCGTGATCCCCGAGGCACGCCAGGTCGGGGCCAACATCATCACGTATGTCCTGGGCACCTTCCAGCTCGGCCGGTTCCTGAGTACGACCAAGGTCTATCACGAGGCGACGACCCCGAGCCGCGATGATTTCGTCTTCGCCCAAGTAATGCACGGCGGCGATTGGGACCCCGACCCGTCGGCCGTCCACAACTTGCTGAAGTACGCCCGGGATAATTCCACGATGGAAGTGAAGTTCAAGCGGCAGAACGTCCGCCTTACCGATCCGAAGACGATGACCTACCCGCTGTTGTACATGACCGGGCACCGCGAGTTCGTCTTCAGCAAAGAAGAGGCGGCTCGGCTCCAGCGTTACTTGAAGGCGGGCGGAATCCTGCTGGCCGACGCCTGCTGCGGGCGTCTGACCTTCGACGGGGCCTTCCGCCGCGAGATCAAAGGAGTCCTTCCCGATTCGAAACTCGAGGATATTCCAGCCGACCACCCGCTATACAATTGCCACAACGAAATCAAGCGAGTCGACTACACGCCCAGGGTCCGCGAAGATTTCGGACCGAAGCAGTCGCCGGAACTGGAGGGGATCAGCATCGACGGCAAGCTGGCAGTCGTCTACAGCCGCTTCGATCTGGGGAACGGCTGGGAGCAGTTTCCGCATGCCTACAGTTACGGCTTGAAGGACGACTCGGCATTGAAAATCGGGACCAACGCGATTGTCTACGCGATAACGCACTAGTACAGAAGTTTCCATGGCCACCCTTGGAATAGACGGTGATTCCAGCATTGAATGACGAGGGCTACCTGCCACCGGGCCTGCACGGGGCCACCGTGGACGAGATTCACGCACGATTTGGGCGGGAGTCGCAATTGCGGCGGGTGCAGATGGAGTCGTTGCGTTGGCTGGTTGAACTGGCGCGGCGGGCGGGCGTCCTGCGGATCGTTGTCAACGGCAGCTTTGTTACCGATAAACTGGAACCGAATGACGTGGATTGTGTCCTGCTTGTTGGGACGGGGTTCCCTCGCGATGAAGCCGCCGAAACAGAATTGCTCAGCGGTTTGCCGTTTGTCAATATGGAATTGGTGGACCAGGAAGGCTTCCAGCAGTTCACGGAGAAGACCTTTGCGACCGATCGAGATTTGGTCCCCAAGGGAATGATCGAGGTAATGCCATGAGCATTGAAAACCGGCGCCAATGGGAGAACACCCAGGCGAAGTTGCACGAACTAGAGCAACTTTACGAAAGCAAGCGGCAAGAGCCAGGCGACGAACACGTTCGCGAGTTGACGTTGCGTTCGCTCAAGAAGCGAATCAACCAATTCAAGGAAGAGATTGCCCGATACGAAGCGAGGGCCGGCTCTCCGGCTCGTAGCGGCACGTAATCGGTGCTGCCCGCGTTCTGGCGGCTTTATAAAACTGAAACCGAAACAACCGGAAGGCGCTCATGCCCCCCGATGCGGAAAAGGTGCTCGACCGGCTCGACGGCGCTCGCCAGAAGTGGTGGTTTTGCACCCTGTTGAGCACCACGATTCTGGCGTGTGCCGTTTCGCTTGCGCTGTTGCTGGCGTTCATGCTCGGCGACGCCTACGCGCGGTTCTCGCAGATGATTCTGGTCAGTCTGTTTTTCGTGTGGCTGGGCGTCAATGCGATCCTGATTCTCGTCGTGGGCCGGCGGCTGCTTCGGGGGCAGCGGACCATGGCGGCCACCGCCCGGCGCGTCGAATCGCAATCTCCCGAACTGGGAAGCAACCTGATCAACCTCGTCCAGCTCAGCGAGGATACGGAGAGCGACGGGGCGGCCTTTCGCCGGGCGGCGGTGAACCAGGCGGCCGCCGAAATCGCCGACGTGCGGTTCGACAAGGCGGCCAAGAAGCAGTCCCGGCTGAAGCGATTCATCTTCTGCATGCAGACCCCGCGCGACCTGTTCGAAGCGATCGTGTTTCTCCTGCTGCTAGTTGCGGCGGCCGTGTTCTGCTACTTCAGTATCCCAAGCTGGGGATCGACCGTCGAACGGATGCTGAAGCCGTGGGAGTTCGTCCCCTCGGTTGGTACGGTCGGGCAAATCGAGGTTACGCCCGGCGACATCGAGGTGTTGATGGACAGCAGCGTGGAAATCACCGGCAAAATCCGAAACCCCGACAACCTGCCCCACAAGGGCGTGCTGTTTGTCACATCCGAAAATGAAGAGGGCGAAGCGGAGGAAACCGAGTTGCCCATGGCGGCCGATCCGGACCGCCGGCAGTACGCCCTCACGTTGCCGTCGGTGCTGAAATCGGCCACCTACCGCCTGGAGATCGGCGATTCGCAGACACAGATCTACACGATCGGCGTCCGCGCGAAACCGACGATCCAGGAAGTGGAAATCACCTACCACTACCCGCACTATTTGAACCAGCCCGACGAGACGGTAACCCGGCGGCAGGCCGACCTGGAAGCCCCGCAATACACCGTCGCGAAGCTGCACATCCGCCCGTCCGTTCCCGTGGCCAAGGGCCATGCCCAGGTTGAGGACCGGCAATACGCGGGCCGCGTCGAGGAAAACGGCCATTTGCTGGTGATCGAACGGCTGCCGATGTTCGAGGACGCGACCTTCCGGGTACACATGGAGAACGATGCCGGGCACACCGATCCCGACCCGCGGGTCAATCGCATCCATGTCCTGGCGGACCGGCCGCCGAGCGTGCAGCTTCTGAAGCCGGCCCGGCAGAGTTCCGCCGCCATCGGGAGCACTGTGCCGGTGAAGATCCGTGCAAGCGACGACCACGGCGTCGGCTTTCTGCGGTTGGAGATGAAGATCAAAGAAACCTCGCTCGACGAAGAGACGGCCGCCGGGGGCGGCAAGGCGACCACACTGAGCCAGTGGACCGATTTCGAGCGGAGCACCACCGCCGTGCGGGAATTCCCCCTAAAACTCGACCCCGGGAAATTCCAGCCGGGGCAAACCGTCATGATCCGGGCCGTTGCCCGCGACGGCCGGGTCTACAGCAATTGGGGGCTGAAGCTCAAGGCCCAGGAATCCGCCAGCGGATGGCACTCCATCCGGCTCGTGGCCAAGGACGCCGAAGCCAATGCCACGCTCGAACAGCTCGACCGGCTCCGCGCCTCGCTCTGGAAGATTCTCGAACAGCAGGTCCGCGCACGCGTCCGCACAGCCGGAATCCTCAAGAGCCGGCAACCGGTCGAACGGGCGCAACTCGCCGACGAAACCCGGGCAATGCAGGTCGCCATCCAGCACGACTCGGCCAACCTGGTCAAGGGCATCAGCCAGACGGAACGCGAGGAATACCTCACGATCAAACGCGTGTTGAACAATCTCGCCACCGGCGACATGCTCCAGGCCGTCCAAATCTGCGACCGGCTCATCAAGATCCGGGCCATGGAGGAGTTCAACCACCCGGTGCCGCAGTTGGTTGCCGCGCAGGACCGGATTATCGACATGCTCCGGAAGCTGCTCGACGTGTGCCGCCAGGCCCAAAGCGACGTCCTGGCCGAGATGGAACGCCGCCCCGGCGACGATCTGCCCGACGACGTCCGAGAGAAGCTCGACGAGGCCCGCAAAAAACTCGATGAATTTCTCGAACAGCAGAAGAAGGTGATCGAAGCAACCGAGAACCTGGCCAAGACGCCCGTCGATGATTTCACCGATGAGGAGAAGCAGGCACTCAAGGGGCTGGCCGCCACCGAGGACGACTGGGCCAAGTTCATGAAGGATCTGCACTCCGACCTGAGCAAGCTGCCCGAGCAGGATTTCTCGAACCCTTCGATGCTCCAGGAGCTGGTCGAGATCCAGACCGAGATCAAGATGGCCGAGGACGCCCTGCTGAA
>CAZJRB010000155.1:0-14003 GCA_964547995.1 uncultured Planctomycetaceae bacterium | reverse complement strand
TCCGACTTCTACGCCCCCGACGCCCGCGTGATGAAGAACTCCTTCGTCACCTTGGCGCACGCCAACCGCGTCGAGGTCACGATCAAGATCGAGGAAATGGTGTTCGTAGAGGGCAGGTGCTACATCGTTGAAATTGACTGATAGGAAACGCAGGAATGAACGGTTTCACTAGGACTCTATCTATATTCGGTTGCCTAGCGGTTGCCTTAGTTGCAGCATGGGCACGCGCCGAAGGAACTGCTCTTCAAGAGGCTGATCTTGACATCGACAGGCTCAGGCGATGGGGCTCGCGGGAGTTCCTCTACCAGGTGGAACGCGGCGGCGAGCAAACCGTGCTCGGCACCGTGACGATGCGCACCGATATGCGCGACGATCGAGTGGAGATTGACGATCGCTGGGAGGTTGACTGGCGGGACCGCAAGATCAAGGTGGAATTGAAACTCGACTGCCGGCGCGACAATCTTCTTCGACCGACTTCGATCCAATCCAAGGGAGAGGGTGACGATGAAGTCGGCACGTTTACCGTCGAGGTCGGAAAGGACAAGGCAACCGTCCGCGCTGACGAAGGCGGGACGCGCACGATTGATTTTCCTGCCGATACGCTGACCGATGTGGCGATGTTCCGGGTTTTCACGCTCCTGCCGCGTGCGGCGGGAGCCACCGTCTCCGTTGGGCACGTCATGGAGGTGTCGGAGTTGAACCTCAAGGGCGCGGCCACCATTGCCTACCAGGGCCTGGATGAAATCAACTTGCACGGGAAGCCCACCAAACTGCATAAGTTCGCCTACGCTCGCGACGGACGAACGGTAGCGGAGGCGTGGGTGGACAGCGATCACATCCTGCGGCAACTCCGCATCGACGGACGGAAGGTCCTGACGGAGAACTTTAGCCGCGAGCGCTGCAACCTCCGCGAATCCAAGGGCAAGAGTGTTGAAACGAAGGTCGCGATGGCAATCAACACGTTCAAGTCGGAGTTTCGCAAGGGTGAGCCGGTGAAACTAGCTGTTGCGCTGGCCAATTCGGGAACGGAGACGCTCTATGTGCCGGCAATGGAAGCACTCGGCATAACCCTCGTAAACACCCAAGGGAAGGAAGTCCCCGTAGGTCCCATTCCTGATCCTCCTCCACCCCCACCAGAACATTACGTTGAGCAAGACGGAGAACGTGTTCTGATGGAACCCGTCTGGGCCTTGGCGCCTGGAGAAGGCAAAGTCTTTATCGTTCCCGACGTGTTAAAATACTATCACGTCAAAATGATCGAAGGAAAGTATGCGTTCCATTTTCCCTTTACGTATCTTCCTGCGAGGCGAGAAAAGGACGTTGTCGTCCGCGATGGGCTCTACGAGAGGCTTTGGGTGCCAGCGGGCCCTGTCAAGGACAAAGTGCAAATATCCCCATCCAATCGGGTAGAGGTGTCAATCGCGCCGATGCTTCGCAACGGGAAGGATGCAATCGGACATAGCCAACCAGCCTTTGTTCTACAGTACCTGTGCTGGTCCGGCACGAGCCCGGGTGCTGGGTTCACATCGACCTCGCTTCATGTAGTAGAAGTGGACCTCAACAGCAAACGACTCCGTAGATTACGCAAGCGGGCTCAGGCACCCGAACCGATGCTTCCCCACGACAAGAAGGGAATCACTCGCCTGATGAGGACCGTGGATTGGAAAGACCTGTCGTCTGCTCACGTTGACAAGATTCGCGAGTTGACATCAGCGTGGATAGGTAGTGAGCCTCCACCTCGCTACAACGATCCCAAGGGACTTGGGGGGGAAGACGGATACTTGGAGCGCCTTTGTGTGACCTGGGGTACGGACTCACTCACGACGGAGATCAACCCTCGCGGCGGATTCTCACCAAATGATCCCCTCCGGCCAACCAGGGAATGGATAGCTCTGATCGAAATGATCTCCGATCAGAACCTCGGGGCAACAACGCCAACGACTGGCGCCGGTCAAGCGTTGGAGAGCACTCCACGCGACTTCGCTGGTGATACGGTCGCAGATCCGGCAGAGGACGGCAAGTCAGGCACTGTTGGCAGCCAGCCACCCAAGTTTGTCTGGGGCCATCCACACGGCGGTGTCCGCCTCGGACTCCGCGCGGAGAGAGTCCCGGGTGCCGGCATGGACTTGTACACCTTCGTCGTGGCAGCAGAGAACATCACCAAGCGTCCTCTCAAGATCGCGTGGGGGGACTACGGTGCGGGTCCTCAGCATCCCGTATTCATCATTTTCGATAAAACAGGTGCAGATAAGGGGTGCGTGATTCCTCCGCATGCCCACGGGCGACCGGACCCACACAATCCGCTGCCACCGTTTCCGATGGAGTTGCGACCCGGAAAGATAACCCTATTGTATACAACGACCTTTGTTCCGCCTCTTGGCTCCGGCGATTACCGGCTTTACGCAAGGGTCAATCCCCACATGCCCGCTGCCCCTCCCTTCGATAACGAAGCCTGGCGCAAGAAGGTGCTAGAGGAAACGTATGCCAGCCTGACTGGTCGTTTGGAGTCGGGTGTCGTTTCTTTGAAGATACGCGGAATTGATAGGCCAACTGCGGGCACAGAGTCATCACCGACCCGGTGACGCTTACCCATCGGAGACAAGAAGATGAAGAGAATCGTGTTTGCATTTGCGTTGTCCTGCTTGTTTGCCGCACCACTGTTGGGCGCACCCGCATACCCATTGGATGAACTTCTTGTTCGTGCGAAGTTCGTCTGCATTGCGGATGTCTCGGCATTCGACGGCAAGACCGTGTCGCTCAAGGTGCAATCCAAGTTGCGGGGCGACTTGGACACCGACACCCTGTCCTTCAAAGTCGATACTGCATTGGGCAAACCGGAGAAGGGCCAGAGGTACTTTGTGTTCTCCCAGGGGCACGACCAATGGGGAAAACCCAAGGACGAGATCAGGCTAAGCCAAGGGCTGCACGGCCAAGGAAGTTACTGCGGGTGGCTCATGTTGCGAATTTACAGGGAGAACGGCGTCAACATGGTAAAGAATGCCTATTCCTTCAAGTTCAGGAAGCCAGAGGATGGAATTGGCCCTGTCACCCTCGCTCAAGCCCAACAGCTTGTCACGCAAACGAAATTCAAAGGGGCCAGGGAATGCGTCAACGAGGAAAGCGGTGCATTGCCAAAGGACGTGCCGCCTGTGATAGGTACAGCTATAGCTACCAAGTCTCAGCCTGGCGGCAAATGGTCCGTTAGGCTCAGCGTTCCGAAAGTGACGTGGGAGGGCGTCGGCGTGTTTCGCGTGAAAAGGGAGTGGCCGAAATTCAAGGTAACGGTTCAAGAAGTAGTCCTCGAACTTCCCATGGGATACCAGGAACACCACAAGGGAGGGCGGGCCTTAACCCAGTTGAGCGACAACTCTCAGAACCGAGTTCTCGATTTGCAGGGCAGGAGACTTGGTAGTGACGAGGCGTTGAAACGCCTTGCTGCCAAGACGCCGGTGCTTGTGTCCGTTTCTGGCCAGATGCCCGATCCGTTCTACCTGCAATGCACGAAACCTGATACGCTCATCGTTGTTCTCGGCATCCCTTCCTATCCAGCACCAGAACTTCTTCCGAACCCGAAAGCGGCCAAGGAAATCATCGAGGACACGAGAAATCGAAAAATGTTGCATCCGATACAGAAGAAATAGGGTCTCAGCCTTGGCAGGCAGATATGCGGAGCCTACACTGGGATTAGGAGTCTACATCATCCTATCATCGGTGACATGTCGATGTGCTTTCGCGTCTTCATTTTGTTTCTAATCAGCCCGGTGGTCGCTTCGGGAAACGACGCGCCGCTTCAGGTGGCGGTCTTTCGGGGATCAGGTGTCGGTCCAAGTTCGGAGCAGTTGATCGCCGCTTTGATAGCGGCAGGGGACAAGAGGTTTCGAGTCTTCCGGATCACGGCGGAGGAAATTCGAGGCGGCAAGTTGTCAGATGTGGATGTGCTGGTTCATCCCGGCGGAAGTGGCAGTGGCCAGGGTAAAGCGCTCGGGGAGAGCGGTCGTGTGGCTGTCCGGAAATTCGTTCGCGAGGGCGGTGGTTATCTTGGCGTCTGTGGGGGAGCGTATCTGGCGACCAATGATTATTCGTGGTCACTAGGTTTGATCGACGCAAAAGTCGTGGATCGGCGGCATTGGGCACGGGGAAAGGGAACGGTGAAACTCCGGCTTTCTCCGGAGGGATCGGATTTCTTTGGCTGGAAGGGCGATGAGATGGCGATCCATTATGCGCAGGGTCCGCTGCTGGCCCGGCGAGAATGGGATGATCCTGAGGTTCCGGACTACGAAAGTCTGGCGATTTACGCGACAGAAATCGCAGAGAACGGCGCGCCCCGTGGAGTGATGGCCAGAACGTCCGCTGTAGTTCGTTGCGAGTTTGGACGCGGTCGCGTGTTTTGCTTCAGTCCGCATCCGGAACTGACTGAAGGTCTGGATCACTTGATTCCGGCAGCCATCGGTTGGCTGGCCGCGAGGAAACGACAAATTACGAAAAGGGCGAAGACGACGTTGGACTTAGAGACTTCGACGCATAACAATAGCGTGCAGTCGGACGCGGGTAAGCCGCGTCGCTGACGCAGGTCGTTCGCCCCAAGACTCTTCACAATACGGTGCGATTATGGGGGAAGCTGAGAAAGCACCGAAACCGAGGCTACGGTGGTATCAGTATCGACTGGCGTCGTTGTTTGTGGTGGTGGCGCTGATTGCGATTCTCGTTGCGATGCCCTCGTTCGCTTCTGGCGCCGACTCGTCCACCGAAAAGCACGAGAAACTGCCCGAAGGCAACGCCGGCATCGCCGCGAAGTATCCCGGCGACAAAGGCATCAACCAAGCCCCCGGAGTGTTGTTCGCCGACGATTTCGAGCAATGTTCATCTGTCGCGGACCTGCGGAAGAAATGGGACGTGTTGACGAATGCAGCGAATCTCGGCATTACCGAGGACGAAAGCAACAAATATGGTGGGGGGAAATCCCTGCTGATGACCATCCCCAAGCAGGACGTCCCACTCGCCACTGGTGTTGCTAAATTGCTCACCGAAACACAGGACGTGCTCTTTCTGCGCTGGTACGTTAAGTTCGACAGCGGCTGGTCAGTGCTCAGTGGGTCGGTTCACAACGGCGGGTCAATTTCATCCAAATACTACGACCGGGGGCGCGCGACTCCTGGGATACGCGCCGATGGGCGCAACAAGTTCCTGGCCAACTTCGAGAACGAGAACTCTACCGGCAATGCTCCCGGCCACATGAACGTGTATGTCTACTGGCCGGAGCAAGGCGATAAGTGGGGCGATCACTTCTTCCCTTCAGGCAAAGTGCTCCCTTTCTCCCATAACCGATCGGGGGCGGCCACCTTCGGTAAGCACTTCAACGCCAGGCAGGATTTCTCGCCTCAACTCGATCGCTGGTACTGCTACGAGTATATGGTCAAAGCGAACATGCCCGGCAAACGCGACGGTCGCATTGCCCTGTGGGTGGATGGCAAACTCATCGCGGACTTTCCCAATCTGCGATTACGGAACGTCGAGGACCTCAAGATTGACCGCTTCGGGCTTGGCCTCTATATCGCCAAAAACACAAAACGCGCAAATCGGAAGTGGCACGACAACGTGGTCGCGGCCACCTCATATGTTGGCCCGATGGTTCCCTCGAAATAGGCGGACGCACGAAAGCACGACGTGATACCACATAGGACGGGGAAGCGCCCCGAGACCGTAGCTCGCCACGAGCGCCAAAAAACCGCAGCCAAGCTCGCGATTTCTGGCGGTGGAGGGGGCCAGCCGGGAAAACAGTCGCCCCAAGCCTCCCATCGAGAAATCGCGAGCTAGCCGCCGATCTTTTCGCGACCCCTCAGGTGCTCCAGAACCCACCCCACAAGGGTGGGTTGCCGCTTCTCCGAGTCGGATGTTGACCGTCTGCTATCGCGAGGCTGATTTGGCCGAGCGGCAAAGGGCCATGCCCTCCAGTTCTTGCCGTCACCCTTGCAGAACGACTTGCCTGTTCATCTTTCGTCGTGAAGGAAGCAAGGTCTCGATGGTTGATGCACGCGGCAGTGTTGGTGCAGTACGTCGCAAATGCTAACAAAATCATGGGGGCTGCCTTGACTTCCCTTTCTTCAAGACCACGAGCATATAGCCGTCATTCTCGTTTGTCTTGAACTCCGAAGGCCGTTTCCCGTCGCCCTTGAACCAGCACATCTTCAACGTATCGGCTTCGACCGAGTAGATGCCCAGGGCGGGCTCCCCTTCGCCTTGTGAAAAATCGATCAGCTTCGGGTTCGTGCTTGGGTCAATCTTGAAGTTGAGTTCCTCCTTGCGACCCTGATCGAACACTGTAAACGTATTGCCGTTGAAGACGACTGACATCTTCTTCAGTTCGTCTTCGGGGGCTGGTTTCCCAGAGTGCTCCATTGCGACCAATCTCCATTTCCCCTGCATCCGATCCAGGTCCTCAGCAACCACTTTGGCATCTATCGAGTCCGCGCCGCCTCGCTGCGCTGCCCTATTCCTGTCGTTCGGACTCGTTTTCTCGCCAATTCGTCTGTAGGTGGTTATGGAGGTCGTGTCGCCCACCTGCGTCCTGACCGCTGAGGCCATGTCCGGGGGGAGCCCTTGAGCGGGATCTTGTCGAGTAGTGACGTACATTTCCCTTCCGTCAGGCGAGAAACTAACACGCGAGGTCACTTGAGTACCGTTCCCCATGGTGACACGCATCTGCAACCATGATTCAGTGACATTCTCTTCCAGAACCTCGTACTTAACCCTTATCGGTTCTTCGCCTGGTTCAATACGCGAAGCCTCGCTATCGGAAACGTAGAGATGAGCGCAACCCTTGTCATCGGACGTGCTTCTGTACTCCGGATTGTCAGCAACGCTCTTCGTGCCCATGTCTTCCCAGTGGCCCAACATCATCTTGCGAGGAGTAGTCGGATCGGTGGACACTGTCGAAGGCACCGGGCTCGCCGCCGGACTGGTCGGTGGATCACTGGCAGGCGAAGCGGAGGGTGGAGGGTCGGTCCTTGCGCAGCCCACCGTTAACGCTCCCACACAACCGATAAGGAGAAATGCGGCTAACGAATATCTCATTGTCTCCTCCCATTCCCGGAAGAAAAACCAAGTACCTTATACTCGCAGGCGGTCGGTGAGTCAAGCAGTCAGAAATCAGGCAGAACGCGCCACCGCCGGATCAGGACAGCAGCGGGATTGGGAGGTGACCGTGAAGGATGGTGAACCGGACATTCTCGGTGTCCGCAACCGGGCACGGGCCTTGCACTAGACCTGTACGCGGCTACCTTGCCCACCCCGTACTGCGAATTTGACTACTAATGGTTGGCATACCTGCCTTCCCCCGATTGCCCCGGGCGTCTGGCCAGAATCGACAATCACCGCCTGCCGCAAGTTGACGTCGCCCAAACCCGCCAAGATCACACATCATTGCGTACGTCTCACGGGCACAGTATAATCACCTGCGGTTGAGGTTAAGTCTTACCACCCGGCAAGTGTGTGAATGCGTTGTTCTCTTTCCGGAGGCACATCAACAACCGTCTTCGCCCGCACTCAGGATCGTTAGGTATACGGGCTTGCCACAGCCCAGTTGCCCTGGCAGTGGTCACCCGATAATTCAAGGCCAAACGGCACAAATCATGTCACTACCAAGTTCAGAAGGGCTGTGGAAGGCCATACGAAGCATGCCAAGATGGTTGCATGTTGTTCTTGGGACTCTTTTGCTGACGATTATCATTGGTCTAGCATTGCCGCTCTTCAAAGGCGACGATGGTCCACTCGGGACCAGCGGGCACAAGGATGCCAACGGGCAGAACACTCAGCCAGCGCAGGCCGAAACCTCAGAGACGTTGGAACAAAGGGTCAAGCAAGAGAACGTCAGCATTTGCAGCGAGATCGAGCCGTTGGCCGAAGGTGTTCGTACCGGTTTCACCAGTTTTTACGGAAGTGACATGTGTCCACGTCTGGGACAGGTCTACCTCTTATGTGAACTAGATAAAGGAGGCCGATGCCGACATCCAATCCGTGTGCGAACCGGTTTCGACTCGCCGAGTTCTCTCTACCTCGTTGATCCCGACGATCCAAACACGACACGTCTGCGGCCTGAATGCGGAATCGAGAACATCTCTCGGGTCGTCGTAATCATGGATAGCTCGTACACCCAGAAGTATGGTATGCACGATTACGACGCGAATGCGGTCGAGATGTACATTGCTCGAAAACAGGTAGCTGTTTTTGAATGGCCGGCGAAGACCCTGATAGCCAAGTCACCGGCCTTTCGGGCCGATAGTCCTGTCTTGGTCGGGGAAATCGTCTACATTATTGGCGAGCAGGAGGTTAACAAGCGTGTGTCGGAATGGATTCAGTTTGGTGAAATGCGGCAGACCTGCCCTCCGGAGCGGCGTCCTCTCGACAATGAGGTTAGGAAACTGAGTGAACGATTGCATCGGTCGGTCGAAAGATACTCTGATGTCTGGGCCATTCAGGGCAACTACGTGTCTGTGAGACGTCGCAACACCGCCAACGAACTGCAAGAGGCAGTTGACGATTGCCTCGGCAGACATATTGACGATAGTGTTGCACCTAATGCTGCCCTTATCAAACGATTGCTGCGCACTTATCAGGAGGCACAATTCGTGAATCCCTCTGGTACAGGCAATATCACGGATGTCCGACTGACTGAGGCACAGCAGCAATGGCTTGACACAGCACGCCAGTCTTTGGAGAAGATGCTTGAGGACGACGACGCGAATGCCGAATTTCTCAAGAGTGAGTGTGCAAAGAAGCCGGATCTGCATGCGATCAGGGCCGATATGCCTGGCATGATTTTGGATTCAGAAAGACAAGCAGCCGTTAAGATCTTGAAACTCGGCGGGAAGGTTACGGGAAGCCCGAGGCCAACAGAAGTCTGGTTCCCGGATTCGGTTACGGATGAGGCGTTGAAATGCCTCGAAGCCTTGCCCAACCTCGAAGACGTTTCTTTCTCGAAATATCAAGTCACAGATGCGGAGTTGGAGTGTTTTGAGGGAATGACTAGTCTCAGAGAACTGAGGCTCCGAAGTCCGAAAGTTGGCGATGCAGGGTTGGAACACATCAAGGGACTGACCAATCTCAGAATCTTGGGCCTCAGCGAGTCCAAAGTCGGGGATGCGGGACTAGAGCGTCTCAAGGGGCTGACAAAGCTAAGAGAGTTGTTTCTCGACGAGACGCAGGTTACCGACAAGGGCTTGAAGCATCTTGAGGGCTTTGTCGATCTCACAGATTTGTCTTTGAGCCAGACGAATGTCGGCGATATTGGATTAGAACATCTCAGAAGCCTGAGCACTCTCGAAAGACTTAGACTGGACGGTACGCGGGCAACGAATGCTGGACTAGCGAGCTTGGGGGAGTTGGTCAGCCTCAAGCTCCTAACTCTTGAGGACACGCAGATTAGTAATACCGGCTTGGAGCATCTCAAGAACTTGAACGAGCTTGAGATTCTGAACCTTCGTGGCACCCGGGTGAGCGATGAAGGCGTCAAGAAACTCCAGCAGGCATTGCCGGACTGCAAGGTCAGGCACTAGCGAGGGTTTAACGGCTGGTACGAGTTCGAGAAGCCCCTGAAGACATCGCGCGGACTCTTCGATAAGCCAAACCGCTGGGTGCTGGCGATTCGGCCAAGGGATGCAACGTCAAGCGAACAGAAAACGGGAATCTGATGTTGGCGCAGAAGAAATGATGAGTGTAAGGCAATGTGCGAGGAGCCCGTGCATGCTCATTTGCGCTTCTTATCCATCGCAGCGAGCCGTTTCTTCACCATGACAATCATCTTGTCTCGCCATGCGGTTGCCTCTTCAACTGTGATCTTACGAAGCAGAGTATTCGGTTTGTCATCCGATGCGGGGGGAATCCCCATTTCCTTATATGCTCGCTCCACATTTCCATCGAGTATGGTTAGAATGGCATCGAGAGCCACGTCACAAGCACGGTGAGAACGCGGGATTTCTCCGGGCCAACCGGACCTTGCCAGACTTGGATCGCGGACCTGGGTTTTATGGTCGAGAAATGGAGTTAGCAGCGGCAGCACGTCCTTGTCCCGGGTCATCGCCAGGTCCGGCACATACATTGCCCAGTATTCCCCAGCGGATTTCTTCTTTAGGTCTTCGGGCGTCCTTTTCAGGATCGTTCCGAATCGTCGCAACAGCACGGCACTCAGGCGACGGGTGACCTCCTCGTCGTCCTTCCAGTCATCGCTGTGTTGAAACAGGACTCGCAAGGAAACGAAGGGTGGGCTCTTCCTATTCTTCTCGTGCATCACCACCAGCGGCTCGATGAACGAGGTGTCCCAGAAGCCGATCGAGTTGACACGCAAATCATCACACACCCTGTAGTCCATTCCTTGCAGACGACTCCGATAGAAGCGTACCAGCTCTTCTCGATCGCATCCTTTTCTCAGAATGCGCTTTGCCACCTCGCGCCTTCCGTCAAACCCGCCGCTGCGTTTGTTAAGCGCCGATTGAAGGGTTTTAAGCGAAATACTGTCAGAAATCTCGGGGATCTCCAGCAGAGTGCCAAGGATGTACGCATGGCAGTGATGGGATTTCTCCTGCGGATTCCGCAGTAACTCCATCAGCCTCGCTTGCATCCGCTCAAATCCCTTGTCATTGGGGTATCGCCACTCGAACTCAAAGGGGACTCCTTCCTCCGGTGTTTCCAGGTCTTCATGGTCCTCCATCTGAAGTGATAGATGAAGCCTTGCTTTGACGAACCACCCTTCCTTGGGAGGCAGTCCCAGCAAGGTGGACGAATAGCGGCTGGGGTGCTCTACAACATTGTGAACACCCGGGGAGATCAGGATGCCTGACACCGGCGTCGTTTCCCACGCTTCGTGAAAAAGGTCGTAGGTGTTACCAGAAGCAAGTCCTCCGGAACTGATCGGACTCTTTCGATCGAGAGTATGTGTCACCCTTTCAATTCTGTAGGAAGCATTTGTCACGCGAACGGACTTCTTACCGCTATTAACGAAATGCAGGCTGATCCAGCTCTCGTCGCTCAAGCATGCTTTGGGCAGGCACTTCAACTGAACTTCTATGTTGCCCACCTTCCCGGCACGAACGGTTTGCCATTCCTTCTTCTCACTTGCCATTCCTTCGATGGCAAAGGCCAGAAGGATGAGTAGTGTCAGCAAGGAGATTCTTCTCATGGTCCCACACCTCTGTCCCGAGTATTCCTTGTTCCGCGTAGTCCAGTTTAGTGAGTAGTGCCTGAGTCCGCAATTCTATACTACCCGGAAGAAAAGGCACGGAAGTTCAGCTAATCATCCGGCCCGCGCTCTGCCGTGTCCTGTTCGTCGATCCAATCCTCCTCGACGAACGTCATGCCCTTCCGGCCCGGGACCTTTCGTTCTGGCCCAGTTTTGTAGAAGGCACACGACTTCGGCCCGTAGCAGAAAGTCTCGAATCGGTAGCGTTTCACGTTGGGCTTCCAGTGGTCGACGATGATTTCGACCGGCATGCGGCAGCCCCAAACGCACCGGTGACATTTTGTGTCGAACGTCTTCGCACTGAGGCGGCGGTGGCCACGCTTGCGGTAGGTTTCGAGTTCTGGGGCGATCGCAAGCCACGGGGGTCCAGTGTCCGCTTGCTCCGTTCTACGGTTCTCCACCTTGAGCTTGCTCGTCTTGTAGAACTCCGCGCTTTCCATCGCCGGGTTCGGGACCGGCTCGGACATGCCACTGGCAGCATCACCCGCGCGAAACTCGTGCTTTCGGTACGCCGCCTTGCCGATGCCGACGAGGAATGTGCGTTCCTCGTCGCCGATTACGGCGTCGATATGCAGAAGGTAGCCCATGTACGTATGGGCGCGTTCGTCAAATGAGCGCGTCAGTCGGATGCGCGGTTGCACGGATACGATCCAGCCTTTCCAAGCCAGCTTGTTGGCCACGGGATTCTCCTACAGTTCTGTCTGAGCAGCATGTGGGGCGGGATGCGCCGACCCTGCGGAGACGATCATACCAAACGCCCGGACAATGTAAACGTAGTGTGCCGAGGTTGCAGGGTGTTGTGGCGGGTAGGATCTCCTGGCAAATACTCGTACCGTTCAATCCCCCCAAACGGCTGCTTGCCATCGGCGAGGAAGTGGTGTAGGCTACCGATTTCCGGTCAATCCGATGTTCACTACCATCTTGCTCATATTCGCCGCGATCGTTGTTCTGGCCATACTTGCTGCGGTTTTGTACGGCCTTGCCGCGCGGAGTTGGAAGGACGGTCGACCTTCGGAACGGACTGAGGCGATTGTCGAAGTGCGTTGCGGAACACTTGTGGCTTTCGACTTCCCGTCCGAGGCTGTGCCCTATCAGATACCCCAATTCTCCCCCGGCTGGTACAGAGTGCCGCGTGATGCTGTAAAGAAGGTAGCCAACGAGGATGGAGAGCCCTACCCGAACGGAACGATTTCAGTCGATGCCGCAACGATCATGCTGGTGGATGCCCGGTTTGAAGATGCGCTACGTGCCATCGACGACCGATTGTTTGAGGAGATCAAAGCCTGTCAGTCCGTAGTCTACCGATACGAGGCCGTCGTCGAGGAACTCGGCATTAGGTTTGACTACCTAGATGTCGGCGGCGATGGGGACTACATCCTTGATGTATCACAGATTGAACAAATCAACGATGGTGACGCTGAGGTTTCAACAAGGCGGCCCAGTGGACACGGATAGGGCATGTCGCTGAGTTCGCATTGGACAGCTCAAACGACTTCGAGAAATCAATGCTTCGCAAAGACATAAAGGCATTCATCAAGGCGATCCGAAATCGTGACAATGCCACCATCAAGAGGATGCTGTCGGAAATACCGGAGTTGGTTTCCGCAACGGCTAAGAGTCCTCCGAAGAAGGACGATGGTCAGTCCCTGCTCCAGATAGCCTTCAAAACGGGCAACTTCTCTGCCGCAGGTTTGCTGTTGAAGAAGGGAGCAGATCCGAACTTCATGGAGGAATCGGATGTCAATGAATGGAATGCCCCGGTGTTGCATGACGCCATCCGTGCGACCATATTCAACTGCCAGGCGTTGGGAGGTTCTGGATTCGATGCCGGTCTCAGGCTCTTGAAGAAGCTCCTCAAGATGGGGGCAGATCCTCGGGCAACCGATTCGTATGGAAACAACTGTTGCATGCGTGCTGTACTGGACGCAAAGCAGATGATCGAACACCCTAACGCACACGTCGGAACAGTGGTCAAGCAGATGAAGGCCGTGTTCTCGCTATTGACCAAGTACGGCGCCTCATTTGACGAGAAGACTGAAAGCCGCGAAAGCGCGCGAGAAGCCTTGGTGAACTTCGGGCTTGAGAAACACCATCTGTTGCCTCGTTGTTGAGGGGGCTGCGCAACCGGGGTAGGGTTGGGGTCTACCCGGCCCCGGCGCGGGCGCAGTACAAGAGCCCCAGAAATCGGCCCAGAAATCGACGTTCGCAGTGCCGGTGGTGTCATTGGACCTTTTGGGGCCTTCAAGGCCCAATCCGGGGCTAGGAATGGGGCTGACGTGCAGCTTGCCAGCGATGTTCGGGTCCTTGCTCTGGGAACAATCGGTCCGACTCGGCAAGCGCCCCGAGACCGTAGCTCGCCACCGGCTCCGAAAAACCGCAGCCAAGCTCGCGATTTCTGACGGCGGAGGGGGCCTGCCGGGAAAACAGTCGCCCCAGCCTTCCCATCGAGAAATCGCGAGCTAGCCACCGGCCTTTTCGCAGCCCCCTGGGTGCTCCGGAACCTACCCCGCAAGGGTGGGTTGCCGCGCCGCTTCTCTGAGTCGGATGCTATCGCGAGGCTGATTTTGGCTGAGCGGCAAAGGGCCATGCACTCCAGTTCTTGCCGTCACCCCTTGCAGAACAACTTGCCAGTTCCGGGGAAACGCCGCATGACTGAGACATTGTTACAAGCCGGACACGGTGTCCAGATTCCGATCCCGCTCAAAAACAGATTCCGAGCGTTGACGCTCAGATAAATTGACCCACCGGTGCTCAGTTCAACTGACCCTTCCAC
>CAZJRB010000154.1:0-14147 GCA_964547995.1 uncultured Planctomycetaceae bacterium | reverse complement strand
CGGTCGTCCAGGTGTACTTCTTCATGCGCAGCAGCGGCACCGTCTCGCAGCAGAACCGGCACCACGCCTCGGGCGTAATGAGCCCCTTCGATTCCATGAACACGTTGAGCATGCCGACCAGTGCCGTGCCTTGGCCCGGGAAGTCCTGCAAATCGAGCAACTGGAACCCGCCGAAGCCGGGCGTCCGCAAGGCGGCCTCGATATCCTCGCGGTGGCAGATCACCGACAACGCGCCCGAAGCCAGCACGAAATCGTGGGCCTGGTCGAGCATGCCGGCCTCGCGGAGCCGCTCGCGAAAGATCTCCAGGTTTCGCGCCCGTGTCACCCCCGTATACTTCGGAATCTCGCGGAAGTCGGGCGAGACCTGGAACTCACCGTTCTCGTGGCCGACCACCGGGACCGGAACGCCGGCGATCGACTCGCTGAAATCGACCATCGTCGAAGGCGGCGCGTGCTCGATATGGGGGTTGGGATAGTCGCCCTGGAAGAACGCCCCGCGAACGGGCAGCGTCTTGCCCGTCTTGCAGGTGACCCAGAAGTCGTCGCCCTCGGCGAGGCTGGGATTCCAGTGGACGTTGTTCGAACCCTGGGCGTACAACCGGCGCGGATCGATCTCCTTATAATAGGCCACCATCTCGAACATGCCCTGGTTGCGGCCCAACTCGTTGCCGAGCGTGAACATGACAAACGACGGGTGATTGCCGTAGGCCTTGAAGATCAGCTCGCCCTCGCGCCGGGCGTAATCGTAGAGCGAGACCTTGGTCTCGATGGTCTCCACGTCGAGCCGATCGATGTTGTGCCGGGCCGCCTCTTCGCTTTCGGGCGCGTTGAACCCGCTGCGTTTGTTCGGCAACTCCGGCTGTAGATACATTCCCAGTTCGTCGGCCGCCGCAAATGCCGCGCGGGGCGGGCACCACGAATGAAAACGGTAGTGGTTGATCCCGTACGACTTGGCGATGGACAAAACGCGCAGCCAGCCGGCCTTGTCCATGGGCGGGTAGCCGGTCAGGGGGAAGAAGCAGCAATCGAGCTTGCCCCGGAGGAAGACGGGGCGGCCGTTGATCGTGAATTGGTTTCGCCGCGTCGCGAAGCGGCGCATGCCGAAGCTGACGGTCCGCTCGTCGCGGTGCGATACCCCGTCGACGGTCGTTTGAAGACGCAGATCCAGGCGCAGCATGGCCGGTTGAAACTCGTCCCAGAGCGGGACGCCGTCTCCCGGTTGATAGGTGAACTCAACGACGTTCTCCCGCCCGGGGGCTTTGACCGGGTACGACTGCGATGGGAAGGTCGACGATGGGGCAACGTTGCGGCTCGCGCACCCGACCGCGAGTTGTCCCGAGGCCGCCTTGCCGGTGATGTTGCCGATCACCGCGCGAACGGCGGCCTGCTTCTTTTCCGTGTCCGGATAGACCTGCACGTCTTCCAGCCAGACCGGAGCGGTGGCGCGGAGTTCCATCCGGCCGACGATGCCGTTCCAGTTGGTCTGCGTCCGTTCGTCGACCGCATGGGACGGGCCGACCGGCGGCAACCGGGCGTTGTCGACCAGCACGGTGATCGTATGCTCGCCCGGCGTCATCGCACTGGTCACGTCGAAAACCTGCGGGGCGCTGAGCGTATCTTCCCAGCCGCAAAACGTCCGGTCGACCCACACCCGGGTGTGCTTTGATCTCTCGAGGAACAGCGTAATTCGCTTGCCCTTCCAGGCGTCGGGAATCGTGACGCGCCGCCGGTACCAGGCCGGCCCCTTCCAGTACCAGACCCGGGAGAGCCGATCGATGCACTGTTCGTCCTTTTTGACGCCCTTGCGGTTCTCGTCGGTGGTGCCGGGCAATCGGACCGTATCGTCGAGGTCTTTGGCGAACCACTGCCGGTCGACGCCGACGCCCTCCGGGTCGAGCGCGAATTGCCAGGTTCCCGCCAGCGGGATCGTCGCCTCGTCGGCCGCGGCGGGGTGGATGTGGCCGACAAGCAGCACCGCCGGCAAGAGCAGTTCAGCGAGTTGTCTTTTCACATCAGCACCTCCGCACGCCGGTTCGCGCATCGCTCCGGCGAAGGCGTCCGTGTTCGGGCACGGAGCGTTGCGCAAATTAGTACCTGTTGTGGAACATCGGATTTTCGGGTGCCATGCCCACGCTTGTGTGGGCATGCAGCGGTTTCTTGCGGGATTCACGACATGCCCACGCAAGCGTGGGCATGGCACCCAACTTTCCGCAACAGAGACAAAAATTCGATTCACCTCGTCGTCAATTCTACTTCTTCAACAGTTCCGCCATGGCCTGGCCCATTGCTTCGCCGACGTTCATATAGGTCTCGGCATTGCCGCCGTAGTGGCCGTTGGAAGCGCCGCCCATGCTGAGGGGATTGGTGTAGACGGTGGCAACATTGCCCTTGAACTCCGGGTACTTGCCCGACTCGCCGTCGACCGCGAGCTGGGCGTTGAGGATCAGCCCTTCGTTGCCGGTGGCGCCCTTCTTGGTTTGGCCGAGCGTGGCAATGACGAACTTCGCATTCGGGGCATTGAAGTCCTTGCGCAGCGTCTTGATGAAATGAACGAGGTTCTGCTCGTACCGGCCGGCATGGGCGGCGTTGTAGCGGTCCTTGTCGCCCTGCCAGAAGAAGAAGCCCGCAACCTCGCATCCCTTGGCGCCGGGGTAGTACTTTTCGAGTTCGGACAGCACTTTCTTCGCGTTGGCGACGTCGCCGTCGTACTGCATGCCGGCGTACCAGCCGATCTTCTTCGGCTCGGTGCCTTTTTCCCATTTGGCCGGCGAATCCTTATAGCCGGCGTAGACAAAGGTCTTCGTTTCTCCGGTCTTTTTGTCCTTCTCTTCGACCTCGTAGCGCTCGCTGCCCGGCGGCAGCAGGTCCCAGCCGAGGCTGCGGTTGCCGATGCAACTCTTGAGGATCATCACGGGCGCGTCGACGGCGTGGCCCACGGCATACCCGATGCCGTACTCCGGGCCGATTCTCCCGCCCTTGATGGCCATCCACTCGTTGTTGAACTCGCGCATCGGTCCGGTGCCGCTTCCCATGACGCGCACGTTGCGGACGTCCTTGCGTTCGGTCCAGTTGCCGGCGTCGTCGACCAGGTAGGGGTACTTGTTCTTTTCTTTCACCGCGTAGGTCAGGGAACCTTCCTTGTCGCCGGTGATCTTTCCGGCGCCCAGCATGTTCGACTGGCCCAGCAGGATGTACACCTGGACCGGTTTGGACATGTCGGCCGGCTTGCCGTCCGGATCCGGCAGTTGCTCCGCCGCCGGGACCATGGAGGCGGCCAGGAACATTGCTGCCAGCAGGCAGAAGCCCCACAATACTTTCTTGCTCTTCATCGCTTCATCTCCTTTTCACGTTCGTTGAGACAAATCTTGTAGCTACGCTCGCTAAAGCGCAGCTACGACAATAACTGATCGAATCTCCTCTAATTGTCCTCCGCCGTTTCGCTTTCGAGGCGGCGGGTGAGACACGCTTTGGCTTGGTCGGACATCTCCTTGATTGCCTCGCGGTTCTTCTGTGGACCGTCCGGATCGCTGTGCTTCACTTCCGCGTAGAAGTCCTGCTGGTCCGTCCGGAAGCTGTGCAGCGGTTGCCACGGTTTCCCTTCCACCTTGAGGTTGCCCATCGGCGAACGGGCCCACGCGTAGCGGACCGACACGGGTTTTTTCACCAGGGGGCTAGAAACGAGGACCTGCTTGTTCGCTTGCTCCCGGTCTTTGACGGTCTTGGCAACGGCCCGGGCCATATAATAATTGCCTGATTTGTCGGCAATCGAAAAGCCCTCGATCTCCGAACCCATATCGTCGGGGAACACGGCTTTGTCAAGCGTCACCAGGATTTTATCCCCCTCGGGAACCGCCGACAAGACCTTGGCCGATTCCCAGCAAATGTCTTCCATGCCGTACACCGTTTTCAGGGCCCAGCGCGCCGCGCGTTCCCCCAACGCCCGCTTCTTTTTTGTGTGCAGTTGAGGGATCTTCTGGTCGTAGGCGGGAATGAAGGCGGTGTGCTCCGGGTCGCCGGCATCGGCCAGGCCGAGCCGCTGGGCCTCGCGGATGTAGGCCGCGGTCGAAAACCCCTGCTCTTCGAAGTTCAACCGAGTCTGGGCCCGGCCGCCGGCGCAGAAACCGATCACTGCAACCGGCAGGTGGGGATCGCTGAAATCCTCGCGCCACCCTTCCACCATCAGCTTCATCAGGATGCGGTAGAACTTCGGCTTGCAACTGGTGTTCTTCATCGCGTTGTTGAACCCCTGGTGGAAGGCCACGCCCTTGATGTTCAGGCCCTTGAAGACGCCGAACATGCCGTTGTAGCAGGATGCCGCATCGCTCGGGCTCCGGCCGGGGACCGACCAGGTGCGAATGCTGCCGTCGGGTTTTCTCGGGCGGCGGCGGTTCCGCTCGACGCCCTTCTTGCGGTCCTCTTCGATCGCTTTCTGATAGGCAGCCTCGGCCTTCTCCCACTTTTCGAGCTGGGCCTTGAGAAAATCCTCTTCGCTGAACGCCGCGTGCCGCTCGTCGACCCACGCCAAGTATTCGGCCGCCCGGGGGTGTTCGGCGAACTTGTGGCGAGGCACCAGGCTTTCGAGCGATGCGCCGCCGCGGGCGTTGTCGATGATGCCGATGGGGATCTGCAACGCCCGCTGCAACCGGGAACCGAACACGTAGCCGATCGCGCCCATGTTCATGGCCGTCTCGGGCGTCACCACTTTCCAGTTCTTGTCCTCGTCGTCGCCGTTGATGAACTTGTCGGCCAGGTCGGGCTCCAGGTTTTCGGATTCGGCGCCGGCGTTGATCCGGATATGGCGCATCAGCGGCAGATGGGCCATCGAGGCCTCGAACGGGGCTTGATAGACCGCCTTGAGACCAAAGGCCATGTTGCTCTGGCCGTTCATCACCCAAACGTCGCCGATGAGGATGTTGTCCATCGTAATGGTCTTGTCGCCGGCCTGGACGGTTAGGGTCTGGGGCTTCGTGTTGGCCGGCTGCGGCTCGAAGGTCACTTCCCAGCGGCCCTTGTCGCCCGCGGCTTTGCAGGTGGCGGAACGCTCGCCCAGCGAGACCTTGACTTCCTGCCCGGCGGGGGCCCAACCCCATATTTTGATCGGTCTTCCCCGCTGCAACACCATATTGCTTCGGAAAATGCCGTGCGTTTTGAGTGGGCCGGCGGAGGCATCACCCGTGCATAACGCGATAGTCAGTAAAACCGATAACGAGAGGATGTATTGTCTGTAACGCATAGTTGCTCCCTTTGTGTTTGGTCAAGCTTGAAATTGCTTAATCTACTTACATTCACTTAGGGACGACCGAAGGATAACTTTCCGATTTGGATTGAAAGTAGCGGGCACACGGAGTGTGCCTGCTACTTTTCTTGAATCCAGAAAGTTATTTATCGGCTGTCCCCTTAGAACTCCGGCGGGATTCTATCGCTGTGCCCAATAAACACTTGCGCCACGCAGTGGTCGTCCCGATAGACAGTCGTGTAACGACCAAACTTGCAGGCGTTCTTCTTACCACCGATATGGACCTGCACTTGTCCGTCTTCCTTGGTTACCAGCACACGGAGAACACGTCCGTTCATCAGGCCGATCTCGCGTTGCTGGCCGAGAACCAGATCTACCTGCTTGACGTGCTTCTGGTCAGTTGTAAAATGCCTCACGAAGTAGACGACCTCTTTCTTGTGTGGTTGGCTGGTGGCGCACAAGCCGTCGCCTGCATCCGGCTTCTTTGCAGGGGATAATGCCGGAGCGCCTCTCAAGGGGGACGTGCGCCGCGACGGATCGGTTCCCGTTCCGCCTTGGTTTGCGGGAGAGAGAAACGCCGCGACGGGCGTTGGAAACATTTTGCCGACCGTCAATTGCAGACGATTGAACGACTCGCCGAGCGTACAAACGTGGTTCCTGTCGCATGCCTGCCAATCCGTATGGACGTTGATGTTATAGGTGCCGGAGGGGAGCGCCGCCGGAGGAGCAATGGTTACGGTGACAACGAAATCTCTCGCATAGTATTTGTCTTTCGATTTCTCCGCCGGTTTCTCCACGGAGGAAGTCGGTGCTCCGTGAGGTTCGGGCCAATGAATGGACGTGATTTCAAATCCCTTCGGCAGTTCGAACTTTGTGCGAATCGAACTTGAGTCCCCGGTGCCGGCATGGGTTGTCCAACCCTCCGTTAGCTCAAAGAACAAACCGGCTCGAAATGCCTTGCCCGGTTCGATGGTCTTGCTCTCCGGTCCCAATCGCACGCGCAACCCCCGACCGCCCGACGCGGGAAGCGGCTCAAACGCGGAACGGAGATCAAACTTCCCGAGTTCAGGGGGGACTTTTGGTCGAGATCCTTCTGAATCGTCAGGCAACTCGGTTTGCCGTCGGGGTTGGGATGGCCCCTTCTTTCTGAGGTAGACCCACACATGACCGTGGGTGCGGTCGTCACCCATGTCCAATGGGTCGTAATGAGAGGTCTTCATGAGTTTCCCGAGCAGCTCCATGATCTGAGATTGAATTTCCTTCCGTTTCTGGCTACTCAATGTCAGATCGCGCTCGACGACGAGTCGGTCGACCTTCGCCCGGAGTTTGACGTCTCGAAGTTGTTCCTCGGTAAGGTTCGGCCGCAACCGGGGCGATTTACCGTAATTGACGTCGCCAACAAGGAGGTCGTTGAGTCCATCCCCATTGTAATCAGCCACATGCACCTTCCATCGCCGCCCGGGGTAATCGATCCCCTCATCACCGCCGTCCTCTTGGCCCTTCATGCTCCGAACCAGTACTCCACTTTCTTTGAAGATCGGATCCCCCTCTTTTGCGCTATCGCAAAGGACAAGGACACCGGCGCTTTGGCCAATCAGCATGTCGTCGCGGCCGTCCTTGTTCCAGTCGGCCATTTCGACGCCCAAGCGACCGCGCATTCGAATGGGTTCGCCACGGAATTCCACCCGCGTTATTTCACAGTCGAATTCGGGCTCCTTTCGTGTCCCGTTGTTTCGAACGAGATGAATGCCGCCCCCACTGGCTATTACCAGGTCCAGGTCCCCGTCGCCGTCCCAGTCGTACGCACGTGGATTGGATGCAGACTCGGGCTTGATGACTTCACCGTCTTCGTTTATGAGCATCTCGGCGGCGGCATACTCGCCCTTGCCGCTGTTGCGGTAGAGATACAAATGGCCGGGGTAGCTTCCCGTAAGGATGTCCATGTCGCCGTCGCCATCCCAATCGACGACCTCCGGGCAGAAACTCACGCAGCAGGTGATGGGCACCTGAGCGATCTCGCCGCCGGCCTTGAACCATTCAAAGCCGTCATATCGGGGCTTTTTGTCGGTTCCGACGTTGCGGTAGATCCGCAGCCTTCCGGCGGCGTAATCCTCGCCTTCGAATTTCATGGGGGTTGCGCCAAACTCGCCAACGAGCAAATCGCGAATACCGTCACCGTCGAAGTCGTGCAAAAACGGTGCGGCATGGCCCGTGTTGACGTCAATCAGCTCGCCGCCGGATTTCAGGCGGAACGGTTTCTCAAAGCAATCGTCGGCATGACAGAAGGCTGCAAGAAACAGCACAGCAAGTCCAACGTTCACCCGATTTGTCATTGTCATTTCGGATTCCTGGAGTTAGTGTCAAGAACTTCAACTTCTTTCTCCGCACGTGACGGAACGTCTATCAGGAAAGGCCCGAACGGAAGTTTTTCGTTGTTGAAGAGCACCAGCCGGGCTCGGGATACGGTTGCCACCCGTATCGAAGCTTTGCGGGGTTCTCGACCGGACTGATTACGACGCTCGGCGGTTTCCTTGTTCTCTTTCCCTCGAATCCGCTGGCCATCCGCGTCGAAGAGGGCAATCCTCTTCTTCGTGCCGGGCATCGTGTAATACCAGCAGTCGGTCGGCTTCCAATGCCGGGCAGAGCCATGAGACTGCCGCCGCTGCTTTCGCTTTCGTCCCATATCCCCCTTTTTCCTTCCCGGCCAATCACACTGGGCGGATTGACCCAAGGTACCCATACTGAGGCCTTAGACTTAGGATAACTATGCACCAAGTTGAGGGGATAACCTGATGCAATCAACGCCCGTGAAGGACAACCGTAGACCCTCTTATTTACTAGGCCTTTTACTACATACTACTCAGCGCGGCCTTGCTTCGCTCGGCCGCAACCAAAGAGGAAATGAAAGTATCCTCGCAGCTTGGTAGGATAGGAGGTTTTCTGACGATCTTCCTTTCTATCAAGGCGAGGATGCCATGAACCAGTTTATACAAAAGTACGACGAGAATGTCACGGGCACGCTGAACGGGTGGGACAGAGTGGTATTTCGGGGCTACTTGCGGATGCTTTGCTTTGTCGAGGGCATGATGGGGTATCTTTATCGTGCAGGTGGTGCTGCTGAAGGATTTTGGCGAACATGCACAGGCCATGACCCGGCGATTGATCGCGGCCTCGCTTGCCGCGGCGGAAGAAGCTCACCGGCCGATTGAGTATCTTCCATCGTCCAAAACCCGGAAGGACGAGTACGCCCAAAACATCGCCCTGGACGACGGCATTCAAGACGGGCTGATCGGCGTCTTGACTTGTGTCGAGCCGTGCAAAACCTACGAGATTCACCGCAACCGCGACAAGAAGATTCTCGAACTGAAATCCCGAATGCGCAAGTGTAAGTTCCTCTACCACTACTGGATCGACCCTCGGTTCGGATTCATGTCCGCTCGCATTCAGACCTGGTTTCCGTTTTCCATTCAGGTCTGCATCAACGGCCGGGAGTGGCTTTCGCGACGAATGGACGAAGCCGGAATACGATACGAGCGGTACGACAATAGCTTTCCTTGGATCGACGATTTCGCCAAGGCCCAGAAGATCATGGACCGGATGCACAAGATCAACTGGCCGAGAGTGCTCAACGGCGTCGTCAAAAGAGTGAACCCCGCGCACGGGCGAATGTTTCACGGACTTGGGATGTCGTATTACTGGTCGGCGTTCCAGACGGAGTGGGCAACGGATGTTGCGTTCACGTCGTCCGATACCTTGGCGAAGATTTATCCGCAACTCGTCCGCGGCGCCATCGCCACCTTCGGCAGTCGCGACGTGATGCGGTTCCTGGGCAAGCGTCCCGACCAGCGTTATCAAGGCGAGGTCATCAGCGATTACAAGGTTCGACCGGAAGGTATTCGCGTGAAGCATCAGGCATTCGGCAACTCGATCAAGGTGTATGACAAAGGCGGCTCGCTGTTGCGGATTGAAACGACGATCAATAATGCCCCAGGTGGCTACTGTGGCAAATAATCTTCTGGTGCTGTCAATGTCATTGTAAATACGATTGACGAGTGCTCTTCCCTGCATCATACTGAAACTTCCAAATCTCCCATAACTTGGCCCTGCCCCAGCCACCCGCTGCTATGCCCAACCACCCGTCAATGTCCGCCTTAACAAAGCAGAAGGAAAAACACCATGATTACACGAAAACACGCGGTAAGCACCCTGGCCTTTGTCTCCATCGTGATGGCAAGCATCGTCTTAGGCGCTACGGCGAAAGACATCCCCGCCACATTGCCCGATCCCGACGGCAAGCCGGGCAACGCAACCAAACCGGTCAAGGTCTACATCCTCGCCGGGCAGTCGAACATGGTCGGAATGGGCGAACTCGGCGGCGCCAAAAACATGTATAGCGCGATCTATCTCACCGCCGACCCGGCGGCGCCCAAAGGGCCCCTGCAAATCTATCGCGTCGGCAACTACAAGATCGCCCCGCTGGCCGTCTACGGTCCGGACGGCAAGCCGACCGGCAAACCGGTCGCACAGGGCCAGCTCGAAGTGCCCGAGAAGGGCGTTTATCAAGTCCAATGCGGTTCCGGAAAAAATTCCTTCGGCGTGATGGAACTAGACGGAAAGCAAGTCTACCGTCGCGAGGCGGGCGGCGACCCGGTCAAGCAAGACGTCACCCTCGAGGCCGGCAAACGCTACGCGTTCAAAATCTCCGGCTTCCAAGGCGAGGTGCCGAGGTTCTGGATGCAGAAGATGGACCTCTTGGGCTACGGCGACCTCGAAGCGGTGACCCGGCGCGAAGGAAAGTTTCCGTGGCTCGTCGACGACCAGGGCAAGTGGACGGTCCGCAACGACGTCTATTTCCAGGAGGCGCGGCTTGCGGAGGGCGGCAGAGGCTGTCCTCTAAGCGCAACCTCGAACGGGAAAACCATCGGCCCGGAACTGGGCTTCGGCCATGTGATGGGCACGTTTCACGACGAACAAGTCCTGCTGATCAAGACGGCCCAAGGCAATCGCTCGCTGGGCGGCGATTTTCGCCCGCCGTCGAGCGGCCGGACCGATCCCGACAGCAAGTGGGAATCGCTCGAGTACAAGCTCATGGTCGAAGGCGTCCGCAAGACGCTGGACAACATCGACAAGATCGTGCCCGGCTACAAGGGACAGGGCTACGAAATCGCCGGCTTCGTCTGGTGGCAGGGCCACAAGGACAGCTTCTCCGAGGAGTTGATCGCCGAGTATGAAAAGAACATGGCCAACATGATAGGCGACGTCCGCAAGGAGTTCAAGGCGCCGAAGATGCCTGCCGTGGTCGCCACGGTCGGGTTCGGCGGACACAACATGGCCGACAAGTTCGTGAAGATCCTCAACGCCCAGATGGCGGTCGGCGATCCGAAGAAGCACCCCGAGTTTGCCGGCACGGTGGCCTCGGTCGACACCCGCGATTTCTGGCGCGAGGTCGACGAGTCGCCGAGGGGCCAGGACTATCACTACAACCGCAACGCCGAGACCTACATGCTCGTCGGCGATGCGCTGGGCCGGGCGATGGTCGGGCTGCTCGGCGGAAAAGCGGAAGCCCTTCCGCAGGCTTCCCGGCCGAAACGCGTCGCCGGGCAACAGACTGCCGAGCCGTCGGAAGAAGAGAAAGCGGCCGCGCAGAAGGCGCTGGCCCCGATCATCCTCGACGGCATCGCGGCGTCCTACGTCGCCAATCCCCGGTACAACAAGTCCCTGCTGCAAGAGGCCGGCGGCGAGCGCCCCCAGCGGGCCAACCAGTTCCTGCGCGGCGCGATGTACGGACTCGAAAACTGCTATCGCGCGGCCGGCGTCAACGACTACGATTGGCACGCGTTCGGCCCCGACCTGAAGAACGTCGAGTGGGATTACTACAGCTTCGATCCGCCCGAGGCCATGCCCAAGGAAAAGGGGGGCCGGTACCGCAAGGTGACCTATCCCAAGGGCATGGAAAACTGGTTCGCGGCGGACTTCGATGCCAAGAAGGCGGGTTGGAAGAAGGGGCTGCCGCCCTTCGGACAGCTCGGCGGCAAGCCGGCGCCGCTTTCCGAGACGTGCACGGCGCCGTTTTGCGGGTGCAGCCGGAAGCCGAAGACCCTTTGGGACAAGGAAGTTCTGCTGGTCCGCGGCACGTTTGAAGTCCCGCCGCTGAAAGAGGGCCACCGCTACCGGATCGTCGTCGGGGGCAGCGCCCACGTCAACGCCGGCGAGGGGTTTGCAATCTATGTCAACGGCAAGCTGCTGGCCGAGTCGAACGCCGGCGTCGGCAAGCGCCAGGGCGGACAGCCCCGCGGCGGCCATATCTACAAGGAATTCCGTGACGAATTCAAAGGCGGCCCCGTAACCATTGCGGCCACCAGCTTCCTGAGATACAATCACCCGCGCGACGGAGTCATTCCACCCCGCGGGCATTTCACGCTCTGGATCGAGGAGCAGAAGATCCCGCCGGTCGAAGCGGCGGCCGCGGAAAATCCGTAATCTCGTGGGGGGTTGCAGAAAAGACTCCGGAAAAGAGATAGGGGCGAAGTCCTGCGGGACGCGTGAAAACACCGGGAGGACATCATGCAACGGGGAGATTCTCGGAAGCGAACGTTCACGACGGTCATCGCGGGCGTTCTGGCGGCGACCGCCGTGCTGACCGCCGCCGCCGCCGAAAACAAGACCGGCACCGCCCGGGGACGGGGGGCCGTCGATACGTCCGAGAGCCCGCACGTGCTGTTGCGCAGCCTCCCCATGTCGGACGTCCGGTGGACCGGCGGGTTCTGGGCCGACCGGTTCGCGCTGTGCCGCGAGTCCATGTTGCCGACGTTGCACGGCACGCTGCTCGATCCGAAGTGTTCCGCCCAGTTGAACCGGATCAAGTTCACGGCGGGCTTGTGCGAGGAGAATCCGGGCGGGGTCAACTGGGCCGACGGCGACTGCTACAAGTGGATCGAGACGATGGCCCACGTCTACGCCCTCACCGAGGATGCCAAGCTCGACCGGTTGATGGACGAATGGATCGCCGTGATCGCAAAGGCCCAGGACCCGGACGGCTACATCTCAACGAACAAGGGGCAAGACACGACGGCGCGGCTGCAGATGCCCTACTTCCACGAGATGTACAATTTCGGACACCTTCTCACCGCGGCCTGCATCCACCACCGGGCCACCGGCAAAACGAGCTTTCTCGACGTTGCGGTGAAGCTGGCCGACTTTCTGCACCGCGAGTACGAGTCGAACCCTCCCCGGCTGGTCCATTTCCCGTGGAACCCGTCCGTCTACATGGGCCTGATCGAGATGTACCGGACGACCGGCAACCGCGACTATCTCGAAACCGCGAAAACCATGATCGACAACCGGGGAACCAAGCCCGGCGGCCATCACCGAAACGGCGGAACCGACCAGACCCAGGACCGGGTGCCGCTGCGACGGGAAACCGAGGCCGTCGGCCACGCCGTCTGCGGCACGTACCTCTATTGCGGCGCCGCCGATCTGTATGCCGAGACGGGCGAAAAGGCGATCCGCGACGCCCTCCGGCGCATCTGGCAGAGCATCGCGCTCCGCAAGATGGACGTCACCGGCTCCGTCGCCATGGGAGGCGGCCGTTCGACCCGCGGCGATCCGGTCCACGAAGCCTTCGGCCCCGATTACGCGCAGCCGAACGAGTACAACGAAACGTGCGCCAATATCGGAAACGGCATGTTCAACTACCGAATGCTCTCGCTCGACGGCGATGCGAAATACGCCGACGTCATGGAGCGGGTCGCCTACAACTGCCTCAACGCGTCGGTCGACCTCAAAGGCGAAAACTGGTTCTACTGCAACCCGCTCGCCTGGGACGGCACCCCGGGGCAAAAGCACCACACCGGCCTGCGCTGGCGCACGAACAACTGCTACTGCTGCCCGCCCAGCGTCGGACGTACGACCGCCAAAATCCATAACTGGTTCTACGGCATATCGAAGGACGGGCTGTGGGTGCATCTCTACGGCGGCAACCAACTGGCAACCGCCCTGGCCGACGGCTCGCCGCTGGGGCTCGTTCAGCGGACCGATTATCCGTGGGACGGCAAGGTGACGCTCGTGGTCGAGGCGGCCGGCGACAAGCCGTTCGCCATCCGCCTGCGGATTCCCGGTTGGGCGGAGCACGCCGGGCTGAAGATCAACGGCCGGCCGTTCGACGGCGCCGTCGAGCCGGGCAGCTATGCGAAGATCGCCCGCCGGTGGAAGCCCGGCGACGTCGTCGAGCTGAACCTTCCCATGCCGGTCCGCCTGATGGAAGCCCACCCGAAGGTCGAGAAACTCCGCAACAAGGTCGCTGTGATGCGCGGGCCGCTGGTCTATTGCCTCGAATTGCCCAAGCGGGACGACGGCCAGCGAATCTGGAACGACGGCGTGTTCCTGCCCGAAAATATCCAACTCGAACCGGAGCACCGCAAGGACTTCCTCGGCGGCGTCACAATTCTCAAGGGCACGGCGCTGACGTTCAAGGGGCGAGACAGATTCGTCAAGGACAACGCCGCCGCCGCCGCACCGAAACCGGCCGACGCCGACAACCGGCTCTACCGCCCGCTTGCACCCCGCGCCCTGAAGCCCGCCAACGAGGGCACGGTCGAAATATCGCTGATCCCCTACTACGCCTGGGCCAACCGCGGGCTCTCGATGATGGAGGTCTGGATCCCGCTGGCTCGCTGATCCCGCCGGGGCAAAACGCCCGGCGCGGAACCAGCCGTTGTGCCCGGTGCCGTATCCGCGGCCGAACACCCAATAGAGGGTGCTCGACGGGGGTCGCAATGTTACAATAGTTGGGTTCATCCGACTAAAGCGTACGTAGTTTTGTGGATACCGAGGATTTTGAGTTTGAGGAACTCGGGATCTCGGAATCCGTAGGCTTGGCGTTTCATGGTTTTGATCTTGTTGTTGGTGCCTT
>CAZJRB010000153.1:0-14276 GCA_964547995.1 uncultured Planctomycetaceae bacterium | reverse complement strand
TCGATGCTAATTCAAACCACGGAGAATTCCAGTTCCAAGGGAATCAAAACAGATGCCCTCGCGCCGGCAAGTGACGCTGGCATTATGCAGAAAACGAAGCAAAAGGCACAGCAAGTAGTCGTTGCTGGAAAGATTAAGATCGAGGAAATGAAGATTGGAAAACTGGAAACGGGAATTGGCAGGCAGCTAATTGACTCAAATGAAGAGACAATGGTGCAGTGTGATCTTACCTCTGACATTCTGGCTGAAATTGCTGACGCCAGATCGAAGGTTTCGGATCAGCAAGAGCAGGTCGAAAAGGTTGAAGCAGCTTTGGAATCCAAGAGATCCGAGTTCTGCGAGTCATTTGGCTTGGAACGAATAGACCGTGCGCAATCGCTCCAAGCGGAAGCTGCGCAAAGTCAGCAACTCATGACACAGAAGGAAGGAGAAGTCGCCGCACTGGAAAAAGAGTTGCCTGATGAATTGCTTCATGAAACGGATATACCAAGTGGTAGCAGGCTGGCAGAGTTGGTTGGGGAGCTTCGGCAGGCGGAAAAGGAGCTCCAGGAAACACAGGCGCATAGGCCACCTGTTGCCAGTGCAATGTCCTCCAAAAAACTCTACTACATAATCGCCCTGCCAATCGGCCTAGCTGGTTTGTGCCTCGTTGGGATAATCGTTGCGGCAATACTTGGAATTGGCAAGCGTGACTACGAAGCGGAATACCGGGCAGAAGCCGCCCCCCTCCTTAAGGGAGTCGATGACGCGCATGCGCTCTGGGAATCAGGAAAACAGGAGGAAGCGGTGGAAGCCTACATTCGCAGCATTGATAAGATAGAGGACAACTACAGCGTCCGAGAATGCAAGTTGAAAGATGGTACGACACTCGAAGAGAGACTCCCAAAACTCTACGCCCGAGTTATCGACTACCAAGCAGACAACGGCAATGATGTGTTCGCCGTTGAATACTGCAAGAGAGCATTCCGCAAGGACTTTACGCTGCTCCTCAAGTCAGACAAAGCCAAAGCCCTTTTGCCTCAAGCCAAACAAGAGTATGAGGGAGAAAAAGCAGAAGAGGCAGCATATTGGGTACAGCAACGACGGGAACGGGAAGCAGAAGAAGCCCGAGAGAGACAGGCTGGCGCCAGCAGACAACCCAGCACCAGAACAACCGTCCAACCTGACGGCGTCGAAATCAAAGGACGATTCGGTTCCGATGGCAGCTACTCGGGGACAATTCGTGGCGATGGCATCTCCGGTACGAGCCGTGTCAATGCCGATGGCAGCTACTCGGGGACAATTCGTGGCGAGGGAATCTCCGGTACGAGCCGTGTCAATGCCGATGGCTCGGCTTCTGGAGAATACACCGTTGACGGACAGAAGGTGCGGGCGAAGGTGAATCCGGATGGTAGTGGAAGCATTGAAGTAGGAGGACAGAAAATCAAGGTGCCCAAGCCACCCAAGCTGCCCAAACCGTGAAGTACTTAAAAGGGATTCCTCCTTTTCGAGCAGGCTGAAGAAATGAACCGTAAAGCCAAATGAGAAGGATACTTCGGTGCTGGGCAAGGCTTTATGAAGCACCCCCTAGGGGAGTCGAACCCCTGTCTTAGGACTGAGAATCCTATGTCCTGGGCCACTAGACGAAGGGGGCGTGGTCGGAAAATGTATCGGTCTGGAAGCCGTCTAATGTTGATATTTACCCGACCGGGATCACCGTGTCAATGGTTTCTCAACGCCAATAAACTTCGGTCGGTTGGCGTCTGGGGCGTGAGGTGGTCCGCGCCCCGGCGAGGCAGCAGCGGTCTGTCGGCCGTTTGCCATGCGAGCAACCCGCCCAAAAGGAAGGAAATCGCCAAACCGAGGACGAACAGCCACAACCACCGCCGATCCACCGCAGGCGCCGACGACGTCTTCATCAACGCATCGAGTTGCTGTGTGGCGGCGCTCCGGGAGCCGCTTGCCGGGTCCATCGGCGCCGAATCCCACGCGGTCAACTCGTCCGGCCAGCTTTCGTCGCTGAGGTCGTGATACAGCTTGCGCAATTCGCGCAACAACTCCCTGCCCGACGCCTGGCGGCCGTTGGGGTCCTTGGCGAGCATCTTGTGAACGACGCGGCAAAGCGGGGCCGGCAGATCGGGGCGGACGTCCTCCAACGCCGGGGGCTGTTTCTTCAAGTGTTGCACCGCCACCGCCAACGCCGTCTCCCCCGAAAACGGCGGAGAGCCGGTCAGCATGTGAAAGCACGTTATCCCGAATGAGTAGATGTCGCTTCGGGGATCGAGCTTCTTGCCTTGGACCTGTTCGGGGCTCATGTACAACGGCGTGCCCATCGTGACGCCCGCCTGCGTCAGGTCGCTCTTCTCGCCTTTTCGCGTGACGCGGGCAAGTCCGAAGTCGGCAACTTTGACCTCGCCGGAACGGGTGAGCATGATATTCTCGGGCTTGATATCGCGATGGATCACTCCCGCCTCGCCGGCCTTGGACAGCGCGGCGGCCACTTGGCACATGATCGACAATGAGTGCGGCAGATCGGGCGAACCGTTGCGGGCGATCCAATCGCGAAGGTCTTGCCCTTCCACGTATTCCTGGGCAATGTAGTGATACTGGTCCTGATGACCGACTTCGTAAATCTGGACAATGTTCGCATGGATCAGCGAGGCCGCGGCCTGCGCCTCCAAGCGGAATCTCTTCAGGTAAGTCTCGTCGTGGGCCAGTTCCGGCTTGAGGATCTTCACCGCGACCCGGCGGGCCAACTGCCGCTGCTCGGCCAGATAGACCTCGGCCATGGCGCCGTGGCCCAGACGCCGGAGCAGGTGGAAATTGCCGAATTGCCGACCGGAAAGGTCGGGTATCGTCGGCGTGCTCCCGGGTTCATGGCCGGGGTCGGTCATGGCAGTCACTTGTCGGCGGAAGAAACCATGTTTGCTATTCTCAAGTCGGACTTGGTAAGCCTAATGCCCAAATCAAGGGGTGTCAAGCGATGATGTTCGTACAGGTAAGGGAGTGGTTGCATCATATCTATTGCTCGGCAATAATGGACGTGGTATACAACTCCTTGGGGGGGCGATTCTCGCAAAGCCGCTATCCGCCAAGGTGCCGCCTCGCAACGCCTAGGATGATCGTGCCCGGCCGCCCGCGAGCGTGACCCATGCCCGACGACTTCGATCCATACTACACGTGGTTGGCAATCCCGCCGGACGAGCAGCCGCCGACGCTCTATCGGCTCTTGGGGGTGCGCACCTTCGAAGACAACCCCGAGGTGATCGAGAACGTCGCCGATCAGCGGATGGCCTTTCTCCGCACGCTCCAATCCGGCAAACGCAGCGATCTGTCGGAAAAACTCCTCAACGAGATCTCGGCCGCGAGGCTCTGCCTGTTGAACGAGCAAAAAAAAGCCGACTACGACGCCAAGCTCCGCGAATACATGCGCCAGAAGGCGGCCGGTGAAGAAGAAGACGAAGAACTCTCCGATACCTTGGTCGGATTCTTGGAACTTGTCAACACGGAGGAGGAAAAACCGGCCGACGAAAAAAAATCCGTAGTGCCGCCTCCCGTGGCCCCGAAACCCGTCGATGCCGACGCCGATGACCGGAAGCGCAAAATAATCATCGGCGCGGGCATTGCCGGCGGTGTCTTCCTGCTGTTGATCCTTGCCACTTGGGCGTTCCTCTCGAGCGATGGATCGGACGAGCACGCCCGATCGGTAACCGAGACGCCCGGAGATGCGCGAGAGGTTGCCACCCCGCCCCCGCCCCCGCCGCCACTGCCTCCGCCGTCCCCGCCGCCGGGTTTGCCGGGCGGTCGGCCCGATAACGACGACCGCCCCGCGCCGCCGCCCATCGGCGACTTGCCGCCCGGCCAGTGGGTCGACGCACTGAAATACGTAGACCCCAAAAGGGACCGCGTATGGGGCGACTGGACCCGCGACGGCGACGCGATTACCGTGGCGCCCCGGCTGGCCGCACGGCTCATGCTTCCCTTCGACGTTGGCGAAAACTACGACCTGGAAGTGGAATTCACCCGAAATAGCGGGGAAAACTCGGTCGTCGTCGTGCTGCCGCTCGGGACCCGGCAATCCAGTTTGCAACTGAGCAGTTGGAAAGAGAGGGTCTGCGGGCTGAGCAAGGGCAGTTGGTCGCGATATCCCCCATCGGGAACACCCTTCCCGCTGACGAACGGCCGCCGATACACCGTCTTGACCAGCGTCCGGGCACGGGGCAACGATGCAAGTATCCAAGTCTCGATCGACGGCAATCCTCTCATTGCATGGAGCGGCGAGACCGCGTCGCTTGGTATTTGGTCCGGGTGGAAAATGCCCGAGCCGGGACGGGCCGGTTTGGGAGCGTACGACACCTCGGTCACGTTTCATCGTGTCCGGATTCGGCTTCCCTCCGATACGTCACTGCCGGTCGAGCCATCTCCCGTCGAACCGCCTCCGGAAGGACCGGTGGTGGAATTGCCGCCGCGCGAGCCGGTTCCCCCGACTCCGCCAGCACCGAAACAGCCCGTCCCCTCCGCCGCCGCCCAACAAGAGGCCGCCCGCCAGTTGAACGAACTCTACGACGAATCCAAGGCGGACACGCCTTCCGCCAGGCTCCAAATGGCGAAGGAGCTGTTCGCGCTTGCCGGCGAGTCGCGGGGGAATCCGGCCGAGAAGTTCGTCATCCTCCACAAGGCCGCCAAACTTGCAAGCGACGGCCGAGATGCCGTCTTCATGCTCGAAATCATCGACGCCATGGCCGCTCAATTCGAGATGGATTCGCTCCGTGCAAAGGGAACCATGCTCAAGACCTTCGCCGAAAAAGCCACCGATTCGGTCCAGATCAGGTCGCTCGTGGCCGCCGCCCGACGCTACGCCGGCGAAGCCGCGGCCGCCGGGCAGTACGAATTCGCCCGGAGCATCGCCGCGGTAACGTTCCAGACCTGCCAGCGATCCGCCGGAAAGGCGTTCCGACGCGAGGCATTCGAGCTGCGGCAGGAGGTCCAGAAAATCTGCGACGACTATCAGAAGTTCCAGCAGGCGACGGCCGCGGTCCGGGACGATCCCTCCGACGCCGGTGCAAATCTTACCGTCGGCCGATTCTGCTGTTTTGTGCGGGGAGACTGGCAGAATGGGCTGCAGCACCTGGCCAAGGGCAGCGACGCCGGGCTGGCGGATCTTGCAAAGCAGGAACTCGCCTCGCCGAGCGGGCCGGCCGAAAAGCTCGCACTCGGCGACCGCTGGTGGGACGCCGCCGAACGCCGGCCCGAAAAGAAAGAAAAGGAAGCCATGGTGCGCAGGGCCGCACACTGGTATCGACAGGCGGGCCCCGGCCTCGGCGGCCTCGATAAGGCCCGCGTGGCAAGACGCCTCGCGGAAATCGCCGATCTCCTGCCCGACGACCCCACAGGGCCCCGAAACGGCCCGCCCAAGAAGGAAATCGCCGTTGATCTCGGCGGCGGCGTCAACATGGAACTCGTCCTGATCCGCCCGGGTTCATTCGTCATGGGCTCAGACGACGAAAGTGAAAGCGAAAAACCTCCGCATAGGGTCAACATCACCAGGCCTTTCTACCTCGGCAAATACGAGGTCACCCAAGAGCAATGGCAGGCCGTGATGGGAAACAACCCGAGCCGTTTTCCCGGTGCCCAAAAACCCGTCGAAAACGTCACCTGGGACGACTGCCAGGTCTTTCTGGCCAAGATGAACGCGAAGTCTCCCCCGGGTGTGAAGTTCTCGCTGCCGACCGAAGCACAGTGGGAATACGCCTGCCGCGCAGGCGCCGCGACTACGTGGCACTTCGGCGACGACGAGGGTCGTTTTCCCGAATACGGCTGGTGCCGAATCAATTCCGGCGGCGAAACGCATCCGGTCGGCCGGAAGAGGCCGAATCCCTGGGGACTGCACGACATGCACGGAAATGTCGTCGAGTATTGTGCCGATTGGTACGACGAAGATTACTACAAGAGGTCACCCGCCGGCAACCCGCCCGGTCCGCCTTCGGGCACACGCCGCTCCATTCGCGGCGGCGGCTGGTTCGGCATCCCGACCGTTTGCCGGTCGGCGACCCGCCGCTACGCCATACCCGACCGCGGCGACAGCCGCTACGGTTTCCGCGTGGCCGGGACCCTCCCGTAGGGTGCGTGCAACGCACCATCCGCGAGCCGCACGCCGGCTCGTGGTGCGTTTCACGCACCCTGCTCGAAGTCCAATCCGCAATCCGCAGAGATGTGGAGGCTCCGTGGAACCCCAGTCCTTCGGATACTGCCCCAGGGGCACGTAGCGGTGAAAACTGCTCCAAGGCCAATTCAACGGACGCGTGACATGGCCGTGCTTGACCGGATTGTAATGGATGTAGTCGAAACGGACTTCCAAATCCTCCTCTTCCAGCGCCGTGTGCTCCCAGAAACGTCGCTGCCAGATTTCGGGGTCGGTTGCAGCTCGCCCGGCTATCCAAATCGCCGGATCATCACCCCGCTTGCCTGCCCTTGCGGGGTGACACTCAAGTTGATGAAGCTGTCGCCGGGGGGCGTTTCGCCGTCGGTCACGGCGGCGACCGGGCACTCGGGGTCCGGGGTTTCGTAGTTGAGTACGGGCGGGAGACGCCCCGATTCGAAAGCGAGCAGGCTGGCCACGAGTTCGACCATCCCGCTGCCGGCGCCGAGATTGCCGAAGAAGCTCTTGGCCGCGGTGACGGGAATCGGTTCCTTGCGTCGGCCGAATACCTCGTCGATCGCCCTGGCCTCTTCGGCGTCGCAGGAGCGGGTGCTCAGGCCGTGGGCGTGGAGATGGCCGACGTCGTCCGGTTCGGCACCGGTGCCCCGCAGAAGGGAGCGAAGCACATTGGCCATCGCCTGATCGCGCCGGGCGATCATGTCCTTTCCGACGGCGGAGCTGGAGGCGCCCGCGACGACTTCGGCGTAGATGGTTGCCCCGCGGGCCTCGGCGGCGGCCAGTTCTTCGAGCACGACTACGCCCGATCCCTCGCCGAGGACCATGCCGGTTCGATTGCGGTCGAAAGGCCGGCTCGCCTTTGCCGGATCGGCCTCGCCGTTGGCCAGCTCCTCCTGCTGGATGGCGTGGATCATTTTCATCGGGTGGAGCCTGGTGCCGGTGGCCCCGGCGAGCATCATGTCGGCAGTGCCGCGGAGGATCGCGTTAAAAGCCTCGGTTACTGCGGCGTTCGAGGCGGCTTCGCGCAGCGTCAGCGAGTTGTTCGGCCCCTGCAAGTCGTTGAAGATTGCCAGGTGGCTGGCCGGCATGTTCGGCAGGTATTTCAACAGCCACAAGGGCGACATCTTCGGCATCCCGTCGGTGGCCCAACGCGTGAACTCGAATTGGCCCTCTTCGTCGAGGCACTGCTGGACACCTTCGATGAACTCATCGGGCACGGTGAGCATATAGTCGCAGCCGAAGGTGATCCCGGTTCGGACGGGGTCGGTGTCTTCGGGCCCGAGCCCGGCATCGCTCAGCGCCAGTTGTGCGGCGGCCACGCCCATCAGGGATTCGCGGCACATCACCTTCAGGCCCTTGCGGATGGTTTTCTTGTGCCCTTTGTCGAGCGGGCCGAAATCGTCGATTGCGCCGGTGAAATGAGCGGCTTCGGCGGCAAACCGGACGGGCAAGGCGCCGTGTGGAACGGCCGTCAGGCTACCCACGCCGCTGGTCCCGGTCGAAAAGGCATCTTGCAGGAACTCTTTCGTGCTTCCCAGGGGGCATACAACCCCCACCCCGGTGATCGCGACTCGTCGAGGGCGAGGGGTTGAGGCCATAAGCACACCCTGTTTTCTGCAAGCGGTTTCAAAACGCCAAACTGGTGAAACACCCTATTCTACCTTACTCTTATAACCAAGTCGAGGGAGAAGTCCCGCTGGAGGAGGTTGCCGGGGAATCGCTGAGACGGAATGGTCGTTAATAGCGTCCGCGATACCGTCGCGCCTCGCGTTTGGGCTGGCGGGTCACCCTGGGATTCTCAACCGGTTTGCCTCTGGCTTCGACAAAGACGAGCAGATCGGCCCGTGGGGCGGTTTTCGGCCCCGGCATCGGGATGCCCGGCACAAGCTGTTTCGCCTTCGCTTCCACCGGAATCGGCATGGCCACCATGCCCATGCTCACAAGCAGCACCTTCTCGACCGGCCAACGGAACCGCTCGTGAAAGCGGAACTGCGTGACCTGGGGCACTTCGATCTGTGCCCGCTGACGGGCACCCGGCATTGTGGGAACGTCGAGCACGATGGGCACCATCTTCTCGACCTGGTCGATGTTGCAGCGGATCGTAGCATCAATGGTCCGGCCGTCGGCCGAGATCAGGGGACTGAAGTCGAGCGCAAAACCTTCATCGACCTGGCCCGTCTTGGCCTCGAAACCCGGCCAAACGGTTGGGGTCATGGTGACATCGCGAATATACCCCCGCCCTCGCACCGACGAAACGACCGTTGACTGCCCGTTGTTCACCAGCATGTGGGGCGAGCTGTGAGCGCGGTAGTCGGTCCGGCGTTGCAGGTCGTTCAGCAACAGGGCCATGTTTTCCTTCTCGAGAACCCACGCCCCGATGCCGGGTGTCTGTACGTTGACCGGGTGCAACAATCGCAGGGCCTTTGCCCGCCAGTTTGGATTGTCGATGGTGATGACGCGCAGGCTGAATGTGTGCGTTTCCGCTTCGGAGTTGATGAACCGGTCGACGACGTCGGCCACGGTCGCCTGCATTTCGGGCGTATGATACACGCGTAGCGTGCGCTTCGTCGCACTGAGGATGCCCAACGGTTCGCCGTGCCATGCCTCGTAGCCGGTCTCGCGCAGGATCCAATCGACGATCGCCTGCTCCGGCCGCTTTGTCGAGGTAACGTGAAGTGTGTAGGGGCTGATGTCGTACTCCCGCCACACTTGGCCGTAGCCGTTCGGCAGGGCATCGGTCCCGTTTTTGACTCGGGCGACGGGGCGTCGAGTGGTGCTCGCCACTCGAGCCGAGTTCTTGGAAGCCGTTGCGGCCTGGCCGCTCGGACTTCCAACGCGTTGCCAATTGCCGGTGGAGGTCTTCTCGTCGTCGTTGCCCGCCTGGCCGCACGCCTGACCTGCCAAAAGAAAAGCCGCAACCGCCGCAAGCGAAAATCGTGCCAACATGCTTCAGCCTCCTTGCCGAAGAAGGGGAAATGCGAGTCCGGGAGAAATGCGGGGCGGAAGTATAGAGGATGGGGCCGGTTGGGGGCAATAGCAATAAGAATAGCAGAATGGGGCGATTCGGCAATGTTCAGCCGTTGCGGAGTTGCCCCAGGATGAGCGACCCGTTGTGCCCACCGAAACCGAAGCTGTTCGACATGGCCGTCCGGATGGTGCGTTCACGGGACTCGTTGGGGGTATAGTCGAGGTCGCAGGTGGGGTCGGGTGTTTCGTAATTGATGGTTGGGGGGACGACGCCCTGTTCGATGGCCTTCACACAAAGGATCGTCTCCACACCGCCGCTTGCGCCCAGCAGGTGTCCCAACTGGCTCTTGGTGCTGGAGATGCTGACGGTGCGGGCGTGTTCCTTAAGGACATCCTTGATGGCGAGTGTCTCCGTCTGATCGCCCAAGATCGTGCTGGTGCCGTGGGCGTTGATGTAGTCGACGTCGGTGGGATCGAGCCCGGCGTTCTGCAAAGCCTGCGACATGGCGTAGGCGGCTCCGACACCGTCCTTGTCGGGTTGTGTGATGTGGCTGCCATCGCTGCTGCACCCGTAGCCGAGCATCTCGGCGTAGATTCGGGCCCGGCGAGCCTTGGCATGTTCGAGTTCCTCGAAGATGAGAATCCCGGCGCCTTCGCCGAGCACAAATCCGTCGCGATCCATGTCGAAAGGGCGGCTGGCCGCCGGGGGATCGTCGTTGCGTTCCGATAGCGCGCGCATCGCCCCAAAGGCGCTGAGTCCGATGGGCGTGATCGTTGCTTCGGTCCCGCCGGTGATGAGCACGTCGATCTCGCCGGATTGAATGAGCCTCAAGGAATTGCCTATGGCGTTGGTGGCGCTGGCGCAAGCGGTGGAGACGGCCTCGCACGGGCCGTGGAATCCGTACTTAATCGAGAGTTGGCCAGGAGATGCATTGGCCATCAACTTCGGGATGGTAAAGGCGGAGACCTTTTCGGGCCCCTTGTTCAGCAGCCGGTTGTGCTGGACCTCGATGGTTTCGAGGCCGCCGATGCCCGTGCCGATGATCGCACCGCAGCGATAAAGGTCTTCCTTGCTGAAATCGAGGCCGGAATCGTTTACGGCGTCGATTCCGGCGACGTAGGCGAATTGCACGCAGCGGTCGAGTTTCTTGACATCCTTGTGGGGGAGGTAGTCTCCCGTGGACCAATCGGGGACTTCACTGCCAATGCGTGAACGGAAGCCGGAGGAATCGAAGCGTTGGATAATACGGACGCCGCTTTGCCCTTCGGAGATACGTGTCCAGAGTTCCTCGACCTGGGAGCCAAGTGAGGTTACCGCGCCCATTCCAGTTACAACGACTCGCCGTTTCATCGATGCCCGTCAGGAAGATCTACGATGTTACGTTGAAACGTTTTCCGAATCTTGCCCGGTTGCGGCGACAGCCATCTCAGGTATCGCCGTCTTCGACGGCTTCGGCGATGTAGTCGATAGCCTGACCTACCGTCTGGATCTTTTCTGCGGCATCATCGGGGATATTTATGTCGAACTCCTCCTCGAGTTCCATCACCAACTCAACCGTATCAAGGGAGTCGGCTCCGAGATCGTTGACGAACGATGTCTCCCGCGTAATTTGGTCTTTGCTAACGCCAAGATTCTCGGCAACAGCATCAATCACACGCTCTTCAACTGAGGCCACCTTGAGGGTCCTCCTAATAATCGCATGTACATCGAAGGGCCTTGTGAAGCCCTTCCACTTGTCCAGTCATGGGACCTTTCCCCGACGGGGACCGGTCTCAATTCGTCCGAGTTTTCCTGCAACTCCCGAGAAGATATAACGACTTTTGCTTGCCGTGTCTATATCTCCTGGGCGTATTTTTGCCCCTATTTCGTCACTTTTGTGCATGTTACGCACGTATTCAAGTTCCCGGGTTCATCACACTTGTGGCTGGGGGATCGGCCCCACGCTAAGGGCCCTCAGCCGGTCAGCCCTCCATCAATGGGCAACACTTGGCCGGTGATAAACTGGGCGGCGTCGCTGGCCAGGTACAACACCGCGTCGGCGATATCTTGGGGCTCGCCAAGGCGCCCCAGGGGGATCATTTTCTTGACTTCCTCGATGACTTCGTCCCCCAGTTTAGCCGTCATTTCGGTGGCGATAAAGCCGGGGGCCACGGCGTTGACCGTAATATTGCGGTCGGCCAGCTCCTTGGCCACCGTTCGGGTGAGTCCGATCACCCCCGCTTTGGAGGCCGAATAGTTGGCCTGGCCTGCGTTCCCCATCAGCCCCGAAACGCTGGCGATGTTAATAATCCGGCCCTGCCGGCCTTTCATCATGGGGCGTGCCGCTGCGCGGGTGAACAGGAAAGTCCCCCGCAGGTTGATGCCCAACACCGTGTCCCACTGGTCGTCTTTCATCCGCACGACGAGGCCGTCACGGGTGATTCCGGCGTTGTTCACCAGGATATGGAGCCCGTCCCACTTCTCGACCACGTCCTTGACGACCCGGGTCACGCGGTCGCTGTCGGTCACGTCGCAGGCGACGGCCTCGGCCGTACCGCCGTTTGCCTCAATGGCCTTGACGGTTTCGGCCAGCGTTTCGGCATCGACGTCGACGCAAGCGACTTGAGCCCCGGCGGCGGCGAGCGATTCGGCGATGGCGCGTCCCAAGCCGCGGGCGGCGCCGGTAACGATTGCCACCTTGCCGGTCAAATCGGTGGTGATCCGGCTCTTGATTTGGTCCGTCATGACTTTTCTTCCTCGAAGGCGTTCCCCTACACATCGACGCACTGACAGACGATTTTCCGCTCGATTCGCCGCAACAATCCCCGCAAGACGCGCCCGGGTCCCACTTCGTAGAACTCGTCAAATCCTTCCTCGAGCAAATACCGCATCGAGTCCTCCCACCGGACGGGGTTGAGGAGTTGGCGGATGAGCAACTGGCGGATTTCTTCCGGGTCGTCGTGGGGTAGGGCGTCGATGTTGGAAACGACGGGGATTTTCGGGCGTTGCATCGGCACGTCGGCCAGCACCTCGGCGAGTTGCTCGTAGGCCGGTTGCATGATCTGCGTGTGGAAGGCCCCGGCCACGGCCAGCGGGACGGCCTTCATTGCGCCGAACGATTGGGCCATCTCGGCGGCCCGTTCGCAGGCGGCGTTCGTGCCGGAAATCACGATGTTTTTTGGGCACAGCAGGTTGGCGATTTCGAGGATTTCCTCCCCGCGGGCCTTCTCGCACAGGTCTTCCACCTCGACCCGTTCGAGCCCCAGGATGCTGACCATTCCGCTGGGTATCGCATCGGCGACCTCCTGCATCACGGCTCCACGGCGCTGGACCAGCGTGAGTCCGTTCTCGAATTCCATCACGCCGGCAAAGACCATGGCGGTATACTCGCCAAGGCTCAAGCCGGCCGCCGCTTCGCACCCGAGGACCACCTCGGGCGACTCCGCCCGCAGGGACTCCAACGCGGCGAGACTCGTCACAAACAGCGCGGGCTGGCTGGCCACGGTCGAATCCAGCTCGTCGGCCGGCCCCTCGAAACAGAGCTTCGCCAGATCGTAGCCGAGGACTGCTTCGGCGCGGTCGTAGAGACTGCGCGCGGCAGGCAACGACTCGGCCACACGCCGCCCCATTCCCACCTTTTGGGCGCCCTGACCCGGAAAAAGGAACGCGATCCTGCTCAAGATTCGACTTCCATTACTTTTCGGCCCATGTAACTGCCGCAATTCGGACAGACCGTGTGTGACGGGACGGCCGTGCTGCACCGTTCGCAGTAGGTTGCCTGCGGAGGCTTTTTGCCGTCGTGGGCCCGGCGCTTGCCGGTCCGAGAATTCGAGTGTTTTCGTTTGGGAACGGCCATCGTATCGTTTCCATCTGTTGGGGCGGGTTTCCGGTCGGTCCTTCGCCCGGCAATGTGCCATGAAAGTGAACCGCATAGTTTAGACCCTCCCGCACCGTGTGTCAACGGGGAGGAAAGCTTACCGCGATCCGCCTTGCCGACAACGCAATACCGAAATTCCGCCTCTGCCCACTTCCCTCTGCCCTCTCCCCTTCCACCCCTTGCAATCCGCCCGGGTGTCGGCAATAATAAGTGCCTCCACATAGCTCTCTGGAGGGGCAGCTCTTGTCCTGGTGGATTCACAAGGGAGGAAACAATGGCCGAAAAGTTCGATCCGTACTACAAATGGCTCGGAATCGCGCCCGAGGACCAGCCGCCGACGCTTTACGCGCTCTTGGGCGTGCGGACGTTCGAGGAAGACCCCGACGTGATCGAGACCTGCGGCGACCAGCGGATGGGCCACCTGCGGACATTTCAGACGGGCAAACACTCGGCCGAGTCCCAAAAACTCTTGAACGAGGTCGCCAAGGCGAAGATCGTCCTGTTGACCCCGCAGAAGAAGGACGAGTACGACAAGCTGCTTCGTGAACGGATGGCCTTGGAATCGCAATCGGTCCTCGACGATGAATCTGCGTCACGCCATGAAGAAGTCTCGACGACTTTGGTCGGATTCCTGGAGGCAATTGAGCTTGCGAAGCTGAAGGAGGCTGCGGAGGAGGCGAAGAAGAAGGCCAAGCCCCGGGTGGCACGGGCTGCTCGTCAGCCCGTGTTGATGGGAGACAAGTCTGCACGGGCAGACAAGCTGCCCGTGGCACCCGCAGGTAACGGAGATCGGAAGTTGATGATCGGTGCGGCCATTGGGGGCGGTGTACTGTTGCTTCTGGTGATCGTTGTTCTCGCGGTAAAGTTCAGCGGCGGGGATCAAAAGGGTGCCACTGCTGGCTTGTCCAGCAGTGTTGTCGGAGAGCCCTCACGAGGCACTGCTGGACAAGCCAGCAGTGGCACCACGCCGCTTGCCACCCCACCGCCAAAACTTGCCCCGGATGAAACGCCCAAGAAGCCCGACGACGACTCCGGCAAGGACGCAAAACCCGAGCCGCCCGATGAACGGCCGCCTGCCGAAGCTCCGCCGCAAGAGAAACCGCCCGGCGAGACGATTGCCGAGAGTGGCACGACACTCCGTGCCGTGAATGACGGGACGGAGTCCCGTCCCACTTTGGATACGGAAACCGGCGGTGGTGAAAAGACGGTTGACCCCTCCGCCGCGGACGGCACACGGAGTGTGCCTGCTACTTTGAAGAAACTCGCCGTCCCGTTGCCCGCCGATCAACAGAAAATGGTGCAGCAGTTCGACGAGG
>CAZJRB010000152.1:0-14798 GCA_964547995.1 uncultured Planctomycetaceae bacterium | reverse complement strand
TTCAGGTAAACGCTCAATACGACGCATCCAAAAAGACCGATAAGAATGAGTCTTAGCTTCATTACTCGCGTTAAGGTTGCCTTTGAGTGGCGTAGTTGGCCACAATGCGGGCACGTATTGTCAAGCGGTCGAAATGATCGCATCTTCAGCTCGTGACCACAGTTGCCGCATCGTTTCATTTCTGAGTTCCGGCAAAAGTCCCAATTTGATTAAGTTGCTGACGCCCGGGTTCTTCCAAGTCCGATCCGATCAATACTGATCGCCCGTCATCAGCTTCTGCTCGACCTGGTCGGCCTGCCATGCCACGGCCGAGAGCACGCGGCTGACCTCGAGCGGGTCGAGCGTCTCGGCGAGTTGGTTGGCCTGGATGACGACCAGCTCGGCGCCGCCGATCTCGCGGACGGCGAACGCGCCGTGGAGCATCTTGGTGTTGTGGCGCAACAGCGCCATGGCGTTCTTCTCGGTGACCGGGCCGCAAATCGACCAGTAGTTGACCATCGAGTGGCCCGAGTCGTCGGTCTTGCCGAACTCGACGGTGACCATCTGTTTGCGCAACGCCCCCAGGACGACGGTGATTTGCAGCGAGTCGCCGGCCTCGTTGATCGTGTATCCACCGGCCTCGGCGACGGAGCGGATCATGGCCTTGGGATCTTTGGTCACGGGCGCGAGATCGCCGAAGTCGGGCCCGGCGGCGGCCCCGGCGACGGCTCCGGCAGCGGCGGGGGCGGCCGCGGCTTGCGGTGCTTGCGGCGTGACTCCGGGTGCGGGGGCCCCGCCGGCCATCGCTTGTTGGATCATGCCGGGCATCATCATGCCGAAGCCGGCGCCCATGCCCATTCCCATAGCCCCGCCGGCCATTCCGCTACCACCGCCGCCGCCCTGCTCGGCCAGCTTCTGCATACTGTTGGCTGCCTGGAACTTCATAAACGCGTTGAGGTCGCCGACCGCGCCCATCGAGCTTCTCGCGTCGATCGCCTTTTGGACTTCCTCCGGCGGCGTGATGGCGTTGACGAAGAAGTCGACCAGTTCGAGGCCGTACTTGCCGAACTCCTCGGAGACCTTCGCCCGGACGCCCGAGCCGACCTCGTCGTATTTGGCCGGCAGGTCGAGCAGACTGATCCCGAGCGTGCCCAACAGGTCGGTCAGCCGGGCGACGATCAGGTCCTTCAAGAACGACGTGACCTCGTCGGTGGTGTATTTCCCCTGCGTGCCGACGAGCGTGTTCAAAAGCAGCACGGAATCGACCACACGGAACGAGTACTTGCCGAAGCTCCGAAGCCGGACCATGCCGAAGTCCGTATCGCGGAACGTGATCGGCTGGCGGGTGCCCCACTTCTGATCGAGGAACGTTTGCTTGCCGACGAAATAGACCTGGCACTGGAAGGGCGATTTTTCCCAGGGGATGGTGAGAATCCGGGTGAGGATGGGCACGTTTTGCGTGGTCAAGGTATGGCGACCGGGCTCGAAGCAGTCGAACGCGCGGCCGTCACGGAAGAAGATGGCTTCCTGGTTTTCGTGGACGATCAGTTGCGCCCCGATTTTAATGTCGGCCGAACCCTCCGGCGGGATGCGGTGGACGAGGGAACGGTTTCCTTCGTCAAAATACTGGAGGACTTCTAAGCGAATAGCCATGGGTCGGTTCCTTGTGGTTTAGTTTAGAGAGGTCTCAACTCCGGACTCTCGACTCTCAACTCAATCCCTTGAGAATATCTTCCCGGTCGTTCCATCGCTGTTCGGCCTCGTCGATATGCCGGATCAACTCCGGGACGGCTGCGGCGACCCGGTCGGGTTGACTGGGGAGCCGCTCGATATCGGTGGCCAGGGCGTCGACCAGCCGGGTCAAGGCCATATCCTGATCGTAGACCCGGTCGAGCACTTGTTCGTCGATGCGGACCAGGTCGAAAAACCCGCTGTAGCCCTGCACAGCCCCGCGGATACGGCTGATCAGCTTGTCGAGTTTTCCCCGCATGCGGTCGATCTGTGGCAACAGGTCGATCTGCCCGGCGTCGGCCAGGGGTCGGGTCAACTCGTCGATCCCGCTCTTGGACCGCTGGAGCCGATCGGCCAGCCAGTCCCGCTGGAGATCGTCGCTCTTGCGGCGGTATTCCTTCTCCAGATACCCCCTAAATCCGGGGATCACCCTAAGGATCGATTCGATGATGTTACGGCTTTCGGCATGGTCTTTTGGCTCGGGCATGGTTCTTTCCTCGACAGGGGGGCATCGCCTTGCATCCCCTGCATCATAGCGGACCTCACCTACGAGGGAAGTAGGTAGAGCCGAGATTCCGTTACCGAATCTTCGCAGACCGCGCATTTTGCCGCTATTTTATTGAGACTCACCTTGGCGAAAAAAAATGTCGATGCTATAGTCCCGCTTCTTTTCTTTTGGGCGGTTCTATGTCCCGACTTTTGAGAAAGGGTCTTCTCCATGGCTCACGTTTCCCCCAGGTTACCAGCGATCTTCGTTCTGGGTATTCTGGTCCTTTCGGCGGCCGGTTGCGCCGATTTCGACCCGTTGTCGTCCTGGAACCCCTTTTCAAAGCGATCCGATACGTTGCCCGGTGTAACCCCCCCGGCAGAGCGTATTGCCACGCTCCGAGAACTGGCCCAGAAGGGCACCGACGCCAGCACCGCCGATCGCGAACGAATCGCCGGCGAGTTGGCTGAGATGATTCGCGTGGAGGACGACCCGATGATCCGGGCGGAAATCATCCGTACGCTGGCCAACTACCCGTGCAAAACGACCGACCTTATCCTTCGGGCGGCGCTGGAGGAGAGTGATCCGGATGTACGGGTCGCCGCTTGCAAAGCCTGGGGCAAGCGTGGCGATGCGGGAGCTGTCGACGTGCTCGGCGGGGTTCTCAAGACCGACACGGACATCGATGTTCGCCTGGCAGCAACCACGGCCCTCGGCGAATCTGAGGAGCCTTCCGCCGTAGCGGCCTTGGCGCCGGCACTGAACGACGAGGACCCGGCCTTGCAGTATCGGGCCGTTTTGTCGCTGAAGCAGGTAACCGGCAAGGATTTCGGCAACAACGTGATGCGGTGGCAACAGTACGTCCGGGGCGAAACCCCGGCCAAGCCGATCTCGGTCGCCGAGCGGATCCGACAACTGTTCTAAGGTTACCGGCGCCGTAGCACGAATTTCTGCGTTGGCGTTGCCTTTTGCGCGAAAACCTTTTAATATGTACCTGTTGCGGAAAGCCGGATTTTCGGGTGCCATGCCCACGCTCGCGTGGGCATGTCGTGAATCCCGCAAGAAACCGCTACATGCCCACGCAAGCGTGGGCATGGCACCCAACTTTCCGCCACAGAAAATAATATGGGCTTTATCGTGAAGCGGCATACGCACCAAACCCCCGCAGAAAGCAGATCGAGTGGGAGTGAACCCCCTACGATTTACCGACCAGTTTAAAAACCTCTGTCGCTTGGCCCTGCAACTGACGAAAACGGTCGAGGCCGATACGATCTTGCTCCTGCTGGACGGGTCGGCCGACTGGCAACGGCTGAAGAAAATGGTCGGCAAGCAGCAGCTTCTGATCGCCGCCGACACCGATGAGCAGCTTCAAGGGGCCAAGGAATCGGCGTTCTACACGGTCAAGCTCGACATGCCCGACCGGCCCGTCTACGAGCGGCTCACCCAGGCCGTGCTCGAAGCGGTGGCTGACGATCTGCTCGCCCCAAACTCTGCGGTTGTCGCGCTTTACAGCGGCTTCGATGCCGACACGATCGACTCGCTGAGTGTCATCAACCTCGGCGAGCACCTCAATCGGCTGACCGGCCGCGATCTGCGCCGGTTGGAAACGCGTGTGCCGCTCGATACGCTGAAAATGGTTGTCGATCTGGCCGTGGAGGTCGGACGCGAAGGACGCGAAGGCAAGCCGGTCGGCACACTCCTCGTCGTGGGCGACGTCCGAAAGGTAATGGCCTCCAGCCATTCGGCCGGTTTCGATCCGGTCAGGGGCTACAATCGCAAGGAGCGGAACCTGGCCGACGCCCGTGTCCGCGAAGGGATCAAGGAGATTGCCCAGATGGACGGGGCCATCGTCGTCTCGGCCGACGGAACCGTCGAGGCGGCGTGCCGCTATCTCGATTGCTCGGCCGCCGAGGTGACCTTGTCGAAGGGGCTCGGCGCCCGCCACTGGGCCGCCGCTGCGGTCAGCCGGACAACCAATGCGGTAGCCGTCGCCGTCAGCCAAACCAACGGAACCGTCCGTATTTTCCAGAACGGCGAAGTCGTACTGCGGATCGAACCCCATCTCCGCCGGCCGATGGTTTGGAAGGAATTCGAGTACGAACCACCACCCGCCGAACCCAAGAAACCAAGCGCCGAATCCAAGAGCAAGGAAAAAGACGACTCGTAAGGTTACGACGGCCGTTCGATCGACAGCTTTACGTCGAAACGGTGATGCGAATCGTCGGCCCGGACTACCGGCGAAAGGCGGAATTCCAGAATGCTCCGGCGGTCACGGTCCACATGTGCCGCTTCGTATAGGAAAACACCCGGATCGTTTGTCAGCCGCCGGACGAACCTGTAGCGGGTGGTCATCAACCGCACCAACTTCCGGGCATCGCCGGTCGTCCCCTTGAATGTGATCCGCTCGACTTTCTGGTCGGCATCGAAATAGTAGGTCAGCGAGCCGGCAAGATCGCTCGGTTCCGTACCGGTCATCAGCAGCACGCGGTAGCCTTGCAGCCTGGGATCGGACATGCCCACGGAAACGCGAGGCCACCGCTTCATCACCCAGCCCGTCGTGACGTCGAACCGAAAGATTTCGGCCAGGTTGCCGGCGGGCATTCCCTCCACGGGGATCTGCGCAACCGGAGCGCCGGTCGGCTCCGCCGCATTGTCGCTCGGCCAATGCTCTTTCGCCTTGAAGTATAGGAGAGGCCCGCCCGCCGCGGCGCCTAAACCCAGCACGCCAAGCAGTAATACGCGGTTCATGGTTGAATCTCTTCCAGGGGCTTCTCAGACATCGATTAGAATCGGCTAAACTGGCCGGGCGGCTTGTCGTAAGCCGGCCTCGGCGATGCAGTTTGCCCAGTGGGCGCGGTCGCACCGCGCAGAATCGTTACGACCGACGAGACCCGTCATGATCGAATCGATTACAGACCCCGCCGTCGGGGTTGCCGAATCGGCCGGATGGCCGTCTTCACCGGCAGCAACTCTTCGGTGAATCGGGTCAGATAGTGTAAGCTGCTCGCGTCGCCGCGGAAGCCTCGCACCTCTTTGTCCACGTCCATCTGCTGCGAAAGAACGCGTCCCGCGTCGATGTCGAACCGGACGGTGCCCTCACTGGTGTTTCGGATGAGCTTTGCCTCGATGGCCGGATCGGTCACCGGTGTGAGAACGACCGTCGACACGCGAATCCTCGCCACGCCGGTCTTCACGCTTTCGAGCTTGAATCGCTGTAGCGTCTTGACCTTGGTGATGCCACCCGTTTCGAGCGGCACGTCGATCGTGTGGGGAAACGACCACGTGTGGCCAACTGCAATGGGCCCTTCCGGCAAGGGGATGGTCATGTACCCTTCCTTGTTTCTTGCGCCGGCAGGCGTTTGTTTCCGCTCGCGCTGGAGGATTTTTCCCCGTGCGTCCATCGTCACGACCGACAGCACCGCGCCGACCGACTCGGCCACGTCCTTGAACCCCGCCGGGGGCTTCTTGTCGGTTCGGCTGTCGTAGCGGACCTCGGGACAATTGGCGAGCTTCTGCTTCATGTCGACGTTTTCGACCAGGTGCTCGAACGTGGCCGTGCCGTCCGGCTTGACGCCGGTCACGCGCCACAGCTTGACCGACTTGCTCGAGGTCTCGGCCGTTTTGGTCGTCTTGGCGACCGTGGTCTTCACCCGGGAATAGTGGAACACGTCCCAGCGGAGGCGTTCGCCTTGGGTGAACTTGTAGCGGAAAGTAAAGGTTTCGTCGCCGGCCGTGACAAAAACGGCGGACGCGTGCAAAAACAGTCCGATCAACAAGAAACCGGTGATTCTCATCATGCTCGCTTCCTTTCGAGGTGATGACATGTTCGCGCTAATGGTCGTTCAGGTTCAACCGCCCGCTCCAACCGAGTTTCTCGCGCAAGGTACGATAGTAACTGTGCCCCGGGCCGGCGACCAGCTTGAATTGCTCGGCCGCCCGCTCGACGCGTACGCGATCGCCCGGCTCCAACTCGCACAGCACGTGGCCGTCGATCACGACCGAGGTCTCGCCCTCCGGACTATCGACGACCATCTCGTAAACCCGGTCCGCCGAATCAACCACCGGCCGATTCGTCAGCGTATGAGGGCTGATCGGCGATATCACAAACGCCCGGATGTCCTTCCGGAGAATCGGTCCGCCGGCGGAGAGACTGTGTGCGGTCGATCCGACGGGGGTGCTGATAATCAGACCGTCGCAACTATACGTGGTTACGAGTTTCGAGTCAATGTAGAGATCGACGTCCATGATGCGAAACGGTTGCCCTCGCCGCACGGTGACCTCGTTGAGTCCGAATTGCTCGTGGATGACATCTTCATCGCGTATTACCCGGCATTTCAACATCAGGTGCTCAATGACTTCCAATCGGCCGGCTTGAAAATCGCGCAGCACGTCGGGCAATTCGTCGGGGGAGAGGTCCGCCAGAAAACCCAGTTTCCCTAAATTGACGGCAATGACCGGCAGTTGGCGATGTCCCATCTGGTGAGCCGACCGAAGAATTGAGCCGTCGCCGCCAAGTACAATGGCCAAATCGGCATCGGTCTGCGACATGTCCGCGTTGCCGGAGAAGTCGCGAGCGACGATTTCGGCATAGCGTTCAATTTCGGGGCAGAGCCGTTCCGCTTCGGCCATGACATCGGCCCGCTCGCCGAATCCGAGCAGTATCGCCCGCATGGGGGGGCGGCGCGTGTCTTCAGGTTTCGTGCTCATGCCTTAGATCATAGCCGGGACAATGACGAAAAGGAAGCATGTAAAGCCGCGACCGGTGGTCGCGGAATAGGCGTAGCCGCAGTGTCGTGGTCGACTTTACCCTTGAAAACCGCGATTGGCGATGCCCTCTGCGGCCACCGGTCGCGGCTTTACAGCCCGCCGAACCTCTCAAAAACGCCATTGACGCCGGCAGGTGGTTCTCATTATGGTACGGCTCCAATCCCGGGTCAGCTCCCATTGGGTAAGCGGAGCTTCCGATCCTTTCTCTGCTGCCCTGCTTCTCCGCCGTTCCTCCTCCGCACTATGAAGTCGTCTCACTTCGGAAGAATCTCGCCGGTGAACTGCCAACGGGTTGTCCTCGGTGCTCTGGCCGCGGCGATACTCCTGCTGATTCCAGCGGCAGGGTGTTCAACCACCGGGGTCTCCCTCCGCTCGGTTCCCCACAATCCGCTGATGGACCAGCTTCAACTCGCGGCCAAGGGCGGACCCAAGCCCACCGGGCGCACCATGCAACTTGTCCGGGTGAACAACCTGGAGAGAGATCTCCAAAACGACCCCCGCGAGTTGCTCCAGAAGTTGCAAGGGCTTATCGAAAAGGAGCCGGCTGCCGAGAAGGTCTACGCCTTTGCCGAGCTGGCGTATCTGGGGGCAAAACGGGCGGAAACGCAGAACAAACAGGTTGCGCTGGATCTGTACGCCGCTTCAGTAATGTACGCCTACCACTATCTGTTCGACCCCTACTTCGCAGAACTTCGCAACCCTTATGATCCCCAGTTCCGCTCTGCGTGCGATTTGTACAATGGGGCCCTCGAGGGCGCCTTGCGGTTGGTTTGCCGGAGCGGCAAGCTGGTCCCCGGAGAAACACTCACGATCGATACCGCCGTGGGGAGCTGGGACGTGACCTGCGTGTTGCGCGGGAGCCGCTGGCGGGCGGAGGATTTCGATCACTTCAAGTTCGTCAACGATTACGAGATCAAGGGCCTGACAAATCATTACCGCACCCACGGCCTGGGTGTTCCGCTGATCGCCGTGCGCCGCAGCTACGAAGGGGAACCGGCGGCGGCCAAGTACTACCCTGTCGGCTTGAGTTTTCCCGTGACGGCCTTCCTGCGGCCGGTTTTCGACAACCCCGTTCCGCAAAACAACAACGGCCCCACACGGCGCCGGGCCGTACTTGAACTGTACGATCCGCTGACCACGACCGACATCGAAGTGGCCGGCCGCTGCGTGCCGCTGGAAAACGATCTGACCATGCCGCTGGCCTTTTTTCTCTCAAAACCCGAACTCGACGCCTTGTCCACGATCGGTCTGTTGCGTCCGGAGGAGTTGTTGAAGATGCGCCCCGGCCGCCCCGATCCGATCATGGGGCTCTACATGTGCCAGCCGTACGAGCCGGGCAAAATCCCCGTCCTGATGGTCCACGGGCTCTGGTCCAGCCCGATGACCTGGATGGAGATGTTCAACGATCTGCGGAGCAATCCCGAAATCCGCGAGCACTACCAGTTCTGGTTCTATCTCTACCCGACCGGCCAGCCCTTCTGGATCAGTGCCGCCCAACTTCGCAAGGACTTGGCCGAGGCCCGACGCGTGCTCGATCCCTACTGCCAGGAGCCTGCGCTGGATCAGATGGTCTTGATCGGGCACAGCATGGGCGGGCTGGTCTCGAGGCTGCAAACGATCAACAGCAGGGACGATTTCTGGCATCTTGTCAGCGAGCATCCGTTGGAGCAACTCAAGGCCGAGTCGGAAGTGAAGCAGAAACTCCGCGATACATTCTTCTTCCACCCGAACCCTTCGATCCGCCGCGTGGTCACCATCGGCACGCCGCACCGCGGCAGTAGCTTCTCGAACCAGACGACGCAGTGGATGCTGGCAAAGCTGATCCGCCTGCCACAGACGCTCATCAACAGCCAGCAAAAACTGTTTCTTGACAACAAGGACCTGTTGCGGGATGGAAACCTGCTTAAGATCGAGACGAGCATCGACTCGCTTTCGCCCGACTCGCCGTTTTTCCCGGTGATGCTGGCGGGACAGCGGCCGCCTTGGGTGAAGTATCACAACATCATCGGCATCGTGCCCCGCAACGACTGGCTGAGCCGCCTGTTGATCGCCGGCGACGGGGTCGTCGCGAAGGAAAGTGCCCGGGTCGGCGACGCCGTTTCGGAGATTACGGTCCCGGCGAACCACTCGATGGTCCACGCCGACCCCGGCGCGGTGCTCGAGGTGCGGCGCATCCTCCACGAGCACCTGGCCGAACTCCGCGCCGGCTCCGGGGCAACACGAATGGCCGGCGCGCCCGCAACGGTACAGGAACGGTATTCGCCGAAGCAAGTGTGCTATTGACGGGAACGACGCGGCTTGCCTGGCGGCCCCGCGAATAATCCGGGCTGGGCTTTGCCGCACGGACTCACGGGAATCATCCCGTAGCGGCCGTATTACTTGCCCTGGTAACAAACGAGCGAGCCGTCGTCGGTCACCATGTACAAGCGGCCGGCGGCGGCGATCAGGCCGTCGAAGGCCGGCAGGCAATCGAGCTTCTGTTCGGCCAGACGCTTGCCGTCCTTCTTGGAGAAAACCTGCATAAAGGCGCCATGCTTGCCGGCCAGCCACGCGGCCTGCTCGGTCATCTTCTCCTGGAAGGCTTTGTCGTTTGAGCGGCCCCACATCTTCGTTTCGTCGACCACGTCGCGCGGCCCGGCCACAAAGAGCCGGTCGCCGGACAGGACCATCGCCCGGGCCATGACGTCGGGCTCCTCGTGAATCCAGTTGTAGTCCAACGCGCTGAGCTTCTCCATGGGCTGGGCGGAAAGCTGTTTCCAATCGACCGTGTTGGAGGCCAGCGGCTTGTCCGTGGAGTGTTTGCCCTTGATCCACGTGCCTTCGAGCCTTGGCTGGCCGACTTTGCGTGTCGGCGTTTTGCCGGCGCTGTAGAGCCGGTATTCGGTGACCGAGGTGTTGCAGACCAGTCCCGGATCGCGGCCGTAGCCGTAGGCGTTTTCCTCGTCGATGCAGAGGATTCGACCGCACGGGACCCGCTTGGGCGGGAACTGGAATTCGGCCCAGCCTTCGCCGGCCGCCCGGCCGTAGATCCAGTAGATTCGCTGGTGCCAACTGTCGTCGAGAAACGAGATCGGCGAAAACAAGTGGATCTCCTGGTCGTACTGCGTATCGGGGCGCAGCGGCCGGACGCGCACCCGCTTGCCATCGGGCGTGAAGGTCTGCGACTTCATGTAGACGAATTCGCCGTCGCCGGAGAGGATGTCGGGCATGGCTACCGGCATGTGCTTGCCCATCATGAGGGCCTGCAGATTCTTCTCCGTGCCCGGCACCCGGTCGCCCATCACGTTTTCCGAGACGAGTTCGCCGGTCTCGGGATTCAGGATCACCATCCGCAGTCCGCCGTCGAGGAACATGGATCGCCCGGCGACGCAATAGAGTTTGCCGTCCTGGATCAGCACGCTTCCGGCCAGCGGCCAAACCGACTCGAGCTGGCCGTAGGACATCAGCTTCCGATCGGTCGGCGCGGCCTGGAACCTCCAGGCGAGCTTGCCGTCGGCGGCATCCAGGGCATAGACACAGCCGTCGGCGCAACCGAAGACGGCAAGCCCCTTGTAGATGGTCGGCGGCGAATTGACCCGCCCGCCCGCGATAAATCGCCACAGCTCCTTGCCCGAGCCGGCGTCCAGGGCGTAGACCGCATGCGTGTCGACTGCGCTTAGGAAGAGCTTGCCGCCGGCGACGACCGGCTGGGAAAGCTTGGCGCCGAAGTCCTTTTTCCACGACTGCTTGACATCGGCGGGGACGTTGGTTTTGGCGTAGCCGGTTCGGGCGTTGTCGTGTCGGAAGACGGGCCAGTCTTCCTTTCGGATTTCGGATTTCGAACCTCGGGTCTTCCCAAAGGCGGGGCCCTTCACCCGTCGCTCGACGGCGGCCGGCGCCTCGGACGGCTCGGGCCGGGGCGCCACGGCGTTGAATCCGTTGAGCTTCGACTGGTAGTAGCAGGCACAGGCGTGCGGAGTGGCATAGATCATGCCGTTTGCGGGCATCATGCCGTAGGTGCAGCCGCCGCGGACCCAGTCGTTGATGAACCACTTGTCCTTTTCCATGTCGTAGATCGTGGTCCCCATGATCGGCGGTAGTTGGAACCGCCGGGTGGCCCGCCCGGGGTGGCACCGCTGGTGGATGTAGAAGGACTTGATCGGATTGCGGAAATCTTCGAGCTTCTTGCCGTCGTTGAGGCTGTAGGTGACGAATGCCCCGCAGTTGCCGCGTGCCATTGCCCATATCCGGTCGCCGATGACGTAAAAGTCCTCGAGGCTGTAGTGTCCGGAGCGCGGCTTCCCCTTGACGGACCAGAGGATTTCGCCCGTCTTGGCGGAGATCGCGAAGATGTGCCCCATCGGCGAGAAGACGACGCGGTCGTCGCAGATGACCAGCCGCGGGCCGGAATATCCTGTGGGCACCTGCGGCATCTCCAGGGTATCCGTCTTCCACAATTCTTTGCCGGTGCGCCGGTCCACGGCAATCACGGCGGCGCCGTCATGGAAGCAGACCATGCGGCTGTCGGCGGCAAGCGTCATCGGCACGACGGACATCTCTTTTTTCCACAAGACCTTTCCGTCTTCGGCCCCGATGGCCTTGATCACGCGGGTGTCCTGGTCGCGCTTCCATCCCCATCGTTTGCTCGCGCGGTCCCGTTCTTTCCAGCAGTTGGGGTGCTGCTGGTCGTAGTCGCAGAGTTTGCGGTCGGTGTCGACCGCGGCGAAGACGGTTCCGTCGGACACGATCAACTCGAAGGTCGAAGCCGTGTCGGCGTACTCGTGGAGGACTTCGCCCGTGGCCGCGTCCAGACACAGCAAATCCTGCCCGATGCCGGGGGCAACGTAGACCCGGTCGTCGACGGCGACCAGCCGGCGGGGGAGCCAGCCGGGACCGCTCTTCAACGGGTAGAGCGAGTTCCACCAGTCGTGCAGGGGCCGCTTCCAGAGGACCGTTCCGTTGAATGCGTCGCGGGCGGTGAGGAAATTCTGGGCGGGTAATTGGATTGACGCCACCGGTCCCTCGTCCATGACGTAGAAGACCCGGCCGGCGGCCGAGACCAGGGCGGTCATGCTGGCCGTGTGTTCGTGGCTTCGGGCCCAGAACGGTCCGCCGGTCCATCGCAAGCCCTTCGGATGCCCGGCTAGCAGGTCGTCGGAGACGGCTGTACCTTGGGCGTCGTGCAGGTAGTGGGTCCACTCGTCGATGTCATCCGGCCACGGCTTCGTGAAGGCCTTCCACCCTTTCAAGTCTTTCACGGGTTCTGCTTTCAACCTGGATACATTTTGTCCGTCTTCGATCATGGCCACACCTCCCGGCACCAACACCCGGCGTATCTCGTCGGCGGAAAGCCCGCCGGCGCCGGTGATAACCAAGAGGTTCACCAGATTGTCCACGTAGGGGAGTTGTTTGCCGTCGAACGCGGCGATGGAGACCCGGCCGCTTGCACCGGCGGACTTCACCTGTTCGCGAGCCGCCGCGACGGCATCGGGGGCTTCGGACAGTCCCTGGACCACGAAGCGGTCGTCTGCGCCCAGGGTGGTGGTGAGTTTTCCGTCCGTACAGCCGACGTGGACAATCAGCCCGCCCTTTACGCCCGAGGCGTCGACCAGGCTCGCGACCGAGGATTCTGCCGCACATACCACGGCGGCCAACGACAAAACCGTCCCGCATACGATCATGGCTTGCTTTCTCATCGATATTCTCCCGTGAGGTGGCAAATTTCAGACATTTCACCATGATACCACAAGGCACCCATCTTGTGAAATCTTGTAAAAAGCGATCCGGCTGCCCGAAGTGAACAAAGCAAGCCTTGCCACAACTCCTTTGGTGGCAAGGCTTTGGTAAGCGTCCCCGTCAGGACTCGAACCTGAAACCTTCGGCTCCGGAGGCCGACGCCTAAATCGCGCAAGGTTAGTCGTGGGTAAGGGCTTAGGGAAACAGGGATGTCGCAAGGTGCTTCCAGTGGTGCTAGTTGAGTTGCGATGCTTGGACCTGGCGGGAATCGCAATCACTGATGCCGGCCTTGTCCATATCGGGAAACTGACCAAACTGGAAGGACTGTACATGATGTCGACCCGCATCACCGATGCCGGACTGGCAGATTTGAAGATACTGACGAACCTCCGTGTGCTAGCCGTCTCTGAGACGCAGGTTACGGATGAGGGCTTTGAGAAGTTGCGGAAGACGGCTCCAAACTGCAGGATCGATTGGGGGCTATGGTTGAGACGACTTCCCCTTTCAGCAAGACCCGGCCAGGAATAACCTCCCCCTACCGCCCCCGGCTCAGGCGGTTTTGAGAAAGTTAGATGGGAGGGGGCCTTATCAGGATTCGTTGGTCGGAAATTGTCGTGATGTGGTAGAATGCGACTATGAGTGAAGAACCCACAAAACCCTGTTTCTACATCCCAACCCCAGGGAAACTCGTCCTGGGGCTGCTCATCATCGAACTCCTCCTCCTGCTAGCCGACCGCCTTTCACTGTTCGGCCTTCAGCAGGGAAGCGGATGGAATGTGATCACTGCTGTTGCGATCTTCCTGTGCGTGATTCTGGTCGGATTGATTTGGTTTGTTGTTGCTTTGGTTTTCCGGCGGCGGTTTCAGTTCGGGATTATTACTCTGCTTGGGTTGATGTGCGTCGTTGCCGTTGTTGGGGGATGGTTCTCATGGAAATGGCGGATGGCGCAGAGACAGAGGGAAGTGATCGAGAGTATTGAGAACCTGGTCAAGTGGGTCGAGTATGACTATGAACGCTCCTTTTTTGACGACGACTACGTACCGGCCGAAAGGCCGCCCACCTGGATTCGGAAACTGGTCGGCGTGGACTTCTTGTCGGACGTGGTTGAAGTAGATACTGAAGACTCCCCACTTACCGACGCCAACTTGGAACGCATCAGCCAATTGACCAAACTCAGAAGAATATCCTTCCGAGGAACGCAAATCACCGACGCCAGGCTGGTGCATCTCAGGGGGCTCACCAGGCTGGAAGTGGTCAACTTGTCCGGGTTCGCCTCCCAAGTCACCGACGCCGGGCTGGAACACCTCGGGGAACTGCCAAACCTAAGAACGTTGGACCTTGCCCACAACAGACAGATCACCGATGCCGGGCTGGAACATCTGAAGGGGCTTACGAAGCTCGAAGAACTGAACCTCTTCAATCCCCGAATCACCGGCTCCGGGCTGGAACATCTCAAGGACCTGCCCCATTTCGAAAAACTGAACCTTTCGAGTGCCGACGTCACCGACGCTGGGCTGATGCACCTCAGGGGGCTGACCAGGCTCAAAGAGCTCAACTTGTCCTGGACCTCCCAAGTCACCGACGCCGGGCTGGAGCATCTGAAGGGGCTCACGAAGCTCGAAGAGCTGGACCTCAGCGCTACCCAAATCACCGACGCCGCGCTGGAACATCTCCAGGGGCTAGCCAATCTCGAACTGCTGGACCTCAACTTTACACAAGTTACGGGCAGCGGGTTCGTACATCTTCGGGAGCTAACCAAGCTCAAAGTCTTGTATCTCGATCGCACTCAAACGACCGATGCCGGGTTGGAACATCTCCAGGGGCTAACCAATCTCGAAAAGCTGACGCTCAATCGCACCCAAGTCACCGACGCCGGGTTGAAACACTTAAGAAAACTGGCCAATCTCGAAGTTCTGCATCTTTTGGGAACGCGCGTCACCGGCCCCGGACTGGAACATCTCAAGGGGCTGACAAACCTTTCGGAGTTACACCTCATGGACACACAGATCACGGACGAAGGCATCGGCAAACTCAAGAAGGCGTTGCCCCACTGCGACATCTCCCACTAGCCCTCAAACAAGCGAAGCCAAATCGCGTTTCTTGCGCTGAAGTTGCCGAG
>CAZJRB010000151.1:0-15158 GCA_964547995.1 uncultured Planctomycetaceae bacterium | reverse complement strand
AGGATGTGGCTTAATTCGAGGCTACGCGAAGAACCTTATCCTGGATTTGACATGCTTGGATTAGCTTCGTGAAAGCGGAGTGACGCTCTTTGAGTGGAACTTGCACAGGTGCTGCATGGCTGTCGTCAGCTCGTGTCGTGAGATGTCGGGTTAAGTCCCTTAACGAGCGAAACCCTTGTCGCTAGTTGCCAGCGAGTAATGTCGGGGACTCTAGCGAGACTGCCGGTGTTAAACCGGAGGAAGGTGGGGATGACGTCAAGTCCTCATGGCCTTTATGTCCAGGGCTGCACACGTCCTACAATGCCGCGCACAAAGGGAAGCGAACCCGCGAGGGCAAGCAAATCCCAAAAAACGCGGCCCAGTTCGGATTGCAGGCTGCAACCCGCCTGCATGAAGTCGGAATCGCTAGTAATCGTAGGTCAGCATACTACGGTGAATGTGTTCCTGAGCCTTGTACACACCGCCCGTCAAGCCACGAAAGTGGGGGGCATCCGAAGTCGCCGAGGTAACCCGCAAGGGAGGTAAGCGCCGAAGATGAACTCCGCGATTGGGACTAAGTCGTAACAAGGTAGCCGTAGGGGAACCTGCGGCTGGATCACCTCCTTTCTAAGGATTGCTTAGAACCGAAGCGGCGGAAACGTCGCCTTGGAAAATATCGCGCAACAGTCCTTCCATCGGAACGATCAGAACGAGGCAAAACACTACCAACAAAGAGCAAACCAAGGCCCGGCCGGATCCAATTCCGGCCGGGCTTCTTTATTGCCGTCCCGTTCCAACAACATCCCCCACCACCCTCTACCCCGATTGCCACGCCGGGCTTCTTGCAGGTGGGTGCTGTTTCCCTTGTCGGCGGGAGTGCAACCTGTTGCCCGTTGCCCGCAGATCGCAGCGCCGCTACAATGAATGCGTGTTGTGACTCTTCTGGACCTTGCCGGAATTCGCCCTTGTAGGCCAAAGGATTGGATTCTCGCTGTTGGCCGGGAGCATAGATCATGCGGACCGCGACGCAACAGCGCCGGCCGCCGTTGGGCTTCTTTCCCGAGCGGCTAGCGTTCCGGCGATTCAGTGACCAAAATACTGGAACAGCTTTCGATAATTCGGGCCGGTTCCTGATGGACCGCCGCCCGGTTAACTCAACCGTTCGGCCCAAACTTTTCACAATGCGGTGCGATTATGGGGGAAGCTGAGAAAGCACCGAAGCAGAGGCTCCGCTGGTATCAGTACAGCCTGGCGTCAATGTTTGTGCTGGTAACGGTGGTTGCCATCGGGTGTAGCTGGTTTGCGTGCAAGATGGCGAAGGCGAAGCGGCAGAAGGAGGCAGTCGCCACGATTAAGGACTTCCGTGGATGGGTCACGTATGATTATGAGATTGACGCCAACGGCGACTACATACCACGCGCGGCGCTTCCCGGTCCAACGTGGCTTCGCAGCTTAGTCGGCCTGGATTTCATGACGGATGTGCGTTGCGCGGGCCTTGATAGGTCAGAAGTTACCGATGCCGAACTGAAGAACCTGACGGCACTGGCAGAACTTAGAATCCTCGATCTCGGGTGGACGGAGACTTCCGATGCCGGTCTCGAACACCTGAAGGGGCTAACAAATCTCAGAAGGTTGGACCTTACTCAGACCCAAGTCTCCGATGCTGGGCTGGAGCATCTCAAGGGGCTGACCAAGCTTGAAGTACTAGAGCTTTGGAGCACCCGAATCACTGATGCAGGTTTGGTGAATTTCCAGGGGATGACCAAACTTGAACACCTTGAAATTGCCGACACCGGAGTCACCGATGCCGGACTGGTGAATCTTTCGGAGTTGACAGCACTCAAGGAGTTGGTCCTTTGCAGCGACCAAATTACCGACACTGGGCTTGAGCACCTAAAGAAGCTTGCCAATCTTGAAGAGTTGATACTCGATGACACGGAAATCACCGATGCAGGGTTGGTGACTTTGCGGAGTTTTGCCAAACTTGAAAGACTGGACCTTGGCGACACCAAAGTCTCCGATGCCGGGCTAGTGCATCTGACAGAACTAGCGAACCTCGAAGAGTTGGAACTCACTCGCACGCAAGTCAGCGACGCCGGGTTGGAGGCTCTTGACAGGTTGCCTGCCCTCAAAGAATTGCGTCTCGAAGGAACTCAAGTCAGTGATGCCGGGCTGAAACACCTCGCAGGATTGACCAGACTCGAATGGCTCACTCTCGGCAGCACGAAAGTCACTGACGCTGGGATAGAGCATCTTCGGGGGATGACCAAGCTGAGACAACTACAACTCAGCAACACGCAAGTCACCGACGAAGGGGTTCAACAACTCCAGAAGGCATTGCCGAACTGCAAGATAGATTATTGATTCCTTCCCACGATAGACTAAAATAGGGGCAAACCAAGGGATAGAGCCGGACCAGCTACGCTGGCCGCTCATCCAGACCGTTCGCCGCCATAAACAACGTTGGGGCCAAGTGAGAAGCTGTTCCCTGATGGGAGGGAGGTCGGGCCATGAACGACGAGGAGAAGGTAAAGTATCTGGCAAACATCTACCACCTGTTGGTCGCCGACGGGGGCGCGGATCGCCTCGAAGAACGCGTGTTCGACGAAATCCGACGAGATCTCGCCGCAGGGTACTTCCAGATGCAGAAGGCCAAAGAGATGGCCGAGAAGGAGGGATTCCAGGCGCAGATGGTGGGACGATGGTCGGATCGCATCGCGAATTTCGAGGACATGCTGTTCGCGGCCTATTGTAACGATGTGCTTGAACAGACGGAGAAGAAGACACTCCAGCAGCACGCGAAACAGTTGGACATCAACCAGGCCCAGTTCGACACGATCAAGCAGGAGGCGAAACGTCGATATGCAGAGTTCAAACGGAAGCTGAGTTGACTTTGCCGATAATGGGCGAACCGGACGTTCGCCCTCTCGGAAACCATCGTTTGACGGAGTTTGGCTATGGGGGAAAGTGAAGTAGCAGCCAAACCGGAACGCGCGGGTGCCACTGCTGGCTTGCCCAGCAGTGCCTCAAGGTCGCTCGAACAACACTGCTGGACGAGCCAGCAGTGCCACCCGCCGCGCGGCCGAGCACGAACTCGATGTCGTGTTCCTCGCAGAGATCGGCCAGCCAATACCAGGCGAACATGCACTCGACGCCGACGACAAGTCCTTCGCGATACGGACGGATCAACCTCAGGAACGTGTCTGGCCTGGCCGGGATCTTCTGATGGACCAGAATCTCGCCGTCGTGAGCGAGAATGCAGACATAAAGGCTCTTGGCATGGAGGTCGATGCCACAGTAGAATGGGTGTTGTGTTTGGTAGAATCTCATCGTGGTCCTCCTGGGTTAGGGGTTTTTGGGAAATGTTGCATCCCCAAGTGTAGCTCGGGAGGCCATGATGAGTATCCACCGGTTGCAGCCCGACCCGGCAAAGCCGGGCGGCTGATGCCGAACGTTGGGCGGAAACAAAGTAAGGGTAGTTCATGAGCAGATTGTTTAGACGGGGAGTTCTTGCGGCGGTTGGGATGGGGCTTGTCGTTCTCGGGGCGGGAGCCGTATGTGCCGAGAGCAGGGAACGGCAGGTTAAGAATATCGTGCTGCTGTATGTCGATGATCTCAGGCCTGAGATCAATTGCTATGGAAAGAGCAAGCTTATCACCCCGAACATCGACCGGCTTGCCGAACGGTCGCTGGTTTTCAATAAGGCATACTGCCAAGTTCCTATTTGCATGCCGTCGCGAGTCAGCACACTTAGCGGAATGTATGCCAGACATCGAGGACAGGGGACGCTGCGCCGGCTTCTTCCCAAAGGAAAGCCGTCGTTGCCGGGACATTTCAAGGCGAATGGCTACGACACCATTTCCATAGGGAAAGTGTACCACTTCAACGGCGATGATCCCGAGTCGTGGACGAAACGGTATACTCATACGTTTCATGAACGAAAACTGGTATGTGACGGCTTTTGTTCGGGGTATCAGTTGGAGAAGAACAAACGAGGATTGACTTATTCCAAGACAGGAAGGAACCATTCGCCACTGACCGAGTGCGTTGACGCACCGGACAGCGCATATCCCGACGGGGCAAGTGCCGACAAGGCGGTTGCTGATCTGAAGAAGTACGGCCAATCGGGAAAGCCGCTGTTTCTGGCAGTAGGTTTTTACAGGCCGCACCTTCCGTGGGCGGCCCCGAAGAAATACTGGGGCCTCTATAAACGTGAAGAGATTGACCTGGCCGAGAACCAGCATTTCCCGAAAGGCGCGATCGGAAGAAATAGCTGGGGCGATTTGCGCCATTACGGTGATAAGGTCGTCAATGCCGCAAATTCTCGTCGCTCGGACTACAATCCGGACAATTTCCCGGTGCTGCCTGAAGATAAGCAGAGAGAGCTGATTCACGGATATTGGGCAAGCGTCAGTTTCATTGATGCCCAGATCGGGCGAATTCTCGACGCGCTTGATGATTCGGGCATGGCAGACAACACAGCGGTTGTCCTGTTGAGCGATCACGGCTGGCAGTTGGGCGAGCACAAGCTTTGGTCGAAGTGCAGCAACTACGAGGAAGCGGTCAGGGTTCCCTTGATGATTGCAATACCGGGCATTACGAAAGGAGGAAAGACCGATGCGCTGGCTGAGCTGGTCGATATCTATCCTACCGTATGCCAGGCAGCCGGATTGGATGTTCCGGAACATGTTGAAGGGACGGGCATGATGCCCCTTCTGAGAAATCCAAATCGAGAATGGAAGAAGGCGGCGTTTAATCTATGGATCGGTTCCCAATCGATGCGAACCGGTAGATATCGTTTGACCAGGTATGACAAACCGGCGCCGAAGGGGAGTGTCTACCAGTTGCCCGGCACAGGCAGGCATGAACTTTATGACTACGAGACCGATCCCGCCGGCAATGTGAATATCGCTTTGGACCCGAAGAACAAGGCATTGCTGGACGAGTTGAACGCAATGATGGATGCCGGCTGGGAAGCCGCCCGTCCGGACGACTAATGCGCATTGAAATATTATCGCCTTGTTGTACTTGGAAAACCGGATGGACGGCGAATCGACAGCGTTAAGTGGCGGCCGATAAATAACTTGCCGGATTCAAGAATAAAGGAGGGGGCACCTGCCCCCGGCCCATAACCATTACAGTGTCGAAGCAAGACAGGGCACACACGTCCAACCTCCAGACTGGTGGAACGTCTTCTGGGGTCGCCACCTCCAGAACACGGGTCAAACGCCTGAGCAAGCGAAGGAAATGCTCCGCAAGCTGCTGGGCGACCGGTAGCAGGAATCAACGCTCGAACAGGCCGAAGAGGCGTTCTCGCAGGCAGATCAATAGAAAGAACTAAGATGTTGATTCGCTTATCATTCCACGCCGTCTTCTTCCTTCTTCTCGCGGCTTTCCCGCTCCAAGCCGCCGATCCAGTGCAGTTCGGAACGCGGCTGGAGCTGTTCGTTGACGACTTTCTGATCGAGAAGATCAACGGCGATGTGTCACAGCACCTCAACCACCCAGAGCCCAAGGAAGTGGTGCTCGTCACGGACGAGCCGTGGGAAGGCAATACGTGTGCCTACTATACGATCTTCCGCGACGGCAACCTTTTTCGTATGTACTATCGCGGCTCTCACTACGACGAGAAAACGCGAAAGTCGGCCCATTCCGAGGTGACGTGTTACGCCGAAAGCAAAGACGGTATCAACTGGACCAAACCCAACCTCGGTCTATTTGAGTTCAATGACTCCAAAGAGAACAACATCGTCTGGGACGGCATCGGCACGCATGACTTCGTCGCCTTCAAGGATGCAAACCCGAAATGCCCCGCTGATGCCCGGTATAAAGGTATTGCACGAGGTCGGCCACGCGGCAAGCACGGGCTGTACGTCTACAAGTCGCGGAACGGAATCAACTGGGAACTGATGAAGGCTGAACCGGTCATCACGGAAGGCGCATTCGATTCGCAAAACCTCGCTTTCTGGGACCCTCACGCGAAACTGTACCGCGAATACCATCGCACGTTCGTGGACGGCAAGCGGGCGATAATGACCGGAACGTCCAAGGACTACACGAACTGGACCAAGCCCGAGTTACTGAAGTATCCCGAGGCTCCTGCGGAGCACCTTTACACGAACGCTGTGCTACCTTACCCGAGGGCGCCGCACATTCTGATCGGTTTCCCGACACGCTATTTGCCCAAGGACGGGCAGCGCGTGGAACCGACGTTTATGGCCAGTCGCGACGGCGTCACGTTCCGGCGATGGCTCGACCCAGTCATCCCCGAAACCGCACCGAAAGATCGCGGTGGCAACCGCAGCAACTACATGGCGTGGGGGCTGGTTGAACTACGAAACAAGCCCAACCACTACTCGGTTTACGCAACGGAAGCCTACTACACTGGTCCCGACAGCCGCCTGCGTCGATTCGAGTACCGCAAAGACGGTTTTGTATCCGTCCAGGCAGGTTCCAAAGGGGGTGAGCTTCTCACGAAGCCAATCGCCCTGGGTAAGTTGGCGGAAAGACTGGTGCTGAACTTCAAGACGGCTGGTGACGGATCGGTACGAGTTGGCCTGGAATCGACGGATGGAAAGCCGATTGCCGGGCATGAAAGCAAGGACTGCCCTCCACTCAGCGGCGACAGCATCCGCCAAAACGTGGCCTGGGAAGATGGAGCTGACCTAAGCTCACTCAAAGGCAAAACGGTGCGGCTTCGTTTTCAACTGAAGAAGGCAGACGTGTATTCGATTCAGTTTCAGCCGTGGCTTCGTTAGGCTGTCCCTACCAAAAACCCCGTCCGCCTTACGCTGTAACGACTTACGTCGTCTGGGAAAACTGGGATCTTACGTCAGCATAACCGATTTCTTAGACCAGGGAAAATCCGAACCTGGGAACTCTGCATCTGGTTTGGAAAGATGTGAAGGGTGTTTGATATCGCCGCCTCATTCCACTACGATTGCCCATTTGCCGAGTGCAGGAGGACAGCACCATGGGCATCTTCCGAGCGATCTTCCTCTTCCTCAGGGCTTTCCTTTCTCGCCGCTATGCGATGGCCGCCGAAAACCTCGCACTGCGGCAGCAAGTGGCCGTCTACAAGCACACCGTCAAACGCCCGAAACTCCGGCCCCGCGACCGCATCTTCTGGGTATTGCTGTCTCGGCTTTGGCCAAACTGGCGATCCGCCCTGGCCATTGTCCAGCCTGCAACCGTCATCAAATGGCATCGAAAGGGATTCAAGTTGTTTTGGCGATGGAAATCGAAAGCTGGGAAACCCGGCCGTCCGCCCATCAAACGTGTCATCCGCGACCTCATCCGCCGGATGTCCCGTTCCGTATCCTGTACGTTTTCATTGTGATGCGTCACGACCTCGCTCGCCTTGGCAGAATCCATATTGCGAACGGGTAATCGGTTCTATACGCCGGGAATGTCTGAATCATGTCATCTTGTTTGGCGAACGACATCTACGTCGAATCCTGGTCGAGTACTTCGACTATTACCACAATTCCCGACCTCACTTGTCGCTGGATCGCAACTCGCCGATGCCTCAACGGGTCGAACCTGAGTCCGAAGGTGACGTCGTTGCGGTTCCGTACCTTGGCGGTTTGCTCCATCGATACACCCGGCGCGCTGCGTGACGCTGGAATTGGATTCGCTGTTGGGTGCGATGATGGTCGTATGCGCCGATGCGGGAAATTGGCCGTTTGTTGTCGTGTTGGCCATCGGAAAACCTGGGCGGCTTGTTGTTCGTGACGTTTTTCGTGTTGCTTGGCTTCCTCTACTTGGGGTCGGTCGTGTCCCTCGGATGGGTTTTTGGTAAGGACAGGTGTCGTCAGGTAACGCGATGCGGATATCGAACGGCTCGTACTTGATAAACTCCAGGGCCTGGACTTCACTGACACCGAGGATCCGCTTCGGCGTGATCTTGAACCGAACGTACCGTGCGCGAACCGGCTGGTCGAGGATTCGTTCGAAGTTCCAGCCGCCGGTGGTTTCGTCGTCGGGGAGCATGTGATTGATGGGGACATCCTTGCGGCGCAAATCCATGTTGAACGTTCCCCGGCTTTCGTAGCTCTTGCCGTCTGACGAGGTGAAGACCTCCACTTTGTCTTTCACTTCGCCTCGTAGTGCCTGCCACCAAGGCCAGCCGGCGGTGATGTGGATGCGGAAGGCGCCGATCGTCTGCGGTTTGCCCATGTCGACGGTGATCTCCGGTTGCCCGCGCTTGGTATTCCAAGCGCAAGCAGATTTCAGGGCAATTCCTCCGGCGTACGGCGGGCCGGCGACGCCGTCGGTGAGCTTCTTGCCCTCGGGGTCGGAGCCTCCCCACTCGCCCGTCGGGGGAACCGACACCGTGTATGGCTTTCCCTCCAAAAGGTTCCGGCCGTAGGAGACCCATCGGTCGACGAACTTCTCGCCGCCTGCGTCCTTGCCGTCGGAGTAGCCGTATCGGACTTCGGGCACGGCACCCGCGAGATTGACCTGTAGCGAGTCGACCGCGGGGTGGTCGGCTCCACCAACGTTGATCGTGTAGCGTGCCGGCGTTTTCTCCACTCGTTGTGTGTGGCTCCGCTCAATCACCGACCGGTCCTTTTGGATTTCCTTCCAGCGAAACGTGACTTCGATCGGTCGAAAGCCGGGTTTCACAGGCTGGTGATTGGCTTCCATGCGAACGCTGTAGATGCTGCATGCCGAGGACCCGGCTTCCGAGGCGCTCAAGCTGTACTTCAACAGCACCGACCGCACGCCGGAAGGGATCTTGTCGACCCGTTCGTAATGGATCACGTCCCAAGGGGGCTTCGTGCTCGTAAGCTCGTACGACTTCTGCCACGTCTTGCCGCCGTCGAAGGAATGCGACAGACGTATTGCTGCTTTGGGCGTCCGATTGTAGAACCGCCCACCATAAGTAACCCGAGTGATATCAGTCGGGGCGTCGATCCGGTAGACGACGTACGCCTCTTCGTTTGGCTTGATCGCGTGGAGCACGCCCTGGTATCCCGGGTGTTTCTCTTTGGTGGTGACGTTGCTTTCTTCCACGACGCAGGAACGATACTTTCCTCCCTGCAGCTCCGGCCAAAGGACGATCGAATCGGTCTGGTCTCCGAGCCCGACATAGATCGTGTTCTTGCCCAGCTTCAGTTGGGGTTGCGTTTTGCTGTTGAGCATGGTGACGGTCTTGACTTCAAAATCTTTCAACGTCACATCACCCGAAGAGGATTTGGCCGTCATCGTAATGCGTATGAGGATCTCGTACGCTCCGTTGACCTCTTCGAGCAAGTCGAGCATTACCGGTATCTTGCCGGTCTTCTCGGCAGTCCACACGTCCTTCCACGTTAGCCCGTTGTTAACGCTAACTGCGATGGCAGCGGCATCCTGCGCGGTCTTTCGAAAGATGTGCGCCTTGATCGTCTGGCTCGTGGCGACGTTGGCCGACTGCACCTTGAAGACAACTTCGGCGGGCGTTTCGGCCTTGGCGGGCTGCAGCCCGGCCGGGGCCATCGCTTCGACGTTTGTCTGCCTGTGAATAGATTCTTTATAGTCGGCAGGCGTCAATGGAGGTCGAAACGTCCAGATGCCGTTACCGCGGATGCGGTATCGGCGGTTTGCGGCTTCCGGGTCCTTGCCCTGGTTCGGGACGTAGAACTTGGGCTCGTTTCCCTTGCTATGGTAATGGCGGTTATAGACTTCGCCTCCTCGCAGGTTCAAGATGTATCGGTGTCCCCAATCCCAGTTGTTGTAGTACCAGCGGTATTTCAATCCCGAAGGCTTGAAGCACCGGTATTCCTGGGCAAGATCCCGCGGGCAGTCGGCGCCGGTCAGAAAGCCGTTCGAACTCGTCGCGTTAAGGCAATGATACTTGGCGATGTGTCCCGGCTCTCTTCTGCCGTCCGAAGCGGAACAGACGCCGTCGCGTCCGATGTCCTCGACACCGGCAATCGTCACGCCGTCGCAGAGCGTGTAGATGGCCGACATCGAATTGTCGACCATGTGCCAGCGGCCGCCGTAGAAACACTCGGACACCGTGTGGAGCGATATATCCCAGAACTTCACCTTCATTCCCATCTCGTTCCAGATGGCGCAGTTGGCCCCGGCGATCGTGCTGCACATCATATAACCGTAGTCGTTGAACTGGCGGACCGGGTCGGTCAGTTCCATGCCGTGCAGGATCATCGGCGAGGTCTGCCGGCGGGCAAGGTGGTTCCAGTAGAACATCGCCCAGCATTTTTCCTCGGGCGTGGACCAGCGGCCCGTGACACTGCGGACCATGCTGGCCATGTCGTAGTAATCGGGGCTGGCGTCGGTTACCACTTTGACGTTGCAAACCTGTGCTGTGGCCGTTTGGGGCGTCCCCGGCAAAATCATCAGACAGAGAGCCATCAGACAGAGGGCCAATGCAAAGGGCACCTGAGTGCGTATCGTGTGATTACCACTGATCAACATGGCTCGGCTGGTGATTGGGACCATCTTCTCAATTCCTCGAGGTTCGGGTGGTTCCCGGAACGTAACCCGCGATGCCGAATTTGTCAACGCAGTCGCAAGGGTCACCGCCGCCTGTCAGGTTGAGTAGCAGTGATCTTGCGGGCAAGAGGCCGGCGACGTCCGGCGATCGTAACAGAACCTCCTACTTTGGCCTTGTCGAAGGAGATGGTTGCATTGCCAAGAACGGCACTGATTTCGCTGTCCGTTTCTTGAAGCGTGGCATTGTGGGTGGACTCGGCAGTCGCGTCGGTAGCTGTCAGGACGTGCAGGAAGTAGTCCACGCGGGCCGGTTTCGACGGCGAAATCTCGACCCGACACTCCGGCGCCGGCCCGGTGTTGCGCCGTGGGATATAGGTCTTGCCACCGTAGCTGTAAAGGCTCTCGCCGTCATGCAACTTCACCTCGGCGTCGCGTGGCAGCAACGTTTGGACGAACAGTCGGCCTTTACCGTTGGTGATCACCATGTTGGGCGGTTTCCCCTGCGGTTGCTTCATTGCCTGCAACAGCCACGTCTTCTTGAAGCGGGGATCCTTGGACGCAACCCGATCAAAAATGACGAAGGTGCCCGGCCGCACAAAGACAATCTGGCGGGTGAAATATGCCAGCTTCTTCGGCGAGTAGGCCTTGGTACAATCTCCGGCAACATAGACGTAGGGTCCGCAATCCTCAAAGGCCGGGATGTCGCCGATATCGTAGAGTCGGCGGTCTTTGTGCCACGCCGCCGGGTCGGTAACCGCGCCGTTGTGATGCGGCCAGTTGTGCGCCTGACCACCGTCGTTCCCGGTGACCGCACCGGCACGGATGTTGGGCCAGGTCTCGGCGGGGTCGTGGATCAAAATGGTGTTGTGTGCTATGGATCGCAGGTGGTAGTTGACATCGTGTGGCGAGCCGAAATCGTCGTAGTGCCCGCCGTCGCCCGCCAACTCTTCGTGTTTGTAGATCAGAAAATGCCCCACGTCCAAGTGTTGGTGCGCCGTGAATCGATCGCCACACTTGAAGAAGAAGTAGGTGGCGTCTTCGTTCCACGAACTGCGTGCGTACACGTAGCCCGGACCCGGGCTGATATGCGAAAGTCGGAAGCGGCCAAGATCAGACTTCTTGACCCCAGGGTCCCGCCAAAGAAAATCCTTGTAGGCGTAGTTGCCGACGCTCGAGCGAGGGGTCGTTTCGTTGAAGGTGTTCACTGCACGGTGGTCGGGGTCGTTGCCGAAATGGTTGACCAGAATGCGCCGTGCGGAAAGGGCCTTGTCCCGGTCGCCGCCGAAGACCCGTCCTCCACCGTCGCCCATGGGTACCGGCCGCCGCGAGTTGTAGATCCCAATTCCGGGATAGGTCTCGAACATGCTCGCGATCGCCCGATTACGAAAGAACTTCGGGGCCAGGGCGTAGGAGTCTTTCCCCTCGCAGAATCGAGCCGCCTCACAGAAGAAGAGCCCTTCGTAGAGCCAGTAGTTGACGTAGTAGCCTTCAGCCCAACCGCCGCCGTCGCCGGCCAGCTCGAGCGCCGGCCCCGCCCTGGTGAGAAACTCCTGTTGAAGCGAACGCAGGATCTCCGCTGCCCGCGGGTTCTCGTAATACGTGGCGTAGCACGCCAGGCCAATCCCCCAGTTCTTGTAGCCATACCATCCGTTGTGGAAGACGTGAGTTTCCGAGCGAACGTTCGCATCGACGGTCTTGTTCATGTAGTCGAAGAATTTTGCGCGCTCCGCCGGCGTCCAATAGGGATGGCAAAGGTCGTACACGACCGCGCATCGTGCCAGATCGTTGCCGAACGGGATGTGCCCCTTCTTGATGGGGCCACCGATCGTCTTCAACGCCATCTCAATGGCCTGGCGGCCCAGGCGTTGGTCCTTCTCGATTGCAGAAACCAAAGCCATGGAAACCATTTTGGAATGCTCATCCGCCTTCTGTTGCCGGGCCACGCGGACGACCCGCTGATACGCCTCGGCGCGATCCCGAGCCAAACGCTGTAACCGGTCAAGCGATCCAAGCAACCGAGGATGCTCTTTCGGTACGGGGTGAACACGCATCGGGGCCCCTTTCTCGCCACCGATTCCGCGCTGGGACATCGCCTCATCAGGCCGGCTGAGCACGACCCCCAGCATGAGACAAGTAGGTAAGATTACGTAGTAGTCCCTCATTGTGATTCACTCTTTCTGGGGTCGCAATTTGGAAAGCTGTTCGGCCGCCCGACCGTACGTCGGCTCCGGCGGGTCCTTCATGAGCGGTCCGTACGTACCCGGCATGCGGTCGCGAGGGCCGATCGAACGCCAGTAGCCAACCCACGGAAGACGCTCTCGTTGGCTGAGGTCCACCTCGCACCAGAACACGCCGCTGGCGCCCTTGTTGTTGGCGAGGATCCTTCCCATCGGATCGATAATCAGGCTGTTGCCGTCATAGACCGACGGCACGAGATACACTCCGTTGTCCCGGGCGCGGGCGCGGAACACGGTCTCGCCCTCCGCTCTGCCGTCCCGGTCCGGCAACGTGTTGCCCCATGTGGGTGCAAAAAGGATCTCCGCACCCTGAAACGCAAAGAGCTGTTCGGGTTCGGGAAAGAACCAGTCGTAACATATCTGGATCGCGATGGTCCCGAAATCGGTTTCAAAGACCGGATACTCATGTCCCGGCGTGATCCCCTTCTTCCACTCTTCGCGCGGCAGGTGGACTTTGCGGTATTTTCCTGCCAGTTGGCCCTCTCGATTGAGCAGCACGGCCGTGTTGTAGATTCTTTCCCCGTCGCGTTCGTACAGCCCGGCCACCACCCACAGCTTGTTTCTCTTGGCGGCCTTGCCGAGCTGTTTCGTGGATGGTCCGGGAATCGACTCGGCGCATCGCACGCCGGTTTTCGACGTCCCCACCATGGTGATCGCTTCCGGCAGACAGACAATGTCCAAATCCAGCTTCCCGGCGGCGTCGACCTGTTTGCAGAACAGCTCCAGATTCTTTTCCGGCGTGCCGTTTCGCGGCCGGAGGTAGACTGTGCCGATCTTCACCTTGCGAGGGGCCGGCGGCTCTGTCGGTTTCAGACTGACACGCTCGAAACAGACGGCCCCGCCGCGCGGCCACTTCACCTCCAGTGACAATCGGGCTCTGTCGGCTTCTTTAGGGGCCACCAGCACGTCTTGAAAAGTTGGCTTGCCATCTTCAGGACTCGAAGTCGGCCCACGAACGAGCATTCCCGCGGGGTGAAGCTTCTTGGTCCCACGCATCCAAGTCAGCCGAACCAACACGGAACGATAGGCACTCGAAATGCCTTTTGCCCGACAGGTTACGTTCACAGCGTATGCCTTGCCCGGCTTGATGCCCTCGATATCCTGCCACACACCGCCAACCGCGTAGGGTCGTCCCGGAGCGTCGATCAAGAGACCGTCGGAGGTGCTGCGCACGGTACAAGCCGCGGGTGCCCACTCCGGCATCCAGACGGACCAATGATCCGCTACCTTTTGCTCTTTGCGGCCAAAGTCGCAGTTCTGCACCAATTCGTTTGCAGCAACCGAGATGCCTGCAACCACAAGTACAATCACCACCATCGCTGCCGAGAGCATCAACTCGTATCGTGTAACAGTCATGGCAAATCTCCTTGGCGTAGTTCCCTACTCGGGTGTTCCGTTGCCATCGATGCTGTTATGATACCACAGACGCTGGAAAGCGGAAATCCGTTGAGCGTGGTCAAGAGCCTGGGCGATATTTGACCACTGCCGCGCCGGGTTTGTCCTTGATCTCGACGAGCAGGCCCTGTTCCATCAACTCCTTCCCTGTTGCTTTCCTTGGCGTATTCACGTCAAAGTTTACGATCTCGTACTCGGCGGTCGGGTCAAGTCCGTGCAGCTTGAATCGCTTGGTCGTCGCCTCGCTCTTGGGGCGGCGAAAGGCCTGCACCATCCCGTTGCCTTGTTCGGGCCGATGAAACTGCCAGGCGCACCAGCCTTCCTCGCGCCGACTGTACGGCGTCAACGGATAGTAATCGCCGTAGTAGCACTCGGCTACTTGCCACCACTCGTTCGTGAGCTTCCGCAGCAGTGCATAATCCAGTTCTTTCCGCCGCAGATCGTAACCGAGGACGACCGCCATCGCATGGCCGCTGCGAAACCCATAGGCGTCGACCGTGCCGATCGGCATGGTGTTCGAGCCGAAATAGGGGATCCACTCAAACAGGCTTTGGTGGAACGCCTGCTTAGCATTGAGGTCCGAGTAGTTGTAGTCGGTCGGGTGCAAGGCAACTGCACGCCGCATGGTCTCGAGGTCGTTTCGCCGCCAGAAACCGAGCGGGTCCATGTTGAAATCCTGGCGGTACAGGTCGATGCCCTGCTCACGGATGACGCAATCTACGTGATCAGTGAGCCACGTTCGGGCGTCTGGGTTGCCGAGGTTCAGCAAGGTGCCGCCCAGCAGCCATTCGGGATGGTTCTCGGCCAGCCAGGTCCTGCCCGCCACGCGCTCCGGCTCGAACCAGACGAGCGTCTTGACGCCGAGGGCGCGGGCGTGGTCGCTGATAGCTCGCAGCCCTTTGGGGAACCGCTTCAGGTCGACCTCCCATGTCCCGGTCTGCGGCCAACCGTTGCAAGGATACCCCGGCTGTCTCGAAAGGCAGCATGTTTCTCGTAGGAATGAAGAACGTCTACTGCATCCGAAAGAAGTAGCCGTGGAAAATCCCGCATTGTCTTAGCGCGGCCGAGGCCGCAACCAAAGGAGGAAAGTTGACGGCTGAGGGTTCA
>CAZJRB010000150.1:0-15398 GCA_964547995.1 uncultured Planctomycetaceae bacterium | reverse complement strand
AAATAAACGAGGGCAAATAAACGGAATAAAATAGGGGACAGTGGAAGAAGAAAAGGTGACAGCCACCAAATATGAGCAATCTGCGGCAGTTAGGTGTGCCGGTCCAGCGAACCTAACATCCCCTTGAAGACGGAGACAAGAACCGGCAAATAGAAGTAGAAAACGATTGACTTGCTTGGCATCCGAAGGCCAACAAGCAACAAGCTCCTTGACAATTTACACGAGAAACGGCCCATCCCGGCTGCTAGCGCGCACCCGTAGCGCAACGATCTCAGCGCTTGGCCTATGCCGCACGTCGCAGCGTCACAATCGGAAGGTGCTTCCGACCCGCGTGGTACGTAACCTGAAGTTCAAGTTGAACGCCAGGTTTTCCCTTCACCGGCACGCGGGGCGCGGCGCACGGCGACCCACGTGGCCAACGTGCCCGCGGTTCAAAGCGTGGATGGCAACACTTGGGATGGCGTTTGTGGTACGCTTCGTTCGGCGTCCTTCCGTCCAGAAACGTATGCGGCCTGTGTTCGTTGAACCATTCGATGAACGAGGCCAGTTCCGCGCGGAAGTCGCGGCGTCGGGCGGGCACGCAAATTCGGCGGGTGCATTCGGATTTCAGCGTTCTCATGAATCGCTCTACGACCGCTATGCTACCGCTCTTGCCCACGGCGCCGAAGCGCGGCTTGATGTTCTTGAGCCTGCACCAGGCATTGTACGCTTTGCACCAGAACTGCCTGCCCTTGTCGCTGATGATGTACTTCGGCTTCGCACCGTTCTTCTGAATCGTGCGGTCCAGGAATTCCTGGACAGCCTGGGAGGTCGGGCGTTTTCGGAAAATCATGAAACCCATGATGCATCGGGAAAAGTGATCCACGACGAGTCCCACCCACCAGCAAAACGGCCACTGTTGCAGAAATGCGTTCGGCAGCCACGGCACCCAGAAGCCGCCGAGGAGAGGTACGACTGTCAGATCGACACCCCAGACGTGATTGGGGTAGTTGGCCTTGACGGACCGTGCGGTAGGTTCTTCGTCCTTGGAAGCAACATCATTGACGGCCACGGCGGGCGGTGGCACGGGTTGTTCCTTCAGGATTCGCCCAACGGTCGTCTTACCCAGATGGAGGCCGGCCCGACACAGCATCCGGGCGATTTTGATTTTGCCCATGCTGGGGCACAAGGCCTTCAGTTGCTGGACGACATATCGAACCAGTTCCGGGAACTTGTTGACGGGCACCCGGAGCTGCACAAGGGCCTTGGGGCCGTCTTCATCGATACGCTTGCCCCAGGATGCGATCGTGGCCGGGGCCACCAGAAGGCGGTCGGCCGTCTGTTTCTGAGACCAGCCACATGCAGCACGGAGCTGCAGGATTGCCATTCGTTCCGCGGGCGGATAGTGCGGTCGGTGGCACGGGTCGATCAACGCCATGCGGACAGTTATGATGCGCAACTGTTCCGTGACGATGGCAAGTTGGTTTTCCAGCCAGTCACACCTGGCGCGGAGACGGATTCGTTCGATGGGACTATTTGCCGCCCAGCTTCGCGTGTAGGCCACGGCGTACTGGGCCAGTGAGACGACATGCAGTATGGCGGACTTGACGGTGGCGGGCCAGGTTTTCGGCAGCGGGATGTTCGGGGCATTTGTATTGGACATGATCTTGGCAGCGACGGAACGGGTGCGGAATCAGCAGATTGGTTCTATTGGACCCGCCGGGAAAAGCTGCTGCAAGAAAGGGATTCGCAGGACTCGCGTATGATGTATAATGGCACCTGATGGGTGAAAAGATATGGTATGATTTCCACTCAACCCGTCTTGGCCAACCTGTCTGCCATGCACGTTCTATTCGTACACAAGAATTTCCCGGCACAATTCGGGCATATTGCCGGCTACCTGGTCGAGCGCGAAGGGTTTCAATGCACTTTCGTTTCGGAACGGGAACCGGGTGTCTCTCGGGGGGTGCGTCGCATTCAGTACGCGATCCGCGGCGGGGCAACGAAGCAGACCCACTACTGTAGCCGCTCTTTCGAGAACTTCACCTGGCACAGCCACGCCGTCTACGAGACGATGAAGGCCCACCCGGAGGTCCGGCCCGATCTGGTCGTCGGGCACAGCGGCTTCGGGTCCACGCTGTTCCTGGCCGACCTGTACGACTGTCCGATCATCAACTACTTCGAGTGGTTCTACCGCGCCCACAACTCGGAGATGGACTTCCGCCCGGAGCGTCCGCCGAAGGAGTTGAACGTATTGCGGGCACGCGCCCGCAACGCGATGCTCTTGGCCGACCTGCAGACCTGCACCGCCGGTTACAGCCCGACGGAATGGCAGAGGAGCCAGTTTCCTGCCGAGTATCGGGGCAAGCTCCAGGTGATTTTCGACGGTATCGACACGGATTTCTGGCGCCCGGTCGAGCGTGTCGGGCCGGGTCTTCGCCGAATCCAGGGGCGCGAAATCGCGGCCGACGTGAAGATCGTCACCTACGTGTCGCGCGGGTTTGAATCGACGCGGGGATTCGACATCTTCATGAAGGTCGCCAAGCGGCTCTGCGACCAGCGGAAAGACGTTATCTTCGTGTGCGTCGGCTCGGACCGGGTCTGCTACGGCGGCGACGAGCATTGGATCGACGCGGATTCGGTGCGTGAACACGTCCTTGCCCAGGACGAGTATGACCTGAGCCGTTTCATCTTCACCGGCCAAGTCCCGCCGCAGGAGTTGGCCGAGATTCTCAACCTGAGCGATCTGCACATCTACTTGACCGTTCCGTTCGTGCTGAGCTGGTCGATGATGAACGCCCTGGCCTGCGGCTGCACGGTGCTGGCGTCGGGCACGGCGCCCGTCCAAGAGATGATCGAACACGGCCGCAACGGGCTTCTGGCGGATTTCCATGACGTTGACGGCTTTGTGCGGCTGGCCAATGAGGTACTGGACGATCCGGCCGTCTATCGCCGCTTGGGCGACGCCGGCGTCGAGATGATCCAATCGCGGTACAGCCTAACCGAGACGCTGCCGAAGATGCTGGATCTGTACCACGGCGTGGTGACCAAGGGGGCAGATTGGGAGCCGAGCGGCAGCACGCTGGCGGATGTGACGGAACGACAGCACCCGTTGGAGGCCCGTGAGCAGGTCCGCAAAACCCCCAGTCCGAGCGAGAAATCGGGCTTGAGACTATTGTTTGCGATCCCTCACTATTTTAGACCTGTCGAAGAGGGCCGGCACGGTTCGATCCGGCAGGACATCCGGTCACGGGTTGCCGGTTTGCGGAATGGCATCGTTTCGTTACACCAGTTGTTCGGGAAGTCCCAGGAATATCTCCACCATGAGCGTCGCCGGGTGATCCCGGCGGACGCCTGTTGCGCCGGCGATGTGGATGTCGTGGTCTGCACGGTCGGCAAGGAACACGGGATCGACCAACTGAAGCTTTTGCCGGCATCGTTCGAGCACCGCTGCTGCGATTGTGAGCCGATGCTGCTGGGATTCGAGTGTCACGCGGCATTGCGGGAGCGGCTTGGCGATTACGATTACTACTGCTACCTGGAAGACGATCTGGCGCTGCACGATCCGTGGTTCTTCAACAAGTTGCAGTGGTTCGATCGTCAGACCGGCGGCGGCGAACTGCTCCAGCCCAACCGCTACGAGGTATCTTCCGGGCCGGACGTACAGAAGCTCTACCTGGACGGCGACCTGGCGAAGCGGGTGACCGCCCCATTTCAAGACATCAGCGCAGCACCTCAGATCGTCGCGACGTTCATGGATACACCCATTACCTTTCGACGAACTCGAAACCCCCACGCCGGCAGTTTCTTCCTCAATGCGGAGCAGATGGAGCACTGGGCCTCGCAGTCCTATTTTCTGGACCGTGACACCCGTTTCATTGGGCCGCTGGAAAGCGCGGCGACGCTGGGGATTATGCGGGCATTCCAGGTCTACAAGCCCGCCCCGCAACATGCTGCCTTCCTGGAAATCCAGCACCTCGGCAGGAGTTACATCAACACCGTGCAGGATTTCCCGCGTGGAGAGTAGATCGAACAGGCCGGGCGGCGCACGACTGGCAATCGAATCGCGAACGGCCCGGCACGATCTTTCACTGCAATAACCCGTCCAAGCGGTCCATTGCTGCCGCGAGCGGTTTGCGCGGGTTGAATTGGGCGTATTTCCGCGCGAACCGGGTTGCCGTCTCGGTGTAGTTGCGGTTGTTCAGGAGTTGGTCTGCGATCTGTGAGATTCGGGATGCCTCGGCGAGGCGGGCGCAGTAGCCGGCGCCGAGGCGGACGGTGGCCTCGGCATTGAGGGACTGTTCCAGGTAGAGCGGTAACTGGAGCACGGGCGTGCCGGCGAGGTGCATTAGGATAGTCGTTGCGTGGTTGCCGTTGAGCACTGCCAGGTCGCATTCCTTTGCGACTTGCCTCAAGTTGAGCGTCGAACGGACGAAATGCAGTTTCTCGGTGGATAACTCCCGTGCCTCGTCCCAATCGATGCCAGCGGCGGAAACCAACATCGGACACTCCAGTTCCCGGAGTTGCGACAGGACCGTCCGTCGTGCTGGGAACGGCTGCAGGTATGCGTAGATCCTTTTCCCGTCGCCCGACGGCCACGACGGTGGTTTTCCACCGGGGGGCGGCCAAATGCCGGAATACTGCGCCGCGGCCCGCATCGGGTAATGGTCGAACTCGGAGAAGGTCAACAGCACGGTGGCGTCCACGTCTTGATACAACTGCGAAAGGCGATCCAAGGGAGACGTGCCCCAGTCCTCAAGCACCCGGTTGGCAATGGTCAGGACCCGGTTCTCCTCTTCTTCTTGCCGCGCAGAGTCTTCCGGCAGCCAAGGCCGCAAATCGGGCCAAGGCGAACAATCGGGGGGGCAGCAGAAGCCGTTTCCGACAACCACCTTCTTCGCGGGAATGGTCCGCGCCGCCAGCAAGGCCACCGGGCTATGCTCGAACAGGATGAGATCGGGCCGCACCTCCTCGAAGAGCGTGTGCCAGGCATTGCCCAGGTTGCGTAGGATTTCCTCGTCGCCGTAGCCCGTGTTGTACAGTACGTGGGCAAACGTGCGCAACGGGTCGATTCGATTAGCGAGGCGCTTGGGCTTGAGGGGTGCCTGCATGCACTCTACACCGAGTCGCGAGAAAACCTTTTCCGCCCGCACAAGATTGCGCACGACCGCACATACCCGATGGCCACGTCGACGCAACTGCGCTGCCAGCGGGAGGAGATTGAACAGGTGGCTCACTCCGCCTCCAAGCTCCCACACAAGTAGCACAGTGCGCACGGTGAACCTCTTCGTTCGTTTGCTGCCCGCAAGCCTCACGACATTGTATCCCAACGCCCTTGCGACGCAACCAAGGTTGACAGCGGACAGGGCTGCTGGGAGAATCACCGGTTGGGAATACAAACCGCAGGGCTCACGCCACACCGTTGGTGTTGATGCCTGCCGGCCCCATGGCATAGTCTGCACCGGCAATGAGACTCCTGTTCGCAATCCCTCACTTCTTCGGCGTTTTGCAGCGAAAGCGGCACGGTTCGCTCAGCGGGCAGCGAGCGGCTCGCGTCCGGGCGTTGACCGAATGCATCTCGGCGATTCACGAGGTCCTTGCCGGCGAGCAGCAGTTGGCCAGTCCCGTCGAGCCGATGCAAATGAAGGCCAACGACCAAACCGTTGCCACGATCGATGTTGTCGTGTGTACGACGCGGCACCAGCACGTATTGCCCGATATGCCGTTGACGAAGGAGTGGTACCGGGAAGTGGCCTGCCAGTGCGAGCCGACGTTGCTCGGGTTCGAGTGCCACGCGGTTTTGAGGGACCACTTGGGAGACTACGACTACTACTGCTACCTTGAAGATGACCTGGTCCTGCGCGACCCGTGGTTCTTCGCCAAACTGGGTCATTTCACCCAGGCCGCAGGCAACGACGGTCTGCTTCAGCCCAACCGCTACGAGATCGCCCAGGACGTTCACGCCCGGAAGATGTACATCGACGGGGATTTGGATGAGCAGGCAACCTCGCGGTTTCAGACGATTTCGGAACAACCGGAAGTGTCGCTCTCCTGCCTGGGGGCGGAGGTTGTCTGCCGCCGCGTGCGCAACCCGCACTCCGGGTGTTTCTTTCTCAGCGCCGAGCAGATGGAGCACTGGTCACGGCAGGCATATTTCCTTGACCGGGATACGAGCTTCATCGGCCCGCTGGAAAGCGCCGCCACACTGGGCATTATGCGCACGTTTCGGGTTTACAAGCCGGCCGCGGCGGCGGCGAACTTCCTCGAAATCGAGCATTCGGGCGAGGCGTGGGTCAGGAAGATCGACCGGCGGGATTCCGCTCTTGGATCTCCGTCCGGCGAAGTGACCGGCCCGAGCGCCGTGCCGCAGGTGGTCGGTGAGACGCCGGACACACCTGAGAACACGGAACGCCAACCGGTGCAGTCGCTCTGGATCGGCCGGGACCTCTCGACCATGGAGCGACTTTCGATCGCGTCGTTCCTGACGCTGGGACATCCCTTCCACTTATACGTTTACGACGAGATCGGGAATGTGCCCGAGGGAACGACCCTGCTGGACGCGAACTCGCTCGTTCCCGAATCCGAGGTCTTTGTCTATGAGAAAGGGGTCGGCAAGGGCAGCTACGCGGCATTTTCGGACTTGTTCCGGTGCAAGCTCCTCCTGGAGAAGGGGGAATGGTGGGTCGACCTGGACGTCGTGGCGCTGCGTCCTTTTGAGTTCGATCGTGACTACGTATTAGGATATCAAGGCCCGAGGGAAATCGGCAACGCCGTGATTCGTGTCCCGAGCGGGTGCGAATTGATGCAACGGTGTTTCGACGAGGCCGACCGCCACCGCAGTGGTATCGACTGGGGAGAGATGGGTCCGGATTTGCTCACTCGCATGGTGATGGAACTCGATCTTTCCTGGGCAGCCGAGCCAAGGATTGCCTTTCACCCGGTCGATTGGCGTCAGGGCCGTCGATTCGTGGAACCCGGTGGGACATTATCCCGGCGGAGCTATGCCATCCACTTGATTCACCACATCTGGCTGTGGGGCGGTCAGGACCCGGACGCCCAGTTCCCGGCCGACTGCATCTACGAGAAGCTCAAGCGACGCTACCTGAACCCACAAGAGCGGAAGTAGGGAAATGTCCGTGCGACCGGTGCGGCACCCGGTTGTCTGGAGTACGTTTACAACTGCAACCAACCCTCGGGCACCAGGTCCTTCGGGTCGTGGTAGCCGTGGTAGTGCGAGTGAAACGGAATGCTGGAATCGGCGGCTTCCCCACAGAACCAGTTCTTTGGAGCGACGACAGTCTTCTCCCGGTTCGGATTCAGCCACGCGCCCCACCAGGAGAGGGTGGAATTGGCGATGATGTGCGACTTATAGAACGACATGAGAAACAAATCCTCGATCGCCTCGTTGCCCTCGATGTAGACGAAACGGTTGTCACGAAAGTGTTCCTTGACCCAGCGAATGTCGTCGGAGAAGAAAACGAACGTGGTATCAGCGTCGAAGTGTTCCATGGCCCGTTGGTAGTAATCGGTTTTGCTAGGGTCGGAAAGACGAGGGTTTGCAAGATAATCCCCCCGACGCACATGAACGGAGCAGGTCTTCTCGCCCAGCAGATCGCCGTATTGCGCCAAGAGCTGCTGACGGACGGCCTGTCGCGGCTCGAAGAAGAACCGTATCAGGTCCTCGCAATGTGCGAAGTACCGCTCGCTCTGAAAGAAACCGATCAGATTTGTTGGCTCCCGAGTGACGATGTCCTGGTAGGCAAAGGTTTTCTCTCGGTACCTCCGGGTTCGCGCAATGACGCTGGCTTGGGGGATTTCTCGCTCGAACCACCTGGCGTGTTCCCACACAGGAAAGACATATTCAAGCCCGTTCTTCGTGGCTACCCCGATGGTGGCGGCAATCTGGAAAAGCTGATTGCCGAGTTGCCCGATACGGCCGAGATGTCGAAACGTGACGAACATGGGGGGTGCCCGGGGTGGTTCTGTGGGGGCCGGACATAAGTGTACGGTAAGAGACGAATCACCGCAATTCGCCCACCCCTTCACGGCTGGCACGGCCTTCAATCAGCCCGGCTCTTGTAAAAACCTGCGCCCGAGCGAGCAAAGCTGAAAGCTGGGCGGGGAGGTCGATTCTTCCCTTTTGGCCAAGCGAGGGCGGACACCCTTTCCGAGAACGCATCCTTCGTCCGCTGCATCATCTTACGCAGGTTTGCCAAAAGGTGCAAATCCCCGCAGTCGGCGCTCGATTGTTCGAAGAGATGCGGGACTCCACTCGGGCTACGCCCTCGTTCCGTTCCGCCCCCTTCCAACAATTTGAGACTTCGACGAACAACCATCTCCAATCTCCAAATATCAACACCGCGGACATGCGCATGACATTGCTGACGGCAGCACTCGGGAAAACTCGCCGATGAAGTCGGCAAACTCCCCCAAGAGTGCATTGACCTAATACTCGCCGACCCACCTTTCAACATCAACTACAGTTACGACGACTATCACGACAAACTCTCGGACGACGAGTATTTATTCTGGTCCGAGTCATGGATGCGCCAAGTCCACCGAGTCCTGAAAAAGCACGGAACCTTCTGGTGTTGCATAGGGGACAAATATGTTTCGGAAATTGACATTCTCGCAAAACGTATCGGCTTTCACAAACGATCGCACGTCATCTGGTTTTTCACTTTTGGCGTGCATCAAAAGAAAAACTTCTCGCCATCCCATACCCATCTACTCTATTACACCCGCCATCCGAAAACGTTCACATTCAACACGAAGGAAATTCGGGTACCATCGGCCAGACAACTGATCTACAACGACAAGCGCGCCAATCCGGATGGCAAGGTGCCGGACAATACGTGGATACTTCGGCCACAGGATCTGGGTGACGAAGGCTTTGCGTCCGGCGCAGATGTGTGGCACGTACCCAGGATCAACGGGACATTCAAGGAGAGAATACCCGGTGCGCCAAACCAAATGCCGGAACAGTTGATCGCAAGAATCGTTTTGGCATGTAGTAACGTGGGGGATGTCGTGTTGGATCCTTTTGCTGGTACGGCGACTATTGCTGCAGTTGCGAAAAAGCTTGGCCGAAACTACATTGCCTACGAGATCTCTGAGAAGTGGGCCAAAATTGGAAATGATCGACTTGAGAAGATCGCTCTTCCGGGATTTAGGTGGGTTGGTGATGCGGTTGCTGGAGAAACTGCGCATGGTGAGGGTGACTATGGCAAAGTTTAACGAAAAACGAGTCGCCGTGAAAAATGAGTCCCATAATGCGCCTTTGGGGACACTTACCAACTCAAAGACGACTGCTGATCTTACTTTTGCGGGACAGCAGAATTTGACCGCACCTGTCTCGATCAATGACTTAGTACGCGCATTTTTGGAGGGACGAAAAAATACGACGTTGGACACCTATAGCCAATGTCTTGAGGACTTTGCGAAATTCTTGGGAGTTACAGATGTTGAAGATGCCGCCAAAACACTCTTAAGTCGATCGCATGGAGAGGCAAACTTGTTGGGCATGAAATATCGGGCTGATCTGGTTGGACGGGATATTGCTGCCGCCACGATCAATACCCGCCTTGCTGCGCTGCGATCGCTTGTGAAACTGGCAGGTGTATTTGGGATAGTCCCGTGGCAATTGGAAGTCTCGAATGTCAAGTCGACTGCTTATAGGAACACGAGAGGGCCTGGCAGTGACGGAATTCGTTTGTTGATGGGAGAAGCAGGTAAACGTGCCGATACCAAAGGGACCCGGGACGTGGCAATTCTTCATTTGCTCTATGATCTTGCCCTGCGCCGCGCTGAAGTGGTGCGCCTTGATGTGGACGATGTTGATCTGGATGCTGGCCTGCTTGCTGTCGTCGGAAAGGGCAAGACGGAACCGGAGAAGCACACTTTGCCGAAACCCACTGCCGTTGCTCTGCGGGCATGGCTAGAAATTCGCGGAACGGAGCCGGGAGCGCTTTTTGTGAACTTCGATCGGGCCGGGAAGGGAAAGCGATTAACTGGGCGAAGTGTTCATCGGATTGTATCGAAACTGGGGGATAATGTCGGCATTCGAGCCAAGCCCCATGGCCTAAGACACAGCGCGGTTACGGCGGCTCTCGACAAGACCAACGGCGATGTCCGGGCCGTGCAGAAATATTCGAGGCACGCTGATCTGCGGACATTAAACAGATATGACGACACCCGGGCGGATCTGGCTGGGGAGGTTGCCCAGTTGGTGGCTGAAGTAGCGCCAGACAACCTATCCTCCCTACCCCAATAAGGGGGCGAATGAAAACGGCAAGGCCCCCTGCGCCTACTTCGCACCCACCCAGCATCCGGCACGCCGGCGGCGATGCCTTGCGGGTTTGTCCAAAATGTCGTGCTCGCCCCCTTCCGCTGGCCCGCATCACAACCGGTTGGCCACGAACAGCACAACATCCTGCCCACTTCGCCCCCAAGCAAGCCGCGTTGGCCACGAACAGCACAACATCCTGCCCGCTTTGGCCCGCGTCGTCCTGGCCCACGTCCCGCGTTGGCCACGAACAGGCGTTGGACTGCAATTCGACTGACTAATTCGCGTTGGCCTCCTGCTCAAGCAGAGCCTTGGCTTCGGCGATCTTGCGCCGTCGGTCTTCCTTCTCCAGTGCCGCTCTGATGGCGTGGCCTTCGCCCCGGCTGAGCTGACCGGGGTCTTCTGCGTCTTTGCCGGTGAGCGCCTTCAGCAGATCGGCGTTGGACCAGTTGTCGCTGCGCTGTGTGGCCAGCGGCACGCGCCCGTCCCTGGCCTGGATGTTGCCCATGGGACTGCGCCCCCACGCGTAGCGGTAGTGGACGGGTTCGGGCACCAGCGGGCTCTTCAGGACCACGATCGTACTGTCATACTGTAGACTACGGCCTTTCTTGCCAAGGATCTTGTTCGAGATTTCGGCCGGCTGGAACTTCATATCCTCGCCGGCAATCGCAAATCCGGCCATGGGAGCACCGTCCCCCGTAGAAGTGACCCCCTTCCCGTCAAACTTCAGAAGAATGGCGCCGTCCTCTACTTTCATCTCTTTGATCATCGGCGGAAGCCAAGTGAATTTTCCTTCCATTCCGTACTGTGTCGCCAGTGCCCAGCGCGCGATGCGTTCGCCGGCGGGGACCTTCACTCGCGGATGATAGGAAGTATGACGGAGGTCGTAGGTGCTGACGAACCCAATGTTTTTGTCGCCGGCCTTGTAGAACTCGAGGAAGGTCTGGTACTGCGCTTCGCGAATCCGCGCGCCGATGTCTCTCATGTGTGTGAGGAAGTCATCGAGTCGCTGAACGTTTCCCGCGGTGCACTGACTCAGGATACCGAACGGCATTTCCGGATCGTTAAACGCGTCGCGCCAGCCGCGGATCATCTCGGGGAAGACGGCGCGGTACATTTCGGCTCCCCACACACCACTGAAGCAATTGTTGTAGCCCTGGTGGAAGATGACGCCCTTGACGGCCAACCCGGCGATGGGCGAAATCACGCTGCCGTAGCAGTGGCCGGGGGGGCGATGGGAATGCAGATACGCGTCTTTGACCGGCCAGGTAGGAGGCTTCATGCCGGCAGGGATCTTCTTTCCCTCCTTTTTCATCTGAGCGATTCTGTCTTCATACTTCTTGATCTGTTTGGCGAGTTCCGCTTTCGGATCGAACTCGGCGATTCTCGTGTCGCTTCTTGCCATCAGCTCTTTGATGACCGGGACTTCGCTCTTCCTGAGCCGGGCCTGGGGTGTCCAGGCCTCCACGGTGGTGCCGCCGCGCGACGTGTTGATCACACCGATCGGGACCCCGGTGACCATGTGAAGACGACGCACAAACACGTAACCGATCGCAGACATACCCGGCACGGTCTCCGGCGAGCAAACCACCCAGTCCCCCTCACTGGTCTCGCTTCCGGATATGCGGCTGAACTCGGCAGCGCGGGGGAAGTTCTTCTTGATTTCCGGGCCGAAGATCTTGGGGATTGTGAGCATGCGAATCAGGGGAAAGTTCGCCGAAGCTACTTCCAGGTCGCCGTCATCCACGCGCGAGATCCCCATCTGCATGTTGCTCTGACCACCGAGCACCCAAACGTCGCCGATCAGGATGTCCTCCAGCGTAATCTTGCCGTGCTTGCCTTCAATGGTCATGGTCGCCGGTTTCGAACTGGCTTCCATGGCGGGCAGAGTGGCCTTCCAACTGCGATCCTCCGCGGCCGTGGCGGTCGCCGTCTTGCCGGCAAAGGTGACGGTGATCTTGTCACCCGGCGTCGACCAACCCCATACCTCAATAGGCTTGTCGCGCTGAATGACCATCTTGCTCTGGAAGAGATTATGTACGCAAAAACCGTCGCCGGCGGCGGGAGTTCCGGTGACGTCCTCCTTCGGCATGGGCTGGGCTGCATAGGCCGCCGTCCCGAGAAACAGTGCAAACACTCCGGCAAGTTGAATGGATCGGGTTCGCAAGATCATGTCTATTCCCTTCGTAAGCACGTGTCATGATGAATCACCGTAGCAGAGGAATGGTAAGGCTACCAGTATAACCTCATACTTCCAATTTGGCTTGGGCGTGGAACCGATTCGGGCAACATTTGAAGACCAGGGGCTCATTGTATCAGGTTACTCGCTTCTTGGCACACCGCTGCCCACTTCATAACCGGTTGTCCACGAACAGCACAACATCCTGGCCGATTCTTGGCCGACGTCGCCCTGGCCCGTATCCATCGCCGCGTTGGCCACGAACAGCACAACATCCTGCCCGCTTCTTGGCACGCTTGCTTCGCCGCCCACGGGCCACCCCGCTGCGGCAGGTTATTGTAGCAGGTTACTCGATTCTCTTTCTCTCTCTTTTTTGTTCCGATACAGAGCCTTCTTGCCTGTTTAGCTTCTCGCACCTCTTGCAGAGCCGTTTGCCCCCGTCACCCTCAGTAAGGTATAAGGCGTCAATATCCCTCCCGCGGCAACACCCCTTGTTGTCGTGGTTCGTGGTATATTTGTGACTTTATTGATCGCCATTTCATATGGGTGTAACCGGCGTTCCTCGCCTAATTTGGGGAAGCCAGGAGGGGTTGGCAAGTCGTTTTGCGTGATGCAACGTCTGAGAACGCTCGAAAACCCGCGTTTTCAGCAAAACATCCGCGGGGAATCACAAACATCGAGTTCATCCATCAAAAACACTGGGACAATGGTTTGCAAAACACTACCCCTCGGCCTCATCGCCGCAGCCGCAAATGCCTTGAAAACAAGGGCTTGCGGATGAGCGGAAGGCCGGTTACACCCATTTCATATGTGCGTCTCCTATGTGAGAGCATCGGCAACAATACCCGCCATTGTACCCTCCGTGGGGGTGCTGTCCAATTGCCACGGAAAACCCGAGCTCTGGCCATCGTCGATCGATCTGCTAGGCCAGTAGATGGGTACGAAGAGTAGGAATTGTCGAGCATCTCAACACTGTCTCGAGCTTCCCACCGGCGGCCCCGGCAACGCCCCAATCGCCTCCGTCTGGTCCACCAATTCGACGTGCGTGTAAAGCCCCAAGGTCAGCCGGATATCACTATGCCGGGCCAGGGTCTGGGCCATGCGCACGGCTTCTGGTACCATGGGCAGGTTCACAGGGCGCTTCCTGCATCACATCCTATCGAATAGGACTATAGAGAATCCCATGGCCGACAAGCTGGCTTGGACAGGCTGGATCGTCTCCGTGCAGCCGCGTATCCGGCTGACACGCTCGTTTGACGAACGGGCCCATACCTATATGGGTTACCTTCTGTGCATCGACGGCATGATCGGCGATGAGGAACGTACGTTTCTGGTTGGCATCGGCAAGGCCGCATACCAGAAGCACCAGTTTCGCGCCGGTGACGCTGCCAGTGGTATGTCCGAGCCGGTCTTGAACCCCGCGATGGAAAGTGCGGAATTCTACAAGACGAGCAAACTTAAATTGGAGAGCCGTGGGACGGGGCAGTCGGACAGCGGACCACCGTGGCTTGCGATCGCTCCCGAACTTGAAACCTATCGCGAGCGTGGCCACCGCCGCCTCAGTGCCAAGACGTACGAGACGAAGTGTCAACAATGCGTTTGGGGCTGCCGCATGCCCGTCGAAATCATCGTGGACCATTGGAAGCCCAACGTAAAACGCTTCCGATTCGAAACCTTCTGCTATGGGCCAAAGTCGTGCGCCCTTTACAAAGCTGGACCGAAACGAACGATTCCAGGTCGGAAGGGCATGACGTTTGTGGAAGAGGATTGGATCGACGAGCAGGATACGGCGGAACGGGGGCCGGATGAATGACGAATTTGGTGAGGTGTTATGAGTATGCGGAACCTTTATGAAAGGATGCGTAAGGCAAAGGCCAAAATCTGCGATCAGTCTTTGCCCGAATATCGCCGTGTAACAGAAACCCTGCAATCGCTTGGTGGCTTAGAACTAACGGGCCTTCCGAACGATGTCCGTTCAACACTTGAAAAGAACCTTGTAGCAGTCAATCGAATCCTAGCGGATTACACTCTTGAGACGCCCGAAGACTACGAACGGCTTGAGAATGGGGACTTGCGGAGAATCTTGAGTCTTATTGAAACGATGACCAGTATCGTAGCCGGGCCATAAACCAGTTTGAGCGGCACAATCGATGCCGGGAACTGGATCGAACGGATCACCACTTCCATACGTGTGTCCCTGCACCTCTGTAACCGTGACGCTTTGCCAAGGAAGCGAGACGATAATCGACTGTCACATTATTGTCCTCACCACCACTCTCCGTCTCGTCGCCACCACTATAGAACTTGTCAGATTTTCGATTACTAAAGAGCTTCGCACCTTTCTCCATCAGTGCGGCCATGTCTGACGAAGATGCACGCACGACGGACTCGTAGAGTCCATAGGTATCTAATGCCAACTTACTTCCAGACGTGCGAAGTTGCTCCATCCCCATTGCCCACAACGACTCTTCCCATGACCCGAATAACCATTTTCCCAACACGGCATCGAGCAAGCGGTCGCCTTCGAGACCATCAACACCAAGTGGCGAGTCTTGTTGCCCAATGAGATAGGAGAGGAACGGCACTTTTTCAACAGGCGTGTCTGAAAACGTTGCCGTTTCACCACCAATTGTCGTGAGCAACGCCCAGTCATCATGGTAGCTCTGAACGGCTTGACCAAAGAACTCTGACGGATCGTTCCCAATTCGCCAAGTTATGAGCCCTTGCATCATGCGACACTTGAAATTCTCAGACAAGTTTAATGTGCCGAGATAGTAATTGGACGTACTTTCGGCAACAGCCAGCCCTTCCTTGGTGAGGTCTGCCTGTTCACCATAAAACAAGACCATCTCTTCTGGGGTCATTGCCATGAAAACCTACCTCAGTATTGGGGGAATAAAGGGGACATTGAAAGCGCCGGGATAAACCGGCTTGGAGTTGAGGATGAAAGAGCCT
>CAZJRB010000149.1:0-15591 GCA_964547995.1 uncultured Planctomycetaceae bacterium | reverse complement strand
TCCCCGTTGTCGATGATCTGCGTCGTCGGGAGGTCAACCACTTTCTCGATGCGTACGGCGTCGGCAATCAACAGGCCGTCCGCTGCGTCCGAAAGCTCCACCCGTAGCGTGTTGCCCGTGATTGTGTAGGTGCCGAGCGATTCCCAATCGGCCCCTTGGTCGTTGAAGTCGTCCGGCGCCACCCGCTGGTTGATAGGTACCGTTCCCAGGCTTATTGCGCCGTTGAAGATCTCGTAAGGCGCGTTGGTCGCCCGGTTCTTATAGACGGTCCAGGTTGCCGCCACTTGATACTGCCCCGGGGTAACGGTGAAACTCCAGGAGGCCGTGTCCGATCCGTCGCCCACAAAGCTGTAATGAAGGTCGCCCTCGAAACCCGAGAAAGCGTAGGGGCTCCAATCCCCGGTCGTGCCGAAGCCGGCGTCCCCGTCGTCGATGATCTGGATCGAGGGCGCCGGGGCGAGAATGGTCACTTGATAATCTTCCACTTCGCCGTCGTCGGCCGGGCCGGTCGGGGCCAGGTTGCCGGCGGTGCTGAAGCGGAACCGTGCGAACGTGTTGCCCAACGACGCGCCGACCGGCACCGTCACGTTCAGGCTGTTGGCCCCGGCCACCAACGGCTGGTTCGTGAAGATCTGCTCACCCGCATCGAGCCAGTCGCCGTCGCCGTTGAAGTCGATCCAGGCGTCGAGAAGCCCCGCCGCCGAGGCGGTTACCGTCAACGGCGTTACCTGACCTTGAATCAACCCTCCGCCGAACACCACGCCGTCCTCGTCGTCGTTGCCGTCGCTATCGTCGCCCGTCGCGGTCGCATTCGGCTGGCCGTCCGTTTCGGCATCAACCCCCGCCCCGAGATGGAAGCCGGAGACGATCGTGTGCCGCGCCCCATTGCTGGCCAGCAGCGTTGGGTACGTGGGGGCGGGCGCGTCGCCGTAGTCTTCGCCCTCGATTGCGACGGCATAGTCTTCAACCTCGCCCCACTCATCATAATAGCCGGAACTACTCCAACTGTTCCTGCCTAGTCGGAAGCGGGCAAAGGTCTGGTCGGTCGCAACGGCATCCAACGGTACCAGGAAGCTAAAGTTGTTGGCACCCTGGCTGAGTTCCTCGCCGTCGAGGACGATCTCGTCCGACCAATGCCACTCGCCGTCGCCGTCGAAGTCGATCCACGCGCTCAGATACCCGTCTCCCCCCGTACCGGTCAGTTCGGCGGTGACCTGGATATCGGCCTGCTGTCCGGGCACGAGCGGCGTGAGGAATACGACGCCGTCTTCGTCGTCGTTGCCGTCGGTGTCGTCGCCGGTCGCGTCGGCGTTGGGTTGGCCGTTCGCATCGGCATCCACACCGGCACCCAGGTAGAAGTCCGGCCGGATTGGGGTCCATGCACCGGAGTCGCTGGGACTGACGAGCGTGTTATAGGACGGGTCGGGGGCATCGCCGCAATCGACCCCGTACTCCGCGCCCACAATCGCGACCATGTAGTCTTCCACTTCGCCGTCGGGCGCCGGGTCGTACAGCCCCAGGCCCGGTTGCGTGCTGAAGCGGACGCGTACGAGCGTTTCGTCGGTCAGGGTAACCCATGGCCCCACGGAAATCCCCCAAAAGTGCTCTCCCGCAGGCGTTATGATTCCGTAATCGTCGTGCCACAGTTCGCCGGGATCGTCCAGATCGCCGTCGTCGTTGAAGTCCACCCAGACGTTCACATAGCCGTCAACCGAGGTGACGAACCGGAAATACGTTTCACCCACGTGCATCACCCCCGGATGATAGTCCCCCGAGAGGTCGCGGTACCCGATTCGGACGCCGTCTTCGTCATCGTTGCCGTCGGCGTCGTCGCCCCAAGCGTTTGCGTGCGGCTGGCCGTCGGCCTCGCCGTCGGCGTCGTATCCGAGGTAGACGCCCGGGATGAGCGTGTGATAGGAACCGCTGGAGGCCAGCAGCGTGGGATAGGTCGGGTCGGGCGCGTCGCCGAAATCGCGCGTTTCGCCGCCGGCGAGAATTCGGACCCGGTAATCCTCGACTTCGCCGTCGTCGGCCGGGCCGGTCGGCGCCAGCCCGCCGGTCGAGCTGAGCCGGAACCGGAGATAGACCAACCCCGGATCGACGCCCGCGCCGAGCACAAGCTGGAAGGGATTCGCGCCGTCGACGACCGCCTGGCTTTGGATGAAATACTCGTCGCCCCCCTCCCATTGGCCGTCGCGGTCCAGGTCGATCCATGCGTCGAGCAGTCCGCCGCCTCCGACGGTGTCCGTCACCGTGACGGTCAACTGCGTCGTCTGGCCGGCCACCATGGTGGAGGTAAACCGCACCCCGTCCTCGTCGTCTTCCTCAAAACCCCCTCCCCACCAGGCATCGAGATTGTCTCCGTTGGCCACCTCGCTAGGCTTTCCGTTCTGCTCGGGATCGATGAAATCGCCCAGGCAGAAGTCGGCATCGAACAGGTGGCGTGCCCCGTTGTCGGCGTAGAGGGTCGGATATCCGAAACCTTGCGCGAACAGGACGTCCAAGTCCCCGCCGATCGTGCCGCCGATCGTGTCGTCGGAGTGCCACGCCGCGACACAGTTCCCCTCGCCGCCGGTGGCCACAGCCGGCGCCGAGTCGTCCCCCGAGTCGGTTGCAGCGTTCGCGTTCAGCGGGGTGGGCGGTGTCCAAGTCGCGTCCCACCAATACCAGTTCCACCACTCATCCCAGCGAGCCGTGAATATGTCCCAGTCCGATCCGACCGTGCCGGCAAGTGTGTCGTTCGATTGCCAAACGGCAACCGCCTTGTCGCTCCAATCCTCGAAGGCTACGCGGGGAGACACGTCATCGCCGGAATCGTAGGCCGCGTTGCCATTGAGCGGGGCCACCGCCGTCCAGGTCGCACCCCAGTCGTAAGACCACGAACACAAGATGTCCGCGTCGGTCCCGATGGTGCCGCCGAGGGTGTCTTCAGAGGTCCAGACGGCAATCTGGTTCAAGTTCCCAGCCGTTCGAACCCCATAGTCGTCGCCCGAATCCGTGGCGGCATTGCTGTTCAAGGCCGCCGGCGCGGTCCACGTTCCGCCGGAGTCCTCCGAACGCGAGACGAGGATGTCCCAGTCCGGTCCGATGGTGCCGCCCAGCGTGTCATCGGACTGCCACAAAACGGTATGGTTATCGGCCCAGGTGTAGTCACTCACTTGAGGGTATTTGTCCTGCCCGGAATCGGAATCGGCGTTCGTGTTCAGGGCGACGGGAGCCGACCAGCTCTGACCGGCGTCGTCGGATCGGGCGAGGAGGATGTCGTTATCGGCCCCAATGGTCCCACCAAGGGTATCGTCGGAATGCCAGACGGCAATCCAGTATTGGCCGGCGAAGTGCAGTTCCACAGCGGCTACCTGAGGCGCGAGATCTTGCCCGGAATCAGAATCGGCGTTCGTGTTCAGCGCCGCCGGGGCGGTCCAGGTCTGGCCGTTGTTGGTAGAACGAGCGTAGAGAACATCCGCGTCGGTGCCGATGGTGCCGCCCAGGTCGTCCTGCGAACTCCATACGACGATCCAGTTTCCTTGCTCGTCCGTCGACAGGTGAGGCGTTACGTCGTCTCCCGTATCAGTGTCGGCGTTGGTGTTCAAGGCAACCGGCGCGGTCCATGTCTGCCCATCGTCCGTAGAACGCGAAACCAGGATGTCCGAGTCGGTGCCGATCGTGCCGCCCAGACTGTCCTGCGACTCCCACACGGCGACCCAGCTCCCCGCTCCATCGGTGACGACCTGTAAGGACTCGTCGTCTCCGGAATCCGTTCCGGCGTTCGTGTTCAAGGCCGCCGGCAGGGTGAAACCCACCAGGTCGGGCGCATCGCCGAAGTCGGAATCGTACGGGGTGTCCTCGATCGTGACGAGGTAGTCCTCCACCTCGCCGCCGCGGACGCCGAGACCCCAGTCTTCGTACGAAAGGCCGCCCGAGTCGCTGACGCGGAATCGCGCGACCTTGTCGCCCAGATTCAGATCGTCGGGCACCTCGAAAACGAGCGTATTGGGGCCGGCAACCAGGGGCTCGCTGGCAAAAATCTGCGAGTCTGTCTCATCCCAGGAGCCGTAGAACCGGATCCATGCGTCGAGAAGACCGGCCTGCGACGCCGTGACGGTAATAGTCGCCTGCCGTCCTCGGTAAAGGGGGGTATCGAACGTAATGCCGTCCTCATCGTCGCCGTCGGCGTCGGTGTCGTCGCCGTCGGCGCCGGCGGTCGGCTGGCCGTCCGGCTCGGCATCCACGGCGCTGCCGAGGAACAGATCGTTCAGCATGTGTTTCGGACCGCGCTGGGCCAGGGTTGTGAGGGACGACAAGTCGCCGAAATCGTAGGCCGGCTCAATCGTCAGCAGGTAGTCCTCGACCTCGCCGTCGTCGGCCAGGCCGTCGGGCGCAAGGCCCCCGGCCGTGCTGAAACGAAAGCGGGCGTACGTCGAGCCGATGCCGGCGTCGACGGGAACGGAGATTTGCAGGGCGTTGGGTCCGGCGCTTACGGGGGTGGCCAGCACCTGCTCGCCCGGCTCCCAGGTGCCGCTCTGGTCGAGATCGACCCAGGCGTTCAGCACGCCGGCCTGCGAGGCCGTAACGGTGATCGACGCATCCTCTCCTTGCACGAGCGGGTCGTTGAACACAACCCCATCCTCGTCGTCGGTGCCGTCGGCGTCGTCGCCGTCGGCCATGCCGTTCGGCAGGCCGTCCAACTCGTCGTCGACGCTGCTCCCGAGATAGATGCCGGCGACGATGGTATGCCGGGCGCCGTTGTTTGCCAGGAGGGTCGGCAGCAACGAGGCTTGATCAAAGCCGGTTGCGTAGAGCACGTCCCAGTTGGTGCCTACCAAACCGCCGAGCGTGTCGTCCGAAGCCCAAACGGTGATGCGGTTTCCGGCCGCGCCGGTTGCGATTTGCGGGCGCTCGTCGCTGCCGGAATCGGTGGCCGCGTTCACGTTGGCGGGCGTCGGGGCAGTCCACGTCACGCCGTCGGTCGAATGGCTCGTCAGGATGTCCGTGTCGGTCCCGATCGTCCCGCCAAGGCTGTCGCTCGATTCCCACACGCAAATCCAGTTGCCGAGCGCATTCGTGGTGATTTGGGGACACCAATCGAGGCCGGAGTCGGAGCCGGCGTTGGTGTTCAGCGCCGCCGGGGCCGTCCAGTTCGCGCCGTTATCGCTCGAACGGGAGACGAGCACATCCCAATCCGTTCCAACCGTACCACCGAAGTCCTCGGTAGAGCACCATACGGCCACCCAATCACCTGACCCATTGGTGGCTACCTCGCACAGGAGATCATCTCCGGAGTCGGTGCCGGCGTTCGTATTCAGCGGCGCCGGGGCCGTCCACGTGTTGCCCGCGTCGGCGGAACGGGAAACGAGGATGTCCAGATCCGCGCCGATCAATCCGCCCAGGGGATCACTCGAAGTCCATACGGCTACCCAGTTGCCCAGCGCGTCCGTGGTAACTTGGGGGTACATATCTTGCCCGATATCGGAGCCGGCGTTGGTGTTCAAAGCTTTCGCGGCCGTCCAGGTCGCGCCCGCGTCGGAGGAGCAAGCCACCATTATGTCCAAGTCCAAAGTCATAATATCGTCGGTGGAATGCCACACTGCCACCCAGTTGCCAACCCCGTCGGTGGTCACTTCGGGCGAACACTCGTAGAGAAGCCCTGAGCCCGGGTTGGTGTTCAACGGCGCCGGGTCCGTCCATGTCTGGCCCCCGTCGGCGGAGCGAGCCGTTACAACGTCCCGGTCGGCAAAGTCATCGTAATAGTCACCGATGGTCCACACGGCGACCCAGTTGCCCGCCCCGTCCGTTGCCAGCCGCGGCTCGAAGTCGTCGTCCGAATCGGAATCTGTATCGGCGTTGTTGTTCAAAGCGGTGGGAAACGTCCAAGTCTCGCCCGCGTTGGACGACCGAGAGACCAAGATGTCCTTGTCCGAGCCGGGGGTCCAATCGGTGACCCAAGCAGCAACCCAATTCCCGCCTCCATCGGTATAGATTTGCGGATCATTCTCCGCCTCACCAGAGGACCCCAATCCCCAATAGCTCAAAGGCGCGGGCGGCGAAGAGTACACCGGCAGGTCGGGTGCGTCGCCGAAATCGACGCTCAACAGCCGCCGCTCTTCGAGCGGTTCGAGTCGCAGCCGTCGGGCTTCGGGACGGAGGCCGTTGATGGATGGGCGGCTGGCGGGAAACAACGATCGACGACCATGACGACGACGTTTCATCGGTTTTCTCCTGAAAAAGGCCCTGCGGGAGGGATGGCACCTGCGACGGACGGCGGTCCGCAGCGGATTCCCCGATGGGACTGCCGCCGCGGCATCGGGCATTGGGAGGGCAACGATTTGTTTATTGTTGGGTGTCATGGGCGGAATGTCAAGTATTTTGCAGGTTGTTCATGGAGTTTTCACCGGCAAAAATCGTCCTGAAAAAATTCGGAAAAAAATGAATGGGCACCGGCCAACCGCATCACGCCACACGAAAAATGCCTTCTCGTGGCGGGCGCGGTTCCTGTCCCCGCATACGCCGAGCCGGCAGCCCACCAGTTCGTCAATGAGAATGCCGCCGGCGGCGGGTAGAGCAGCGCTCTATAAGGTGAAAGAAGATTCTGTGCCCCGGGCCCCAAGAATTATTGCACACTTCCGCGAGTTAAGGCGAACGGCGGAAGAGAATTTACCTGTAGCCACCGTCGCCAGACGGTGGAGTGCGGTTCGATCCACGGTCTGGCAACCGTAGCTGCGGGGAAATCTTTACCTGCCGCTCGCCTAATCGGTAGAGTCATGGACTTCCGGCATTTGAATGCGCGTTCGAACGTCAAAAGAAAGCGTTCTCGTCCGGTGAAGCGGATGACGTATCCGGTGATCCGCGCCTACGGCGGACGCGTCATGTGCCGCGCGATCAACAGCGCCATCTCCATGGCCTGCTCGTAATTCAGCCGCGGATCGACGTCGCTGTGGTAGGCCCGCTTCAGGTCCTCTTCAGCGAGTCCCCTGGCGCCGCCGATACACTCGGTGACGTCCTCGCCGGTCAGCTCGAAATGGACGCCCCCGAGGATGGAGCCCAGACGCTGGTGGATGTCGAACGCCTGGTCGAGTTCACTGAGGATGTCGTCGAAACTGCGTGTCTTGATCCCGCTCTGCGTAGCGATCGTATTGCCGTGCATGGGATCGCAGCACCAGACGACGGTCCGGCCGCAGCGCATGGCGGCCTCGACCAACGGGGGAAGGCACTCGCCGATCCGTTTTGCCCCGAAGCGATGGATCAGCGTTACCCGTCCCGGCTCGTCGTTGGGATTGAGCACGTCGAGCAACTCGGGCAGCTCTTGCGGGTCCATGCCGGGTCCGGCCTTCACCCCGACGGGGTTGGAGATGCCGCGGAAGTATTCGACGTGGGCGCCGCCCAGGTCCCGGGTGCGATCGCCGATCCAGGGGAAATGGGTGTTGAGGTTGTACCAGCCGGTGCGGCGCGGCACTTGCCGGGTTTGCGACTGTTCGTAATCGAGGTGCAACCCCTCGTGGCTGGTGAAGAACTCGACTTTGCTCAACTCGGTCAACGACCGGCCGGCAATGGTCTCCATGAACCGAATCGCGTCGCCCACGGCGTCCATCACGCGGCGATAGTCCTGGGACAGGGCGGCGTAGTCGACGAAATCGAGGTCCCAGAACTCGGGATGGCGGACGTCGGCAAAACCGCCCTGGACCAGACTGCGGATGAAATTCAACGTCAACGCCGCCCGCTCGTAACCGCGGAGCAACAACGCCGGATCGGGTGTGCGGTCCTCGAGCGTGAAGGGGGGTTGATTGACCAGGTCGCCCCGGTAGCTCGGCAGCGTAACGCCATCGCGGGTCTCGGTCTCGGACGAACGGGGCTTGGCATACTGGCCGGCAAAACGCCCCACGCGCGTCACCGGTCGCCGGGCCCCGTAAACCAGAAGAATGCTCATCTTCAACAGGATCTTCAGCTTGCTGGTGATCGAACTCGGGCGACAGTCGGCAAATCGCTCGGCACAATCGCCCCCTTGCAGCAGGAACCGCTCGCCGCAGGCCGCCTCGGCCAACTGGCTCTTCAACGTCTCCACTTCCCAACTGGTCACCAGCGGCGGCAGTTCGGAAAGATGGTCGAGCACCTTCTTCAGCGCCGGGCAGTCGGGATAGACCACCTGTTGCTTAATGGGCTTCTTCTGCCACGACGTGGGGGACCAGGGTTCTTTCATGCCGTGACCTGCCTTTCCGACCGCCCGGAACGCCGCGCAGCGTTGTACCGGCCGTCCCTCCCCAAAACCTTATCGGGGGAAAGGGAACATCCCGCCCCCGATGGAGAGCCAAGATTCAATATACCCGGAGTAAACATCTCGTGTGTGTTGCCCGCTCTACCGCGGGTCCTCGCCCCGTCGCTTGCTCCTTACACAACGAAAGCCAACGCACCCGGCGGCACGGAAGGGAGAAGCCTGGCAGCGCAGATTGCCGCGGAGGTCTGTCGGCGTGGCGCCCTTGCACTGGCACCCGAGGCGATACACGCGAAGGAATCCGGTTTTTGGCCCTTGCGGATCTTTGATCGTACCCCCGGGGGGCGATTTCCGGTAGTCGCCTTCGTCGTAGTAGTCCGCGCACCATTCGCCGATGTTTCCGGCCAGATCGAACACCCCCTCGGGCGTTCGACCCTCGGGAAAGCTGCCGACCGGTTTGAGACCCTTGAACATGGGTCCGAAGTTGGCCCTTGTCTCACCCGGCTCTTCGTTTCCCCACGGATACGTGCGTCCCTCGGTTCCGCCGTGGGCGAATTCCCATTCGGCTTCGGTAGGCAGCCGCTTGCCTGCCCACTCGGCATACCCCCGGGCCTGATAGTAGTTTACTCCCCTTACGGGAAACCCGGCTCTCTCGGGTGGCGGCGCAAACTTCCCGTTCTCATCCCGCCGGATTCCCCCGGTTACGTACTTCTCATTTCCGCCGTTGAGAAACTTGCAGTAGTCTTCGTAAGTCACCTCATACTTGTCCATATAGAACGAGCTTATCTGCACTTTGTAGCCGTCGTGTTCGGTCGGTTCCGGCGTCTTTCCACGGCGGATGAAGAAGCTGCCCGGCCTGGTGAATTCGCCTCCCTTGATGAGCACCATGCCTTCGAGCACCTCCTTCTCGGTCCACTCGCGCGACCGGTTGACCGGGATTTGCTCCGGCTCGCGTCCCGATTCCCGGATCAGGCGCACATAGTTTCTGTTTTCCGTTATCTTCTTCAGGCATTCCTCGCTGCACGCGTACAGCCTCACGCCCGCGACGTCCACGTGTAGATCGTTCTTGACTTCCTTGCCGTCGACAAGACAGGCATGAGAGCCGGGCGGCGACTCTTCGCCCGCCGCAACGGACACCGCCCAGACTCCGGTCCAAGCCGCCACCAACATTGCCGAGCAACGCTTCATCACCGTTCGCCGTTGTTTGCCTCCGTTACGGGTTACCTGAGGAACAGCTTACACCAAGCGGCGTGTTCTTGCAAAGCGCGTCTGCGTTTTCCGGACACAAGGCGTGGGTTGGCCGGGAGCAGGCGCCCTCTGCGTTGCTCTTGGTTTACACCGCGGACGGCACACGGAGTGTGCCTGCTACTTTTCTTGCGGCGGTTACTTCTTGCCCGGCTTGGCTCTTCTGCGGCGCCGGTCCATTTTTTTGCGTAGCTGGGCGTATTTCGTGGCGGGTTTCCGGGCGGCGGGTTTGGATTTTCCGGTCATGGCGGGCGGCTCGTCACTTCTTGCCGAGGTGGCCGTACTGGCGTTTGAAGTTGTTCTTGAAGTTGACCGTGCTGTTCAGCGCGCGATGGCCTTGTTGTATCTTGGCCTGCAACTTGCCCAGGTTGCGTTTGGTGATGGTGACGCGGCGCTGGGCGGTGGCGTATCGGCCCAGGACGCTCTTGGTCTGGTCGTCGGTTCTCTGTTCCTGCTCCTTCGTCGCTTTCAGGTTGCTCGCGGCCCGTTTCCAGTCGGGATCGTTGCGGAGTGTCTCGAGCCGCAGGGTCTCGTATTCCCTCCGCGCCTTCGCAAGTTGCTCGCGCGCGTCGATCACGGTGGGATCGTTATCGAACCACTGCTTTCGCAACTGGGCAACGATCTTCGGGGAAGTGCCTTCGGAGGTGGCTCGCTGGTAAGCTTCCTTGAATGCCTTGGAGTGCTTGATCGCGTCGATGGCGTCGGTGTAAGCCTTTTTGGCTTTCGTCCCGGCTGCCCTGGCCTTGCCGACGGGCGAATCGGCCGGTTTGCCTGCAATGACTTCCTCGGCCACGTCATCGAGTTTCTGAGACATCCGCTTGGTTTCCGCCTTGGCTTCGTCAAGCTGAGCCTTAGCCGCCTGGGCCTGGCCGGCCATCACTTGGAGGACTTGCTGGGTCGCCTGTAGCTGTTTCTTCACCTCGGGGACCTGCTTCTCGAGCTGCTGGATTTGCCGGCGGATGACCGATTCCTCGTGTTCGATTGCCTTGAGGCGGGCGTGGTACTCGCGGCGCATCTGCTCTTCCTGCTTCTTGTCGCCCAGCGCAATGGAGGCGAGGGCGGCAACAGCCACGGCGAACGCGAAGGCCGGAACGATTCGATGTCGAAACATGGGAAACTCCCGTCGAACAGAAAGCAATATCCCCGAAAGCCCCGGGGACACTCTCGACAGGATACCAGAATCCCGGCGGAATGGCAAGGATTTTACCCGTCGGTTGCAAGGACGGGACCGCAGGACGGATTGTCAATCCGTTCTGCAAGTTCGGCAGGGTGAAAGAAACAAAGGGTAGCTCACCGATGTGGGCTACCCTTTGTGAAAATCGAAAATCTATGAATCGGCTGCCGTCCGGCGGGACTACCAGGGCCCGCGTACGTAATTGACGCCGAACTGGGTCGTGTCGCTGGGCTGCGGCGGCGTGGTCAGATATCGGGGTTGGCCACCCGTGCTGTCGCCGCCCTCAACAATCGTGGTCATGGTACCGGGCCAGTTGGGACCGAACTGGGCATAGATCGGCGTGATCCGCGTGTTTCCGACGCCCCAACCCCAGTTGGTCACCCAATCGACGGTCGGCGGAACGACCAGTGCGGCAGGAACACCCCACGGGGTATAGGCATAGCCGTTGTGCCAGCATCCGGGGCCGTTGGTACCGTACCGATGGCTTTGGTGCCTCCGCCCGCAATAGCCTCCCACGCAGCCGTGGCCGCCACAACAAGCACCGCACCGCCGGCACCGGCCGTCCGGCCCGCACGTACCCCGCGTGCCGCACGCCGGACACACACGGAAACCACCGGAAGCGTGACAGCTACAGCTCTTTGAATTCTTCGAGTAGCAAGATCCCTTCGAGCAGCCGCTGCATTTCGAGCAACCTGAACCGCAACTCTTCTCCGAGCAGTCTGAACCGTGACAACTCTTTTTCGAGCAGTTCGAGCTGTAACAATCCTTCGAGCGGCTTGCGGTGCGAGGATTCTTCGGAGGGCTTGGTTTCTGGAGGCGAACGGTCTTGAGTTTAGGGTTAGCGCAACTTTTGCAGCCTTCTGCGAATGCCGAGCCGGCTGCACCCGCGCTCAGAACCGACACGGCAACGATAGTACACAATGTAAATCTCATGATCTTGTGTTCCTTTGTTTTGTTGATTCCTGGTTCCTAGTACCCCATTGCATTTGATTTTGTACGTTGGCCCTCCGAGGCCGACGCGGTTTGTCGACGGCTTCGGAGAGCCATCGTACTGACAGTTTCAAGTGACATGGGGTACTAGTGCCACGATACCCTGGTCCTGGTCACCTTGCCGTTGGGAAGGTGGCGTTTATAGGTACGATGGTGTCTCCAGAGGAGTTCGTGGGGCATGAATGCCGCATTCGTGACCCAGGTATGTCCGACCAGGGGCGGCGTGGGCAAGGGGCTCACGTAGAGTTGGGCTCCGGTCGGCGGGTAGCCGCAGGGTGGCACATAGTAGTTGTAGAACATCTGGTCTGCCGTGCGGGCGCGCTTTTCGGCCCGGGCATGGTGATCGCCGGCCAGGTCGAATTCACACGCCACGACAAACGCCACCAGGACGGCCATGGAAGCGGCCAAATTTCGTAGTACATTTCGAGTCATCGTGAAACTCCTCACAGTTTGGAAAGGATGACCTAATCGGTAGGTTCGGACTAATCGGTAGGTTCCCATCAACGCCCATCCGGGGCTTTCCCGGATGGTTCTGTGTGAGTTTCGGCTTGTGGCGGTCCTACGGGTGAATCTTTATGTGGCGGATGCGCCAGAGAAACCAGATATGCCTGGTGTAGGCCGTTACAGGCGGAAAAGTCGGGTAGAGGGCGGGCGCGAAAACCGGTATAATCGGTCCAGCCGGAATCGTCCCTACAAAGCGACCCCCCAGGAGTTGCGAGATTGGCCAGGAAGAAGCCTCGCAAGAGCGTCTCCCCCCGAAAAGCCGGTAAGGGCGGCGCCCCCCCTGCCCGGCGCCGGCGTCGGGCAACCGCCCAGTCAATGGCCGCCAGCCAACGCGACATCTCGGTCAGTGAGTTCTTCGCCAAGAACCGCCACCTTTTAGGATTCGACAATCCGCGGAAGGCGCTCCTGACCACCGTCAAGGAAGCCGTCGACAACGCCATCGACGCCTGCGAAGAGGCCGGTATCCTGCCCGAAATCTGGGTCCATACCCGGCGCGTCGAGGGCGGCAACGGCCAGGACCGCTTTCAAGTCGGCGTTCAGGACAACGGACCCGGGATCCTCAAGAAGCAGATCCCGCTGATCTTCGGCAAGCTGCTCTACGGCTCGAAGTTCCATCGCCTGCGGATGAGCCGCGGGCAACAGGGAATCGGCATTTCCGCCGCCGGAATGTACGGGCTTTTGACTACCGGCAAGCCGGTCAAGATCATGTCGAAGGTCTCGGTCCGCAAGCCGGCCCACTATTACGAAATCCAAATCGACACGAAACGCAACCGCCCGGAGATCGTCAACGGCCGCGGCGAGGGCAAGGAGATTCCGCCGGGGACACGCGGTGAAAAAGCCATCGAGAAGCACGGCATCGAGTGGATCGAGTCGAACCACGGCACCCGCGTGACCATCGAGCTGGAGGCCAAGTACCAGCGGGGCCGCGGCAGCGTCGACGAGTATCTCGAGCAAACCGCCATCGCCAACCCGCACGTCGCACTCCACTACGTCGATCCGGACGACAACAAGCGGGACTACGAGGCCGTGGCCGAGCGGTTGCCGCCAGAACCGAGAGAGATCAAGCCGCATCCCTACGGGATCGAGCTGGGGATGCTCGTCGCCATGCTCAAGAACACCAAGGCGCCGACAATCTCGCAGTTTCTGACCAAGTCGTTCTCGCGCGTCAGCCCGGCCGTGGCCCGGCGGATTTGTGAAGGGGCCGAGATCAGCACCCGCGCAAACCCCAAGCGGATCGGCCGGCGCGAGGCCGACGCCGTCTACCAGGCAATCCAGCAGACGAAGATCAAGGCCCCCTCGACCGACTGCATCTCGCCCATCGGCGAGGAGCTGATTCTCAAGGGGCTCCACCAGGTGGTGCCGGGCGAGTTCTACGCCGCCGCAACGCGGCCCCCCGCCGTCTATCGCGGAAACCCATTCCAGATCGAAGTCGGGCTGGCCTACGGCGGCGGATCGACCGCACATCGCATCTCGCGGGACGCCCTGGCCGATCTGATCGAAGAAACCGACTCGAGAACCCTGCGGCAGTTCCTGGCCATGACCTTCGACGGCCTGGGAACCGACGCGGCCGACAGGATCATCAAGGAAGCCGATCTCAAGACCCGGATGGCCCCCCGGAATCTCAAGACCAAGGACGTCGATCTCCTCCACCACGCCATGCAGAACGTCAACGTACACGACGGCCAATCGATGACCGTCTTGCGATACGCCAACCGCGTGCCGCTTCAGTTCCAGGCCGGCGGCTGCGCCATTACGCAAACGGTGATGTCGACCAACTGGCGGAGCTACGGGCTGGCCCAGTCGCGAGGCCAGCTCCCCCGCGGGCCGGTGACCATCATGGTCCACATGGGCAGCGTGTGGGTCCCCTTCACCAGCGAATCGAAGGAAGCCATCGCCTCGTACCCGGAAATCCAGAAGGAATTGCGGCTGGCCCTCCAAGCGGTCGGGCGAAAGCTGGGGATGTATCTGCGGCGCCGCAAACGCGTCAAGCACGAGGGCGACCGCCGGGCCGTCTTCATGCGGTACCTCCGAGAAGTCGCCGGCGCCGTCAGTCAGATCAACCGAACCGACGAAGAGAAACTCTACGGGCAGTTGCTCAAGGTGGCCAGGAAGAAGACCGCCGAAGCCGACGTCCGGCTCGACGACCGCGGCCGGCCCATCGACGAAGATGAACTCGACCTGGGTGAGAACGTGCTCATCGTCGATCCCAGCGAAGCGGCCGAAGCCCTGGCCGAAAAAATCCGGGAGCAGAAGGACGAAAACAATAACGGGCAAGGGCGATTGTTTTGATTGCGAGTCGAGAGTCCAGAGTCCAGAGTTGAGAGTTGAGAGTTGGGAGTTGGGAGCAAACGCCCCGCCACTGCGTGGCGGGGGTTCCGTTGAAATATGGCCAAGACAGTCACACCATGGCAAAAAAGAAAACTGCGAAAAGCAAAACCACCGCTGCAAAGGCGCCGAAAGTGAAGCTCAACGCCCGCGACAAGAAAACGCTCGGCTCGCTGAACAATCTTGCCGACGGGGTGGTCAAAGCCGCCGCCCGGCGACGCGATCCCTGCGTCGATATCCCCACGCGGTCCCTCTCGAACGTGCGATACAACAAGCGGAAACGCATCATCGAAATGGGTAAAAACACCAACCGGCGCGAACTCTTTAACCTCTCCCAAGCCAAGGCGTTCATGCAGACAATGCTTGTTGCCAAAGGGTGCAACCAATTGCTTCGGGAAGGAAAGACCAACAGCATCCGCGGACTCTTCTACACGCTGAAGGGCAAAATCAAGGGCACCAACGAGCACACGTTCGACGTTCAGTCGGATTGCGACCCGATCATCGAAGACGTGGAAGTGGTCCTTGACAGCCTCCGCGAAGAGATGCACTTGCGGGCCGATCCCAAAGGCACGCTCGTCGGCAACGTTGTGTTGGTGGACAGCGGCGACGAGATCGACTGCTCCCGAATGGGGTCGGGCGGGTACGCCATCCCGTCGATCGTCGAGCCCGACGTCATCCGGTTCAGGAAGTGTGATGCCAGGTTCGTCCTCCATGTTGAAAAGGGAACGGTCTGGCAACGCTTCAACGAAGACAAGTTCTGGCGCAAACACAAGTGCATCCTCACGCACGGCGGGGGCCAGCCGCCACGCGGCGTCCGGCGGTTGCTCTATCGAATGCACAACGAGTTGAAACTGCCGATCTACTGCCTGCTCGATAACGACCCCTGGGGATACTACATCTACAGCGTTATCAAACAGGGCTCGATCAACCTGGCGTTCGAGTCACAGCGGATGGCCGTCCCCGATGCCAAGTTCCTCGGGTTGCGCTCGATCGACTTCGACCGGTGCGGGCTCTCCGACAGCGTGAAAATCGACTTAAACGACAACGACCGCAAACGGGCAAAGCAGATTGCCGGCTACCCCTGGTTCGTCGGCAAGAAGCCCTGGCAGAGAGAAATCAAGCGGATGCTCGACAACGGCTTCAAGCTCGA